>JAFQZQ010000040.1 GCA_017405845.1 Mogibacterium sp. | reverse complement strand
CTTTCTACTCTGAGGCTTGAACACTCTCATTGTAGCAAACGGGGAGTCTATTGGTTTAACCTTCACCGCGCACCCGCATAGCGGGTGGTTGCTTGTCTCGGGCACTTCGCGCCCTCGACGGGGCTTATAGCCCCATAAAGCGAAAGCACCCACGCCGGTGCGTGGGTGCTTTTTAAATCATACATGTTATGCCGGAAAAAGCTTAGAGAAGGCTTACCGAAGCAATCAGGCCTGCAAATACGATCGATACCATCGATACCAGCTTGATAAGGATGTTGATCGACGGGCCGGATGTATCCTTGAACGGGTCGCCGATTGTATCGCCGACAACAGCCGCCTTGTGGTTGTCGCTGCCCTTTCCGCCAAAGTGTCCTGCCTCGATGTACTTCTTGGCGTTATCCCAGGCACCGCCCGAGTTAGCCATGAAGATAGCCATGATGAAGCCCGAAACAGTAGCGCCGCAAAGCATTCCGACTACTCCGAGTCCGCCAAGGATCAGACCTGTAAGGATAGGTGCTGCGATGCCTACGCATGCCGGCAGTATCATCTCCTTCAGGGAAGCCTTTGAGCAGAGGTCTACGCATCTTGCATAGTCAGCATCAGCTTTTCCTTCCATGAGTCCAGGGATCTCTTTGAACTGGCGTCTTACCTCGAGCACTACGCTCTGGGCAGCTCTGTTTACAGCACCCATTGTGAGTGACGAGAAGAGGAACGGCAGGCATGCTCCGATGAAGAGTCCTACCAGAACCTTAGGGTCGAGCAGGTTGAGCTGCAGATCCTGTCCATCCGGCATATAAACCAGCAGCTTCTCTTTGAAGTTAGCGATCAGAGCCAGAGCAGTCATTCCTGCGGAGCCGATAGCAAAGCCCTTACCTGTAGCAGCTGTAGTGTTGCCGAGCGAGTCGAGAGCGTCTGTTCTCTCGCGGACTTCAGGAGGAAGTCCTGCCATTTCAGCAATTCCGCCGGCGTTATCAGCTACAGGGCCGTAAGCGTCAGTTGCAAGTGTGATACCGAGCGTTGAAAGCATTCCGACAGCTGCGAGTGAGATGCCGTAAAGTCCGATGCTCGATGGTGCTACGTCTACAGGGCACAGGCCCGAGCAGTAATAAGCTATGATGATAGCTGCTCCTACGATGAGGATCGGAAGAGTCGTTGACATCATTCCTGTACCGAGACCGCTGATGATGAGTGTTGCGGTACCTGTCTGCGAGGACTCGGCTATCTTCTGTGTAGGCTTATATGTATCCGAAGTGTAGTACTCTGTGCAGAGACCGATCAGAACTCCTGCTGCGAGTCCTGCAATAATGGCCAGATAAAGTCCATAGAACTCGATGCCGAAGAGCCACCATACCAGGATAAACGAGAATACAGCTGTAGCAATAGCCGAGAAGTTTGTTCCGCGGCGAAGTGCTGCGAGCAGATTCCTCTGGCTTGCGCCTTCTTTTGTCTGTACGAAGAACGATCCGATGACGGAGAATACTACTCCGACAGCTGCCATCAGGAGAGGCAGAGCAACGGATTTTACTCCAAGACCGCTTGCATAGAATGCGATTGCTCCGAGAGCGCATGTGGATACCATGGATCCTACATATGATTCATAGAGGTCTGCTCCCATTCCGGCAACGTCACCTACGTTGTCTCCTACGTTGTCTGCGATAACAGCAGGGTTACGAGGGTCGTCTTCAGGGATACCGGCTTCTACCTTACCTACCAGGTCAGCTCCTACATCGGCAGCCTTTGTGAAAATACCACCGCCAACACGGGCGAAGAGAGCCATCGAAGAAGCGCCCATTCCGAATGTGACCATTGCTGCTGTAATGTTCTCGAGTGATTCGTGGAATACGAGGTCGAGCAGTGCGTACCACAGCGAGATGTCGAGAAGTCCGAGTCCTACTACAGTGAATCCCATAACCGAGCCTGCTGAGAACGCTACTCTGAGTCCTCTGTTGAGGCTCTGCTGTGCCGCGCATGCAGTACGGTCATTAGCTCTCGTTGCAATGCTCATTCCGATGTATCCGGAAAGGCCCGAGAAGAAACCTCCTGTGATGAATGCGAACGGTACATACCATGTGAGCTTATGAGCTGCTGCCATTCCGCAGAGCACGAGGAACATGAATATGAAGAAAATGATTACTGTGCGGTACTGGCGCTTAAGAAACGCGCTGGCTCCTGTACGCACAAACTGCGAAATCTGCTTCATTCTGTCTGTTCCCTCGTCCGAATTCAGGACCTTTTTTGCCTGAGCGTAAGCAAAAATCAGAGCACAGATAGAAGCAAACAGACTTATCCAATACAGATGAGATAACAGATAGTCTTGCATTTGAATTGCCTCCTTAATAACTTAGCAAAGCAATTTACTGCCAATTACAGTAACAATTCTGTTTACAGAGGATCTGTAAGTTCAGCTCCTTTGATGTAATTATATACTTGCACAAAATTGTACTCAATAAAAAACAATGTATTGCTTTGTATTTCCTATCTGCTACAGTATAGCAGATTGCTTGATTTTTACAACAAAATAAGCAATATATCTTGTTTTTTTGACAATAATTTAAAAAATCTTTTGTGTTTTATCACAATTTAATGCGCAAAAATTGTGTCTGCTCAGCGGATATACAAAAAAGCTGACGCCCTCCGCCCTGTGCAGCGGATCAGCGTCAGCCTTTGCTTTAATTCTTTATTACCGAATGGGCTTATTAGCCTCTCTTCTCCTCGATTGCAGCCTGTGCAGCAGCGAGTCTTGCGATAGGGACTCTGAACGGCGAGCAGGATACGTAATTGAGTCCTACTTCGTGGCAGAAGTGAACGGATGCAGGGTCTCCACCGTGCTCTCCGCAGATACCGAGCTTGATGTTCGGTCTTGTCTTCTTTCCGCCTTCAACTGCCATTCTTACGAGCTTGCCAACGCCGCTCTGGTCGAGTGACTGGAATGGATCCTGTTCAAATACGCCCTTCTCAATGTACTCCTTGATGATTGCGCCGGTATCGTCTCTGGAGAATCCGAATCCCATCTGTGTGAGGTCGTTTGTACCGAATGAGAAGAACTCAGCTTCCTGAGCGATCTCGTCAGCTGTGACAGCCGCTCTAGGAATCTCGATCATTGTTCCGACCATGTACTTCATGTCGATGCCTGCCTCAGCGATAAGTCTGTCAGCTACCTCTACGATAGTCTTCTTAACATACTTCAGCTCATTTACGTGGCCTACCAGCGGTACCATGATTTCAGGAACGATCTCAACGCCATCTTCCTTGCTGACTTCGATAGCAGCTCCGATGATGGCCTCTGCCTGCATCTCAGCGATTTCAGGATATGTGATAGCGAGTCTGCAGCCACGGTGTCCCAGCATTGGGTTGAACTCGTGGAGTTCGAGAGTCTTGTTTACGATCTTCTCGTAAGGAATTCCGAACTCTTCAGAGAGCTGCTTGATATCCTCGTCTGTCTTAGGCAGGAACTCATGCAGAGGTGGGTCAAGCAGTCTGATTGTTACAGGCCTGTCTCCCATTACTCTGTAGATGTTCTTGAAGTCCTCTTTCTGATATGGCAGGATACCCGCGAGAGCTTCCTTTCTCTCCTCTACTGTATCAGCGAGTACCATTCTTCTGAACTTAGGAATTCTCTCATCCTCGAAGAACATGTGCTCTGTACGGCAGAGTCCGATACCTTCAGCACCGAATGCTACAGCCTGAGCAGCATCTCTTGGGTTGTCAGCATTTGTTCTGACCTTGAGAGTCCTTGCTTCATCTGCCCACTCCATGATCTGTCCGAAGTCTCCGGAGAGCTCAGGAGCAAGAGTCTTGATAGCTTCTGTATAAACGTTTCCGTCTGTACCATTGAGTGAGATGTAGTCTCCCTCTGTGTAAACCTTTCCGCCTACAGTAAGAGTCTTTGCAGCCTCATCAACTGTGATCTCCTTGCAGCCGGATACGCAGCACTTGCCCATTCCTCTGGCAACTACAGCAGCATGCGATGTCATTCCTCCGCGTGCTGTCAGGATACCTTCAGCAGCAACCATGCCGGCGAGGTCCTCAGGTGATGTTTCTTCTCTTACAAGGATGACCTTCTTGCCATCTGCAGCGAATGCAGCAGCGTCATCTGCAGAGAATACGATCTGACCTGTAGCAGCGCCTGGCGATGCAGGAAGTCCCTTTGTTACAGGAGTTGCCTTCTTGAGCTCGTCAGCGTCGAATACAGGGTGGAGCAGCTGGTTGATCTGATCAGGCTCTACTCTCATAACAGCAGTGTCCTTATCGATCAGGCCTTCTTTTACGAGGTCAACAGCTACCTTTACAGCTGCAGCAGCTGTTCTCTTACCATTACGTGTCTGCAGCATGAAGAGCTTTCTGTCCTCTACAGTAAACTCCATGTCCTGCATGTCCTTATAGTGGTTTTCGAGTGTGTTGGCGATCTTTTCAAACTGAGCATAAACCTCTGGGAAAGCGTCTGCCATCTCGGAGATCGGCTGCGGAGTTCTGATACCGGCTACTACGTCTTCGCCCTGTGCGTTTACGAGGAATTCTCCGAACAGCTTGTTCTCTCCTGTAGCAGGGTTTCTTGTGAACGCAACGCCTGTACCGGAATCGTTTCCGCTGTTACCAAATACCATGGACTGTACGTTTACAGCTGTTCCGAGAGAATCGGAAATGCCGTACATCTTTCTGTACAGGATAGCTCTGTCGTTGTTCCATGATCTGAATACAGCCTTGATAGCTTCGAGGAGTTGATCCTTAGGCTCCTGTGGGAATTCTCTTCCGAGCTCTCTCTTGACTACTTCCTTATAGCCTTCGATAACTTCCTTAAGATCATCTGTTGTCAGCTGAACGTCAAATTCAACGCCGGCTTTCTTTTTCTGTCCTTCAAATACAGCGTCGAAGTTGGACTTCTTGATCTCAAGCACAACGTCTCCGAACATCTGCATGAATCTTCTGTAGCTGTCGTATGCAAATCTGGCATTACCGGTCTTCTTTGCAAGGCCCTCAACAGCGACGTCATTGAGTCCGAGGTTGAGGATGGTGTCCATCATGCCCGGCATCGAGATAGGTGCTCCGGATCTTACCGAAACGAGCAGTGGATTCTCGTTGTCACCGAACTTTTTGCCCATCACTTCTTCGAGCTCAGCGATGTGCTCCCATACTTCATCGATCACTTCCTGAGCGAGGACTCCGCCGTCCTCAGTGTACTTTCTGCACACATCAGTAGTGATGGTGAATCCGAAAGGTACCGGAAGACCGATGTTTGTCATCTCAGCGAGGTTTGCACCCTTGCCTCCGAGCAGAGCTCTCATGTCCTTGGTGCCTTCATTGAATGAGTAAACGTATTTTGCCATTGGCTTTTTCTCCTTTATCCTTTTTTATCCTTTTTTCAAGAATTTATTAAAAACGAAGTCTTTCCTCTATATAGCCTTTTACTTCGTTAATTGGTATTCTCACCTGCTCCATCGTATCGCGGTCTCTAATGGTTACAGAACCGTCTTCAGCAGTGTCGAAGTCAACGCAGATGCAGAACGGTGTACCGATCTCATCTTCTCTTCTATAGCGCTTTCCGATGGATCCGGCTGCATCGTACTCTACCATAAAGTACTTGCAGAGCTCATCGTATACAGGGCGGGCAACATCTTCGAGCTTCTTTGAAAGCGGAAGCACAGCTGCCTTATAAGGCGCGAGTGCCGGATGCAGTCTCATAACCGTTCTCACGTCCTCTTTTCCCTTGGCGTCAGTAAGCACTTCTTCGTCGTACGCATCTACCAGATACGCCAGAACAAGTCTTTCAACACCTACCGACGGCTCGATGCAGTACGGTACATATCTCTCGTTAGTCTCAGGATCGAGGTAGCTCATGTCTTCTCCTGAGTGAGTCTGGTGAGCCATAAGATCGTAGTCTGTACGCGATGCCACACCCCAGATCTCTCCCCAGCCAAACGGGAACAGATACTCGATGTCGGTTGTAGCATTGCTGTAATGCGAGAGTTCCTCAGGGGAATGATCTCTGAATCTGGTGTATTCAGGTTTCAGTCCCAGATTTTTGAGGAAGTCGAGGCAGTACTTCTTCCAGTAATCAAACCACTCAAGTTCTGTACCCGGCTTGCAGAAGAACTCAAGCTCCATCTGCTCGAATTCTCTTACTCTGAATATGAAGTTGCCCGGTGTGATCTCGTTTCTGAAAGATTTTCCGACCTGTGCGATACCAAACGGTATTTTTTTGCGAGCTGTTCTCTGAACATTTTTGAAATTAACAAAGATACCCTGTGCCGTCTCAGGCCTCATATAGATCTCAGACTTCGAGTCTTCGGTAACTCCCTGGAATGTCTTAAACATCAGGTTGAACTGTCTGATGCCGGTGAAGTCGCTCTTTCCGCAGTTTGGGCACTTGATGGCCTTGTCGGTGATGAAACTTTCCATCGCCTCTCTGGACCATCCGTCAACTACCACTTCCTCATCAGGCTCGTTCTCTTTGTACCAGTCTTCGATGAGCTGGTCAGCTCTGTAGCGTGTCTTGCACGATCTGCAGTCGATGAGCGGATCGCTGAAACCGCCGACGTGACCTGAAGCTACCCATGTCTGAGGGTTCATCAGGATCGCAGCGTCGAGTCCTACGTTGAGTTTGGACTCTCTTACAAACTTCTGTCTCCACGCATCTTTGATGTTATTTTTAAACTCCACGCCCAGAGGACCAAAGTCCCAGGTGTTAGCCAGTCCGCCGTATATTTCTGATCCCGGGAAGATGTAGCCTCTGTTTTTGCAGAGAGCAATTATCTTCTCCATGGTTACGGCTCTGTCGGTTACAGGTATGTCTTTTTTATCAATTGGCATATATTAAAGCTCCTCGTCCTTGAATTCTTCTTCGATGATGTCTTCTGCATCGCTCTGCTTGTAAGCCTCGGAAGCGTCTTTGATAAGCTCCTTGACTGTCTTTCCGGCCTTCCTGGCGAAGCTGTCGATGGTATTCATGAGCTCGTCGAGTGTATCCTTTGTGATAGCCTCCTGAGCCTTGTCCATTCCCTTTACAACAGCGCCTCTTGCCTTGTCATAAAAGCCGATCACCTTTCCGTCGATATCGACGACATTTCCTTTGTCATCAACAAAGTCGATACTGCACTGTGTGCCCATTGCTGCAACTATGCCGAGGATCGCTCCCCACGGAACCAGAACTGCTCCGATGACTCCGGCTGTGACAGGGAAGTTCACGATAGTCTTTTCGCCTTTGCTTACGAGTATTCTCGAAACATTACCCTTATCTACGATCTCCTTGAGTTTTGCAAAGAGCGGGCTGTCCTTGAGGCTTGTTCCGTCTACCTTATCGTGCTCTTTGTTCATTTCTTCTTCGAGAGCGATAATTGCATCCACAACACTGCCTTCAGCAGCTTCGAGAGCGGCCTTTGCCTCAGCGTATGTTGAACCTGTTCTGTCCTTAACAAGTTCGATTTTTTCCAATGTGATTTCCATTATGTTACCTCCAATCCTCTGGTTGAGTTGAGCACATCTACACCCAGATACCGGTCTGTGTACTCATACAATATCTCCCTGACCTTATCGCGCACTACGGGCTTGAGGTCTACTTTTTCAAACGTCTTTAGAGGCTTTGAATCAAAATACCTCAACATATCGATTATATCGAAATCAGGCCTGTAAATCAATGAATCGGGTTCTCTTTTCTCCTCTGCGGCGCACTCCGGGCAGATGATTCCTCCACCCGAAACGGAAAACATCTTGTAACCCGCACCGAACTTTTCAGGTGCTTTACCGCAATTAACGCAGCAGCTTAGTTCGGGTGCTACGCCAAGCATCCTGAGGGTTTTGACAATAAATGCATACAGCAGTGTATCTGTGCCCGTTCTGCATTCCGAAACAGACTGCAGGAACTCCAGACTCAGATCGAACATCCTCGGCGCAGGGACTCCATCCTCGAGCACCTTGTCGAGGTATTCGATGAATGCCGAGGCATTCATGAAGCGGTCAATATCCTCTCCTATGGAGTAAAAGCTCTTATTTACCTGCGCAGAGTTGATGCTGTATGCTTCCCTGCCCTTGAAAATATCGTATTCCGCATACGTAAAAGGACGAAGCGCCAGCGCCGCCTTGCTGCGGGACTTCTCGTTTACTGATGTCCCGGCAGACAGCTTTCCGTACTGCTTCGTAAAAAGCACGATCATTCGCCTGTTATTCGCGATCTTGCGTTGCCTTAAAACAATACCCTCTGTGTTAATAATCACTCCACGCTCCGGGCGGCCTCTTTACCGCCTTTTATCTATTCATCCTTATAGCCCCAGTTGCGGATCGTGCGTTCGGAGTCTCGCCAGCCTTCCTTTACCTTTACGAACAGGCTCAGGAATACTTTGCATCCGAGAAGGTCCTCTATTTCGAGGCGCGCTGCTTTACCGACGCCTTTGAGCTTGCTGCCGCCCTTACCTATTATGATTCCCTTATGCGATTTCTTCTCACAGTAAATGACAGCAGATATCTCCACGGCAGAACGCGTATCTTCGGGTTCCTTGAATGACTCTATTTCAACAAAAACACCATGCGGCACTTCGTCATCGAGATAGTTCATGAGCTTTTCGCGTATTATCTCGCTGACTATAAACCTTACAGGATCGTCTGTTGCGATGTCGTCCGGATAGTACATCGGTCCTTCACTCATGTAACCTGCAAGCCTTTCACGAAGCATGTCGATGTTATCTCCCTTAAGAGCTGACACGCCGTAGATATCATCAAAAAGGCCTGTCTTATCATAAGTGTTATAGAGCTCCAGATATTTCTCCGGTCCTATAAGATCCGTCTTATTGATAGCCAGCAATTTAGGCGCAGAAGTGTTGCCAAGCAGTTTGAGTATGGCTTCATCCCCTTTGCCGAAGTCCAGAGTTCCATCCACAATAAGCAAAATAACGTCAACACTGCTGAGAGTGTTGACGGCTGTTTCATTTATGGCTGAGCCGAGCTTGTTGTGAGGCTTGTGTATTCCCGGTGTATCAAGGAAAACCATCTGAAGCCCTTCGCCGTTATCGTATTCCAGATCGGTATAGATACCTGTTATTCTGTTTAATGTTGTTTGAGGCTTGGCCGATGTGATCGCTATCTTTTCGCCCAGCATTTTGTTCATCAATGTGGACTTGCCTACATTCGGTCTGCCTGCTATTCCAATAAATCCTGATTTCACTTTTTTCTATTGACTCCTATTGCCGACAGCACTTCTTCTTCACGTGCACGCATAACTGCTTTTTCCTCTTCATCCATGTGGTCATATCCGAAGAGATGCATCACGCTGTGCACAAACAGATAAAGCATTTCGCGCGTCAGCCCTGTTCCGTATTCTTCAGCTTGTCTTTGAGCCTGCTCATAGCAAATCACCACATCACCTATGAGCGTCTCTGCCTCATCGTCAAGAAGATCTTCGAGAAGATCGTCATGACCCTCAAACTGCGGAAAGCTCAGCACATCTGTCACGCTGTCCTTCTCCCTGTATTCGCGGTTGAGCTCGAGAATCTCATCGTCATCCACTACTGTAACGCCGAGTTCCGGTTCATTGCCGAGCTCAACACTCTCAAGTTCGCTGAACTCAGTTCTGAGAGCAATGTCTGCCGCCCTCTCCATGAGGTTCCACATCTCGGGCGTTAACTTATCGAATTCATCGCTGAAAATTACGTGCATATATCACCTTTCACTGACCTTGTTGCCTTTAGAGGTATTGGTTCTCACCTTGTTTTTATTATCGTATGAGTCGTAAGCCCTTATTATGCGCTTCACCAGCTCATGTCTGACTACGTCTACTTCAGTGAATGTATTGAATCTGATTCCTTCAACACCGCTCAGCACCTTGCGTGCCTCCTTGAGGCCTGATACAGTGCCGCTCGGAAGGTCGATCTGAGTGATGTCTCCCGTCACGACAACCTTTGAGTTGAAGCCCATTCTTGTCAGGAACATCTTCATCTGCTCACGGGTGGTGTTCTGTGCCTCGTCGAGGATTATGAACGCGTTATCGAGGGTACGGCCTCTCATGTAAGCCAGAGGCACCACCTCTATTACACCCTTCTCTCTGAGCCTTGCAGCTGCTTCGATGCCAAGAACATCATAAAGAGCGTCATACAGCGGTCTGAGGTAAGGATCTACCTTCTCCTGCATATCGCCCGGAAGGAATCCGAGTCGCTCACCTGCTTCCACCGCAGGTCTTGTAAGAATGATCCTTTCCACTTCTTTGTTTTTATACGCGTTTATCGCCATGGCACAGGCCAGATAGGTCTTTCCTGTTCCTGCCGGTCCAATACCGAAAACCATATCTACGGCACGGATGTTGTCCACATAATCCTTCTGCGCCTGAGTTTTTGGTTTGAGAGGTCTTCCGGTATGCGTATAGCAGATTATGTCGCGCGACGCCTTCTGCTCATCGAAACTCTTTCCACCGGCTTCCATCTCGATGAGATAGTTGAGTTTCTGTGGATCGATTTCCGGCTCAACGTTAAGTGCCTCGATAAGTCTGGCAATTATTCGCGCAGCAAGCTCGGGGTCTCTGCCCCTGATAGTAAGCACGCTGTCACGCAGAGACATGTCCGTGCCGGTAAATTTCTCTACAGAGCGGATGTTGGCATCATAGTTGCCAAAGAGTCCCTGTATGTTGATCTCTTCAGGTATGTTAAGTTTGTAGTCCATATAGTCCTTTTTATTTACCGCTGAGGAATTCCTTTACAGCCTTGTTGACAGCAGATCCGTCTGCCTTGTCCTTGAGTTCAGCCATTGCGTTCTTCATCAGTACGCCCATGCTCTTCATATTGGCTTCAACGCCCAGCTTTTCGGCTATTTCCTTTACCTTGGCTTTGATCTCCTCTTCGCCCATCTCTTCAGGGAGATAAGCCTTGAGGACCTCGATTTCCTTCTTATAGCCCTCTACCATATCATCTCTGCCGGCCTTTGCGAAGTCAGCGAGAGCGTCAGTTCTCATCTTGACCTGCTTCTTGATGATCTTTACGATGTCGGCATCATCCTCGAGAGTCACTCTCTGGTCGACTTCGTACTGCTTGATCGCAGCTCTTACCATATTAACTGTGTTTTTCTTCAGGACATCGGCATTCTTCATAGCATCCTTATAGTCCTGCATCAGCTGTTCCTTAAGACCCATTACTTATCTCCTTTTTCATATTGTTAAGAAAAAATGCGAACCGGTAAAAGCTGGTTCGCATCTCCGTTTTGCTATTAATACTTACGAGCTTTCTTACGGGCAGCCTCAGACTTCTTTTTACGTCTTACGCTTGGCTTCTCGTAGTGCTCTCTCTTACGCAGCTCAGCCATGACGCCATCGCGAGCGCAAGATCTCTTAAATCTCTTAAGAGCACTCTCCAGGCTCTCGTTTTCTCTTACTATTACCTGTGCCATTTTCTTGTCTCACCTCCGTTCGTCATGGAATTTTACGGCTCATGACCGCAACGAAGTGATTGTACTACTCTTAGAAGAGATTGTCAATAATATCTCCGGCCATCATTTTACGCCTTGAGTCGCCGTCCTGCGCAAACTTCTCAGCCGCTTTCCCGTGTATCATCACTCCGTACATAAGGCTCGTATCGAGCGTGTTGCCCTGGGCTATGAGCGATGCGATTACTCCTGCCAGAACATCACCCGAACCGGCAGTCGCAAGGCCCGAGTTTCCCACGGTATTGAGGTATAGTTTTTGTCCGCTGCCTGCATCCCTTAGAGCGATGAGTGATACGTCTGACTTGACCACCATGCTCACTTCAAATTTCTCTGAGAACTTGCGTGTATAACCTATTCTGCTTCTTGCAACTATATTGATGTCCTCTCCGCATAATCTCGCCATCTCGCCCAGATGCGGTGTGATGACGCACTGGCATTTTCTTTTGCGCAGCGATTTCAGATTTTTTGCGATGAGGTTGAGCGCTCCTGCATCAAATACTGCCGGCTTGTTTCCGGCAAGTATCTGCTTTACCAGCAGTCTGCCCACCGAGTCTTCCTTAAGACCCGGTCCAATGAGGATGACATCCACGCTGTCTTTAAAGCCTTCGAAGGCTCCCAGCACATCGTCAGGCTTGTATGGCACCGCGACAGCTTCAGGTATGGAAACGTTGAAGAATCCGGTATATTTTGACGGGCAGAAGATCTTCACCAATCCGCAGCCTGTTCTGTATGCGGCTCTTGCTGCCAGCATGCCTGCGCCAAGCATTCCGTTAGAGCTTATGACAAGTCCGACTGTTCCGAATGTGCCTTTGTGGCCGTTCTCTGCGCGCGGTGCAAGCGCCTTTCCGATCGTTCTGTCGAGGAAGCTGCTGTCGAGCACCTCGAGTTTGTCATTCACATTGTCGTATGCATCATTCATCAGGCCTATGTCTACGACTTTCACCTCGCCGCAGCACTCTCTGCCTGCTCCGAAGAACATGCCCGTTTTGTAGCTGCCGAAGGTGACTGTGAGATCTGCCCTGATGGCCTCTCCCATAATGAGTCCGCTTGTGGCATTGAGCCCTGAAGGTATATCGATAGCGACCTTATAACCCGATTTGGAGTTAATGTATTTTACAAGCCTTATATCATCATCGCTAAGGACCTTGTTAAGGCCGATGCCGAAGATGCCGTCGATTATGCAGTCATATCTTGCATTGAGGATATTGCGTTCCACGCCCCTGAGTCCCGAGATCCTTACGTCT
The DNA here is from genome assembly GCA_017405845.1 of Mogibacterium sp. Classification (GTDB taxonomy): domain Bacteria; phylum Bacillota; class Clostridia; order Peptostreptococcales; family Anaerovoracaceae; genus Crickella. Next base: position 93,372 of record JAFQZQ010000040.1, on the reverse strand, counting down.
CTGTGGGAGTTGACGAGTATGCTCATCTGGCGTTTGAGCTCATCACCGGCTTTATCTATTTTTCCGGCAAAATATACGCTGACGCCCGTATAGCCCTTTTGGGCAAGCCATCTGGCCGCAGCTACTGCATCCCCGCCGTTGTTGCCATGTCCGGCTAAGACAAGTATCTTTGACGACTTGTCCGGGATTCTTTCAGCCACTTCATCAGCAACTCCCCTTGCTGCGTTCTCCATAAGAACAACGCCCGGGAGTCCGGCCTGCGAAGCGTACTGATCCATGTATTTCATTCCCTTTGCCGTCAATGCGTACATCAGCAATACCTCTCTGTAGTTTATGATATCAGGCGATCAGATCCCACCTGATTATATTCTTGTCGAATACCGGACCGGCATCGCTGCAATTGAGCCTGCCTTCCGTTGTGTCAATATAGCAGTCATCGTAATCTGCCGATTCAGCAAGTATAGTGCTGCTCATGCTGAACTGACCTTCCGGCGCCTTGTTTGCTAAAGATTTAAGCATGCTGAGCGAACCACCGGCACAGATGTACGGCGCGTTTCTTACTGCATCCGAAGCTGTACCTTCTCTGCCGTTGCTGCCGTCGAGTGTCAGTACTTCTATCTCGTTTACAAGATGTCTGAATGACTCAAGCATGTATATGTCTTTCTTGCTCGGATAACTGAGAATAAGCTTGCAGCCTATGCCGCGCACCAAAAGGGCGCGGGACAGTCCGAGCATTTCAGGAATACCCAGGTCATCCGCAACCAGAAGCACCTCATCAGGCATTGCATCAAGGTCGAAGCCGTTTCCGAGCCCCATTGTGACAATGACCTCATCGCCGGGTTTAAGCGACGCAAGTACCTTGCTCTCTTTTCCGTCTGCGGGAAACACGACAGTGAATCTGTTGCTGTCAAAGTCACACACCTGATAAGGTCTGCGAACTCCACCCGCTTCTATCATAGCATATTGACCCGGGAGCTTGAAGTCGCACTCTCCCATGTCGAATGTCATCTTGTGTATATCGCGAACAAGGTTGTCGTTTGATACAATCCTGCCTGTCTTTTTCATGTCTAAGTAAGTCTTTCTGTATTATTCTTCTAGGTTCTTTTCGTCGGTTTCATCGGCCTGACCGTCAATGCTGTCCATTGTAGCGTTTTCTTCAGCTACAGGTATCACTTCGACTTCAGGTTCCACTGCCTCGATCACAGCTTCCTGCTGCTCGATCACAGGTTCCACTTGCTCGATTACAGGTTCCGCTTGCTCGATCACAGGTTCCGCTTGCTCAGTCACTGTTTCCGGAACAGATTCGACCTGCGAAGCTGCTGCGCGCGCTTTCTCGAGATGTCTCCTGTAATTGATCCGCTCGGATTCTTTCAGGTCGACCACATATGAGTCGAGGATCTTGTCATGCCAGCCCCGGTTCTTCTCGTCAAGAAGCACCCATATGTACCCAAGGCCAAAGACTGACCCGGATGCGCTCTTTACGAAGCATTCCCTGAACAGCATCTTCCAGAATCTGAAAGGCTTTCCGTCTGTGCTCGATACAACCTGCATTCCCAGGATGGCCTTGCCTATGGACTTTCCCTTCGCAAAGAGGATAAACTCCAGAACTATATACGCAAGCAGAATGATGAAAACCACCACCATAATTGCTGCTGACGCTCCATTCAGATGGTTCCTTCCGATGTCATAACCATATCCATAACCGTAACCGTAACCATAGCCGTAGCCGAATTCGTTGCCATAACCGAATCCCGGATACGGAACCCTGATACCGTTTGCTGCCATTACAGCCGAATACAACAGGTAACTAATGATCGGAACAACGGCATCGATGACTGCCGCTCCGAACCTCTTGCCCCTTGAGGCAAGCTTCATTATTCTTTTTTCAGTCATTTAAAATTGATCTCCAGCCAACATTGAAATTTTGGCAGCTTGATTAGCTCAAACTGCCAAAATTATTATACACCATAATTGTTAACTTTTTTATAGATTTAGTGAATTATTATCAGTCCTCGTGCGGCTCAAATCCAATCAGGACCTCAGGCATTTCCCTGCCGCTTCTTGTGTAATAGTCTACGAGCGCTGCCTTGATGGCATCCTCTGCCAGAACTGAGCAGTGGATCTTTCTGGCCGGAAGTCCGTCGAGCGCATCTACGACAGCCTTGTTAGTGAGCTCAAGCGCCTCGTCGAGGCTCTTTCCCTTTATGAGTTCTGTTGCCATTGAGCTTGTTGCGATAGCGCTTCCGCATCCGAAAGTCTTGAACTTTACGTCTGCAATCTTATCGTCTTCTATCTTGAGATACATCTTCATGATGTCTCCGCAGACAGGATTTCCGACTTCTCCTACTCCGTCTGCATCCTCGATGACACCAACATTGCGCGGGTGCTCAAAGTGATCCATTACTTTATCTGTATACAGTGACATTTTTTCATTCCTCCTATTTGTTCCAGAATTCCGGTATGCAGTGTTCTCTCTTGCCGGTAAGCAGATCTTCCCAGTATGGCGACATGCCTCTGTAAAGCTCTATTACCTGATGTACTTTTTCAATTATGTAGTCGATCTGTTCTTCGGTATTGTCTATATCAAGGCTGAATCTCAGCGATCCGTGAGCTGCTTCGATAGGCACTCCCATACCTAGCAGAACATGCGATGGATCGAGCGATTCGCTGGTGCATGCGCTTCCGGACGAGCATTCGATTCCGTACATGTCGAGGTGAAGAAGCAGGCTCTCTCCCTCAACGCCTTCGAACGACCAGTTTACATTGCCCGGCAGTCTCTTTACCGGATCTCCGTTGAGCTGCGAGTAAGGGATATCCTTGAGGCCCTCAATGAGTCTGTCTCTGAGCGCTCTTACCTTGCTCATATTCTCTTCCATGTTGTCGCAGCCTTCCTTAAGTGCAACAGCCATGGCAGCGATTCCCGGCACATTGACCGTACCGGCGCGCTTTCCTCTCTCCTGAGCTCCGCCTTCGATGACATTCACGAGCCTGATACCGTTACGGGCATATAGTATTCCGACGCCCTTAGGACCGTGGAATTTGTGGCCCGACATTGAGAGCATGTCTATATTCATCGCCTGTACATCTATAGGCAGATGAGCAGCCGCCTGCACGGAGTCTGTATGGAAGAGCACCTTCTTTTCCCTGCAGAGCGCACCTATCTCAGGAATAGGCTGTATTGCTCCCATCTCGTTGTTAGCAAACATAATGCTTACCAGCGCCGTATCATCTCTTATGGCATCTTCAACATCCTTTACATCGACTATGCCGTTTGACTTCGGAGCAAGGTATGTTACCTCGAATCCTTCGCCTTCGAGTTTGCGCATTGTGTGAAGTATTGCGTGATGCTCGATGTTAAGTGTAATAAGGTGCTTTTTGCCCTTTGCCTTCAGGCCTCTTGCTGCGGAGAGCAGCGCCTGGTTGTCTGCTTCGGATCCGCCCGAAGTGAAGTATATCTCGTTAGGCTTTGCAGCGTTGATGCATTTTGCGACTATCTCTCTTGCTTCATCGAGCGCTTCCTGCGTACGCTGGCCATCGCTGTGAAGGCTGTTAGGATTGCCGTTAAACTCATCGAGACACTGAATGAGCTTGTCTCTTGCCGCCTTGCTGAGATATGTTGTTGCGGCATTGTCAGCATAAACTCTCATTAATAGTTCCTCCTGGATATTTATTCTGCCGGCTCACAGCTTACGCAGTAATCGCCGAGCATCTTTTTACGGTTTCCGGTTATTATGTCTTCAAGGGTGATTCCCTTCAGGTAGTTTTCTATCACCTTGTCAAGCCCTGCCCAGAGCGGGAGCGTGCTGCATGTTGCAGCTTTATCGCACTGGACACCCTCCTGCATTATGCAGTTGACCGGCGCCAGAGTCCCCTCTGTCAGCAGAAGGATCTCGTTGATAGTATAGTCTTTAGGATCGCGCGCCAGCTTGTATCCGCCGTTTTTGCCTCTGAGGCTCTTGAGCATGCCGCCCTTATTCAGAATGGCGATAATGCTTTCAAGATACTTCATGGAGAGTTTCTCGCTCTCAGCTATATCTGAAAGCGAGACGTATCCGTCTTCTCCTTTGCGCGCCAGATCAACCATTACAGTCAGAGCATATCTGCCCTTGGTCGATACCATCATATCTGAAGTTCCCCTTTCTTTCGTTTTCTATACCGCACGGGTGTGCGGAACGCACAGACAAATCCTACTCTCTTGGTAGGAATATGTCAACAGAGATTTTACTTACTTTATTGTTGTGCTTAATTGATTTTTGACAGAATCGTTCAATATAATATAGATGGGGAAGATTGGGAACGTAAATACGTTTTCGCTTTCATAACTTTGGAGGATTAATGATTTAATGGAGATTTTTTACAGCGTAATTGCTTTTCTGGGCGGACTCGCGATGTTCCTCTACGGCATGAGGGTCATGGGCGACGGTCTCAAGAGTTCATCAGGCGGTGCAATGCAAGCCGCTCTCGCCAAAGTAACAAACAGGCCTGTAATGGGTTTTATCCTCGGCATGCTGGTCGCATGCATAATCCAGAGTTCAACGGCGACCATAGTGATCACTGTAGGCCTGGTCGGAGCCGGGTTCCTCACCTTCCATCAATCTGTAGGCATAGTTCTCGGAGCTAACGTAGGAACCGCCATCACAGCTCAGATCATAAGGCTCATGGATGTCAGCTCCGGGATGGACAGCCCTCTTTACTTCTTTAAGGCAGACAACCTGGCCCCTCTCGCCCTTACGATAGGAATCGTGTTCATAATGTTCCTGAAGTCCGGCAGTTACAAAACTGCGGGCAACGTTGCGTGCGGATTCGGAATACTCTTTATGGGCCTTATTTACATGAGCGATGTTGTGTCGGGCTTCGGTGAATCACTGAGCCACCTCCTGACAGCATTCTCAAACAACTACGCGCTCGGATTCCTCTCCGGTATTTTTGTTACCGGCATAGTACAGAGCTCATCTGCGGTTGTTGGTATCATACAGTCGATTGCCAGCTCTGTGGGCGTATCATTCGGTGCAGTATTCGCTGTCATCATCGGCGTCAACATCGGCGACTGCCTCACGACTTATCTTGTAAGCCGCATAGGCGCCAAGCCGGTCCAGAGACGCACCGCCATGGTTCACGTCATCTACAACGTGTTTGCCGCGATCCTTTGCTTCCTGCTTGTCTTTATTGGACGCAGTACAGGTATCCTGAATAATGAGTTCTGGAATGCAACACTTAACTCAGGCGGAGTAGCTAACATCCACGGATTCTTCAGACTTGTCCCTGCTGTAGTGCTGCTGCCTCTGACCAGGGTATTTGAATCCATCGCTTACAAGCTTGCTCCGGACGAACCAATGGAGGAAGAAGACAAGAATGCTATTGCTGCACTCGATGCTCTCGACGAGCGTCTCTTTACCTCTCCTGCTCTCGCACTTGACCAGGCAGAAAGAGTTGTTATAGAAATGAGCGAAATCGCTGCACACAACTACGATGCAGCGGTACAGCAGATATATAATTTCGATCCAAAGCGATCAGGTCGAATCGAGACACGTGAAAACCTTCTCGACAGAATGACCGACGCGACAAATAAATATGTGGTATCCCTTTCACCATATGTTACAAGGGAAATAGACAACAATCGCCAGAACATAGTACTCAAATCACTTATATGTTACGAGCGCATCGGCGACCTTGCTGTCAATATAGCCAATGAAGTCAGCGCTCTTAGGAGCGAGAATAAGGAATTCTCCGACACAGCTCTTCAGGAGCTTCGAATCGCATTCGATGCCATTTATGAGATCCTTGATATAACATCACGCGCTTATAGGGAAAAGAATTCAGTGCTCGCTGCAGATGTTGAGCCGCTTGAGGAAGTTATTGACGATCTGGTTGAAGATCTGAACGGAAGGCATATCTACAGGATGGTCAACAGACTGTGCGATCCTATAAACGGTATCTTCTACCAGTCGATACTCACGAATGTAGAGCACATCTCGGATAAATGCAGTGATCTTGCCATCTATATCATGGAAAGCAAAAATGCTGATATCTTCGGAAATGAGCACTCATATGTACATGAGCTGCATCACTCCAACAACGACAGATATCTTAAGGCATATGAGAGAGACCGCACAAAGTACATCGATGCTCTGGATGCCATACCGAAGATCAAGCCTCCTGCAGAAAAATATCCTGAATCAGGGGAGCCTGACAAACCTGCTGAAGAGAAGAGCAAAAAAACAGAAAAGAAAGACAAGACTGATAAGAGCGGCAAGAACGAAAAGATCGCAAAGACCGGAAGATTCAAGATAAAGTAGCAAAAGAATAACGCCTTCGCGGATGAACCGCGAAGGCGTCTTTTTTAGTTTCACTATTCAGATTTTACTTTTTTCCAGTAATCACTGTATAGCTTTGTTGTGTCCGGATCGAGTGTTACGAGAGACTCACAGCGCGCGATCGTCTCTTCATCAGGGAATACAGACTTTTCGCTCAGGTATTCCTCATCGATCAGCTCCAGAGCAGCCTCGTTAGGTGTCGTGTAGTAGAGGTAATCGAAATTCTTAGCAGCCACTTCAGCCTTGCAAAGGAAGTTTATCCATGCCTCGGCTTTTTCTTTATTGACCGCGTCCTTAGGTATCACCCACGAGTCAATGAAGAACTCCGAGCCCTCTTTAGGGATGACGAATTCAACGTCTTCGTTCAGTTCCTTGGTATAGATGTATTCGCCGTTCCAGACTACGCCTACCGCTGCAGATCCGTTTGCCAGAAGATCGCGTGCCGAATCGTTTGCATACTTATATACCAGTGGCTTCTGCCTTATAAGCTCATCTGCAGCTGCCTTTATCTCCTCTTCGCTCGTAGAATTCTCTGAATATCCAAGCTTCTTGAGTCCTATCATGAAGGCATCGCGAACGCTGTCAGGCATAACCAGACTGTCCTTGAACTTTTCGTTCCAGAGGTCGTCCCACGAGTCGATCTCAACACCCTCTGTCATTTTTGCATTGTAGAGGATCCCGGCAATACCCAGCTGGTAAGGCACAGAGTACTTGTTGCCCGGGTCAAAAGATTCCGACTTCTTCATGTATACATCAGCGATATTGCTGAGATCAGGAATGTTACCGGTGTCGAGCTCAGCCAGCATGTCATTATCGATCATGCGCTCTATCATGTAATCAGACGTGCATACACAGTCATAAGTAGTAGCATTGTTCTCAAGGACCGTATACATCTCTTCTGCTGTATCGTAATAGTCAGGGATGACTCTGATACCCGTCTCTGCCTCGAAATCCTCCAGCAGCATAGGATCAAAATAATCTCCGTAGCAGTAGACATAAACTTCTCCGTTTACGCCGCTTCTGCAGCCGCTCATCAGAGCTGTAAAAGATACGAGCATCATCAGCACTGCCATCAGCGCAGCTACCCTTTTAAACATACGGCTGTTTGTTGTTTTTCTCATCGAATTGAAAACCTCTCTGCCATTATGAAATAGTATGGTTTATTATATACTATTCGCGATAAAAATGTTGATAAAAGAAAAAGACCGCATAAGCAGTCTTTTTATAGCTGGAGGCGACACCCGGATTTGAACCGGGGGTGAAGGTTTTGCAGACCTCTGCCTTACCACTTGGCTATGTCGCCCTACAGATGAGGGACTCATCAGAGTCCCTCCTTATCTTGGCTAGGGTAGTAGGATTCGAACCTACGAATGACGGAATCAGAATCCGTTGCCTTACCGCTTGGCTATACCCCATCAGTATTGCAGTGATATTGTAGCACAATTCCGTGCTGTGTCAAATAAGAATTTGGGGTGGATGGTGGGATTCGAACCCACGAATACTGGAGCCACAACCCAGGGTCTTAACCACTTGACGACACCCACCACACTTGCTCTTTCAGCGCTATACTTCGCCACTGACTTCGCTCGGGTTCGGTCACATACTCAAGTATGTTCCCTCACCGCTCGCTCGTCGTTCCTCGTCTATCGCTGAAATAGCTTCGTGTCTGCGACACTTCTATAAACAAGTGGCGACCGGGAACGGGCTCGAACCGTCGACCTCCAGCGTGACAGGCTGGCATTCTAACCAGCTGAACTACCCGGCCGCGAAATGGTGGGACCAATAGGGCTCGAACCTATGACCCCCTGCTTGTAAGGCAGGTGCTCTCCCAGCTGAGCTATGATCCCACATCTGGTAGCGGCGACTGGACTTGAACCAGTGACCTTCCGGGTATGAACCGGACGCTCTAGCCAGCTAAGCTACGCCGCCGTACATATGCATTTTTTATCGCGCTTGATTATAGTAACAAAAGGTATGGGGCTTGTCAACAATTTTTTGGAAATTATGTTATACTATTCAAGTGTTCTGTATTTGTAAGCCAAAAGGCACAGTTATGGAGGTAAAAGAATGGGACATCCCGACCCGATAGCTTTCACAATATTCGGTATAGACATCAGGTGGTACGGCATACTCATAGCATGCGGAATGCTGACTGCCGTGCTTCTGTCGTGCAAAAGAGCTCCCCGCCACGGCATCACGGATGAGGACGTTCTCGACATCGCCATCTGGATGCTCCCTATCGGCGTAATAGGTGCCAGGTTATATTACGTGCTCTTCAACCTTGACTATTATAAAACCCTGTCCTCAATGCTGGATATACGAAGCGGAGGCCTGGCCATCCACGGAGGACTTATATTCGGTGTCCTTACGGTAATAGTGATATGCAGACGCAAAGGTATCGACCCTCTCAATGTGAGTGACCTTTTCATACCTACAGTGGCTCTGGCACAGTCCATCGGCAGATGGGGCAATTTCTTCAACGGCGAAGCTCACGGCGGCCCTACAGATCTTCCTTGGGGTATCATGGTCGACGGTGTCAGGGTACACCCTACTTTCCTTTATGAGTCGATCTGGTGCCTGCTGCTCTTTATAGGTCTGAGCTGGTTCAACAACAACAAAAGATATGCGAACGGGCAGACCTTAGCACTGTACTGCATTTTCTATTCACTGGAGCGGTTCTTTGTTGAAGCCCTCCGAACGGACTCCCTTATGATAGGCCCGTTCAAGCAAGCCCAGGTAATCAGCCTGTGCGCTGTCGTATTCGGCATATTCCTTTACAGATACGCCTCCACTCACAAACGCATATAGCTAACCCACAGCGTCTATGAAGGCGCTGTTTTTTTTCAAAAAATGAAAGAAACTGCAAGGGGTGCAGTCTCTTTCGAAAAAGGGTATTGGGACTAGAGATAGGATTGCTTCTGCAATCCCTAACTGCATTATATGGGTCACGTAGCACTTTTGCAATGCAAATGTACTTCAAAAAAACATAATCCGCGTTATTAGTACAAGAGTGCTAAAAAAGCCAGTATTGTCAACCACTACACGTTAAAGAGGAAATGCATTACATCTCCATCCTTCACGATATAGTCCTTTCCCTCAGACCTCAGCCAGCCTTTTTCCTTTGCTGCTGAGAGCTTTCCGTCGACCTCCATAAGCTTGTCGTAAGCTATGGTTTCCGCACGTATAAAGCCCTTTTCGAAGTCGCTGTGGATCTTTCCGGCTGCCTGCGGAGCACGCGTTCCGCGCTTGATCGTCCACGCTCTCGTCTCATCCTCTCCTGTCGTGAGGAAGCTTATGAGATCGAGCAAAGCATACGATGACTTGATGAGCTTATCGAGGCCTGACTCTTCAATGCCCAGCTCCTCAAGGAACATCTCGCGCTCGTCGTCTTCGAGTTCTGCCAGCTCGGATTCAACCTTAGCGCTTATTACGACGACTTCAGAGCCTTCAGCTTCAGCATGTTCTCTTACCGCCTTAACGTATTCGTTGTCCTCACCTGCTGCATCATCTTCCGATACATTCGCAGCGTAGATCACCGGCTTATATGTCAGCAAATCAAGTGACTTTACGAAAGCTGCTTCCTCATCGCTGAGATCATCGATTTCCCTTGCGCGCCTCCCCTCTGAGAGAAGTTCATATATGCGTTTAACAAGCTCCAGCTCAGCTCTGGCAGATTTATCAGCCTTTGCCTGCTTTTCAGTCTTGGCGATCCTGCGCTCCATTACCTCCATATCAGCGATGATGAGCTCTGTGTTGATGACCTCTATGTCACTTACAGGGTCTATCCTGCCATCCACATGAACGACATTATCATCATCAAAGCATCTTACAACATGTACTATTGCCTCAACTTCCCTTATATGTCCGAGGAATTTATTACCGAGGCCCTCGCCCTTGGATGCACCCTTTACCAGGCCGGCGATATCACTGAACTCTATCGTCGTATAGATGGTCCTTTTTGAATGATATACGTTTGACAGCGTTGTTACGCGTTCATCCGGAACGGTCACTACACCGACGTTAGGCTCAATGGTGCAGAACGGATAATTCGCTGCTTCTGCCCCGGCCTTCGTTATTGCGTTAAACAATGTGCTCTTTCCTACGTTTGGAAGTCCTACTATGCCTAATTTCATTTTTGAATCTCCTTTTTTATGTATCAATTTACTCTATCACGCAGATAGGCTAAAATCAATTCGATGAAGACTTTTACAAGAGATTACAGAATAACAGGTGAATTTCATCCGGAATGGGACGCCTATTTCAGCGGCATGAAACCATGTGTGCTGGATATCGAGGCTACCGGACTTGACCGCAGCAGATGTAAGGCTATACTCATCGGTCTCTTGATGAGGACGGACAGTGGCGTGCGCATCACACAGTTTCTTGCAGAGAACCACTATGAAGAGGCGAAGGTTCTCGATGCAGCGATGGATTACCTGGAACACAACGACGCAGGCTATCTGATCACTTTCAACGGCTGCGCCTTTGATGTGCCATTCATAAATGCCCGTCTGGACGCAAATTTTCTCGGTAGACAGCTGAAAATGTACCACTTTGATCTTTATAGGTTCCTGCGCAAATGCACGGATATGAGGAGCCGTCTGGAGTCCATGAGTCAAATGTCCATAGAAAACCACTACGGCATATTATCGGACCGCGGTGACACCATAACCGGCAAGGAGAGCGTCGCCCTTTTCGATCAGTATGCTATCAGCGGCAACAGCACGATAGAAAAGATCATTCTTACACACAACAGAGAAGACGTGCTGCATTTAAACAGACTTATGTACCTTACGCTTGCTGACGTTCCGGATATACATCAGGCTCTCGCCACTTACGGCCTCCCTGCAGCCGGCGGCAGGCTCAGCGCGCGTCCTAAATTAAAAGAATTCGCTAAAAAGCTGCGCATTACCGGGGAGCAGATCACAGATCCGATTTCAGCGGCATATTTCCCCGACGCGGACGAGCTTCTTACCGTGACATTTAATGCCGCATCATCCTCATTTGAGATAGTTGCTCCCGTCAGCAGCCACGGAGATGACCTGTACATGGATGTTTCCTTTATCAATTCAGGGGTGTTGCGAAGCGACCCCGATTGCATCAACAACTATCTGATTTTGAATCCACGAACAGTCAACCTTGTTTCCAGGGCTCTGGCTGAGCACTATTACAAAAAATAAATAAAACGCCTTTCAATTCCATGAAAGGCGTTATTTTATTGCCGGGATCTTCTTTAGTTATCCATGCTTCTGATATCCGAGAATCCGCGTCCTCTGCCCCATACCGATTTGATGCTTATGACCGATACAAATGACTTAGGGTCTTCCTTTGCCAGATGTCTCTTGATGAGGAAGCTCTCGCGAGGCGAGCAGAGTATCTTGAGCTGTTTTCTCTTATCTCCGGTATACTCTCCTGTCACTTCAATGCTGGATACACCGCGGCCGAGTTCATTCATAATATAGTCTGCGAGCGCTTCGGCATCGCCCGGGATTATGTCGAGCTCAACGATCTTGTCACTGAAACCGTACATTACAGTCTCACCCACTCTCATTGAAACGAAAATGATGATTACAGCATATAAAGCAATCTGGAGTCCGAATACAAATACGCTTGCAAGCACGATCAGAGCGTTTATGGCGAACGTAATATCGTTTATGCCCAGATGAGGCAGCCAGCGGTATTTGATCACCTTAGCGAGCGAATCAGTGCCTCCTGAGGAGAATCCTGCCTTGAAAGTAAGACCGTTGGATATCCCAAGCACGACTCCGCAGAACACAGCGACCAGAAAGAGATCGTCGCTCTTTATCAGCACCACTTTCTTCAGCTCCAGTACCATCATTACCGTCGGATATGACACCGACATAAGTGCAATTTTCCTTATTTCCTTGAAACCAAGGAAAAGTCCGACGATGATTAGCACAATAAAAGCGAGAACATAGTAAATTAACGAATAATTTACACCGGTCAACTTCTGTATGATTCTTGCTATACCCGTTATTCCGCCAAATGTAAGTCCATTTGGCAGCATGATTCCTACTGTCCCAAGAGATCCTATTATAACCGCAAGCAAAGCCAGGCCGATTTCCTGTGCTCTTGCCTGGAATCTGGACTTGCCGTGGAGCTCCGGATCGTTTGCGTATATCGCATTTACCTTTTTATTTACAGCAGCTTCACGCTCCAGCTTTTTATCAAGCGAACTTACCGCTTTATTTTCTTCATTGCTACTCATAATCCTGTCACCTGTTTTTAATGTCAGCATACGATTTCTGCAGGATATTCCCTGCCGAACCGGTCTACAACTATGGCAGCAAAATTGCCGCCCGAAATGAAGCTGATGCTGTCGCTTGCAGCATCAAATATGTATCTGCTTTCAAAAGTCCCGTTGAAGTCAGGATCTATCATTACATGATCAGCAAACTGCAGTCTGTCAGCCTTAAGTGCCTCACTGACATGACCGCGGTCCTTCATCTGAATTGAGCCTGTATCAATATCAGGCACAAAGTCTTTGAGCCTGCACTTGTACAGCGACCTTCCGTCTTCGAGTGCATCCTTACTCAGAACCTCTATGTCTGCCCTGCCGCTGCCCGGCTTTACTTCATCGAGTCTTATGAATCTGAAGTCAGCTCCTGTCTTTCTGAGTCTGCGCCGCGACATGGCCGCTGCCAGTTCCTCACTGTCGCAAGCTATCCATTTGCGGTTCAGTACATGTGCCGCTTCAGGAAGGCTTCCGCTTCCGCAGAAGAAATCTCCGACCAGATCGCCCGGCTCAGTCGAAGCTTCGATGATGCGCTTCATGAGCTCCAGAGGCTTCTGTGTAGCATAGCCCGTGCGCTCAGCAGAAGTGCGTCCTACCATATCGATACTCCAGACGTCCTTCATGTTTACAAGCGTATACCATCCGCCCTCGTCCTTGTATTCAGCGACTCCCCTGAACCTGTACGGCTTGCGGTCTCTGTTATATGACTTCTCCTTAGGCACATTGATATAGTATTTTGCACTCTTTGAATATACGAGTATGGTATCGTGCTTACGCGCAAAATGACGTTTTCCGGAGCCACCTGACTTATACTGCCAGATTATCTCGTTGACGAAGTTTTTTTCGCCCAGGAGCTCGTCGAGCACCAGCTTTATGTAGTGTGACGAATGCCAGTCCAGATGTATCCACATAAGGCCATCATTTGCAAGGAGATCTCTCATCATAAGGATGCGGACCGTCATATTCTCAATGTAGTATTCGAGGCTTCGGTCAAACTTGTCATCATATGCGAGATGATGCACCTTATGGCTGGCTCCCTTTGCATCTTTAACGCTTATAGAAGCGTTAAAACTTGAGCGCGTAAAGAACGGCGGATCGATATAAATCAGCCTGAAAGCCCCGGCATATCCCCGATCAAGGAGAGATCTCATATATTCGAGATTGTCCCCGAGGCAAAGTTCGCAGGCTTCTGCATAGCCGTTTTCTGCCGCAGTTGTAAGAGAGCCATGCACTTTGTCGTACATGGCTCTGCCTCTATTGATTCCTTCAAGTATTTGTTCTATTACTGTCATATCAGTTGAGCACTTCCATATCGTCGAATACGACGCCTATCATCTCTTCGAGTTCAGCACTCACGCTGAGTACGAAGTCGATGCCGGATTCCTTTGAAATGACTTTGATCTTCTCAATGAAACTTGGGAGCACTTCAAGAGCGAAGTCTCTGTGTCTCATGATGCCATCGAGGAAGATTGTCTCAATGTCGTTGTCGGAGCTCATGATTCCGAAAAGGAAACCAATATACTCGTCTTCGTTTGTAATATGCGGAAAATCTTCCATGCACACTACTCTGATCTTGTAGTCAAGATCATAAATCAGTCTGGAATTCTTATTTATAAATACGATGCTGCCTCTGGCTGTCTGGACTGTTTCATTTGCGAGTTCGATCATTCTCTTGGTCTTGCCGCTTCCTTTATGTCCAATCAAAAGCTTCACCATAGGTCAGTACCTCCTCTTTTTCTCTGTCGTGATATTTTTTTCATTCTACAACAGCAAAAAAACTTATTCAATGATTTGCCCCGCCTTTTTTACAAAGGCAGGGCATTTAATTACAAACAATCAGTTTTTTGCCGCTTACTATTTAGCTTCTTCAGCCTCTGCAGCCTTCTGTGCTCTGAGTTCCTTAACTACATCGTCGATTCTGTGAGCAACTTTGCGGAAATCATCTTCGAGATATCCTCTTGTTGTCATCGGAGCTGTTCCGATACGTACGCCGGATGTCTGGAACGGTGATCTTCTCTCGTTAGGAACGCAGTTCTTGTTGAGTGTGATGCCTACCTCGTCGCATGCTGCCTGGAGCTCCTTGCCCGAGAATGGCTCGTCTAGGAGATCGAGCAGGAATACGTGGTTGTCTGTGCCGCCTGTAACGATCTTATATCCCATCTTGATGAATTCGTCAGCGAGTGCTGCGCAGTTGAGTCTTACCTGACGGGCATATGTCTTGAACTCAGGCTTCAGAGCTTCCTCAGCGCATACAGCCTTACCTGCGATGATGTGGCAGAGCGGACCGCCCTGTGCATAAGGGAATACTGCGGAGTCAACCTTCTTGGCGAGATCAACTCTTGCGAAGATCAGGCCGCCACGAGGTCCTCTCAGTGTCTTGTGAGTAGTTGTTGTAACGATGTCAGCATATCCGAATGGGGATGGATGCTCACCTGCAGCTACAAGACCTGCGATATGAGCCATATCTACCATGAAGTATGCTCCTACTTCCTTAGCGATTTCTGCAAATGCAGGGAAGTCGATGATTCTTGCATAAGCGGATGCTCCTGTAAGGATCAGCTTAGGCTTGAACTCAAGAGCTTTCTTTCTGACATCTTCCATATCGATGCGGCCGTTTTCGTCCACATCATAAGAAATCACGTTATACAGCTTGCCGCTGAAGTTTACGCCGGAACCGTGTGTGAGGTGTCCGCCGTTGTCGAGGCTGAGACCAAGGACAGTGTCGCCCGGCTCAAGAACTGCCTTATATGCAGCGAAGTTTGCCTGTGAACCTGAATGAGGCTGAACATTGACGTGATAGTCAGTGTTGAATACTTTTCTCCAGAGGTCGCAGCAGTACTCTTCGAGCTCGTCTACGACAATCGTTCCGCCATAGTATCTGCCCTTATTTCCCGAGTATCTTTCAATCGGCTTCTGTGGGTAGCCCTCTGCATACTTCCATGAGAGACAGCTTCCGCAAGCAGCCATTACAGCTTCGGAGCAGTAGTTTTCAGATGCGATGAGCTCTACGTTGTTCTTCTGTCTCAGATACTCTCTGTTTACGAGATCTGCGACTCTCTCAGAACTTTTGCTGATCTCCTCAACTATCATCTGATTATAGTTGCTGTTGTCATTACCGTTTCTGTCAAACATACGCTGATCCTTTCTCTCCTTTGAGATAAAACAATTAAGGTTAATATATTTATTACAGTGATTTATGATCCTGCAAATACAGACTCCTCAACTCACCGGCAAGATAAATCGAGCCGGTCACGAGTACACACTCGTACTTTCCGTCTTTTGACAGCTGATACGCTTCGGCTGCAGATTCACATACTATGCAGCTTCTGCCGCAGGCTGCGAAGGTTTCCCCCAGGCGCTCCGGATCTTCTGCCCTTCCGTACTCAACGGCAGCCGTAGCAAAGTTGCAGCCCCTCATATTACCTGTCATTAATTGTATCATACGAGTGTAATTTTTGTCTTTCATACTGCCAAAAATTACAAAAGTTCTTTTTATCTTATTCTCGCGCGCAAAAGCCGAGAAGGTTTCTGTGAGCGCACTTATCGCGTCAGGATTGTGGGCACCGTCTATTATAAAGAAAGGTTCTCCTTTGCCGGCTGTCTCCATGTTTAATATCTCAAAGCGCCCCGGAAGATACGCATTTGCGAGGCCGATGCTGATTGCTTCATCAGAAACTTCGATGCCTGCGGCTTTAATCGCCTCAACAGCAGTCGCAGCATTTCTGATTTGATGCTCGCCCTTCATCGCCAGCTCAACACCTTTGTACCTGTCATATACGGCAGATACATCGATGAACTCACAGCCTCTTTCGGAAGCTGTCCTTCTGAATATGTTTTTGACATTAAGATCAGGTGTCTGAGAAACGACAGGAACACCAGGCTTGATGATTCCTGCCTTCTCGTGAGCTATCTTGAAAATGGTACGCCCCAGCTCAGCGGTATGATCGAGTCCAACCTGAGTGATCACTGACACCAGAGGCTTCTCAATTGTGTTGGTCGAATCCAGTCTGCCTCCCAACCCGGTTTCGAGTACCACATAGTCGGGATTCATCTCTGCAAAGTACAGATATGCTGCAGCAGTGTAGATTTCGAATACAGTTAGTTTGCCCGGTTCAACGCCCGCATTACGTAAAGTTTCCTTTACATTATCTTCAGCTGCACGCACACTTTCTTTCAGCTTATCGAAATGAGTCTGATTTATCATCTGATGTGTGCCGTCCCATACCTGCACCCTCTCGCACTCATTCTCAAGATGCGGTGAGGTATAAAGGCCAACGGTGAAACCGGCCTCCTCAAGTATGGAAGCCGTCATCACTGCGGTAGAACCTTTTCCGTTTGTGCCTGCTATATGTATGGCTCTGAAGTCCGCCTCGGGGTTTCCGAGCACGGACAACAGCGCTTTCATTCTATCCAGTCCGTCAAAACTCGCCATATTATTTCAATGATTCGAGACGCGCGATGACTGTTGCGAGCATCTCGCGGTATTTCTCGCCTTTTGCCTTCTCTTCTTCTACGAGCTTCTGAGGAGCCTTGGCAACAAAGCCCTGGTTTGCGAGCTTCTTTTCTACGCGAAGCACCTCGCTCTCGAGTCTTGCCTTCTCCTTTGTGAGTCTCTCGATCTCAGCATCCCTGTCTACCAGGTCATCTAACTTGACTGCGATCTCCGCACCGTCGATAACAGCTGTCATTACATCTGACGGCATCTCGAAATCAGTGCCCTTAATGTCTATGTCAACAACATTTGCAAGCTTTCTGATGCGTTCAGCTACCGCTTCGATATCCGAGCCGAGTGTATCCGTCTTTATGATGAGATTAAGCTTTCTGCCAGGTGCAGCCTCTGCCTCTGCGCGGATGTTGCGGACTGCCTTGACGACTGCCATGGCTGTCTCTACTCTGCGTACCGAATCAGAATAGTCCATTGAAGCATCATATACCGGCCACTCTGCTCTGATGAGCATGGCATCACGGCCTGTCTTGGCTTCATCATGAGGAAGAACTCCCCAGATTTCTTCTGTAATGAACGGCATGAACGGGTGCAGGAACTTCAGGAGATCCTTAAGAACCTTTGTGAGAACTGCTCTTGCGACCTTCTTGTCCTCTTCATCATCACCGTAGAGTCTGCCCTTAACCATCTCGATGTACCAGTCGCAGTAAACATCCCAGATGAGCTCATATACTCTCTGTCCGGCAAGGCCAAGCTCAAATTTGTCGAGCATTTCGGTGATGTACTTAGCACCTTCGTTTGTCATGTGAAGTATCCACTTGTCCTCGTCCTTGAGTTCTGACTCCTCATATCCCATAGGCAGCCACTCACCGGACTCGTCCTGAAGGTTCATTATTGTAAATCTGGAAGCGTTCCAGAGCTTGTTTGCGAAGTTACGCGCAGCTTCTATCCTCTTAGGGATGTAACGCGTATCATTTCCCGGGGAGATTCCCGTGCAAAGCATGAATCTCAGAGCATCTGCTCCGTACTGATCGATGGATACGAGCGGATCCACTCCGTTTCCGAGCGACTTCGACATCTTGCGTCCGAGCTCATCCCTTACCAGACCGTGAACGAATACATAGTCATACGGTGCGTCTCCCATACATTCGTAACCGGAGAATACCATCCTCACTACCCAGAAGAAGATGATGTCATATCCTGTTACCAGAACGCTGTTAGGATAGTAATAATCAAGCGACTCTGTCTTCTCAGGCCATCCGAGTGTTGAGAACGGCCAGAGTGCCGAGCTGAACCATGTGTCAAGAACGTCTTCATCCTGTGTGAAGTGTTTGCATCCGCACTTCGGGCAAACCTCAGGCATTCCTGCCGCAACTACGATCTCACCGCACTCATCGCAATAGTACGCAGGGATCCTGTGTCCCCACCAGAGCTGACGGCTGATGCACCAGTCGCGGATCTCATAGAGCCACTTGAGGTATACCTTGCTGAATCTCTCAGGCACGAACTTCATGCGTCCTGATTCAACAGCCTTGATAGCCGGCTTTGCAAGCTCATCCATCTTAACGAACCACTGATCACTCATCATCGGTTCAACTGCGTTGTGGCATCTGTAGCACTTACCTACAGGGATGACCATATCCTCGGTCTTCACGAGGAATCCGGCATCGTCAAGATCCTTCACCCATGCCTTTCTGCACTCATATCTGTCCATGCCCTCGTACTTGCCGGCATACTCATTCATAGTAGCATCGTCGTTCATGCACGAGATCATCTCGAGATTATGTCTCTGACCGACTTCAAAGTCGTTAGGGTCGTGAGCCGGAGTAATTTTTACAGCTCCTGTGCCCTTTTCAGGATCCGGATATTCATCAGCAATAACCGGGATCTCTCTTCCGACTAACGGAAGGATAACAGTCTTGCCTACGAGGTCCTTATATCTCTCATCGCTCGGATGTACCGCAATCGCGATATCTCCGAACATGGTCTCAGGTCTGGATGTAGCAACGGTTATTCCCTCGCCTCCATCCTTTGCAGGATATCTGAAATACCAGTACTTGCCGTTCTCATCTTCATGCTCGACCTCTGCATCTGACAGAGATGTCTTGCAGCATGGGCACCAGTTGATCAGACGGTTGCCCTTATAAATCCAGCCCTTTTCATAAAGATTAATGAAGAACTTGACGACAGCCTTGTTGCAGGTCTCGTCCATTGTGAAGCGCTCACGTCTCCAGTCGCAGGAGTCTCCGAGCTTGCGGCACTGCTTGGTGATGCGTCCGCCGTACTCTTTCTTCCATGCCCATGCGTGCTCAAGGAACTCTTCTCTGGTGAAGTCCCTCTTGTCACGTCCGGTCTTCTCCCTAAGCTCGTTTGCTACCTTTACCTCAGTTGCGATGCTGGCATGGTCTGAACCCGGGAGCCAGAGTGCGCTGTATCCCTGCATTCTTTTCCATCTTGTCAGAACATCCTGAAGTGTCTGGTCAAGAGCATGACCCATGTGGAGCTGGCCGGTAATATTCGGAGGCGGCATCACGATGGTGAAAGGTTTTTTGTCCCTGTCAACATCTGCATCAAAAGCTCCTTCTGTTTCCCACATCTCATAGATGCGGTCCTCAAAATCCTTCGGGTTGTATGTCTTTGCGAGATTCTTCATTGTTACTCCTTAATAATCACTGTATTTACTGTCTAGCTTGAGCACTTCGTGGCGTACTCTCGACATTTTTTCATCTACATCGTGCAGGTTCTCCGCGCACTCCTTTAGCGTATCCACTATATCCTGCGCGAGCTTGCCCTTGTTTTTATATCTAAGCTCGTGTTCGAGGCTTGCCCAGGCATCCATCATGATGCTCCTGAACTGTATCTCGACCGGCACCATTTTCCTTTTGTTTACGAGATATACCGGTACGGCTATTACCACGTGCATGCTGCGGTAGCCGCTCTCTTTCGGCCGGTCGCAGTAGTCCTTTACCCTTATCATCTCTATGTCTTCCTGCGAGAGCAGAAGTCCCGACATTGTCGAAAGATCCTCCTCGTAGTTGCATACCACTCTGACGCCGGCGATGTCGAGTATATCGCGCTTCACCTTGTCAAGGTTGTTGAGCGGATCCTCTATACCATACCTTGTAGCCTTTTCGATTATGCTCTCAAAGGTCTTGAGCCTTGAATGCACATGGTGTATCGGCATGTATGAATGCTTCTTGTCAAAGTCGTCTGACAGTATGCTGAGCCTTGTCTCAACTTCCCTTATAGCGGAGTTGTACAGCAGGCTTATGTCATCAATTGCAGCCTGGAGCTCTTCGTCGGTGCCCCTGAAGCCCGGCATTCTTTCACGTATTCTGTCTGCGTAGTAATATCTGAACCCCATAACTAACCTTTCTTTGCGGCCTTAATTATGTTGCGGAGCAGTATTGCCGTAGTTACTCTCCCTATGCCTCC
Organism: Mogibacterium sp.; assembly: GCA_017405845.1. Lineage (GTDB taxonomy): Bacteria > Bacillota > Clostridia > Peptostreptococcales > Anaerovoracaceae > Crickella. The sequence continues at coordinate 72,923 of JAFQZQ010000040.1, read as the reverse complement.
CGGTACAGGCGTGTATGTGAGATCGGTGATTTCCCCGGTTTCTTTGATCTCCTCGATATCGAGATCTCCGTGCATCTTTCCGTCTCTGCCTGTCCCTGTGCCGACATCCAGTATTATCTGTCCATTTCTGAAATATTTGCTCCCGTATCCCTGCGTGAGGCCCGTTGCCAGCACCACTATGTCTGCATCTCTGCACGCCTTGATGCGGTCCTCTTCGGAAGTGCGCGAGTGGCATACTGTGACTGTTGCGTCCGCGTTCAGCATCATTATGGCGAGCGGCTTTCCAACCGTGAGGCTTCTGCCCATTATAGTGACTTTGCGTCCTGAAGGGTCAATGCCGTGATAACGCATCACCTCCATGCAGGCCTCAGCTGTGCAGGCATAAAAAGCGTCTTCCTTACCTGCAAAGAGTTCTGCGATCGAGATATCCGTTATCGCATCAACATCCTTTGCCGGATTGAGCATTGTACGCAGTTTCTCGCTGTCGATTCCTGCCGGGAGAGGCCTGAGCATGATGATGCCGTGCACGCCCTCATCCTCGTTGATGGCCTGCAGTGTAACCTCTACCAGTGCCTGTCCTATGTTGCTGGTGAAATTGATTGCCTGGGTTTCGATGCCATACGCAGCGCTCTGTTTTAGTATCGCGCTCTCGTAATACTTCTGACCGTCATCATCACCTGCTCTGATCACAGCAAGCTTCGGAACAACACCTTCAGCAGTAAAGGTCTTTACCGACTCCCTGATATAAGCTTCTATTTCGTGTTTTACGCCGTCGCCGGGTAATTCCCTGAACATTCTTTAAACCTCCAAAGATCTGAGTTTGTCTGCCCTGTCCTGCCTCATATTCACTACCAGCAGCGTTACAAGCGCTACTACGAATATGATCGACGAGAGAGCAAAGAGGCTCGGTCTGATACCGATCTTTACTTCGCTGTATATGAGAGTAGATATCGTGTTGATGCCCGCTCCCCTTGTGAAGTATGTGATGATGAAATCATCGACTGACATCGTAAAGCTCAGGAGGAAGCCCGACATAATGCCCGGGCGCAGCTCCGGCAGCACGATTCTGCGGAACGCATAACCCTCGGAAGCTCCGAGGTCGAGCGCCGCCTCATACAGCCTGTCGGTATTTTTGTTCACACGCGGTCTGACTGAAAGTATCACATAAGGAATGCAGAACGTTGCGTGGCTGAACAGTATGGTCATGTATCCGCGCGGTGCTCCTACCATGAGGAAGAAGAGCATGAGCGCGATACCTGTGACGATATCGGCGTTCAGCATCGGGATGTTATTAAATCCAAGAAGCACATTCTGTGTACGCGGCTTCATGGCTGCCATTCCGAGAACCGCAAGAGTGCCGACAACAGTCGCGATAAGAGCGGCCAGGATCGCTATGGAGAAGGTATTCACTATAGCGCCCATCATGAGCCGGCTGTGGAAAAGCTCATCGTACCACTTGAGGCTGAAACCGCCCCATACCGACATTGACTTGGTCTCATTGAATGAGAGCACAATAAGAGTCAGTATCGGCAGATACAGGAAGAGCATGATTATTAAAATGTAGATGCGTCCGAAAATTTTCTTCATATTTTTTTGTTATATAAGATTAGCTCCACCGGTCTTATCAAATTTCTGTAACATAAGCATGCTCAAGATGATAAATACCATCATGACAAGTGACAGGCCTGAGCCCAGATACCAGTTGGAGTTGACGGTGAATTCCTGTTCGATGATGTTTCCGATGAGGTTGATCTTGCCTCCACCCAGCATGTTCGAAATTACGAAGGTTGTGAGTGCAGGAATGAATACCATTGTGATACCGCTGACGATTCCCGGTACGGAAAGCGGGAATATTACCTTCGTATATACCTTACCCTTTGTGGCACCGAGGTCGTATGCCGCCTCGATAAGGTGGTTGTCGATTTTCGATACGGTATTGTATATCGGGAGTATCATGAACGGCAGGAAGTCATATACCATGCCCAGTACAATAGCTCCCGGGGTGTTCATCATCTCCTGACGCGGAAGCCCGATTGCGGTTATAAGAGCGTTTATTACGCCCTGTCTTTCGAGCAGCACCTGCCATGCCATTGTACGCAGAAGGAAGTTCATCCACATCGGAAGAATGATTACGAAGATGAGGAATCCCTGCTTGCCGTACTTGCTCTCCCTTAGGACCATTGCCATAGGGAATGCCAGCAGAAGGCATATTGCGGTGCTTATGAAAGCAAGCAAAAGCGACAGACCGAGCGCCTGAAGGTGATCACCCCTGAACATCGCAGTGATGTTTTCAAAGGTGAATCCTCCATCCCTGCTTGTGAAGCCGTAATAGGCAATCGAAGCAAGCGGGATTATGGTCCCTGCTATTATCCATATTATGAAAGGGATTGAATACGTTTTTTTAGCCATTATATATCCAGTTCTATAGCGTGTTCGGCCTCGCTCTTAGGCTTGTGCATTATCTGTATGTTTTCAGGATCGACGTACATGCCGATCTTCTCTCCCACATCATGCTGGTCGTAGTTCTGCAGCAGCCATTCGATCTGACCGTGCTCGCTCTGCACCAGCATCTCATAGTGTACTCCGATGAAGAGTTTCGAGATTATGGTGCCGTTCCAGAGGCCTTCACCGTAAGGCACTATGTCGATATCCTCAGGTCTGATTACCACGTCGACCTTGCGTCCGGGAGGGAATCCTTCCTCGCGTCCGTCTATGCAAGGATAATCGATGCCATCGATATTGACCACTTTCTCGGCTACCATCTGACCGGATACGATGTTGCTGTCGCCGATAAAGTCAGCAACAAAAGCGTTTACAGGCTCATCATAGATTTCCTGAGGGGTGCCTTCCTGCTGTATGTATCCCTCGTTCATAACGACTACCTTGTCGGACATCGTCAGCGCTTCTTCCTGGTCGTGGGTAATATAAATGAATGTGATGCCGAGCTCCTTTTTGAGTCGCACCAGCTCATACTCCATCTCCTGACGAAGTTTAAGGTCGAGAGCACCGAGCGGCTCGTCAAGCAGCAGTACTCTCGGCTCGTTAACTATAGCCCTTGCCATTGCGATTCTCTGCTGCTGTCCGCCTGACAGCTGATCTATACGCCTGTTCTCAAAACCACTAAGGTTAACGAGCTTCAGAGCGTTCGCAACTTTCTCCTTGATTTCAGCTTCAGGTCTGTTCTTGACCCTGAGGCTGAATGCGATGTTCTCGCCGACTGTCATATGCGGAAAGAGTGCATAATTCTGGAATACGGTATTGACCGGACGCTGGTTCGCCGGCATGTCCGTGATATCCTTGCCCTCAAAATATACCCTGCCCTCGTCAGGCTTTTCAAAGCCGGCGATAATGCGGAGGGTCGTAGTTTTACCGCAGCCCGAAGGACCCAGCAGTGTTACGAATTCATTTTCGTCCACGCTGAGGTCTATGCCATTAAGCACCATAGTATCGTCAAAGCTCTTGACGATGCCTTCAAGTCTAATCAGTTCGCCCAAATAAGTATCCTTTCTCTAATTATAAGTATTACTCTGCTTTAAGTCCGAGATCGTCGAGCACCTCGAGGATGGATTCCATCTGTGTGCCCTCATTGAATTCGATCTTTCCGAGGTCTGCCTCCTGCGAAAGGATCGGATCGATCGGCAGCTGCTCGAGCAGCTTGATTCCATATTCAGCAGCTACAGCTTTTGCCTGGCTTGGTCCGAACATCTCGATTTTGCGTCCGCAGTCAGGGCAAGTGATGTAGCTCATGTTCTCAACAAGTCCGAGAACAGGAATGTTCATCAGGTTAGCCATCTTTACAGCCTTTCCGACTATCATGGATACGAGGTCCTGAGGAGATGTTACTACGATGATGCCATCGATAGGAATCGACTGGAATACAGTCAGAGGCACGTCTCCGGTCCCCGGAGGCATGTCTATGAAGAGGACATCGAGGTCTTCCCAATAAACATCAGTCCAGAACTGCTCAACTACTCCGCCGATGACAGGTCCTCTCCAAACGACAGGGTCTGTTTCGTTCTCTACGAGCAGATTGATTGACATCATCTTGATATCGAGAGGAGTAGTCTCCGGCAGAATACCGTAGTCGCTTCCGTATGCCTTTGTATGCACTCCGAACATCTTAGGGATGGATGGGCCTGTTATATCCGCGTCCATGATTCCGGTCCTGTAACCGTTCCTGGTTGCTGCGATAGCCGAAAGTGCTGTTACCATCGACTTACCAACACCGCCCTTGCCCGATACGACTCCGATGACTTTCTTTACAGAGCTGTATGGGTTGAGCTGTGCCTTCTGGATGCCGCCTTCTCTCGACGCACAGTCAGCGCCGCAGGTGCTGCAGTCATGTGTGCAGTTCTCCGGAGCTGCTCCGCCATCATGTCCGTCTTCATGCATGCAAATGTTGCTGTACTTGTTGATCATTTCTACTCCTCCAAATATTGTGTTTCTTATTCTGCAGCGAGAGCTTTCATCTCTCTCATCATGCCTCCGAATATGGCATCCTGCAGTTCTTCATTATCCTTTATGTTTGCGATCCATTCCCCGTTATCGAGCGGATCGATGCATACTATCTTTATTGTGTCTATATAATCCTTTTCAGTCAGGCCATTGAGTCTGGCAAAGAGCAGCTCATAGAACTCTGTCATATCGTCGGTCTTTGTACCTTCATTGGCTTTGAGATACTCCGTCCATGCTGCCAGATACTCTCTGCCGAAGTCGTAGGTCCTTATATTTACGCTTACGAGAGTGTAGTCATCTTCCTTATCGTCGTCTTTTTCGCTTCCGGTGATCTCAAAATCGTAGCCTTTCAGCTTTTTCAGGAAGCCGTCAAAGTTCGCCTTGCCTTCATCTGACAGGGATTCCCTGAGATTAACGACTTCGCTCCCCAGAGTATCCGAAGACTGAAGTGTGCTGAGCTCTTTTTCAACCTTTTTCTCTGCCCCGTTCATAGAATTGCAGCCTGCAAGCATCAGCAAACACAGCAGCAATGCGAGTCCTGCCGCAAAAGCTCTGAATATTCTTTTGTTTACTGATAACGTTTCTCTGCCAGTCATTCTATGATTACTTAACCACCCTTCTGGTTTCACCATCAAACACCGTTATACCGGCTTTATCCATTGCAGGAAGTAACTCAGCTGCATATTTTCTGGACGTCCCGAGTCTGTCCCTGTATTCTGCCAGAGTGAAACATCCATCAAATGACCTTGCAGCAAGCACTGTCTTCTCCCAGGCCGGCGTATCAATGTAATATGACGGGTTAACTTTATATATCGCCCCTTCGGACTCCAGATCTTCAAGAATGGCGCGAACTATTCTGCTGTCCTTATAAAGTGCGAATACCTCGTCATTCTTTATCATTTCTATCCCGGCAGCGGAGTACATTGCTGCTATTTTTTCTTTCAGGACCTTTTGCTCATCAGTGTACTCAATGCTGAATCCGCTGATAGCGATTGATTTGCCCCTGTCTTCGATAAAGCCCTGTCCCAGCAAGTATATCAGGACTGCCTGTACCAGCTTATCGTCATCGGTGAACCATCTCGCCTTTAGCCTGGACAGGAGCTCCTGACGCGGAATACCTTCAGCCAAAGGATTATCTGCGTGATAGGCATTTATTATATTGCTGATATCTTCACTTAGATGCGCGAATTTGGAATCGCTTACTATAGTATCATCAGGCAGTATCACCAGCGTACCATCAGCTATACCGCCCGTTGCTGCAGAAGCCATTTCCTGTGGCAGAAGCCCAAGCTCTGAAGCGAGCTCCTGCTGCCTGACAAAACGCCTCTCGCAGGCTTTGGCATATATTATCTCGCTTACCGAACCGCCCGAGAGAACATCCATACCGGCAAGTATCTCCGGTTTATTTCTCTTGTGCTTTGCAGGCAGTGCGTCGATTATACGGCCGCCGCCAACAGTTATTATCGGAGAGTAGAAACGAATAATGAACCTGTCCCCGCGCCTTACAGCTGCAGGCTCCTCAAGCCTCAGCTGTGCGTAAGCGGTTTCTCCCGCAGAAAGCGCATCTCTGTCGAGAAGTATCACCTTGCAGAGCACTTCATCAGATCCGCAGTACAGGTGCACCCTGCTGTTATTCAGAACTACCCTGTCCGTTGAGCTGAATATGCTGATCTCTGCGTCTATCATGCCGGTAACTGTAACGGCACCCGGATACGCTACGATATCGCCTCTGTCTATGTCGTCCTTTGTAACTCCGGACAGGTTGATTGCAGTTCTCTGGCCTGCCACAGCAATGTATGTATCCTTGCCGTATGTCTGTATGCCTCTTACCTTGGCCTTAATGCCTTCAGGATAGATCATGACGTTATCGCCGACCTTGACATTACCATCCATCAGCGTACCGGTTACAACAGTGCCGAAGCCCTGCATAGTGAACACCCTGTCTACAGGCAGTCTGAAAAGCTCTTTTTCTTCACGGCGCTTGTTGTCTCTGTCGCACTTCGCGATTATCTCTGCCTTGAGTTCTTCTATGCCCTCTCCGGTGGCCGCGCTTACAGGTATGACAGGCTTGCCTTCCAGGAAAGAACCTTTGAAGTATTCATCGACCTCTTCGAGCAGCATCTCAAGCCACTCCTCATCAACCATATCGGTCTTGGTAACGGCTATTATGCCGTCGTCTATGCCCAGTGAATTCAGTATTTCAAAGTGCTCTCTTGTCTGAGGCATTATACCCTCATCAGCAGCAACTACAAAGAGAACGAAGTCGATGCCTCCTATGCCTGCGAGCATGTGCTTAATGAATTTCTCATGTCCCGGCACATCGATGACTCCAATGTTGTATCCGGCATCGTTAGGTATATGAGCGAATCCGAGTTCGATCGTGATGCCGCGCTTTTTCTCTTCTATCAGCCTGTCAGTGTCGATTCCGCTGAGCGCCTTTATGAGCGTCGTTTTGCCGTGATCGACGTGGCCGGCCGTGCCGATGATTATATTCTTCATTCTTACTTTCTCAGGGCCTCTGCAGTTGTCTCTATCTCGTCATCTGCTATGGTGCGTACGCACAGCAGAAGTCTGTCTTCGTTGATTCTTCCGATCACCGGGATGTCTGCCTTGCGGAGCTTTCTCTCCGTTCTGTCGGCCGACTTGCTGCCGTCTCTTACTGACACAGCCCAGCCCGGCAGTCTCACCATAGGTGCAGAGCCTCCGCCTATCTGGTCTTCAACAGGAACGAGTTCTACTGATATGGAAGGATTGACCCTCTTGATCGCATCAGCGAGCCTTTCAGCTTTCTTTCTCATTTCTTCGTTTGAAGCGGATATCATGCGGAGTACCGGGATGTCCCTGAGTGCCGTTTTGCGGTCTCTGTATTTCATGAGCGTCGCTTCGAGTGCTGCAAAGGTCATCTTATCTACTCTCATTGCCCTAGCCAGCGGATGCTTCTTCATTGCCTTTATGTATTTTTTCTTTCCGACGATTATTCCCGCCTGCGGGCCGCCCAACAGCTTGTCACCACTGAACAGCATAACGTCAATGCCCGTAGCCAGGGATGCCGGTATGTTAGGCTCGTCAAGGCCGAATTCCGACATATCGAGCATGAGTCCGTTTCCCATATCGAATATGACCGGGAGATCGTGCTTCTTTCCGAGCTCAACAAGCTCTTCGAGTGAAGCTTCTTCGGTGAATCCTACTATGTCGTAATTGGACTTGTGAACCTTCATAAGCGCTCCGGTCTCGAAACGCTTTCCGTGGCGCGGATCCTCCTCATACCAATCGCCCTTTTCGAGCATGCTTCGGGTCATAATTGCGTTCTCATAGTCGGATGCCTTTGTCTTGTTGCTGGTACCTACCTCCTGAAGGAATGCACCGGACTGCATCATGATATCAGGAATCCTGAAAGCTCCGCCGATCTCTACGAGTTCTCCTCTGGATACAACGATTTCCTTGCCCTTTCCGAGAGTAGCAAGGACTATCATCGTCGCTGCAGCATTATTGTTGACCACCATAGCGTCTTCAGCCCCGGTAAGGCTGGCGATGAGGTCACCAACGAGGTCGTGGCGCGAGCCACGCTTGCCCTTAGGCACGTTATATTCAAGGTCGGAATATCCTTTTGATACTCTCATAACGTTCTCGACAGCATCCTTACAAAGAGGTGCTCTTCCGAGATTCGTATGGAGAATAGTACCTGTCGCATTGATAAGCGGATAGAGATTCAGCTCTTCCTCATGGAAAATCCTGGCGATTGCTGACTCTGCAACCGCGCCCGTCTCGAGCACTGAGACATCGAAATCATCCGCCTCTCCGTCGCTGAGATCTAGTATCGAAGCTCTGATGGCAGCGATGACAGCGCGAACGGCATCAGTGACCAGAGCATCGCCCTTCTCTTCTGACAATACAACAAGAGACTCCTGCCTCATCACTTCGTCGATTTTAGGGAGTCCTCTCAATAATTCTTTCTTTGTCATGGCATCCGACCTCCATAATCTATTTGGCGGGAGTACGTGGGAATCGAACCCACCCGGGAGGCTACTAACCCCCTGCAAACGGTTTTGAAGACCGCGAGGCACACCAGCACCTATCTACCCCCAGGTCGCGGTGAAACCAGCACAAAAGATGCGCTGACCGCACTCAAGAGATTATACTAAAGAAGCGCCGCTGTATCAAGACCGCGACGCTCTTTTTAAATTGGATTCAGATGAACCATTCTATTGTTTCTTCAGGAGCCATTTCGCTTGTAAACTGGGCGTGCCCGCTCGATTTGGTCACTATGTGAACTCCCGGATCGAGCGAATGCGTGAGCCATACGTTACCGCCAACCACGCAGTCATCTCCAATCTTGGTATCGCCTCCGAGTATCGTGGCTCCGGCGTAGACGACTACCCTGTCACCTAAGTCAGGATGACGTTTGATTCCCTTTACAGGCATGCCGTCCTCTCCTACCGGGAAGCTCTTTGCGCCGAGGGTAACATGCTGATACAGCTTTACGTGCTCGCCTATGGTTGTAGTCTCGCCGATGACAACTCCCGTTCCATGGTCGATAAAGAAATATCTTCCTATCTGGGCTCCCGGGTGAATATCGATTCCGGTGACCTCATGTGCCTGTTCAGTCATAACTCTCGGAATCATAGGCACACCGAGCTCATAGAGCTTGTGCGCGATCCTGTAGGTGAAAATGGCTATGAACGCAGGGTACGTCGTGATCACCTCATCAATGCTCGTAGCTGCAGGGTCTCCGTCATATCCCGCCTGAACATCTGTCTTAAGCACTTCGAGAATATCCGGCAACGCATCTACGAGAGCCTCGGTTTTTTCCGATGCCTCCTCCTGGTCCTTGCAAACGAGCTCAAGCGTCTGCTCAAGCGCATCATAAGCCCTCATAAGCTCGTACGTCCTCTTCTCTGTTTCAGCAAATCTCGCGCGGGACTTGCCGAAATGATAAGGGAACATTGCCCTTTTCAGATGATCCAACGCCTCAGCGACCTTCTCATGCATTCCAAGCAGATGGCCGTCGATCGGTCTGGTATCTATCTCCGTCATTCTGGTTGCAAGGTCCTCAAGATGCGCAGCTTTTGCGCCTCTGCTCTGCATCGTCATTTTTCTCTCCGTACTTCGATAGTTCTCTAAATTCTATATTTCAGTTTGCTGCTATGCCTCTGCAAGCGCCTTCCTGAGCCCTTTGCACATCTGATCTGCGCAGGAAGTGCTGTTGACGCCGCATCTGTTGCCTTCGAGCTTCTCTATTACATCTTCCGCTTTCATGCCTTTTATCAGCTTGGAAATCGCATTCAGATTCCCGTTGCATCCGCCCGTAAAAGCAACATCCTTTATGACATCTCCGTCGAGCTCGATCTCAATCATTACTGAGCATACGCCTTCCGGATAATATATTAGTTTTTTCCTCATTACAGTCTTTCTCTTTTCTTCAGTTTACAGTCCGATCTCATCCGCGACCTCTACCAGCGATGCGAGCGCGATGTCTACGAACTCGTCCCAGTCCAGGCCTGTCTTTGTGATGAGACTCATGTACTGTCTGTTGGCACCTGCTGCGAAGCGTGTCTCCTTGAATCTCTTGTTGACGGATTTGTGCTTTACGCTGGCGATCTTCTTGTCAGGGTAGATCTGTGCGATAGCCTTCAGGAATCCCGACATAGGGTCGGCTGCGATCAGCGCATACTCGAGCGTAGTCTCAGGATTCTTTCCGCAGATCGGATTGTGCGACATTATTGCGTTTTCCATTACAGGATCGCCAAAGCCTTCATCTCTCAGGATCTTAGCGGATGTCGGACCATGTGTTGCAAAGTCGTCTCTCCAAGGCGAAGTCTCTTCATCGAGATCGTGCAGCAGTCCGCAGATGCCCCAGTATTCGACATCTTCAGGTGCCAGTCTCTTTGCGAGTCCTCTCATGATAGCCTCTACGGCATAGCTATGTGTAATGTAGTTTTCTCCCTTCACGTACTTATGAAGAAGATCGTTTGCCTGTTCTCTTGTAAGTTTAGCTTCCATTTGTTTAAGTTGTCTCCTCGTTATATTTTAGTGCTTTTCTCTTGTCCCAATTGTTTTATATTTCTATCGCAAGATCTACGACTCTTGCGAAAATGTCCTTTATGCGCAGCGCAGCTTCGGTTACCTCCTCGCCCGTCAGAGGCTTGTCCAGAACGCCGGCAGCCATGTTCGAAAGGAATGATACTCCTATTACCTCGCGGCCTGCGTGGTTAGCGATTATGGCTTCAGGCACAGTTGACATGCCGACCGCATCTGCACCGATCGTTCTTGCAAATCTGATCTCAGCCGGTGTCTCAAAGCTCGGACCGGTGAACATAGCGTATACACCCTCGCGGAGTTCGATGCCTTCCTCAGCAGCTGCATCCTTGAGTTTTTCTCTGAGTTCCTTATTGTATGTGTAAGTCATGTCAGGAAATCTAGGACCGAATTCGTCAAGGTTTCTACCGATCAGCGGATTGTTTCCGGAAAGGTTGATATGGTCGCTGATGAGCATGAGGTCGCCGGCATTCCAGGCGGTATTAACACATCCCGCAGCGTTTGTAATGATGAAACGCTTCACACCGAGAGCTACCATGACCCTTGCCGGGAACACTGTTTTGTCCATGTCACGGTTTTCATAGTAATGAAATCTGCCTGCCATTATGATGACGCGCTTTCCTTTATAGCGGCCGTACACTATCTGGCCTCTATGGTCAGACACCAGACCGGCTTCCATGTTCGGCACGTCATTATATGAAATAATAAGCGGATCCTTTATCCTGTCAGCAAAGTCGTTGAGTCCGGATCCGAGGATTATTCCGATCTCCGGTTTCAACACACCCTTGCCATAAAGGAATACTGCACTTTCTCTGACACGTTCTGCAAGTGTTCTGTCTTTTCCGTTTGTAATCATCTCTAAAGCCTCCAATACGCTCTTTCAATGAGGGCTGTTTTCAATAACACTCTTAACAAGTTCCCGTGCTTCGGCAATACTGATTCCCTGCTCGCGGGCAATGCGCGCAAGATCCTCATACTCGTATTTACTTTTTTCGACACCGTAGCCACTGACTCTTTTGCATCGTACTAAGCCGTATACTGTGTTGAATGCTTCTTCACTTCTCTCAAGAACATGCCTTTCGGAAATCACCTCGCGTATACCGATCGTAGAAGTATATTTGAAGATGAGGCGCACGAAGCGCTCCTTTTCTTCCTCTTCATCAGCGCACATCACAGTGAGCAAAGTAGCCGGACGGCCCTTCTTCATCTGAACAGAAGACAGCGTCACATCTTTGGCGCCTTCCTCCATCAGCCTTTCAGCTGCAAAGGCAAGCTCCTCCGCAGTCATGTCGTCGATATTGCATTCAAGCTCGCATACACGGTCCTTCATCGTATCAATACACCTGCTTCTGGAGGTGCGACAGGATCTTTACCTTTATCACATCAAACACTACGTCGTTCATACCGCTGTTGAGAACGATGTCGGCCAGATACTTTGTAGGCTCAACATAGATGTAGTGCATAGGCTTGACCGTGGTGAGATACTGCTGGGCAATTCCCTCAACATCTCTGCCGCGGTATTTTACGTCACGGATGACACGACGCAGTATTCTCTCGTCTGCATCGGCCTCTACATAGATTTTTATATCCAGCAGATCTCTGAGCTCTTCGTTCTGAAGAACCATGATACCCTCAACGATAATTACCGGAGAAGGTTTGATGGTGACGGTCTCTTTGCTCCTGTTGTGGATAGTATAATCATAAACAGGGCATTCAACGGCCTCTCCATTTCTGAGCTTTCTCAGGTGTTCAATAAAGAGATCTGTCTCAAAAGCTTCAGGATGATCGTAGTTGATGAGCTTACGCTCTTCAAAAGGGACATCATCGTGCTGTCTGTAGTAGTTGTCATAATAGATGACAGTGACTCTGTCGCCGAACTCATCTTTTATGCGGTTTGTGAATGTCGATTTGCCGGATCCTGTTCCGCCGGCAACTCCTATGATCAAGCAATCCATCAGGTATTCCTCCGATTTTTAACACAAAAAGGCGAAAGCCCATACCCGTTTAATTGTATAATTTCCGGGCGCTTTCGGTCAATGATGAATGTGGCCGAAATTAGCTTGAAACGCGCGGGCTTCCGTCAATTGTAACCTCTTTATAAAGATCTGACAGCGCTTCCTTTATCTCATTCTCGCGTGAAAGCGCCTCAGCAAGCTGGCTTTCTGTGAACTGCATCAATCCGTTGCAGCCTCTCATCCTTGCTCTGAAATCCCTGAACCCCATTTCACGAAGTATGCTCTCGGCTTTTTCCGTTATTGCCAGCTTTTCGCTTGTTATCTCCTCCCCCGTCAGAATGCGTGTAGCGAGGCAGGCGTATGCCGGCTTGTCCCAGGTAGGCAGCTCTGCATCCTTCGACGCTTTCCTGATGTCTACTTTTGTGAGGCCGCATTCCCGCAGCGGCGATCTTATGCCGAATTCTCCAAGTGCCTTAAATCCCGGTCTGTCATCTGCATCATCAGAGGCATTCGTTCCATCACAGACAGTATCATAGCCGTCAGCCTTCGCGGATTCCATAATGGCGCTCATTATATGCTGTTTGCAGTAATAGCAGCGGTTCTCAGGATTAGCCGCGACTCTTTCATCTGAAAGCACGTCAAGCTCAATCACCTCAAAGCCGCATCCAATCTGTTCAGCCAGCTCTTTTGCATCCTCAAACTCAAAGCCCGGCTGGAATACCGACTTCACGCAATAAGCCTTCACATCTGCACCGGCTTTCACCGCGGCATAAAGCAGATACGTCGAATCGACGCCGCCCGAAAAAGCAACTGCAATCTTATTATTTAGATCAAAGAATTCCTGCAGCTTCATTTGTTCTCTGCTCCCTTGTAAGTCCCGGATACGGCGCAGACGCGTCCCATTCAGAATGATCATTTTCTCACCTGCTCAAGTATTTCCTCAAGTCTCACAGCAAACGTTGCGTGGCCTTCTTCCGAGAAATGCACTCCATCGAATGTCATCTCTATGCCCCATTCAGCCGAGTCGGCAAACATACAGCCCTTTTCAGATGCGAGCTCGCAGTACGCTTCCCCAAGATTTTCCGATTCTTCAACCAGATCATCGTCCATGACCCAATCGCCATATTGCAGAACCGGAGGTGATATCAGCATGACAGGCTTACCGGTGCTGATGATCGGGTCAAGAAACGCTCCCATGCGTGCAGCTATCTGTTCGGCGCTCAGGCTGCTGAAAAGGTCATTGGTTCCAAGCATAACAATGACCAGATCAGGCTCATTGAGCCGGATCAATCCCGCGTATCTTGACTGGCCACGCGGTATGGTCATGCCGTTTACTCCGCAGTTGATCACTTCACAATCAGAAAGGCGATCAGTCCACCTTACCTCTGCCGGATACCTGGATCCTATGTATGAACGCGGATCATACCCGTATGTATTTGAATCACCAATGCACAGTATTTTCATATGTCCGTTCCTCAATCGACGATCTCATACTGAAGGAATTCGCTCTTCAGCTTTGTCCCTTCACCGATTCCATCCGGAAGAAGAGCTCTGGCTATGAATACAGGCTCAGCATCCTTGTCTGTATCTGTACGCTTCAACCATGCGTAGTCACCGTCAATGCGTATAACTATGTAGTATTTCGTTTCCATTATCTGCTCCTAAGTACTCTGTGCAACATCATATTTAAAACGCCTTCTACAGCACCGGTATGAAGCCCCGTTCTCCCTCTGCCGGCGGGACTGCAGTGACTTCCATTCTGTCAATACTGATGAAGCTGCCATGCTCAAGCGCCATTATCACATTGTCTATTTGCTGCTGTGAGCCCTGCACTTCCATTGTAACAGACCCATCGGGATCGTTTCTGACCCAGCCGGTCACGCCATACGTCCTGGCAGCCTGCATTGCGCGGAATCTGAAGCCTACGCCCTGCACCCAGCCATGAAACACAATATGTTGCCTAAGTTTATTCTCTGTATCCATTGGTGCCACCCCTACATTCCAAAGTCCATGCGCATCTGGCCTGAATCCTGCTCTCTTACAAGCTGTATCTGCGGCCTCTCCAGGAAATCCGACAGTCTTTCATTGTTCAGAAGCCACGGCCTTATCTCGTCTTTGCTGATCATCAGCGGCATCCTGTCGTGTACCGGTCTCATGGATTCATTGGCATCTGTCGTCAATATGGTATATCTCGGAACGCTCTGCTCCAGATGATAGAAACCGGCCATAAGAACCAGCTCACCATCGGGCAGAGTGAATCTGAACCTCGCCTTGTACGGATCCCATTCATAGAATCCGCTGGCAGGTATAATGCAGCGTCGATTCATAATGCTGTCCCGGAACAGGTTCTTATCTCTGGCCGTCTCAGCACGGGCGTTTATGATAAGCCCCTTTTTATACGGATTGCTGAATCCCCATCGCATATCAGAAGCTGTCAGGTCATTATTATTCCGGTAAATTACAGTGGATGCATCCGAAGGATATACATCGCGTCCCGGCTCCGTTATAAGAGGAGCGTCAGTTTTGATGCATTGTGTATCCATCAGATTTTCCATCATCTCACGGTATTCGTCTTCAAAATAATATCTGCAGCACATATCAGTCCTTTTCCGCGATTACCTTCCACTCTTCGATCAGCTTTTCCAATGTCCACTGTGCGTTTGCCGGACTTGTCGACGGAAGGCATACAGCCTCACGCCCGGTCGCCGGCTCAATATATTTGCGGTACAGCTCATGCGACTTACGTCCATTGCAGTAGATTCGTTCTATGTTGCATTTATCCAGTATTATGCTGATGTCATTTGCGCGGGCGTTCCTTATGCTCGAATCTGATGAGCCTGTGATCTCGCAGCTTGCGATCGAATCCCACAGTGCCAGTCCATTACTCAGGATAAGCCGCTTCTTCTCTTCTATGCTCTGTGGTACAGGCTGGTCAAAAACTGCCGCTATTGTCTTCCAGAATCTGTTCTGAGGGTGACCGTAGAAAAAGTTCTGCTCTCTGGATTTCACGGATGGAAATGAGCCGAGTATAAGGACATGGCTGTCTTCATTAAATAATGGTCCGAACGGATGCTGTAAATAGTCCATAACAAGTCTTATTCCTCAATGTATTGATGGTCATATGATATCACAGATCATGTCTTTATTCGTTATTCATAATTGTTTGTAGCGCTATTATTGTAAACCTACACAAAAAATCAAGAATTTTTTTGTATTATTTTAATACATTAAGTTTTCCGGAAAAGCCTTGCTTTTTGTTTTTAAATCAGTACAATCAAGATAACAAGAGAGAAAAGAATAGCCGGACGGAGTAAAAAGAAATCAGCGTAGTGATCCGGCAAAGAAAAGCGCGCAGCGCGCAGATAATAGGAGGACAGACCAATGGGAGCATTTGAGAAAGGGGCTGTTCCGCTATAAAGACACTGCAAGGCAGGCCGACTTACAGGCAACCCGGAGGTGACGAATAACGGGACACCAAATCATAATAAGCAGTTGTGATCACGGGGCAGCCTCAAAGTAAACAAAAAAAAGAAAATAATCGAAGCTGTATTGGAGATATGTACAGCGGAGACACAACAGAATATAGGATGTTACGAGGGACGGGAAAACCCGTCCCCTTATTGTTGCTTCAATAAAGAAGCCCCGCTGTCTGATGCAGCGGGGCTGGTTTTCTGATAAGCGATTATCTCTATTTATTTGATCAGCAGCTCGGCAATCTGAACTGCATTTGTTGCAGCACCCTTTCTGACCTGGTCACCGCAGCACCAGAGATTGATACCGTTCTCATTAACGAGGTCGCGGCGGATTCTTCCGACATATACTATATCCTGGTTGGATGTCAGGATAGGCATCGGATAGATCTTCTCGGACGGCTCATCATAAAGTCTGCAGCCCGGCGCCTGCTTGATGGCAGCTCTTACCTCAGAGAGATCGAGCTTCTTCTCAGTGATCACATCGATGGATACCGCGTGAGATCTCTCAACAGGTACTCTGACACATGTGCAGCTGACCTTGAGTTCCGGCAGATGCATGATCTTACGGCCCTCGTTCTGCAGCTTCATCTCTTCAGATGAATACAGATTTTCGCCGAATCCGCCGATCTGCGGAATAACGTTGTATGCGATCTGATACTGGAATACCTTCGGGTCGATGTCTGCTCCGTATGAATTGCCCTCACCGCCTGCTGCTCTGGCTTTCAGGACTGCTGCGGACTGATCGTACATCTCTACAGGACCGGCAGCACCTGCACCGCTTGTAGCCTGATACGACGAAGCGTATATTCCCTCTATCTTTGACAGCTTGTTGATGGCATTTATCGCAACAAGAGAAATGATGGTGGTGCAGTTAGGATTGCTTATGATACCGTTATTCCACTCAACATCCTCAGGGTTGATCTCAGGAACAACCAGAGGCACATCATCATAAAGTCTGAACGCCGATGAATTGTCTACAAATACTGCTCCTGCTGCCTTGATGTGAGGAGCCATAGCCTCCGCGATATCATTCTCGGAAGCACCCAGAACGATATCAAGACCGTCGAATGCTGTCTCACATGTTCTCTGTACAGTCACATCACCGAAAGGTGTGCTGAGCACCTTGCCTTCAGATCTTTCGCTTGCAAGCAGTCTGAGCTCGCCAATAGGGAAATTCCTTTCGCCGAGGACCTTGATCATCTGCTGTCCGACCGCTCCGGTCGCACCCATTACTCCTACATTGTACTTTTTCATTTTTTACCCTTTCTTTCTATTTCTTAGCAAAGCTTTCATAGAGCAGGCGTATCGCCTTTTCGAAGTCATCATCGTAGACACCTACCATGATGTTGATCTCGTCTGCTCCCTGTTCTATCGTCCTGATATTGATCTTGTTCTCTCCGAGAGTCTTGAAGATCTTACCTGATATTCCCGTTCTGTAAGCCATCTGACGGCCTACGATTGCGATCAGGCTGATGCCCTCGGTGAGCGTACAGTTATCTATACTTTCAAACTCTGACAGCTCATGCATGAGCTCTTCTTTTCTGTTTCTGATGCTCTCGCTTGGGAATACTACTGAGAAGCTGTCTACTCCGCTTGGGATCTGCTCAACCGGTACTTCGTAGTCCGCAAACACTTCCAGCACCTCTCTGAGCAGACCGAGCTTCTCCTCCCCTATTCTGCTCTTATAAATACTGATGATCGAGAAGTTACGCTTTCCGGCGATACCGGTGATGAACCTTTCTGTCTCTTCCTCGAGTTCATCGTCAAAGTGTTCTCTGATTATTGTGCCCGGATCATCAGGATCATTCGTATTGCGGATGTTGACAGGAATATCTCTGATTCTTACAGGGAATACTGTATCCTCATGCAGTACGGATGCGCCCATGTAGCTGAGCTCTCTCAGCTCGTCATATGTTACTCTGGCTATTGTCTTCGGGTCCTTTACGATTCTAGGATCTACCATCAGTATTCCCGACACGTCAGTCCAGTTTTCGTACACGTCAGCGCCCAGATATGCGGCTGCAAGCGCTCCGGTTATGTCTGACCCTCCTCTCGGGAACACACGGACATTTCCGTTTGCCATAGCTCCGTAGAATCCCGGAGTTACGATCCTGCCATACTTGCTCTTGAGCGCTCTGAGTTTCTCCTCTGATTTTTCTGCGTTTACCTTTCCGTTGAAATCGAAGCTCAGCCAGTCTACCGCGTCTACGAATTCATAGCCGAGATACTCTGCCATCAGTCTTGCACTGAAATACTCTCCCCTTGATGCAAGAAAGTCGACTGAAGTCTTTTTGTTTACCTTAGAGAAAGTGTCATCCAGGATAGATTCTATGTCGATATTAAGCCCACAGCCCTCTTTTATCTCGATGAATCTGTCCTTTATCATGGAGAGGACGCCGTCATAAGAAACCCCGTATTTGATATGAGCGTGAATCAGATAAAGAAGGTCAGTTATCTTGTTATCTTCTTTTGTCCTCTTGCCCGGAGCCGATACTATCACGACCTCACGAGCATCGTCGCTCTCAACGATTCTCTTTACCTTAGCGAACTGCGAGCTGTCTGCCAGACTCGATCCGCCGAATTTCAATACCTTTAACATTTTGTCCCTTTCAATTGTATATCTTTATTTCAGCTTTATCTAATCCTATTCCTCAGAGAGCGCTGCGAAGAACATCGCCTTGCCCTTCTCCTTGCGGTGATGGCCCATCTTGTGCATCTGCTCTACCGTAACAGGTTTGGAAATGCAGTAGTATATACCGTCCTTTTCCTCATAAGACTCGATGAGTGGCTCGATGTGCTCGCACATGCGGTCGTGCCTTATGTAATATCTGTGGACAGCCTTGCTGTTGTCAGCTTTGAGTCCGCCTGCTCCCGCGTTTCCGATGTTCTGCTCCTTGCCGTCGCGTATATCCAGCACATCCTGTATCACGGATTCTCCCGTAGGCATCATTCCGGCTCCCTGTCCGAAGTAACTCTGCGTACCAAGGTGTTTTGCGGTCAGCGTGATGAGGTTGTTGTTGATCTTCACATTGGCTTCGAACGAATCTGCAGGAAAAGCTGTAGGTTCAACATATACTTCTACCGAATCGTCATTCTTTTTAGCCTTCATGATCAGTTTGCATACGAGGCCCTTTTTCCTCAGATAAGCGACATCACATGCCTGGATCGTATCAATGCCGTAGCATGGAACATCCGCCTCACTTACCACAGCATCAAACGCAATATTAGTAGATATTACTGTCTTTCGAAGAGTATCTGTACCCTCAATATCTGATGACGGATCTGCCTCAGCGTATCCAAGTGCCTGAGCAATAGTCAGCATCTCACCGAAATCCGCTCCCTTGTCGTACATTGCATCAAGTATGTAGTTGCAAGTACCGTTTACAATACCTCTTATCTCTTCTATCTCATCACAGCGCTTTGTTCTCATCAGGTTGAACAGCCATGGAATACCGCCTCCAACTGAGGATGTAAATCTGAGCTTTACACCATTGGCAGCCGCCTCGTCCATAAGCTCTTTATAACATGCGCTGATGAGGTTTTTATTCGGTGTGACTACATGCTTACCGGCCCTGAGGCACTTCAGCACGTACTCCCTGGCCGGCTCAATGCCGCCTATGGATTCTATTACCAGATCGATCTCCGGATCACCTGCTATATCATCTATATCAGGTGTAATTATGTCGTTAAGATATTCGTAGCCTTTCCTTCCGTGCCTGGCAAGTATCCTCACTACCTCTATGCCGCCGGCATTCTTCGCAGCCTCATATGCGCCGCTTCCGACCGTGCCGAAGCCCATGATAGCAATCTTCATAATAAGACCTCCAATACGATAATTTGTCTGGATAAGCTTCTTGTATGAAAAAACGTGCAATTCCTCAAGCTCCTGACAAAGCTTTGGCTTGTACTATTTTTGGTACAATTCACAAAAAATTGCGCGGTTTTTTTACAAGTTCCGTGTCATGTGGACAAACTCTCTATCTGTGTCCGCGACCCGAAAACACTTGTCTTTGTGACAAAAGTAATGTATCATAATCCATGTCTTAATTCAATAACCAGTTAACAGTACAGACGTTTAGGCGTCTCTCATGTGAAAGGCGATAAAAATGATTGAATATGTAAGTACAAGGAACCCATCCATCAGAGTAAGCTCAAGCAAGGCTATTCTCGACGGCCAGGCTGAAAGCGGCGGCCTTTATGTTCCGGCAGATCTTGATCTGATAAAGGCAGATTACCACGACATCATCAAGGGCAATTTCAAAAGCATGGCAAAGGCTGTGTGGAACATCTTCTTCGACGACTATGGCGAAGAGCTGATCGATGAGCTGGTCGAAAGAAGTTATAAGAATAAGTTTTCGTGTGACAAGATTACTCCTGTGGTTAAGGCACAAAGCAGCAAGTCCGAAGCTTACGTGCTGGAGCTCTACCATGGGCCGACATCGGCATTCAAGGACGTTGCCCTCTCTGCTCTTCCTAATCTCATGAGCGCAGCTCGCAGCATGAACGATTTCACCGATGACATCATGATACTGACTGCAACATCAGGCGACACCGGAAGCGCGGCTATACAGGGATTCAGCGATGTACCGGGCACAGGTATCATCGTCTTCTACCCTTATGGCGGAGTTTCCGATACCCAGAAACTGCAGATGGTGACTCCTGCAAGTCCAAACGTAACAGCCTGCGCTATACGCGGTAATTTTGACGATGCACAGACAGGCGTAAAACGCCTCTTCAGAGAGATCCCTAAGCCTGTAAAAGGCGTGTCGCTCTCGAGTGCAAACTCCATAAATATCGGAAGACTTGTTCCTCAGGTCGTCTATTACTTTTCGGCATATGCACAGCTTCTTGAAGCCGGTGTCATAGCAGACGGAGACAAGGTGGACTTTGTAGTGCCTACAGGAAACTTCGGTGACATCATGGCCGGATGGTTTGCTCTCAAAATGGGACTCCCTATCGGCAGACTCATCTGTGCATCCAACAAGAACGACGTTCTCACGGAGTTCCTCCTGACCGGACACTACGACAGAAAGCGCGATTTCTACAAGACCACCTCACCTTCCATGGATATTCTTGTTTCCAGCAATCTCGAGCGCCTTCTCTGGTACATATGCGGGCCTGAACACACAGTCGAGTACATGAAGCAGCTCGAGAAGGAAGGCGAGTATCAGATAACAGATGACGAGCTGTCCGAGATACAGAAGGTATTCACCGGTGTATTCTCTGATGATGCTGAAGGCGCTGCGGCCATAAGGGATGTATTCGAGTCAGACAAGTATCTGATGGATACGCACACTTCAATAGCATGGGCATGCATGGAGAAATACATAGCAGGAAGCGATGCGGCTGCGTCAGTAGTCCTCTCTACTGCCTCCCCTTACAAATTCTCAGCTGCAGTACTTGAAGCATTGGGAGAAGAGCTTACCGGCAGCGATGAAGGCAATATGAACAAATGCCATGAAATTACCGGTGCAGAGATTCCTTCAGGGCTGGCAGGAATATTTAAAAAGCCTATAATTCATAACGACGTTATCGAAATATCCGATATGAAGGCGTACGTTATTGAAAAGAGTAATGCAAGGGACTAACATTATATGGAAGGTAAATACTTAATCGTAGACAAGGCTCTTCTGCCTTCATATTGTGAGAAGGTCGCCCTCGCCAAAGAACTGCTGGATGAGGGAAAGGCCGCTGATGTTAGCGAGGCCGTAAAAATGGTCGGTATCTCGCGAAGCACTTTTTATAAGTACCGCGATATGGTCCGGGACATAAGCACAGTCTCCATGGGCCGGCACGCCATCATTTCGATGATGATGCGCCACAGCGTAGGTACTCTTTCTGCTGTACTGAACATCATCTCACGCTATGGTTACAGTGTTTGGACTATAACCCAGAATCCTCCCGTAGACTCCAGAGCTAATGTGGTCATCACGCTTGAGCTTGGAGAGGATGCCGGAAGTCTCGACAGCCTGTTGAGAGAAATAGCCGGAGTAGCCGGACTTTCAAGAGTTCAGCTGCTTGGCATGGATTAGGAGGATAAATGGATTTCAAACAGATAGAAGCTTTTGTCAATGTTGTGAGATATAAAAGCTTCAGTAAAGCCGCAGACGCGACATTCTTTACACAGCCCACTATCAGTACGCACATTCGTAATCTTGAGAAAGAGCTCGGAGTAAAACTGCTCGACCGTAAGAGCAGAGTTGTTGAGATGACTCCGCAGGGCAGCAAGTTCTATAAATATGCCGTTGAGATGATCAACGCGCGTGCTCAGGCTTTTGATGCGCTTAACGACAACGATGAGGATCTGGGTGGAATACTTGAGATTCAGACCTCTTCGATCCCAAGTGTCACCTTCCTGCCTGATTTTTTAGCGGGGTTCCGCAAGAGCCACTCCGGAATACAGTACTATGTTTCCGTATCGGACACACAGACTGTCATCGACAATATTGCCGAGCGCAGAGGTGAAATAGGATTCATAGGTGAAAAGGTCGCGTCATCTTCAATTGAGTGCACAAAGATCGCAGTGGACAAGGCGGTTCTCATCGCACCTGTCGATTATGACATCCCATCCATCATAACTCTTGCCGATGCGATTTCATATCCGTTCATATGGCGCGAGACAGGCTCAGCTACGCGCAGAGCATTTGAACAGTCAGCTCTCAAATCCGGTTACGAAAAAGAAGATTTCGATGTAGCTGCTCTTGTAGATGACATGGATACCATGATTCGCTCGGTCGAGGTCGGATTGGGTGTTGCCATTATCTCTGAAAAGGTAGCATCATCCCTCAGTGGAAGAGTCAAAGTCGCTGATATAAAGGATTTCAACGAGGACCGCGTCTTCTACATGATCAATCTGAAGAGCACATCGTTCTCCCCTGCTGCTGAAGCTTTCAGCTTATACGTAAAGTCGCAGGTAAAGAGCAAATAGCAAGCAGAAACAACAAGCACTAAAAACGGTGTTCCGCAAAAGGGAACACCGTTCTTTTATTTATTGATCAGTCGTGTATCTCTACAGAATATCTGCCGTTGCCCGGCTTGAAGCAACCGATGATTTCAGTCTCGCATCCCCTCTCGCCCAGCTGTTCTATAAGTCTTGGCATCTCGCTTTCTTTAGCTGCTATGAGAAGGCCTCCTGATGACTGCGGATCATAGAGACAATCAATACGGGCTCTCAGGTCTGCGTCTCTGTTAGGATCTTTCGAAAGGAATTCCATTACCTCGGCTCCAACATAATCCATGTTGCGGTATGCGCCGGCAGGTATGATACCCATCGTTGCCATCTCCAACGCTCTTGGGAATATAGGCACCTTATGGCTGTAGAGCTCAAGTGTTACGCCACCTGCCCTGGCCATCTCTGCCGCGTGTCCCATAAGGCCGAATCCGGTTATGTCGGTACATCCGTCGACCTTGACTCCCTGCATAGCCTCCCAGGCATATTTATTGAGGAAGGCCATCGTCGCCTCTATTTCCACATTCTCCTCTTCCGTGAGCAGATCGACCTTTGCAGCAGTAGTAAGCACGCCTGTTCCGATTTTCTTGGTTATTACCAGCAGATCGCCGGCACACGCGCTGTTGCTGAGTATGTCATCCGGATGAGCAAAGCCCGTAATGGACAGACCGTACTTCGGTTCCTTATCGTCTATGCTGTGACCGCCTACTATCGTAGCACCGGCTTCACAGACCTTGTCGTTTCCGCCTTCAAGTATCCCCTTTACCGCATCGAGCGGCAGCTTTCCGTTAGGGAATGTCAGCAGATTCATTGCCAGTTTTGGCTGTCCTCCCATCGCGTAAACATCGCTGAGGGCGTTGGCAGCAGCAATCTGTCCGAACATGTAAGGATCATCCACTATTGGAGGAAAGAAATCCACAGTGTTGATTATCGCGATATCGTCGGTAAGCTTATAAACGCAGGCATCATCGCTGCTCTCAAAGCCAACCAGAATACGCGGGTCACTTATCTTAGGCAGACCCGCCAGAATGTTTGATAGGACTCCCGGCCCTATTTTGGCGCCTCAACCGCCTGCACTTGTCATCTGCGTAAGAAGAACCTTGCCCGTAGAGTCAACAAAATCGGGAGCCTTTGGTTTAGGAGGCTCTATGTGACAAGCAAGTTTTTCCTTTGCTTCCTGTAAAATTTTATCGTCTATTTTGTTTCCCATATATGTTTAATATTATCATCTTTTTTCTTTTTTTAATACAAGATACTGTATTATTAACTATTGTTAAGCCACAAATGCATCAGTATAATTGTCGTGATATTTTAACAGAAAAGAGATCTAACGAAAGAGAGACATTTATGGCTAAAACAAGACAGATCATCCAGATCCAGGAGAAGGTGCCTCTTAGCAAAGGTATTCCTCTCTCCATCCAGCACACATTTGCAATGTTCAGTGCTTCAGTTCTCGTTCCTTACATTCTCGGGATAAGTCCTTCCATCGCCCTGCTCATGAATGGCATCGGAACACTTATCTTTATTTTTGTAACAAAGGGAGGAGCACCTGCATACCTCGGTTCATCATTTGCATTCATTTCGCCGGCTCTTATAGTCATCGCACAGCCTGATCTCGGCTACAGATATGCACTCGGCGGATTCGTCGTCACGGGTCTCCTGATGTGCTGTGTAGCGGGTATCATCAAACTTGTAGGAACAAGATGGATCGACGCCGTCCTTCCGCCTGCTGCGATGGGCCCTATTGTAGCCCTGATCGGTCTCGAGCTTGCCGGAAGTGCTGCACAGACAGCCGGCCTTCTCGATGAAAACATGGCAATGGTACAGAATATTGATCCTAAAGTACTTATCGTATTCCTGGTAACACTGCTTTTGGCCATATTCGGCGGAGTTCTCTACAGAGGATTCGCGAGCGCTATCGCAATCCTGATCGCTATCATTTCAGGATATGTGCTGGCTCTCATTTTCGGGCTTGTAGACTTCAGCTCGGTTGGAGACGCAAGCTTATTCGAACTCCCTGCCTTCCAGACACCTAAATGGAGCGCACAGGCGATTGCAGTCATTATCCCGGCAACGCTGGTAGTCGTTTCCGAGCACATCGGACACCAGGTTGTCACATCTGAGGTCGTAGGCAAAGATCTTCTTAAAGATCCGGGACTTCACAGATCGATGTTTGCTGACGGATTCTCCACAGCACTCTCCGGATTCTGCGGATCCTGCCCTACCACCACATACGGTGAGAACATCGGCGTAATGGCCATCACAAAGGTTTACAGCGTATGGGTAATCGGAGGAGCTGCTGTATTCTCGATCTTCCTCTCGTTCATCGGCAAGGCTTCGGCTCTTATCCAGACTATTCCCGGACCTGTCATGGGCGGCGTGAGCTTCCTGCTCTACGGAATGATCGGAGCATCCGGAATCAGACTGATGGTTGACTCCAAGATCGATTATTCAAAAGCACGCAACCTCGCGATGACTTCAGTAGTATTCGTAGTAGGTCTCTCGGGTATCGCAATCAATCTCGGACAGGTTCAGCTTAAGGGAATGAGCCTTGCTGCCGTAGTAGGCATGCTGCTCGGACTCATCATGTACCTGCTCGACAAATACAAACTCACCAATGAGTATGATGAAGTAGAAGAAGATCAGGAGAAACTCAAGACGTTCGCATCAACAAGATAACAACAGGAGGAAATTCATGGAAAGAATTCTGGTAATGAATCTTGGCTCTACATCGAGCAAGATCGCAGTTTATGACGATGACAAAGAAGTTTTCAACGACACCATCCGCCATTCAACTGAAGAGCTCGCGCCATTCGGAGACGTTACTGAGCAATACGAGTTCAGATATGACAAGATCAAAGAGTCTCTTGAGGCAAACGGAGTGAGCATCTCCTCGCTGACAGCCGCAGTATCAAGAGGTGGAAATATCGTTCCTTGCCCTCACGGTGCCATCGGCATCGATCAGGCGATGATCGACTTCCTCACAAGACCTGAAGATCTTGCAAAGCACCCTTCCCTTATCGGAAGCATGATAGCCTTCGACCTCAGCAAAGAGCTCGGCATCCCTGTATGCATTTACGATGCGATCGGTACAGATGAAAAGATGCCTGTAGCAAGAGTCAGCGGAGTTCCTGAACTTCCTCATTTCACAGTAGGCCACACTCTTAATACAAGAGCCATGGCCATCAAGTGCGCAGAGGAAAAGCTTGGAAAGAAGTTTGACGAGTGCACTTTCATAGTTGCGCACCTTGGCGGTGGAAGTTCTGTAAGACTTTATAAGGACGGAGTCAATATCGACAGCGTCAACGATGATGAAGGCAATTTCACTCCGGAGAGAGGCGGCGGCGTAAGCGCAAAGCGTCTCGTCGATCTCTGCTACAGCGGTAAGTATTCCTATAAAGAAGCCATGAAGCTGTTCCACGGCAAGGGCGGCCTCATCGCTCACCTCGGTACCGCTGATGCGCGTACTGTAGAAAAGATGATTGCTGACGGAGACGGCTATGCTGCTATCGTATATGAAGCTATGTGCCTCAATGTTGCCAAGGATATCGCAAAGCTCGCTGCAACAGTAAGCGGCAAAGTTGACCGTATAATCCTGACAGGCGGCATCTCCTACTCCAAGTATGTTTCGGATTACATCAAGGAGCATGTTGAGTTCATCTGCCCTGTCGAAGTAATGGCAGGTGAATACGAGATGGAAGCGCTCGCAGCCGGTTGCCTCAGAGTTCTCAGAGGAGAAGAAGTTCTTCAGGATTTCGGAGAAATAGCTGCTACGGCCAAAGACCGCATCCGCATCTATCCGGGAGTCGAACCAGGCACCGCTCCTGCCCGTTAAATAGCGACAATAAAACACCGCCCGGCAGGGCGGTATTTTGTTGCATTTTTCCGAGCTGCTAAATCAGTCCGAATTTCTTTCCGAGATTCATCCATGATTCTCTGGATCTCTGTATGGTCTCGTTCTTTCCGCAGAAGGAAGCTCTCACCCATCCCGGTCCGGCAAATGCACGTCCCGGAGTGATAAGTATTCTCTCCTCCTTGGCTGCGTTAACAAACTCCAGCTCGTTCTCTACCGGCGACTTGATCCACATGTAAAATGCACCCTGAGGATAAAGTGCTTTGAGCCCTGCTTCGTTAATTATTTCGTACAGGTCTTTAGCATTTTTCTTATAGTAATCGAGATCTGATCTTGCCTTAAGGCATCTCTCTACTATGAGTTCCTGGATGGTCGGTGCGTTGGTTCCTCCGAGTACTCTTCCGGCAACAATTAACGCCTGGCTGAGTTCCTCATGCCCTTCAGCACACTTCGGTACAGCTACATATCCGATACGGTCACCCGGCATCGACAGTGATTTCGACCAGGAGTAAGCGATCAGTGAATCAGCGTAATAATCTCCCGGGAACGGTACCTCAGCATCGTTATAAACCAGTTCTCTGTATGGCTCATCGCAGATAAGATAGATCGTGTGGCCGAACTTCTCCTCTGCTTCTCTCAGTACATCTGCAACAGCATCAAGAGCTTTTCTGGAATAGATCTTGCCTGTTGGGTTGTTAGGGTTATTGAGCATTACGCCCTTAACTTCCGGAACGAGAAGCTCTCTGAGAGCCTCTGCGTCAGGGTCAAAGTCGAGATCTTCATTTGCAGGTACAACGATCGTATCAGCGCCCCAGTTACGCGCCCAGTTGCCGTACTCCACAAAATACGGAGCAAATACCACAAGCTTATCACCGGGATCGAAGATGCATTTATTTATCATGTTGATGGAGTACGCAGCTCCGCACGACATGATTATATGATCCGGATCGAAGTAATCACCACCTGCTCTCTCATTGAGATCGTCAGCTATAGCCTTTCTTGTCGACTCATAGCCCGCATTTGATGGATATCCATGAACGAAGAGCGGGTCGAGTGTATGGTTGATCTCGTCTATGGCGTCGAAAACCTCTTGTGGCGGCTTCAGTCCCGGATTACCGATGCTGAAGTCATAGACGTTTTCAGGTCCATAAACCTTAGCCATTTTCTTTCCCTCTTCGAACATCGCTCTGATTTGCGAACTGCCCGCAAGAAAAGGCTCCATTGCTTTGGAAATCATTAGTATACCTCCTGAGCAAAAGTTATTTTTAAGCATTATTTTATTGTAAAAACGCTCTTGTACTGTATTAATTGTATCACATATAAACTTGCAATATATCACTTTTTGTCAGATAATTAACTCATCAGAATAGCGCTTTGCAGCATGTGCAGCAAGCGTATATTACCCTATTGTTTCAAAAATTGGAGGAATACCTATGGCAAAATATGATTGGAGCAAATTCGGTCTGCATGTTCCTGAGATCATGCTTCCAAAAGAAGGCACAGACTATTACAAATGGGCTGTAGTAGCCTGCGACCAGTTCACATCCGAGCCTGAGTACTGGGATAAGGTCGAAGAGATCGTAGGCGACGCGCCATCGACTCTCAGACTGATGCTTCCGGAGCTTTACCTCGACAAGCCGGGTGAAGCTGAAAGAATAAAGGATATCCGCGCTGCAATGGATAAGTATCTCGCTGACGGAACTCTCAGAAAGATGGCTCCGGGCTGCATGCTTATCAAGAGAACAGCTGAAGGACGTTCCCGCCTTGGTCTCGTGATTGCAACAGACCTCGAAGCATATGACTTCAGCAAGGGTTCAAATTCACTCACAAGAGCTACAGAAGGCACAGTAGTAGAGCGTATACCGCCTCGTCTGAGAATCAGAGGAGACGCACCTATCGAAATGCCACATATCCTCATCCTGATCGATGACCCTGAAAAGACAGTTATCGAGCCTCTCGTAGATGCACCAAAGGAAGTCATCTATGACACAGACCTCATGATGGACGGCGGACACATTACAGGTTCGTTCATCGAAGAGAAAAACCTCGAAGGCGCAAAGGAAGCTCTCTCGGTACTTTACGATAAGGCTGAAGAGAAATACGGCGCCGGCCATGTCATCTTCCAGGCTATGGGAGACGGAAACCACTCCCTCGCTACAGCTAAGACAGCATGGGAAAACATCAAGAAGACACTTACACCTGAAGAGATCGAAGTTCATCCGGCAAGATACGCTCTCTGCGAGATCGAAAACATCCACGATGACGGCATCGTGTTCGAGCCTATTCACAGAGTCATTTTCGCAAACCAGGGTCAGTCCGGAATGGATCTCGTAAATCATCTTCTCGAGCATCTTAACAAGCTCAACGGCAAAGCATATCTCGCTGACGCTGATGCAGCAGTACCTGAAGGCGCATTTGAGATTCCTTACATCACCGGCGCTCAGAGAGGCAAGATCATCATCGAGCAGCCTGAAAACAAGCTTGAGGTAGGCGCACTGCAGACAGCCCTTGATATTATGGTCAAGGAGGAAAAAGTCTGTGATATCGACTATATTCACGGCACAGCGGCTGTTGAGAAGCTGTCTGTAAGAGACGGCAATGCAGGATTCATGCTTCCGCCGATGGATAAGTTCATGCTCTTCCCTGCTGTTGCAGCAGACGGAGCACTTCCTAGAAAGACATTCTCGATGGGCGAAGCAAACGAGAAGAGATACTACATCGAGTCCCGTTACATTGCTAAATAAAACAATTTGTCATAACAACAAAAATGGATCAGAGCAATCTGATCCATTTTTATTGATTTCGTTTGACCGGAACGTATATCGCCGGTCGCATGGAATGCCGTTACTTTACAGTGAAGCTCTTATTTACGAGTGTTAGCTTCTTAACGGTATCCTTTGCGACAACCTTATACTTGTATGTACCTGTTCCAAGTGTTCCGAACTTGATTTTTGCATCAAGGTCTTTTACCTGGAAAGATTTCGCAGCAGGTTTTGCTGTTGCAGATAAGACAGCGTTTCCGTTACTGTCAACTACCTGCACGGTAACTGTTTCAATATTCTTGTTTGAGCTGATACTGCCTTTTATCGAGAATGACTTCCCTTGTGTAAGCGATGTAGGGTAGTTATACGACTCGATTTTCAGTGTGGAGTATACAGGTTTCTTGATTACTTCGAAACTGCGGTTTACAAGGGTTCTCGTCTGCTTTGCATCCTTTGCCACGATAGAATACTTATATTTTCCCGCGCTCAGTGATCCGAATTTTATCCTTGCATCAAGTCCGCTGACATCATATTTTTTCGCGGACGGCGATGCTGAGGCGCTCAATACTTTATTACCTTCTTTATCGGTAATCGAGACTGTGACCCTGCTGATTTTGCAGTTTGATGTAACCTTTCCACTGATTGAGAAGGCCTCACCCTGATACAGCGCGGAAGGATAAACCGCCTTAGATATTGTAAGCTTGCTCTTTCCGGTATCAGGTTTAGGTGATACAGTGAATTTCGCATTGGTCAGGGTTTTCGATTTAAGCTCATCCTTTGCAGTTATACGGTAAGTATATGATCCGGTGCTTAACGTACCGAATTTGATGGAGGAGTCAACACCGGCCAGATCGTAGTTCCATTTCTCCGGCTTTACGGTTTTGCTTATTACCGCATTGCCATTGGAGTCCAGTATTTTGACCGTCACGCTGGAGATCCTGTAATTTGAGCTTATTACTCCTTCAACGCCAAAGCTGTTGCCCTCTTTAATGTTTACAGGAATCGTCTGATCCTTTATTGCAAGAGTGGATTTTGTGTCGACATCCTTTGCTGAAATCGGCGCAAGAGGCTTGCCCTTTGCAGGAGCTTTTGCTTTCTTAGCCAATCCTACTTCTTTAATGATCCAGTACTGGGTGCATCTCACCGGGCTTTTCATCGATGATTCATCCCAAACCTGTATGCCGCACTTTCTCGGTCCGAGATTATACCAGGAGTCCATTACATATGGCACTCCCTTTTTTACATCGGTAAGCAGCACTCCGTGCATTCCAAACACAGATGCATTCTTGCCCCAGATCACCACGCCTTCCGGATGTGCTTTGATAAGCTTTTCAAATTCCTTGATTCTTGCCGCACTCGTATTTCCTTTGAAAAAGCCTACCCTGATTTTGTAAGACATACCATCAGCTTCATATGTAAATCTATGAAGCAAAAGCCCAAAGATTGTTGCCTGTTTTCTGATAGCCTTGTTTGTAATTGTGCTCCACTTGGTCGAACCGCGCATAACCATTGCTCTTCTGATCATTACTTTCGTAGCCGAAAGTATGCAGTCTCCGCTTTTATAATCAGAAGCTGCGGTATAGCAAACAGTCTTTCTGTCCTCCGGAGCAGTAGCCGCACTTACCTGTAGCGGCATAGCTGTGATGAGGACTGCAAGTGTAATAAATAATGCTGCTATTCTTTTTTTCATAGTCAGATACCTCCGCACTCTACAGAATAGCTACCCCTTCGGCGCGCGTAAATAAACCTAAACACTTGTTATGCGTTGCCTTAATAAATTGAAATGCAATGCCCTTATGTTTTTTTCTGCCGGCATGACTGAATCAAGTGCAATGCCTCCCTCAGTGACCTCATCTATAAACCAGTAGTCAGTACAAAGACTCGGATCGAGCATGGTTGTATCATCCCACTTCTGGATGCCTTCGCTGAACGCTCCCATGTTGTACGATGAGTCCATAGCATAAACTACTCCGTTCTCAACTTTGACCACGAGCACACCGTGAGTGCCTGTACTTGCAGCGTCTATTCCCCAGACAACGATTCCCTCGGGATGCGCATTCAGCAGACTTTCAAACTCACTTATCCTCGCGTAACTGCCCTCTCCCGTGAACGATCCACAGGCAACGCTGTAGGTAGCTCCTCCGGAATTGTAATCAAAGCTGTACAGAAGCAATCCGTCCATAGTGGCTTGAGGCCGTAGTGACTCATTTGTGATATTGAGCCATCCGGTCCTGTCGTGCATTATGGCAGATCTTCTAATCATCATTCTTGTTGCTGTCAGAATGCAGTCACCATCCATGTAATCGGATTCATCGGTGTAGTAAACAGCCTTGCTCATAAGAAGATCTCCTGCATACACCGCGGGTGTTGTAAGCGGGATCAGCAGTGCAAATGTAATTAACGCGGCAATGATTCTCTTTTTCATGGTTTTTACCTCCATTTTTTGGCGTGATAGTCCCCCACTATGCCACAGAATATTCATGCCGTCCCTATACGTAAATAAATCTAAATGCCTGTTATGGTCATTCTTAACATATTTAAAATAAAACAGGGACAGTCCCTGTCAGACGCCCCTTACGGGGACAGGCACCGTTAAGGACATATACTGGTGCCTGTCCCCCTTTTTTTACATAAAAAAGATGCAGACTGTTACGCCTGCATCTCTGCTATTCAGTTTTTCAGTTTGTACTAGTCAGCAAGTGCATCTCTTTCTCTTGCCTTGTCGAATACTGCTCTCTCCTTGTCGAGTGTCGGTGTCACCTTCGCAACGATGAACGCTACGAGTCCGCCTGCAATGAATCCCGGCAGAAGCTCATAAACGCCTGTCGAAGCCGAGAGGCCGCCGAAGAGCCAGCCAAGGTCTACTACGAAGCCTGCGATAATACCTGCGATAGCTCCCTTGTAGTTGAACTCTCTCCAGAAGAGAGACAGGATGATTACAGGTCCGAATGAAGCACCGAATGCGCCCCATGCGTTCTCTACCAGGTTCATGATAGCCTGTGCGCCTGCTCCCTTCGAGGATGCGATAAGGTAAGCGATGAGTGCGATAACTACTACTACGATACGTCCTACCATTACGGCTTCCTTCTCGCTGACGTTCTTCTTGAACTGTGCATACAGGTCAGCGGTGAACGAGCTGGATGCTACGAGCAGCTGGGAGTCTGCAGTCGATACCGAAGCAGCGATGATAGCTGCGAGCAGCAGTCCGGAGAGTGCCGGCGGGAAGAACTTCCTTGCCATTGTGATGAATACGATCTTCTGCATTCCGATCGGGAGCAGCTCATCTGCTACCAGCATTCTGCCCATGTAAGCGATGAGGCATGCACTTCCGAGGGAGATGATTACCCAGATAATGGCGATCGTCGAAGACTTCTTTATTTCAGATGGCTTCTCGATAGACATGAATCTGACGATGATGTGCGGCATTCCGAAGTATCCGAGGCCCCATGCCATACCGGTTGCGATGTCCTGCCAGCTTGCGCTGAAGATTCCGCTTCCGAAGTCGCATGTGACTACAGCGCCGCTTGCGTCTGTGTACTCATATACCTGGCTGAGGAGCGAGGTGTCGAGCTGCTGGTGCGTGATCCAAACTGTGATAGGAACTGCCATCAGCGCGATCATCATCAGCATGCCCTGGAAGAAGTCTGTCCAGCATACAGCAGTGAATCCGCCGAAAATCGTGTAGAATACGATCAACAGTGCGAAGATAACCATTGCGAGTGTTGTGGAGATTCCAGGGAACAGTGTGCCGAATACTGTTGTGCCTGCTACGAAAGCGGATGCAACGTAGATAGTATAGGCAAACAGGAAGATCAGCGCGCAGATGATCTGCAGTGTCTTTGTGTCTGCATCAAATCTGTTTGCAAGGAACTGCGGAATAGTGATGGAGTCATTTGCCTCTTCTGAGAATACTCTCAGTCTTCTTGCGCAAAGGATCCAGTTAAGTGCAGTACCGAGTGCGAGTCCGATACCGATCCAGATCTGGCCGAAACCGAATGCCAGGATCGAGCCCGGAAGTCCCATCAGCAGCCATGCTGACATGTCGGAAGCCTGTGCGGAGAGGGCTGTTACCCATGGTCCCATCGCACGTCCTCCGAGGAAGTAGTCTTCCTGGCTTCTTTGCTTGTCCTTGATGTAGAAGTAAATTACTACTCCCATCAGGGCCACAAAGTACAAAATGAAGGTTAACATTTCAGAACTCATATAATACTCCTTTTCTATTGTCACCTCTTAGCTGTTTTCGAGTTTTTATTTTTTACGGTGTATTTCGCTCCGGATTATCTTTATTGATTCGAACCGTCGCAATAAGAATGGGGTTGGTGACAATAAACAATTATGTACATATTATCACCCCAATGTATCTTTAAGTCAATCTAAAATTGATATTAAGTTATCGTTTAAGCAGGATTTTGGGCACTTAGCTGCAGTGTGCGCGTTACCATAGTTCCTTGAAATTTCAATGCTTTCAGGCCGTCTAAAGAGCCTGTTTTCCGCAAAAAGTTTGTTAATTAATTGTCACTTTCTTCTGCTTTTCGCTTTAGCATGTTAATTCTTTAACCCAAATCAATAAATAAATAACCATTATTTACAATATTAATTCATAATGGAATAATACTAATATCATAATATTTTTGATCAGAACAAGGAGGTAGATACCCATGGGCAATTTATTCGATCTTACAGGTAATGTTGCTGTTGTAACAGGATGCTCCACAGGACTCGGAGTACAGATGGCAAAGGCTCTTGCGCGCCAGGGCTGCAATATTGTAGCAGTCGCCCGTCGTCAGAACCTCATTGAAGAAGTAGCTGCAGATCTTGCAAAGGAATTCGGAGTTGAGACGCTCGCAGTAAGATGTGATATCACTGATACAGAAATGGTCGAAGCAGCTGTCAAGACTGTTATGGAAAAGTTCGGCCGCATCGATATCCTTATTAATAACGCAGGAACAGGCGCAGTAGCACCTGCTGAGGATATAACAGACGATCAGTTCATGAATGAACTCAATATAGATCTCTTCGGTACATTCAAAATGGCCCGTGCCGTTGCAAAACAGGCTATGATACCTGCAAAGTACGGACGCATCATAAATATAGCTTCCATGTACGGTCTTGTAGGTAACAAGGTAGCCCCTGCTTCACCTTATCACGCAGCTAAAGGCGGCGTGGTCAACCTCACACGTGCACTCGCTGCAGAGTGGGGCAAGTACGGCATCGCAGTAAATGCTATCTGCCCTGGATACTTCTATTCACCGCTCACAAGGGAAACTCTTGATAGCGAGTTCTTCCAGGCAAATGCAAAAACTATGATCCCAATGGAAAGATACGGTGACGAGGGTGAGCTCGACACAGCAGCCATTTTCCTCGCATCGCCGGCTACTACATATGTGACCGGAGTCATGCTCCCTGTAGACGGCGGCTATACATCAATGTAGTTTACCGTTCAAAAATCAAGGATGCGCCAAAGCATAAGGCTTAAGCGCATCCTGTTATTTTGTCCTTTTTCGATTTGTTTTCTATGTGTTGTCAGCTTCGTTGAAGTCGTGAAAGCGTTTTCCCCATACGTTAGTCAGAGACATGACCGTAGCGAAGGCCTCCGGATCCTTCTCCGCAACATACTTTTTTATCTTTATGCTCTCTGCAGGAGTGCAGATGATTGACAGCGTCCTTCGTTCGGACAGAGTATACTCTCCTCGCGAGACGTGGGATGTGACTGCCCTGTTTACATCATTGAGTACATAGTCGGTAATGTCCTGTTCCCTTTCTCTGGAACTCGGGATTATGTCAAACTGTACGAACCTGCCCCCATATCCGACCGTAATAGCCGATATAACCCTGGCAGCCACTACAGCAGTAACTATGGCGTACATTGCGATGTTCGTGTCGAATACAAATGCCGAGACCGCGATTATGCAGATATCCATCGCCATCTGTATGTCACCTGTTCGCACGTGGTTGAGGAATTTGAACTTGATGACCCTTGCCAGGGTATCAGTTCCTCCGGAAGAGTACCCTCCTATGTATCCTACACCGGTTGCAATCCCATAGAACGCTCCGATGAGAAGCGCCGCAAGCAGCGGGTCAGGCGAATTCAGAAACTCATAATTGATGTGTTCAAAGATGAACAGCATTATCGGATACGCAAAGCCAAGCGCAATTATCCGCCTCACCTCCGCCTTTCCCATTGCAAAGAACGCTATTATCAGCACCACCATTGACAGCGTGTAATACACGAGTGAATAGCTGATCGGCAGAAAGTGCGTGATAAGCCTCGCAATGCCCGGCATACCTCCGGAAGTCATTCCGTTAGGTATCATGACGAATATCTGAACAGACGAACCGAAAAACGCCGATGTCAGAACTATCAGCGTTTCTCTGAGAAATTTACCTATTTTTGTCTTTGGTGATCTAAACATTATTGCTTTATTCCTCAGGCAGCCATTCTACCTGATCGCGGTAGCTGCCGAACGGTGTACTCGGAAGGTATACCTGAAGATCAAATCCGAGCTCGCCATAAGTGTCGTATACAGGAAAGATAACGAAGCACAGCGACCAGCCTCCGTCAAAACTCAGCTGCAGCGTGTCTCTCGACACCTCTCCGTATTTGCCGGTCGCGAATCTCACATCGAGGAGCTCCGAAGGGAATCCGACTCTAGGAGTTTTCAGGTTATTGTTGTCCGGAATACGTCCGAGACCGCCGCGCGAGTTTACGCAGCCTATACGGGTCACTTTCAGCTCTTCGATCGGGTTTATGAAGTAATAGTCAATCTTGCCGTAAAAATAATCGAACAGTTTCTGAGGAGCCTCCGGATGATATTTAAATATGCGAGGGAACTCGCGGCCCATGGCTCTGAGCATAGGCGTAATAAGCGATCCGTATACGAAATTCTCATCCTTTACCAGCTCTGACCAGTTTTCACTGTCGCGAGGAGCAATATTTAGAAGGATCTCGTTCATGTCCTCGAAATACTCATTAGTGCACGGGATCCCGAAAACGCGGTCGCCGAAATCATCGATTGCGTTGAAAGATCCTTTGATCTCCTCTTTATTCATTTCGAGCTCACGGTCCGCTATAGGCAAAGCTGTCAGTATCCTTGCGTCACTTTTTACGGATATGGAGAAGCGCCAGTTGAGGTCAGGGCGTTCGAGCATTATCTCACCGAATGAGTCCCTCTCCAGCTTTCTGTCAAGATAATTAAAACGTACAATGAGAGGCTCACCGCCTGTTTCAAAGATGTACGGCTCGTGCGAAGCTATACGCTCGATTGCAGGTGCTGCCTGTCTGTAGGCCAGCTCTCTTTCCGCATCATTTTTTTCCCAAAGCTGATAAAAGAACTGTGACTCCGCATCATCTTTTATGACATATGGTATGTTTTCCCTTTCAAAAATGGTTTTGAAAGCTCTGACACATGCTTCAACAAGAATGTTATTTATCATATTGAACTCCTCCTTCGGGAAATCGTATGCGCATTAAACAGCCCACAGGGCCAAAAACATCCGTATATATTATAGCCCATCTCCCTGTGAAAAAACATCGGTTTTTATATATCTGTTGCACATTATTCCCTGCCGGAAATACCGCATCAGTCCCAAAGAGGCTCTACCTCAGGTTCCTTAGGATCCTTTTTAAGAGCGATATTCAGGACGATTGCAACGATGGCTGCAGGAACGATACCCGAACCGCCGAAGATATATCCAACGAATGGAGGCATTAATGCCAGTACATTTGCAGTGGATCCGAGTCCGTAGCCGAGTCCGAGCGATACTGCAACAATGGTAACCTCACGGTTGCCGATACCATCTTTAGTTATCAGCTGTATACCGCTGACTACGATGGATGCAAACATCATTACTGCGGCTCCGCCGAGTACAGACTGAGGCATCAGCTGTACGATAGCAGCAAGCTTAGGACAGAATCCGCACAGTACCAGGAATATGGCTCCCATTGTGATAGCGTAGAGGTTAACTATCTTAGTCATGCCTACAAGTCCGACATTCTGGCTGAACGAAGTATTTGGCAGAACTCCGAAGAGTGTTGCAAACGATGATCCGATACCGTCACACGCTACACCACCCGACAGCTCCTTGTCTGTAGCCTCACGTCCGAGTCCTCCCTCTGTGATACCGGAGAGGTCGCCTACTGTCTCAACAGCTGTAACGACAAACATGATCATGATAGGAATGATAGCGCGCGCATCAAATACGAATTTAACAGGCATAATTCTTGGTAATGAGAACCATGCTGCTGCGGCTACCTTATCCCACTGAAGCACCCATGAATGCACGAAGGTTTCTCCCTCGACAACAAATGTTGTATCAAGGAACAGCGGCAGTATTGCGCAGATTATATAGCCTATGATGATACCAAACAGTATCGATGCAGCTGACAGTATTCCCTTTGTAAAGTGCTTGAGCAGGATTATTGCAATCAGCACAGCGAGTCCCACCAGCAGGTTTGTAGGCGATCCGAAGTCCTTGTTATTGTTGCCTCCTCCGAAAGAGTTGATACCTACGCTGATAAGAGAAAGACCGATGGCTGTTACTACTGTACCGGTTACAACACTAGGGAAAAATCTGCGAAGCGGTTTTAACAGGAATCCGAGAATCATCTCGAACACACCGCCTATCAAACAGGCTCCGAGTATTGCGCCGTATGCTACTACACCGCCTCCCATTGAGCCGGCTACACCGCTGCATACGCCAATGAATCCGGAGCTTGTACCCATTACGCACGGGAGCCTTGCTCCTATAGGACCGATGGTCCAAAGCTGCACGAGCGTTACAAGGCCTGCAACCAGCATCGCGTTCTGAATTACAGGCACCATGAGTCCGGCATCTCCAAGTGAGCACGCCCCTCCAATTACAAGGATCGGCGTAAGGTTTCCGACGAACATGGCCAGTACGTGCTGCATTCCCAGAATAATAGCTTTGCCTGTAGGAATGCGGCCTTCCAGCTCATACTCGGAAGTCATTTCGCCAAGACCTTTTTTGATTCTTGCTTCCTCTGTTGACATTCTTTTCCTCCTCCCTTTTTCCAAATAACCTATATGATTTCTTTATATAGGAAGAATTCATATTAAACAATACAAAAAGTAAAAAAAAACGGCCTAAGCCGTTTTATCGTGGTAGCGCATCAGGGAATCGAACCCTGGATTCCGCCGTGAGAGGGCGACGTCTTGACCTCTTGACCAATGCGCCACATTTTTTCATGCGCAAGATGTATTATAACTAAAAGAAGCAGTCTTGTCTATACTAAATTTAAAAAAGATTCCCGGTTTTCCCGGGAATCTTTTTTATCACTTCTTCTACCCTTCACGGAAAGCTATCGTAGCCTTGACTGCTCTGTGCCACCCATCCAGTCTCTCTCTTCTTTCCTTTTCTCCGAGTGACGGTTTGAATGTCTTTGCTATCTCTTTGCTTGCAACAATATCTGCCAGGCTGTCGTAGTAGCCTACCGCGAGTCCTGCGAGATATGCAGCGCCGAGCGAGGTGGATTCTATCGAGGCATATCTGACAATGTCAATGTCTGAGATATCGGCCTGGAACTGCATAAGCAGATTGTTCATGGCAGCTCCGCCGTCAACCTTGAGCGACAGGATATCCTTTCCGGTATCGGCCTTCATGGCTGACAGAAGGTCCTCATTCTGATAAACCAGCGACTGCAGCGTAGCTCTTACGATATGCTCACGGGTAGTTCCTCTTGTGATTCCGAACATGGAGCCTCTTGCTTCAGGATCCCAGTACGGAGCTCCGAGTCCGACGAACGCCGGTACAACATACACTCCGCCCGCATCAGGTACCTGCTTCGCCAGCTCCTCTGACTCCGCAGCATCACGGAAGAATCTCAGCTGGTCTCTGAGCCACTGTACAGCCGCTCCGCAAACGAATACGGATCCTTCAAGAGCGTATGTGACCTCTCCGTCAAGGCCCCATGCAATCGTTGTAAGCAGTCCGTTCTTGGACAGAACAGGTTTTTTGCCTGTATTGAGCAGCAGGAAGTTTCCCGTACCGTACGTACTCTTTACATCGCCGTCGTTGAAGCATGCCTCTCCGAAGAGCGCAGCCTGCTGGTCTCCGGCCGCTCCCGTAATAGGGATAGGACCGCCGAAAATCTCATCGATGGTATCGCCATAATGCGATGAGCACTCTACAGGCTCAGGCAGCATGCACATTGGTATGTTGAGCAGGTCACAGAGTTCCTCATCCCATTTGAGTGTATTTATGTCAAAGAGCATGGTTCTGCAGGCGTTTGAATAGTCGGATACATGCACCTTGCCGCCGGTCAGCTTCCAGATGAGCCAGCACTCTATTGTACCGAAGAGGAGATCTCCTCTCTCTGCCCTTGCTCTGACTCCCGGAACGTTATCGAGTATCCAAGCGAGCTTTGTGCCGCTGAAATAAGGGTCAGCAAGCAATCCTGTCTTGTGCCTTATCATATCTTCGTGAGGTTTCAGCTTTGCAGCATAGTCAGCTGTTCTGCGGCACTGCCACACGATGGCGTTATACACAGGACGTCCGGTATTTTTGTCCCAGACAACCGTTGTCTCTCGCTGGTTGGTGATTCCTATGCCGGCGATATTCTTATATGTGAGGCCGGCTTTCAGCAATGCCTCCTGCGCGGTTCCCATCTGGGATGCCCAGATCTCCATGGCATCGTGCTCTACCCAGCCCTCGTGCGGGAAAATCTGGGTGAACTCTCTCTGCACTACGGATTTTATGTTGCCTGCTTTGTCATAGATGATGGTTCTCGAGCTTGTTGTGCCCTGATCGAGCGCCATTATATATTTTTCCATGCTGCTATCCTTTCTATACGATCTATACAAAAAGCGACATTATTGAATTGCTTATATCGATGCCCTGCTCCGTGAGTTTCAGGCCTTCGTTATCTATCAGCAGGAGCCCTCTGTCTGCATATTCGCGGGCTTCATCTCTTGCATCAGCAAATACCTCCCAGAAGAAATCACAGAAGTCATCTGCAGTTTTCAGATCTTTCTTCTCTGAAGCTTCTGCGCCCAGGTATGCGCGGACAGCCTCTTCATAACTAATACCCTCACGCCTCCTGAGTCCGGTGAACACAGCCTCGCTGATGTTGTCAAATGCTGTGTTTCTATGCTCCTCTGCAACGGGAAGTCTGCCCTCTTCGATCGCAGCAAGATACTCATCAAGATCACTTGTATTCTTATACCTCACGCCGTTGATGAAGCCGCTTGCTCCAAGACCCAGCCCTATATATTCGTCCATATTCCAGTAAAGGCTGTTGTGGCGTGATCTGTATCCCTTCTTAGCAAAATTGCTGATCTCATAATGCTCATAACCAGCATCTGCAAGCCTGTGGCATATCCTGTGATATGTCTCCCTGTCCTCTTCATCAGGCACTTCGGTCAGCTCGCCGGCCTCGGCCATATCGCCGAATGGAGTGCCCTCCTCTATCTGCAGGCTGTAGCACGATATGTGTTCAGGATCAAGCTCAAGTATCTTCTCGAGATCGCTCAGCGCATTCTCTCCGCTCTCTCCCGGAACAGAGAAAATGAGGTCGAGATTTACATTATCGAAGCCCTTTTTGCGGATCAGCTGCATGTCACGGGCCACATTTTCAGCTGTATGTATACGTCCAAGGTAATGCAGTCTGTCATTGTCCATCGATTGCACGCCCATTGACAGGCGGTTTACTCCCATAAACTTATACGCCTGCAGCTTGGCAAGTGTAACGCCGTCCTTTATCCCAAGCGTAGCCGGGTTCGCCTCCAGAGTGACTTCAGCATCCTCCTTTATATCGAATGACCGTCTGACTGCCCTCATCATCTCCGACATCGACGAAATATCCATAACCGATGGAGTGCCTCCGCCGATGTATACCGTGTCTATATCCTTGTCAGTTCCGTTCTGTCTTTCGAGATCTGCCCTTAGTCTGATTTCTTTCTCCAGCGCATCCGTGTAGTCTTTTCTCGGAGAGCCATCCGCCCTGAAGGAAAGGAATGCGCAGTAATTGCACTTCTGTACACAGAAAGGCATGTGTATGTATATGCCTCTTTTTTTGTCCATTTTATCTTCCGTCATCGAGCTTCAGCACCTCGGTAAATGCCTCCTGCGGCACGGTTACCGAACCGAACTGCCTCATTCTCTTCTTTCCTGCTTTCTGTTTCTCGAGGAGTTTCTTCTTTCTTGTAATATCTCCTCCATAGCACTTTGCAAGTACGTCCTTGCGGTATGCCCTGACTGTCTCACGAGCGATTATCTTCTGCCCGATTGCAGCCTGAATAGGCACTTCGAACTGATGGCGCGGAATGATCTCCTTGAGCTTCTCGCATATACCTCTGCCCTTGGCCATAGCCTCCTCCTCAGGCACAATGGTCGAAAGCGCGTCAATAGGTTCACGGTTAAGCAGAATGTCGAGTTTTACCAGCTTGGCCGGC
The DNA here is from genome assembly GCA_017405845.1 of Mogibacterium sp. Lineage (GTDB taxonomy): Bacteria > Bacillota > Clostridia > Peptostreptococcales > Anaerovoracaceae > Crickella. The sequence continues at coordinate 31,030 of JAFQZQ010000040.1, read as the reverse complement.
TGATATCTCAAAAATTCATAGTCAAGCGACGCGTAGCCTCTTGTGCGCGATTTGAGGGCATCGAAGAAGTCGTAAATAACCTCGTTGAGCGGGATCTCATAGTGGAGCTGCACTCTGGTTTTTGTGAGGTACTCCATGTGTATCATGTTACCGCGGCGGTTCTGACAAAGCGACATTATGCTGCCTACATACTCGTTAGGAGTCATGATGTCAGCCTTGACTATAGGTTCTTCTATATGCGCTATCAGCGCCTGTGGCGGCAGATTGGACGGATTCTGGATGTCGAGCACCTCTCCGTCCTTCATCACTACCTTATACACTACAGAAGGCAATGTTGTGATCACATCGAGATCGAATTCCCTTGCCAGTCTCTCCGTAATTACATCCATGTGCAGGAGTCCCAGGAATCCACATCTGTAGCCATATCCGAGAGCCGCAGAATTCTCAGGTTCGAAGTTGAAAGCTGCGTCATTTACCTGCAGCTTCTCGAGGGCATCCTTTACGTTCTCGTACTTCTCGCCCTCAGCCGGGAATATGCCGCAGTATACCATGGACTGGGCCTTTTTATATCCCTTCAGAGCAGCCTCTGCAGGAGCATTCGCAAGCGTGATGGTATCACCGACGCGTGCATCGGCTACCTGTTTGATGCTGCCGCATATATATCCTACTTCGCCGGCCTTCAGCTCATCGGCAGGAACAGTTCCCGGAATGCAGTAGCCTACCTCTGTTACTTCATAGTTCTTGCCGGTATTCATCATCCGTATCGTATCTCCTCTTTTGACTCTGCCGTCAAATATTCGAGTATAAATGATGACGCCCTTATAGCTGTCATAATACGAGTCAAAAATGAGAGCCTTGAGCTTGCCGTCCGGGTCTCCCTGTGGAGGCGGTATCACTTCGATAAGCTTCTCGAGCATCTCATCGATACCCATGCCTGTCTTTGCTGATATCTCAGGAGCCTCTGACGCATCAAGTCCAATGATATCTTCTATCTCTGCCCTTGCATCATCAGGGCGGGCAGAGTCTAGGTCCATTTTATTAAGAACCGGAAGTATCTCCAGGTCTTCGTCAAGAGCGAGATAAACATTTCCGAGTGTCTGCGCCTCAACACCCTGAGTTGCATCCACGACAAGCACTGCTCCGTCGCAGGCAGCGAGTGAGCGCGATACCTCATAGTTGAAGTCCACATGTCCCGGTGTATCGATGAGATTGAGTATATACTCCTGACCATCCTTCGCCTTGTACTTAAGGCGCGTAGTCTGAAGCTTGATAGTGATGCCCCTCTCACGTTCGATATCCATGTTGTCGAGGTACTGCTCCTTCATGTCGCGCGCCTCTACCAGACCGGTCTTTTCTATCAGACGGTCAGCAAGTGTCGACTTGCCATGATCTATGTGGGCTATTATGCTGAAATTTCTAATATTGTCTAAGTAGCTCATATATCGTTTTCCTTTTTTGCTCATTATCCATTTCATTATAAAGGATGTGTGCTGCGTTTTCAAAGAATCCGTATTATCGGATCCCGCAAATAAAAAAACAGCCGGGAGACACTCCGGCTGAAGGCGCATTTAACTTATACGCAATGTGGGGACGGGTGAGAATTACTTTGCGCTAAGCGCGTTGAGCTTCTTCTCGAATCTGGAAATCTTACGAGCTACTGCGTTCTTGTGGAACGTACCCTTTGCGGCTGCCTGCATGAGCTTCTTCTCTGCATGCTGGAATGCCTTCTTAGCCTCTTCAACATCACCGTTGTCAACTGCAGCGAGGAATGCCTTCTCAGCTTCCTTGATGTGGTTCTTTACTCTGATGTTGCGAGCAGTCTTCTTGTCGATAACCTTGATTCTTTTCTTTGCGGATTTAATGTTTGCCATTATTTATACCCCACTTTCATTTTTAATGCATTAATTCGCAACGCGTATTATATGACATAGCTTTTTATAATACAAGCAAAAAATAGGATTCAGGGACAAATATTTTTCCCTGTAATCAGAGCGCCTAAAACCCCGGTGGTTTTGATATGGTATTGAACATTGCGAGGCTGAAAATCAGCTGTTTGACGTCATCACTTGACGAAGTCTTTATCAGTCCGAGCTTATGACTGCCCAGCCTTTTTTCGAGTTCCCCATCGAGTATTTCATCATATGAAAGTCTCGGTATGGTATCGGTCAGAAGGCTGATGATCTCATGATTTCCTGAGTCAACATCTATCTTTATTGTATGGCCATCCCTGGTAATGAACTTATGCATAACGGCTCCTCAATTATTTTCTATAAGTTTATTGTTATGGATACAGGACAATGGTCGCTCCCGAATACATCGTTCAGTATTTCAGCATCCTGAAGTTTATCACTTAGCCTGTCAGAGATGATGAAGTAGTCAATGCGCCACCCGGCATTTCTTTCCCTGGCTTTCATTCTGTATGACCACCAGGAATACTTTACTGTATCAGGATAAAGGCTTCGGAACGTATCAGTGAATCCCGCATCAAGCAGCTCAGTCATCTTGCCGCGCTCTTCATCTGAGAATCCCGCATTGCCTCTGTTAGGACCCGGGTTCTTCAGATCTATCTCGTTATGCGCAACGTTTAGGTCGCCGCAGTAGATGACCGGTTTGGTTTTGTCGAGTTCGCTCATGTACGTCCTCATTGCATCCTCGAACTCGCATCTGTAGTCTATACGCTTGAGCCCATCCTGAGCGTTTGGCACATAGCAGCAGATCAGATAGAACTCCGGATACTCCAGAGTGATAACCCTGCCCTCATCATCATGTTCCCCTTTGATACCATAAGCTACAGAAAGCGGCTCCCCTGCAGATTCCTTTACGAACACTGCCGTTCCGGAGTAACCCTTCTTCTCTGCGCAGTTGTAGTATTCATGGTATCCTTCAGGATGAAAGTCCGCCTGACCCTCCTGCATCTTGGTCTCCTGCAGACAGAAAAAGTCCGCGTCGAGTTCGTTAAAGATGTCTTCAAATCCCTTTTTCAGAACGGCCCTGAAGCCGTTAACATTCCAGCTGACGAATTTCATTTATTATCTCCGATCTCTCTTAATCTATTGTAAAAGGAACAGCTATCCAGTCTTTATACCTGCCCTTTCCGCGTACAATTGCATAACCTGTGCCGGATCCGGTGTTTTTTACAAATGAGGCTATATAGTCTCTTCCTCTTCTAAGCTTTTTATCACCATTTGTTACCTTGACTTCAGGCTTCGCTATGTGATTTTTTGTCTTATAGCTGCTCTGGTCGAATTCAACCTCGCATTCCCCTATCGATACCGGATCCTTTTTCCCTTCTGCTCTTGTGCTGTACACCTTACCCGGCTCAATGTACCAGATATCATGATCCACATTGCCTTCTATACCGCTGACAGCCGCATCCTCTGCGCACTGCCAGTAGAGATAATTGCCCTTTACGTCACATTGTCCTCCGTACTGAGCCGCCCATATGACCGCCTCTTCATCGAGCAATGATGAATCCATGTAGTTGGTAAGCATATCGTAATTTGCATATACAGCTGACTCATAGCCGGCTTTCTCCACTCTGCGGCAGAACGCGAGTACCACGTCGTGATACATCGATGACGCAGGCATCTCTCCGGCTTCTACCACTTTCTGCAGCCTGCCGCCGTTATAAAGCTCGTAGTCGATCACAAGAGGCATCTCTACGTCGTATCGTTTCACCAGCTTCAGCAGGTATTCGGCTTCCTCAACTGCCTCAGCTTCGTTTAAAGCCTGAGAAAAGAAGTACGCTCCGCACATGATGCCTGCTTTGTTGGCTTTCTTCATATTGGTTTTGAAATCAGCATCTTCCCTGAGTTCTCCGGTCTCCGAACTCCTGTATCCGGCGCGTATAAAGACAAAGTCGGCTTCGCTGGATTTTACCTTCTTCCAGTTTATTTCATCCTGATATTCAGAAACATCTATTCCGTGCACCACAACGCAGTCCTTGTAGCGCGCATCATGTGTAAGTCCCTCATCGTTCAGATGTGTTTTTGAGATGCTGCCTATAAACGCAGCCAGCTTAATGATGCCCGTCAGCACAAGCAGCACGATCAATGCAGCTGCCGCCAGCTTCAGTTTGCTTTTGAACGGTCTTTTCTTTTTTCTTGAACGCTTAGGTTCTGTTTTTTCTATTTCGTTTTTAACTGTTTTCTGTTCCAAAATCCGCCTCTAAAAGTAAAATATTCCGACACTTATTTTAGCATAACAGGGCTCAGGCCGAAAATAATACATTCAGGTACAATTGAATGTGTTACAATAATAACAAGAGTGTAAGCTGATAAAGATTTACATTATAAAACAATTAGTTATTTAAAGGAGAACGGCTATGGTTAATGAGAAATATTACGGCTATGGCACAGCGCCTAGCATCATCCGCGAACTCTTCGCCTACGGGCTGGAGCAGGCAAAAAAACTCGGAAGAGATAAGGTTTATGATTACTCACTTGGCAATCCGAGCATACCTGCTCCTAAAAAAGTCAACGACACAATCAAGAAGCTCGTTGAAGAAGAGAGTTCCATATTGCTGCACGGCTACTCAATGGCTCCGGGATTCGAGAGCACCAGAGAGGCAATCGCAGCAAATCTGAGAGAAAGATTCAATACAAACGCACAGGCAAGTGAGCTCTTCATGACTTGCGGATGCGCTCCTGCACTCGTATCTGTTGCATGCGCACTTACAACTAAACCTGATGACAACTTTGTTGTAATTGCTCCTTATTTCCCTGAATATAACGTATTCTTCAAAGCCGGCGGCGGCAAAGTAAGAAGAGTCGATCCTGATATACCTGATTTCCAGATCAACCTCGAGGCTCTCGAAGCTACAATCAATCACGATACTGTAGCTGTTGTAATCAACTCCCCTAACAATCCGTCCGGAGTAGTATATACAAAAGAGACACTTGAAAAGATAGCTGCTGTACTTAAGAGAAAAGCAGAAAAATACGGTCATCCAATATATATCATCGCTGACGAACCTTACAGAGAACTCGTTTACGGCGATGCTGTAGTAACATTCATCCCTGAAGTATATGACAACACCATAGTCTGCTACTCCTGGTCCAAGAGCCTGTCACTTCCGGGTGAACGTATCGGATATGTATATGTTCCTGCAAAATGCCATGACAGCAAAGTAGTACTCAGCGCAATTGCAGGTGCTGCCAGAGAAATCGGTTCCGTCTGCCCTCCGACACTGATACAGAGAGTTGTTGAGGAGTGCGTCGGATGCGCACCTGACCTTGTAGCATATGATGAGAATAGAAACGATCTTTATAACGGTCTGACTGAGATGGGATATGAATGCGCTAAGCCTGATGGAGCGTTCTACCTCTTCATGAAGGCTCCAAACGGAGACGACATGGCATTCAGTGAGGCTGCAAAGCTTGAGGAAAACATCCTTATCGTTCCTGGAACAGGATTCGGATGCCCGGGCTACCTCAGACTCGCATACTGCGTATCCAATGAGACTATCAAGAATTCAATGCCTGGATTCAAACGTCTTATGGAAAAGTACGGAAAATAAACAATCTTCAAATAATAACTAAGCCGGGACTTCAAGTCCCGGCTTGTTTTTATGCTGCTGTTCCGCTTGCTGCCAGTATACCTACTGCCTTCAGTACCTCGCCCACCTTTGAAACGGTGCATATTTCTATCTTTTCTTTGACCTCGTCCGCTACGTCCTTAAGGTCATATTCGTTCTCTACCGGAATAAACGCCTTGGTTATGCCCGCCCTTTCAGCTGCCATCAGCTTTTCAGGCAGTCCTCCTATAGGTGTCACAGCTCCTCTGAGAGCGACTTCACCTGTCATGGCTATATGCGGGTCCACCACATGTCCTGTTACCAGCGATGACAGAGCTGTAGTCAGTGCAATTCCCGCCGATGGTCCATCCTTCGGTACGGCTCCCTCCGGTACATGTATGTGGAGATCGTTTTCAGCAAATAACTGTGCCTTATCCGGGAAGAGTGTCTTTACCAGACTCACGGCGATCCTTGCAGATTCCTTCATTACATCTCCGAGCTGGCCGGTGATTATCGTCTCCCCCTTGCCTTTGGTAAACATAGTCTCTATGTAAAGGATCTCCCCGCCAACAGGTGTCCAGGCAAGTCCTGTCACTACTCCCGCCTTAGGTTCAGGCAGTATCCTGCTGTGCTGTATAGGCCTTGCATCGATCTCGTTATCAACCACTTCAGGAGTTACAATCACCTTGCGATCAGGCTCTGTCTCTATCTTTACAGCGAGCACGCGGCAAAGATTGTCTATACGCTTTCTGAGCCCTCTGACGCCCGCTTCCATCGTATAGTCCGAGATGATCTTTCTGAGCGCGTCATCTGTCACTTCCATGATGGAAGGAGCTATTCCCATAGCCTCCATCGACTTAGGCACCAGGTGCTCTCTCGCTATTGAAAGCTTCTCGATTGGAGTGTAACCGGTAAACTGTATCACTTCCATACGGTTCAGGAGCGGTTCCGGTATCGTATCAGTCGTATTTGCCGTGCAGATGAACATTACGTCTGAAAGGTCATAAGGCACATTCATGTAATGGTCAGTGAATGTGTTATTCTGTTCGGGGTCAAGCACTTCCAGAAGTGCGCTTGCAGGACTTCCGTTATATGATGCAGACAGCTTGTCCACCTCGTCCAGCACCATTACAGGATTTGATACCCCACTCTTTTGAATGCCATCCATTATGCGTCCCGGCATTGCCCCTATGTATGTCCTTCGGTGTCCTCTGATGTCAGATTCATCATGTACTCCACCGAGGCTGACTCTTACATATTCACGACCCAGTGCTCTCGCAATGCTTTTTCCGATGCTCGTCTTTCCCGTTCCCGGTGCTCCTACAAACAGCAGTATTGAGCCTGACTGCTCCTTCCTGAGATTCATCACGGCGATCTGCTGAATGATACGGTCCTTCACCTTGTTGAGACCGAAATGATCCTCGTCAAGGATCTTACGGGCTTTTTCGAGATCTATATGGCTTGCCTCCTCTTTCTTCCATGAGAGTCCCGTCACGAAATCGAGATAGTCATACAGCATTCCTGATTCAGGGCTCTGACTTCCCTCCTGCTTTAAGCGGTTGAGCACCTTTTCAGCCTCTTTTCTGGCTGTCTCGTTCATGCCTGAGGTTGCGATTTTCTGCTCAAACTTTTGTATATCGGATACATTCTCAGGATGCATCTCGTCAAGTTCTTTCTGAAGATGCTCTATCTGACGCTTTATCGCCTGCTCACGATACATTTTCTGATGCTCTTCCTGTTGAGATGACATCGCCTCGTTGGTGATACGGCCTACCTCCATGAATCCGTACAGGGCTTCTTCAATAAGCTCTGCTCTTCTGGTGCGGCTGTCTTCAGCGAGGATCGCATATCTCTCCTCATTCGATATGTCCATCCACGGAGACATTACGCAGGCCGCTCTCTCAAGCGAATCAATCTGTCTGAGCCAGTACTCCGCAGAGTCCGCCCACTCAAATCCCGCAGCATATTTTCTCATCTCATCGAGCATTCCCTCGAGTTTTTCAGCCTCGACGCTTTTGGTCATGTCATCGATGTCGTACCTTCTCGACATGGACAATCTTATGGACTCATCAAGTCCTATTTCGATGTTCTCTACGTTTACACGGTAGCCCGTATGTATCACTACATAACCCTGATTATTGATCTCTGTTATTTCTCCGGAGATACCTATCGGGTAAAAGCTTTCCGGAGTCAGGTCTCTGTAGCTTTCGTTATCTCTGGTAACGATAAGCACGACCCTCTCCCCCGCTGCGAGACCCTTATCGCCCGCGCATCTGCGCACCTGCGGGGTGCTGAAGTAAATATTCGCGTTTGGCGCGAGTATCATATTATAAACGGGTACTACTATCATTGTTTTGTCCCCTTTCTGCCCTTTTTGGGTATAGGAATGGCGCATCACAGAATTGCGATGCGCCATTTCTGCAATTGATGTAACCGCTTAGAATTTCAGTTTACTGAATCTCTCCTTCTTAGGATACGATTCATTGCTGATCTTTCCTGCCATCTCCTCGATGGCTTTCTTTTCCTTGCGGTTCAGATGTGTCGGAACTTCAACCACTACCTTTACGTACAGATCTCCCTTACGGCCTGTCCTTACGTTTGGTACACCCTTGCCCTTTAGTCTGAACGAAGAGCCGGTCTGTGTACCCGGGGTGATGGTGTAGCTGTAGCTCTCACCGAATCCCGGCACCTGCACCTTGCCACCGAGGGCTGCCACATCAAATGTGATCGGCATATCGAGATAAAGGTCGTCTCCTCTTCTCTTATAGGTGCTGTGCGGTCTGACGTTGACTACGATGTAGAGATCTCCGTCCGGACCACCGTTTACTCCCGGTTCACCCTGACCTCTGATGGTCACGATGCTATCGGTGTCGACTCCCGCAGGGATATCGACTTTGATCTTGACAGTCTTGCGGTTTACTCCCGTGCCTCCGCAGTCGGTGCATGGAGTCTCTATCATCTGACCTGTACCTCCGCATTTAGGACAGGTAGTCACGTTCTGGAACCTTCCGAACGGAGTGTTGCTCACCTGGGAAATCTGGCCGCTTCCGCCGCACTGATCGCAGGTTTTCTTGCTCGTGCCGGGCTTGGCTCCGATACCGCCGCAGGTCTTGCACTTTACGTTCTTTACGATCTCGATCTGCTTGCTGCATCCGAAGAGCGCATCCGTAAAGTCGATAGTGATCGTCTTCTGCAGGTCTCTGCCCTTCTGAGGGCCGCCTCTTCTGCGTCTGCCGGCTCCGCTCATTCCTCCGAACATATCGAATATATCGTCGAAATTCATGCCTGCTCCGCCGAATCCGCCTCCGAAGTTGCCGAATCCGCCGAATCCGCCAAAGCCACCCTGGCCTGCTCCGAAGTTCGGGTCTACGCCTGCAAATCCGAATCTGTCATATTTGTCCTTTTTATCGGGATCTGAGAGAACTTCGTAAGCCTCATTGACTTCCTTGAACTTCTCCTCCGCCTCCTTGTCACCGGGATTTTTATCAGGGTGATACTTCATGGCGAGCTTATGGTAAGCCTTTTTTATTTCAGCATCCGTTGATCCCTTATTGACCCCGAGGACCTCGTAATAATCCCTTTTATCTGCCATATAGGTAATTACCTTTCAAATAATCTTTTTATACTATCGGTAAGTTATTATTCGTCAACTACCTCATAGTCAGCATCTACAGTGCCGTCGTTAGGTGCAGCATTTCCGCCCATGTTGCCAGGGTTGAAGCCACCCATGTTGTTAGGATCGAATCCGCCCATGTTAGGGTTGAATCCCTGACCCTGTGCACCTGCAGCGCCCTGCTGTGCAGCCTGTGCTTCCTGATAGATCCTTGTGGAAATCGGATAGAAAGCGTTTGTGAGTGCTTCCATCTTAGCCTTCATGTCTTCGACATTACCTGCGTCTACTGCATTCTGGAGCTCTGTCTTTGCAGCCTCTACTGCTGCCTTCTCGGAGTCTGTGACCTTGTCGCCGAGTTCCTTCAGCTGCTTCTCGATCTCGAAAATCATGCCTTCGGACTGGTTCTTTGTCTCAACTGTCTCTTTCTGCTTCTTATCCTGCTCTGCGAACTGCTCAGCCTCTTTGATCTTAGCGTTGATCTCATCATCGGACAGCTTTGTCGAGGATGTGATTGTGATCTTCTGCTCTTTGCCTGTAGCCATGTCCTTAGCGCTTACATTAACGATACCGTTTGCATCGATATCGAATGTTACCTCGATCTGAGGGATTCCGCGAGGAGCCGGTGCAATGCCTGTGAGCTGGAATCTGCCGAGTGTGATGTTGCCGGCAGCCATTTCTCTTTCGCCCTGCATGACGTGGATGTCTACTGCAGTCTGGTTATCTGCTGCTGTTGAGAAGATCTGGCTCTTCTTTGTAGGGATCGTTGTATTTCTCTCGATGAGCTTTGTAGCAACTCCGCCGAGTGTCTCGATGGACAGTGACAGCGGTGTTACGTCGAGGAGAAGGATGTCATTGACTTCGCCTGTGAGTACGCCGGCCTGGATAGCAGCACCGATAGCTACGCACTCATCAGGGTTGATGCCCTTGAATGGCTCCTTGCCTGTTACGTTCTTAACTGCTTCCTGAACAGCCGGGATTCTTGTGGAACCGCCTACCAGGATAACCTTCTCGAGGTCAGCTGAAGTAACGCCGGCATCCTTCATGGCCTTGTGCATAGGCTCGATTGTTCTGTCAACGAGGTTCTTTGTGAGCTGCTCAAATCTTGCTCTTGTAACATCCATGTCCATGTGGAGCGGGCCGGATGCGTTAGCTGCGATGAACGGCAGGTTGACCTTTGTTGTCTGCGCAGTCGAGAGTTCCTTCTTAGCCTTCTCTGCAGCTTCTTTCAGTCTCTGGAGAGCCATCTTGTCCTGTCTGAGGTCGATGCCGTTTTCCTTCTGGAAGCTGTCTGCCAGGAAGTTCATCAGTGCGTTGTCGAAGTCATCTCCGCCGAGGTGTGTATCGCCGTTTGTAGCGAGTACTTCGAATACGCCGTCGCCGAGCTCGAGTACGGATACATCGAATGTACCGCCGCCCAGATCATAAACCAGGATCTTGTGGCTTCCGGTGTCCTTATCGAGTCCATATGCCAGCGAAGCAGCTGTAGGCTCGTTGATGATTCTCTTTACCTCGAGGCCTGCGATCTTGCCTGCGTCTTTTGTAGCCTGCTTCTGAGCATCGCTGAAGTAAGCAGGAACTGTGATAACAGCCTCTGTGACCTTCTCGCCGAGATAAGCTTCTGCGTCAGCTTTCAGCTTCTGCAGGATCATAGCAGAGATGTCCTGTGGTGTATAGTCTCTTCCGCGAAGATTTACGGTGTAGTTTTCACCCATGTGTCTCTTGATGGAAGATACTGTGCCCTCAGGCTCTGTAATTGCGATTCTCTTTGCTGTCTCACCGACGAGTCTCTCGCCGTTCTTTGTGAATGATACTACCGAAGGTGTGGTTCTCATTCCCTCGGCATTTGTAATAACTGTAGGCTCTCCGCCTTCAAGTACTGCTACGCAGCTGTTGGTGGTGCCCAGATCGATTCCGATAACTTTGCTCATTGTATGTCCTCCTCTTAACAAGTGATTTATTAACTATTTTTTATTGACCACGACCATGGAAGGTCTTATTACTTTGTCCTTTAACGTATATCCCTTCTGGAACACTTTCGTGATCACTCCGTCTTCTTTGTCGTCTACGGATTCTGTCATAACTGCGTTATGCACGTTAGGGTTGAATTCTTCGTCAACTGCCTTGATTTCTGCAAGTCCGGCGTTCTCCAGCGCCTTCTTCAGCTGCTCAAATATGAGCTGCATGCCCTTTGCGTAGGCTTCGATATCGCCGCCCTCTGCATCAAGTGCTCTTTCAAAATTGTCGAGTACCGGGAGAAGCTCACCGATAATCTTTTCATTAGCGTATGCGTGGATGTCCGACTTCTCTTTTGCGACTCTTCTTTTGTAGTTCTGGAACTCTGCCATCAGCCTCATGTAGCGCTCTGATTCAGCTTCCTCTGCCTCTTCTTTTGTCGCCTCTTCGCTTTCGCCGGCTGCCTTATCAGCTGTCTCCTCAGCTTTGGCTTCTTCAGCCTCAGTCTCTTCTGCCACAGCCTCTTCTGCCACAGCCTCTTCAGCTTTTACTTCTTCAGCTTCATCCGCGCTCTCTTCGATAGGGATCTGGTTTTTCTTGTCTTCTGACATCAGTAATAATTTCCTTTCGTGCGGTGTATTGTTTTCTATTTGTTCTGCTTCTTATCGCCGGCATTTCCCTCACCGGTATTCTCCGGCAGTCTGAAGCTCTCACTCAGATTGTTGGTGAGGTATTCCATAATGGAAGTGATCTCGTCATATTTCATTCTTGTAGGACCTATGACTCCGATCTTGCCGACCAGCTTGCCGTCCACGTGATATGTTGCCGTGATCAGCGTACAGTCCTTCATGGTGTCATTCTCGTCACCGATGGTAACGACGACTCCGTTATCTCTTGCGAGCATCTTCTGCGTGAACCAGTCCTTACGAGCAAAGAGCTCCATGAAGTCTCTTGCCCTGTCGATGCTGGTGTACTCAGGCAGATTGAAGATGTTTGTCATGCCCTCCATATACAGGTTGACGTTCAGCATGTCTTCGAGTGTCCTGAGGAAGCTCGGCATTACGCTGCCCTTCAGTGCGCTCAGGGCTTCTATATCGGAGCCTACATCGTGAATTATCTCGCTCTTGAGAACATCGTCGAGTGTGCGGCCCTTGTAACTTACCGTCATATTTTTGCTCAGGAGTTCGAGAGCCTCCTGTGTATACGGTACTGTCAGTCTGAGTGTCGTATTTGTTATCTGCCCGCCCTCGCTCACTATCATGAGTATGAGTGTGCGCTCGTCTACAGGCAGAAGCCTTATGAAGCTTATTGTCTCTTCATTTGTTGCAGGTGTCATTGCGAACGATGCCAGGTGTGTGATCTCTGACAGAAGCTCCGCTGCGTGTCTGATGGTTCTGTCGAACTCATCTCTGCTGGCCGAGAGTCTGTCATTTATCATACGCTTATCCTTGGCGCTCAGATTCTTCTTTTTCATCAGATCGTTTACATACAATCTGTACGCCTTATCTGAAGGAACTCTGCCTGCCGACGTATGAGGATGAGTCAGATAACCCATTTCCTCAAGATCGGACATCTCGTTACGTATAGTAGCAGGGCTGACTCCAAGGTTATACTTCTTAGCGATCGATCTCGAACCGACCGGCTCGGCGTTCTCTACATAATCTGTTATGATCGCCTGCAGTATCTGTAATTGTCTTTCGCTCAGATCCATGTCTTCCTCCCTGATTTTTCTTTTATTTGTTAGCACTCATCAAGCAAGAGTGCTAATCACAAGACATAATATACTCGCTCACAGACAGTATGTCAATACATTTTTTTCAACAAAAAAAGCGCCCGGAGGCGCTGATTTTTATCACGGTTGACCGAGTATGTTGCTCATGAAATACGGCAGCTGTTTCTTCCACCAAGGCCAGTCATGATTGACGTCATAGCCCCAGTAATCTGCCCAGTGAGGGATTCCCTTTGACTCGAATGCCTCATGCAGTTTCTGAAGGTCTACCCTCATCTCGTCTTCCCATGCTCCCTGTCCGGAGCAGAAGATTATGCTGCTCTGTCTGTAGAGATCCATCCAAGGGTGGTGTTCAGGCATATTAGGAATAAACTCTATAGGTGAGTTTGCATATGTGAGATCATCCTTGTATGCATGGAAGAAATAATTAGTGTCGTAAAGACCGCTCAGCGATATGACTCCGCCGAACAGATCAGGACGACGGCAGAAGAAATTCATGGCGTGAGTTGCACCCATGCTGCAGCCCGTCGTGATAGCGCGCTCATCTCCCAGATACTGAGGAACCAGCTCATCTGTTACATATCTGAACCATCTTTCCTGGAGCTCAAGTCTTTCACGCTCGTTCTTTCCTTCAGCGGACCATGTTTCCTCATCGATGCTGTCAACACAGAGAACTCTCAGCTTGCCTGCCTCGATCCACGGCGCGATCGTATCGATCATTCCGAAGTTGCGGAAATCATATGTATGTCCGTTCTGAGGACCGAAAGCCACGCAAAGCCTTCCGCTGTCACCGAAGATAGCGTGTTCCATCTCTCTGTCCATTATCCAGCTGTACTCTTTCTTGTAATAATCGTTCATTGTTTTCCCCTCTAATTTATTATTCTGCGCGTTCAGTTACGAAGTTGTTGAATTCATCCACTTCTTCGAAAGTTTTAAATACTGCAGTGTAGAACTGGTTGCCCATAGCTCCGGACAGCACGTCAGGCATGCGCTCGCACATCTTCATGCAGTCTCCGTATTTCTCCAGTACCTCTTCGTGGCTGTGCTTATACTGGTGGATGTCCTTCCTTGATGCATATGCGCAGTACTGATCTCCTCCGATATCAGGCAGACGGCGCTCATTGTAAGCTACCATTTCAGCCCAGATTTCGTATACATCAGTATTGCGTGCATAATCCATCATGTCAGGCGTATATCCTCCTGCCGGTCTCATATTGACTTCAAGGCCAACGAAATCACCAACTTTGCCGAGATTCTTTCTCGCCTCAGTAAGGCGGAAAAACTCGAAGTGTACGAATCTGCTTCTTACCTTGAACGCCTTTATGGTTGCGCGTCCGTATTCGCGGAGCTGCTCAGGCACCTCAGGCAGTGTGTAATATATGAGCTCAAGGCCCTTATTTACGAGGTCAGCTATCGATGGCGGGAACCAGTTGGAGCTCTCAAAGAGCACCTCTCCCTGAGCATCTACGATGGCATCGTATGAATATATGTATCCGTAAACGAACTCCTCCATTACATATGGATGCTCCGGAAGATTGTTATAGAACCATTCGAGGTCTGCATCGCTCTCGAGCTTCCATGTATCCGCTGCTCCTACTCCGATATCCGGCTTTACGATTACAGGGAAGCCGCCGATTTCATCGAGGAATTCGCGTGCTGCTTCAATTGTTGTTACCTTATGGTTGCGCGCAGTAGGTACACCTGCTTCCTTGTAGAACGGCTTCATTGCCGACTTGCTCTTCCACATCGCAAGCTCTTCAGGCTGAACTCCCGTTCCGATGTTGAAATCCTTTCTCAGCTTTGCGTCCTGCTCCAGCCAATACTCCGTATTCGACTCGAGCCAGTCGATCTTGCCGTGCTTGAATGCCAGATATGCTACGGCGCGGTACATCTCGTCGTAGTTCTCCATGTTATTGACTTTGTAGTACTCCGTCAGGGCAGCCTTAAGAGGTTCTTCTAAATCGTCATATGGAGCGTCGCCGATTCCGAGTACGTTAACGCCGTTCCTTTTGAGCCTGTCGCAGAACTGCCAGTATGTGTGCGGAAAATTCGGTGATACAAATATGAAATTCATTGCGTCCCTTTCCTTTCTTTATTGATCTCTCCTGCCGGCGATGTAGTATGGTACTGCAACGAACAGTGCTCCGCCGGCTATATTTCCCAATGTAACGATTGCCAAATTATATATGAAGCCTCCCGCGCTTACTGCCTCATGTGCAGGCTGCAGGAGTGCCACTGTGAACAGTGTCATATTTGCGATGCTGTGCTCGAATCCCGTCGTGATAAACGCGAACAGGCACCAGAAAACCATGATCAGCTTGCCCGCATCCGAGGTCGCCCTTCCTGCGCACCATACAGCGAGGCAAACGAGGAAGTTGCAGAGAATTCCTCTGGCGAAAAGAGCTACTGCTCCGGCGCCCATTTTTGCCGCAGCAGCAGATACCATGAATTCACCTACCGGACCACTGCAAAGCCCTGTAAGGTGATATATCGCAGCGAGCAGCATGCTTCCGGCAAGATTTCCTATCCAGCAGATGCACCAGAGCTTCAGGGCATCCTTCCATGTGATCTTTTTATCGAGCAGCCCCGATGCCATTGCGAGATTATTGCCGGTAAAGAGTTCTGCTCCGGCCATGACAACAAGGCTAAGGGCAACTCCGAAAGAGAGCCCCATAACTATTCTCGCGTAAGGAAGGCCTGTCAGGAGTCCTCCTGATGTAAACGCCAGCAGTACTCCTATTCCGATGTACGCGCCTGCCAGCATCGATACAACAAAATATGCCAGCGGATCCTTATTCATGAATGCGACCTTCGAGGCAGCACCATCGGAAGTCTTGTTGTAGTCGTTTCTGAACATCTTTACTCTCTCTTAATTTATTATATGCCGTTTATTATACCCGTATTTGTACTTTTTAACAATAAAAAGGACGGGACTATGTGATCCCGTCCACGTGGTGGCCCATATTGGACTTGAACCAATGACCTAAGTTAAAGAGCCTGTTTATATCAGAAACCCTATCTGTTGAGATACAGCTCCAGTATCTCTGTAATTTTCTTGTTGCTGTTATACAGTTTTACAACGATGTAGCTGTCCCAGTTGCTGCCTTTGAGTTTTACCGATGTTTTGTTCTTAACTGTCTTTACATAGCGTGTGTACGTATCAGTAGCTTCATCATACTTATAAGCTTCATATTTGATGGATTTGAGCTTCCATCCCTTGTTTGGAGTAACCTTTATCGTTGGCTTGCTTCCGGTATACTTTAGCCATGCAGTGCTGCTGCTCTTGAATTTGCCGGCGATTTTCTTGCCGCCTACTGAGAATAGCTTGACAGGATTCTTGTAGGCAAGCACCTTGAATTTCATCTTATAAGACTTACCGCCGGTCTTGAAAGTAACTGTAGCGGTTCCGGCTCTCTTCAGATTTAATACCGGATAGCCATCCCCTTCCGGTTTTACTACCCTGTTGTTGCTCGATTTGACCGTGAGTTTCTTGTTCCCATCCCATTTTTTCCCGAGGTCTACATAAATATACGGATTGCCCCTGGAGATCACTTTGCTGGTTGCATATTTAACTTCCTTAAGATTATCTGCCTTGGTCGGTTTTACACCCGGCATTATCAGCAAGGTAAACACCATAGCCAAAGCAAGGATCGCTGATAAAACTTTCTTTTTCATTCCATGACCATTCCTTTCTTAAACTGCTGCTTCGTACAAGTTGATTATAGCAAAAACGCAATAATTTATATTCCTTTTTTATTTTGTTTTAGGTTTATACACTGCACTTGATATACAAACAGTAGCTAAATCGGAAATAATGCTGATTCTTCAAAAAACAAAGAAGCACTGACCCTCTTGGTATCAGTGCTTTTTACCTGGTGGCCCATATTGGACTTGAACCAATGACCTACAGGTTGTCACCCTGTCGCTCTCCCAACTGAGCTAATGGACCGTGTCGCTGTTCGCTATTATAGCTGAAAACAGCGCAGATTTCCACCCCTATTTTTGTACTATTCTGAAAGCGCTTTTTTCGCCAGTTTATCTGCAAGCTCGTTATACTTGTTTCCGGCATGAGCTTTAACTTTAACGAAGGTGATATCGATGCTCTTTCTGGCTTCTGCAACATAGTCCCTGTAGCCTTGGGTCAGCGGATTGTTTGCCTTCCATTTTCTGTCTGCCCAGGCTCCTATACCCTCATAGTCGTGGTATATCTCAACTGACTTTATTCCATTTGCCATGCAGTGATCGATCGCGAGCTTTGATCCCATGATCTCTCCTGCAACGTTTCTCTGCTGAGCTGCCTCTGCATCATCGAATGCAGCATTGAGCTCAGTCGTTTCGCTGTTGCCTGCTGCGTCAGTTTCAACAATTACTACTCCGCAGGAGAACCTCCCGCTCGCATTGTCATAGCTTCCGTCGACATATGCCCTGACGCCTTCAGGAAAGCTGTCTGTGCTGTTTTTTGCTTTCTCAGCTAATCCAAGATAAGCCATCGCTTCAGCAGGATCAGCAAAGCTCTTGTATTCAGCACCGGCAAAACCGTCCACCTGTGCCTTGCAATCGTCCCAGCTCATGAAGATTCCTGTCGTTCTGCCTTTTCTTACTGCGTATACTTTCTTTGCCATTTTAGCAGTCTCCTTAGTGCTTTCTTCTGCCTTGGCCGGCTTATGCCCTGTCTCAGGGTTCTCATCGAATTTCTTAAGGAAGGTCTTTCTGTGGATCGGAGTCTTCCCGAAGGTCCTCAGGCCTTCATAATGCTTCGCAGTGCCATAGCCCTTGTTGCCGGCAAAATCATATCCCGGATAGATGCTGTCCATCTCAGTCATAAACGAATCCCTCGCGACCTTTGCTACGATAGATGCCGCAGCAATACAGAGGCACTTTTCATCGCCCTTAATGATCGACTCGCTTGGCATTCCTGCATCAAGCTTAACAGCATCTATAAGCAGCATGTCATGCGGATGAGCCTCACCCTCTGAAATAAGAAGGCTTCGCTCCGTAAGCATGTCCCTGACAGCCACAATAGCCCTCTTCATGGCGTTTTTTGTTGCCTCAAGGATGTTTATCTCATCTATCTCATGGTTGTCAGCAATGCCGATTCCCCATGCGACAGCTCTTTCCTTTATGATGTCTGAGAGCTCCTCACGCTTTTTTGCTGAAAGCTTCTTGGAATCGTTTATGCCCGGCACATCGAAATCCTCAGGTAAAATGACGCAGGCAGCATATACCGGACCTGCAAGCGGACCTCTGCCCACTTCGTCTATACCGGCGATATACCTATAGCCCTGCGCTCTGAGTTCATCCTCATGAGCCTTCATCTCAACCAGCTTTGCTATGTCTCTTTCCAGTCTTTCCTGTTTAGTCATCTGTTTAAAAATGTAAAGTGTTCTTTACGGTAAAGTTTACTTTACTTTTTCCAAAGTGATCCTGCCGATTTTTCCGCCTCTGAACTCATCGAGCACAGTGCGGCCGGTCCTCTCGTAGTCGATTCTTTTGCCCGACATTATGAATCCGCGCTTGATAGCGATGTTGTCCATGTTCTCGATAGTCTCTTCCGATATCTCATCGAGCTTATACCTCTCCTTCAGAAAGTCCGGATAGCTCTCTCCGAGCACCCTTATGAGCTCAAAGCCGAGATCCTGTACACCGAGGATGTCATCCTTTATGCTTCCGCAGAACGCGAGGTTCAATCCAACATTTGGGTCCTCAAACTTAGGCCATAATATTCCCGGCGTGTCCAGGAGCTGCATTCCGTTTGAAAGTGTCAGCCATTGCTTACCCTTAGTAACTCCCGGCTTATCTCCTGTCTGAGCAGATCTCTTTCCTGTGAGTCGGTTGATGAGCGAGGACTTGCCCACATTAGGCACTCCTACGATCATGATGCGAAGAGGCCGCTTTACAGACCTTTCCTCATTCCTCTTCTGCTGCTCAGCCTCAAGAGCCTTCAGAAGCTTCTTTATGTTTTCTCCGGACTGCAGGTTGAGCGCCATCACGCGTCTCACGCCCTTTCCTCCCGAGAACTTTTCTGCCCAGGCTTCAGTCTCAGCATCATCCGCCAGATCGGCCTTTCCGAGCACGATTATGCGTGGCTTTCCGGAAATCAGTTCATCGATGATCGGATTTCTGCTGGACACAGGAATACGACTGTCGACTATTTCGATTACGAGGTCGACAGCTTTGAGATTGTCCTGTATCAATTCGCGGGTCTTCTTCATGTGACCCGGGTACCAATTTATATTATCTATCATAGTTTTGATTATACATTAAGAGTAAAAGAAAAATGCATACCTTCGACAAGGTCTCAGGTATGCATGGTGATCACTATTCAGCGCTTCTGATTCTGGCTGCTTTACCGGTTCTCTGACGCATGTAGTTGAGCTTAGCTCTTCTGACTCTACCTCTTCTGACTACCTCGATCTTCTCGATCTTTGGCGAGTGCAGTGGGAATGTCTTCTCAACGCCGATTCCGTTTGACAGCTTTCTAACTGTGAATGTCTCGTTTACGCCGCCGTGCTGTCTCTTGAGTACATAACCCTCGAAGACCTGGATTCTTTCTCTCTGACCCTCGATGATCTTTACGTGCACTCTCAGAGTGTCGCCGACCTTGAAATCAGGAATGTTATCCTTCTTGTAATCCATTGTGATCTGATCTAAAATGTTCACGTTATTCTCTCCTTCCTCTCAAGACGTTCTTGGAGCTACCGACCTTAATGCCGTCTCCAGAGGACCGCCCGTAATAACTGGTGGCTGCCGACATCCGAGTCAACAGCCCTAATAGAATACAATATAGATTCAATGAATGCAAGAACTTTTTTGCTTTTTATGCCCTCGGATGACAGCTTCTGAAAACTTCCCTTACACGAATGTCGATAACGGACAGATAAGCGATTCCGACCGACATGTCTTCAAAGCCCATCAGCTCCTGCAGGGTCCTTAAATCGCCGCCGTTCTGCAGGATGTGCACGGCGAAGCTGTCGCGGAGTATCTGAGGTGTCATGCGCGATTCAATGCCGAGCATCTGGCCGTAATCCTTCAGTATCTTCCATATACCCTGCCTTGTGAGAGGCTCTCCCCTGAAGTTAACGAAGACGAAGTCCTCATCACCATGTTCCCTGCCTCTGATGACATCATACGACTTGTCGATGTACTCCTTCATCGCAGCTGAAGCATAACTTCCGAGAGGAACTATCCTGCTCTCATCGTTCACATCACGGAGTGTAACGAAGTTCATCCTCAGGTTGATGTCGCAGAACCTCAGTCTTACTACTTCTGTTACTCTGGCGCCGGTACCATACATGAACTCAAGCAGTGCCTTGTCGCGAAGGCCCTTTGTATCGTCAGCCGGCAGGTCCATAAGTGCTGCGGCTTCGTCCATGGTCAGGAAGTCTATCTGGCGCTTGTCAGTCTTTATCGCTTTTATCCTCGTGAAAGGATTCTCGCTGATGACTCCTTTTGTAATGAGGTACTCGTAATACGTTCTCAGAGCCGATACCTTGCGGTTGATGGTCGGCTTGGACTTGTTCTCGTTGCTGAGCTGTATCACATAGGATATGGCGTCATTGTCGGTGCACTTCTCAAGGCTGTCTGTTCCGCGTCCGGCAAGATACTTTTCGAATGCTTTCAGGTCTCTCTCATAAGCTATCAGAGTGTTCGCAGCCTTACGTTTCTCATTTTTCATGTACTCTATAAACCCACGCATCTCATATCCCTCCTATATTTCTCCGGCCTGTCTCGCAAACAGCAGACCTATGATCGTCTTGGCGTCTTTTATCTCGTTCCTCATGATCATTTCGATGAGCTCATCCGGGTAAAACTCGTAAATCTCAATACATTCACTGTCATCCCAGTGCTTCTCCCCAAGAGTGAGATCCCTGCAGATATAAATGTGCAGAGTCTCTGCAGAATACCCGCATGTAGGATAGAACGTAAGCATGTGCTTTATGGATCCTGCGGTATATCCTGTCTCTTCCTGCAGTTCCCTCACTGCAGTGATTTCGGGCTCCTCGCCCGGATCGGCCTTTCCCGCCGGAAGTTCATACAGGGCTTTCTCGAAAGCCTTTCTGTACTGGCGTTCCATAACAACTTTACCTTCATCGGTTATTGCCACCAGTATGGATCCCCCGCTGTGTTCAACGATATCCCTTACGGATTCGCCGCCGTTTACCGTTTCTACCAGGTGTTTGCGGATCCTGAATACCGGTCCTTCATACACTATTTCACTGCTTATAGTCTTCTCTTCGAATATCATGAGGCACCTTTACAATAATCTTATTATCTATTAAGGTTATTTTAGCACCATAATGTCATATCAAAAACAGGTTTTTTGCCAATTCCCAAATAAGTACCTGTCTCCACTTTCGCCATGTGTTCTCGTGAGCCATGTCTCCGTAAGGGACGTTGTAGCTGATACAGTCCAGGGTGCTTTGCCTGTACTCAGCAGGTATCTTTATCACTGCCCTTCTTATGCAGTTGAGTCTCCACTTTGCTCTTTCGAGCACTTCAGGATCTTTAATAACCTCTTCGTCATCCACAAAGAATACCAGCTCGTCTTCTCCTGCAGCGTAGTTGCTTACAGCCTCCAGCTTTCTGAGTCTGTCCATATCCTTTATTAGCCACACGCACTGATAATAGACCTCCTTCGGCACGCTGTATTTATTTTTTCTCATAATGAGTCCTCCTTTTGTTTTTGCCGTTATCACACATTCTATCGACACGGATGTGATGGTTTATGACGATTATGTGAGGAGGTCATTTTTTGTCGGATTAAGGTCTTTTTTTGTCGAGTTTCGTGAATCAGAGCACCAAAATGGGACGCCCTGCGGCGTCCCGTTCAATTTTATGGTCTATGGAATATATCGTAATTCCTGTTTTCCTTTGAGTGGAAGTCCGATCCCCGAGTGATCATCAATCCTCGCTCCTTTGCATATGCAACGAGCAGTTCTGACTGCTCCGGACTGGCTGACGGGTGAAAGCATTCGATACCATCGACTCCATACTCAACCATTCTGTCCATCAGAGCATACATGCGCGGCTTAAACTCTTCAAAACTTTCATCCGGGCGACGCTGCTCCATCGGGTGAGCCATTACGGCAAGT
Source organism: Mogibacterium sp. (assembly GCA_017405845.1). GTDB lineage: Bacteria > Bacillota > Clostridia > Peptostreptococcales > Anaerovoracaceae > Crickella. Next base: position 9,128 of record JAFQZQ010000040.1, on the reverse strand, counting down.
CCTCCGGCATTATGTATGACCTCTATAACCTTCTCTGAAGCCAATGTGACCTTTTTTATGGCTCTGAGGTCATCTTCCTTGAAGATCGTGGCAAAGGCTTCCTTTACATCTTTTACGATGCCTTTCTGCATAAGAACTGTTGCAAAAGTAGGCTTGCCAACATAACGGCCTTTGTTTACCGCCCAGATTTCTTCAGGCTTTATTCCATATCCTCTTTTATTGAGGCAGTCCCTGAATTTTTCGTTGCGGTTTCTTCTCTCCTCAAGCACGTAGATAAGAGTATCCATGAGCTCTTCGTTTTCAGGGTCAAATCCATATCCCAATATGTGCAGGTCCTTGCCGAGTTCATCCTCTGAGTCGAATTCGATTCCATAGATGAACTCCACGCCGACAGATTCTGCATACGGCGCTCCGGCTACCGATCCTCCCATACCATCATGGTCTGTGATCGCAAGGAGTTTGTAACCTTCGGCTACACGCATGTCAATAAGCTCCTTTGGTGTAAGTTCGCCATCAGAGTAGCGTGTATGCATGTGGAGATCCTTTTTAAGATCTGACTCTATAAGAGCCCGCATGCCATCCTTATTGAATTCTTCGGATATTTTACAGTGCGTCAACATCATCCTCTTCAAGATATGAAATATATGGAAGATCTCTGTACTTCTGATCGAAGTCAAGTCCGTAGCCGATAACGAACAGATCGTCTATCTCAAAGCCAACATAATCTGCGTGGAAGTCTGCTGTTCTGCGTGACTCCTTGTTGAGCATGGTGCAGACCTTTACGCATTTAGGACCTCTTTCCTCAAGCTTGCCGAGTACGTACTTGAGGGTGTTGCCCGTATCAACGATGTCTTCTACAACGATAACGTTCGCATTATACATGTTGATCTCAGGATCGAATTTGATCTTTACCACACCCGAACTTGTTTTTGAAGCTCCGTAGCTGCTGGCAGAGATGAAGTCAAGTTTTGTTTTGACCGTGAGATTTTTCATGATGTCTCCGATCCAAAGGATCGAGCCCTTCAGCGTGCAGAGCAGTATTACCTCTTCGCCCTCAAAGTCCTTGTCGATCTGAGCGGCGATCTCTTTTGCCCTGTTTGAGATCTGTTCCTCTGTGAAAAGGGTCTTTCCTAATTTGTTTGCCATGTTGCCTCCTTGATCTCCTAAAGCAGAGATGTGATTACTTCGAGCAGTTCTTCATCTCCGGTCTTCTTAAGAGCCGAAACCGGTATGATCTTGTCTTCCCTGCTCATCCCGAGCGTTTGTCTTATGGTTTTTATGCAGGCTGACTTCTGATTGCTGCCTACCTTATCGGCCTTTGTGGCTACTACTATGCCGTCAAGGCCGTAATATTTGAGGTACTCGTACATCTGCACATCCTGCGCGCTTGGTTTATGTCTTATATCTACCAGCTGCACCACCTTGCGCAGTGTACTTCTGTTTTCGAGGTAGCCTTCTATCATGGCTCCCCATTTCTCGCTCTCTGACCTGCTCACCTTAGCGAATCCGTATCCGGGCAAATCAACTATCCTGAAGGAGTCATCACATCTGTAGAAGTTGATGGTTCTTGTTTTGCCCGGGCTGCCCGAGACTCTGGCAAGAGCCTTTCTTCCTGTGATGAGATTCAGGAGAGATGATTTTCCGACATTTGATCTCCCCGCAAACGCTATCTCCGGGAGATCCTCCGGCGGATATTGCGACGCCTTTACGGCGACGGCTTCGAGTTCAGCTTTGTTTATTTTCATGTTATTAGTGTATCACTATTGGGATGACTTCTTCAAAGTCTGATACCGGTATGAATTCTATCTCTTTACGTACAGATGCAGGGATTTCCTCAAGATCAGGCTCATTCTCCTTCGGGATAATGATTTTGCGTATACCCTGTCTGTATGCTGCGAGTGACTTCTCCTTGAGACCGCCTATCCTGAGAACCTTTCCTCTCAATGTGATCTCTCCCGTCATCGCTACAGTCTTATCCGCCTTGCGGTCTGTGAGGAGCGAGAAGAGAGCGCTGCACATGGTGATACCTGCTGATGGGCCGTCCTTAGGAGTAGCTCCCTCAGGAATATGGATCTGGATGTCGTAGTCTTTGAACACATCCTTGCCGATCTTGTACTTGCCCGAGATCGACTTGATATATCCGAGAGCCGTTGTGGCGGATTCCCGCATCACATCGCCCATCTGTCCCGTCAGTATGAGCTTGCCGCTTCCCGGCATCTTGACTGTCTCTATCGTGAGCGTGACTCCGCCCACAGTAGTCCATGCCATGCCCGTAGTGACACCAACTTCAGGCTCGAGAGAGCCTATATCCTCTATGAAGATCCTCTTTCCGAGATAAGCTTTGAGGTTCCTCGGGGTTACGTTATTTTTCTTCTGCTTTCCGCTGACTATGTTTCTCGCGGCTTTGCGGCAGGCGTTTCCGATTTCTCTTTCGAGGTTTCTGACTCCGGCCTCGCGGGTGTAGTACTCGATGATATCCCTGATCGCCGCAGCCGTGATGCTGAACTGCGTCTTCTTGAGACCGTTCTCTTTTATCTTCTTAGGAACCAGGTAACCGGTAGCGATATGCACTTTCTCCTCTTCAGTATAGCTGGTAAGCTCTATGACCTCCATCCTGTCGAGAAGCGGAGCCGGTATTGTCGCCGTGGTGTTCGCTGTAGTAATGAACATCACATCCGAAAGGTCAAAAGGTATCTCGAGATAGTGATCAGTAAAAGTATTGTTCTGTTCAGGATCGAGCACCTCAAGAAGCGCTGATGCAGGATCCCCCCTGAAATCGCTTCCGATCTTATCGACCTCATCGAAGAGGAAGAGCGGATTGTTTGTGCCGCACTCTATGATGCCGTTGATCACTCTGCCCGGGATGGCGCCGATATACGTGCGCCTGTGGCCTCTGATTTCAGCCTCGTCCCTGACTCCACCCAGAGACATCCTTACGAATTCCCTGTTTGTCGCCCTGGCTATAGATTTGGCGATGGAAGTCTTACCGACTCCCGGAGGTCCAACCAGGCAGATGATAGGTCCCTTGTTGTTTTTTGTAAGATGCTGAACCGCCAGGCACTCGAGTATTCTTTCCTTCACCTTCTCAAGTCCGTAGTGATCCTCATTGAGGATCTTCTCGGCCTTGTTGATGTTGCGGTTAATCTTGCTGGCTTTGTGCCATGGCAGATCGAGTATGGTCTCGATATATGTGCGCGACACATTGGCGTCAGGGCTCATCGGGCTCATCTTGGTGAACTTGTCGATTTCCTTGCGCACTTTTGTGTCGGTCTTCTCTTCGAGCTTGAGCTCATCGAGCTTAGCCTTCCACTGGCGTGCCTCGTCATCGGTATCCTCGTCCTCGCCGAGCTCCTCCTTGATGACCTGGAGCTGCTCTCTGAGGTAATACTCCCTCTGACCGCGGTTCATGTTCTTTACTACGCGGTTGTTGATCCTCTTTGCGATAGAGAGGATATTGTTCTCCTTACCGATTATGTCGACAAGATGTCCTACTCTCAGCTTGACCGAATCGATCTCGAGCAGGGTCTGCTTGATGTCAAATGCTACATCCAACTCGTTTGCAATAAGGCTGCAGAGGAGTGACGGATCGTCGATATCGTCGATGAGCGTATGCCCCGCCGATTCCCCCTGTCCTGTCAGCTCAAGGTATTTCATATAGAGCTGTCTGAGAACTCTTATATTAGCCTGCATGCTGATGTCATCGGTGTCGTTATCATAATCTTCTGCAGGCGTGTAGTCACACATCAGAAGGTCGCCGGCCTCATAAATGTCTTCGATCCTTACTCTCTGCTCAACTACAACAAGAATTCGGACGTAGTCCTCATTCTTCTTAACTACCTGTCTGACTCGGACTATCACACCCGTCATGTAGCAATCGTCCATTTTCGGCGCGCTGACAGACGGGTCTCTCTGCGATGACACTACAATATATTTGTCGCCGTTCATCGCTAGATCAACGGCGGCAAGTGATTTGTCTCTTCCGATATCGAATCCCACTATAGTGCCCGGGAAGAAAGTCTGCCCTCTCAGTGGGATATACGGAACTCTCTTTATGCTTTCCATTCCGGCCATTATGCTTCCTTTTCGAGCTTTACTTGCTCGCTGTTCTTCGCTTCGCCCTTCACGATCAGCACAGGCTCCGCCTCGCCTTTAACGACATCGGCGGTGATGATGCACTTATCGACTTCAGGTCTCGAAGGCAGTTCGTACATGATATCAGTCATCATCTTTTCGAAGATGCCTCTGAGGCCTCTGGCTCCTGTGTTGAGCGCAAGCGCCTTCTCTGCTACCGCATGTACGGCATCCTCTTCAATTATGAGATCTACATCGTCCATCGCAAACAGCGTCTGATACTGCTTTACGAGGGAGTTCTTAGGCTCAGTGATTATCCTTACAAGAGCCTCCTCGCTGAGTTCACTCAGAGCCACCGTAACAGGCAGCCTTCCGATGAGCTCAGGGATAAGTCCGAACTTCAGGAGATCTTCAGGCTGTGCATTCAGGAGAATGTCGGCCTCGTTGAGGTCGATCTTCTTCTCTTCCTTGTTGAATCCTATTACCTTATTTCCAAGCCTCACCTTGATGATCTTGTCGAGGCCGGTAAATGCTCCGCCGCAGATGAAGAGAACATCCTTTGTATCGAAGTGTATGAACTCCTGATTAGGGTGCTTTCTTCCTCCCTGTGGTGGAACGTTGGCAACAGTACCCTCGATGATCTTGAGGAGAGCCTGCTGCACACCCTCGCCGCTCACGTCTCTGGTAATAGATGTGTTTTCGGACTTGCGGGCGATCTTGTCGATCTCGTCTACATATATGATGCCCCTCTGAGCTCTGTCGAGGTCGCCATCAGCAGCCTGATAGAGTCTCAGAAGGATGTTTTCTACGTCTTCGCCTACATATCCGGCTTCAGTCAGAGATGTGGCATCGACTATGGCAAATGGCACGTCAAGAATACGTGCCAGTGTCTGTGCAAGCAAAGTCTTGCCGCAGCCCGTCGGGCCCAGCATCAGGATGTTGCTCTTCTGGAGCTCAACCTTATCGACATCGCTGTTTTTGTATCTGTCAAGATGTCTGATTCTCTTATAATGATTGTATACCGCTACCGCCAGGCTCCTCTTGGCCGGATCCTGCTCGATAACATACTGGTCGAGCTCGGCCTTTATCTCTGCAGGAGTCGGAAGCTTCTTTGAACGCTTTCTCGGCGCCGGCTTTATCTCTTCATCCATCATGGACTTGATAAGGTCCACGCATTCATTACAGATATAGACATCAGGTCCGACCATCATGCTTCGGACCTGTGACGTTGTTTTACCGCAAAATGAGCATTTTGCTTCGTTATTCGGCATTTGTGCTCCTCTCGATGACCTTGTCGACCAGGCCGTAAGCGGCCGCGTCTTCTGCGGTCATGTAATTATCTCTGTCCGTATCCTTTTCGATAACGGAAAGGTCCTGACCGGTAGCATCCGCAAGTATGCGGTTGAGCTTGTCCTTGATTGCAAGGATGTGGTCAGCGTTTATCTTGATATCAGACGCCTGTCCCTGGAATCCTCCAAGCGGCTGGTGGATCATGATTTCGGCATTAGGCAGCGCATATCTTTTGCCCTTTGTACCGGCAGCAAGAAGGACAGCGCCCATGCTTGCAGCCATGCCCACGCAGATGGTGCTGATATCAGGCTTTATGAATCTCATCGTGTCGTAAATAGCCAGTCCGGCAGTTACCATGCCTCCCGGAGAGTTGATGTAGATGTTGATATCCTTGTCAGGATCCTGCGCCTCAAGGAACAGGAGCTGTGCAACTACGACGCTTGCCGTGTGCTCCGTTATCTCTTCGTCTATGAATATGATCCTGTCGATAAGCAACCTGGAGTAGATGTCATAAGTTCTCTCTCCCTGACCGGTCTGCTCGACTACATAAGGTACATAATTCATATTGATCTACCCTTTCGTATGATTATTCTTCGTCTTTCTTTTCTACCTGGTTGGCGTTCTCAAACAGCCAGTCGATAGCCTTCTTTGTCTGAGCGTCTTCTCTGAAATAGTTCTCAGTATCTGTACCGGCCATTTCCTTTACCTGGTCAACAGTCATTCCGTACTGCTTTCCGAAGTCTTCCATGAGCTCGTTGATCTCTTCGTCTTCAACTTCGAGGTTTTCCATTCTGATGACGTTCTTGAGGAGGACTCTTGTTCTGATTCTTTTCTCTGCATCAGGTTTTGTCTCTTCTCTGAGCTCGTCAACAGTCTTGCCTGTCCACTCGAGGTACTGCTTGAGTCCGAGGCCCTGAGCTGAGAGGCTCTGGTTCATGTCGTAAAGCATGTTCTCGATCTCGTTCTGGATCATTACAGCAGGTACTTCGATCTCGTTCAGCGTGTAGAGCTTCTCGAGAACTCTGTCCTTCATAACGGAAAGATCTGTTTCTGCAGCCTTCTCCTGGAGTTTCTTCTTGAGGTCTTCCTTGTACTCAGCGAGTGTCTCGAATTCACTTACATCGCTAGCGAGCTCGTCATCGATTTCAGGAAGGATCTCCTTCTTGATTTCATGGATCTTGCACTTGAAGAGTGCAGGCTTTCCTGCGAGTTCCTCAGCGTGGTAATCACCAGGGAATACGACCTCAACGTCGACATCCTCTCCTGCTTCCTTACCCTCGAGCTGTTCTTCGAATCCAGGGATGAACTGTCCGTCGCCGAGCTTGAGCTCATAGTTCTCAGCGCTTCCGCCGCTGAATGCTTCGCCGTCTACGCTTCCTTCGAAGTCGATAACTACAGTATCACCCTTTTCGGACTTGCGGTCCTCAACGACCTCCATCCTTGCCTGGCTCTTCTGTACTCTCTCGAGCTCTTCCTCAACTTCCTTATCGCCGATAACTGTCTCTACCTTCTCGATCTCGAGGCCCTTGTAGTTTTCTACTTCGAACTCAGGGAATACCTGAACGGATCCGGACAGGACTACAGGCTCGTCATTCTTGATATCAACGTTTTCAAATGTCGGCTGAGAGATAACTTCGATGTCCATATCCTTTACAGCATCGTAATATCCCTTATCGAGCAGATCGTTGAGCGCTTCATCCCAGAATACGTCGTGGCCATAGTGGCTCTCGATAACCTTTCTAGGTGCCTTACCCTTGCGGAATCCATCGATCTGGAATTTACCTCTGTTCTTCAGGTATGCCTTGTTTAAAGCATCCTTAAACTCTTCTGCCGAAAACTCGATGTTGAACTTAACAACTCCGTCTTCCTTTGAAACCTTTGTAGCCTTCATTTGAATTTTTCCTCCGTTTATCTTTACTTTTTTTATTACCTTAAATTATTCGAACGCTCTCTGGAGCTTTGATCTGTCTTCTGCCTCCAGGCCGTACTTGCTCTGTATTCTGTGCGCGAGCTCCATGAAGTCATCCTCGCTGCCGTAATACCACTCTACTTCAAGCTCGGATACCGGCACCAGATGCCCGTCGATGTGGTGGATCACTCCCTCATCCACGGAAATGCAGCTTATTGACCTGCCAGTGTCGACCTTGAACTGCTTTCTCTCGTAATCCATGGATATGGTCGGTCTGAGCGGCTTATTACCTGCCGCGTCAAGCAGCACATCATAAGCGTCACTCGAGATGAATATCTCAATGTTAGGATTCAGAGCGAAGCGCTCGTCGTTTACAACGAGGTTAAACTCTTCACGTCTGTGAAGCCCTTCCTTGACATTAACATCCCACTTGATTGTGACAGTGCATCTGTCATCTTCCTGGCGGATCCTGTACGCGATCCCCTTCTTTCTGAAATCGAAATCTTCCGTATCGAAATAGGCTGCATGCATGTCAATAGTCTCGACTTCCTCGAGATCTACATTTCTGGCAGCTGCAGTTTCTACTATGCTGTCAAATACGGATGTATCGTCCAGACGGTATTTGAATTCTGTCTCCATATAACTCCTCCGTCGCTCTGCGCCTCAATCTTTCCAAAGCGCTTAACGCACAAGCCTATAGATTGTACTAGAAATCTTTCTATTCTTCAAGTTTTAACAGATGAATCTTGAAATCCGTGTCAGCAAACAGCCTGTCGGTCATGGCGATGAAGTTGTCCGACATGTCGCTGGCATAATATCTGTCGGTAAATTCAGAGCCTGCTGCCAGCATGTCTTTCTCTTTGAGTATCTCCGCCGCTTCTCTGATTACCTCAGCAGACGAGCTGTACATCTTCAGATTTGGGTAGAGACTTCTTATGTGTTTCGCTACGAGCGGGTAGTGCGTGCATCCCAGAATCAGATCATCAAAGTCGCCTTCTTTTACGAAATCGTCCATGTAGTGACTGACCGTGAGTCTCATTATCTCGGTATCGGTGAGTCCGTCCTCTATCAGCGGCACGATTGCCGGGCAGGCTGTGCTGTATACTTCTATTTCAGGGCTCATCGCTCTTAGCTCTCTGCCGTATACATCACTGCCTATTGTCGCTTTAGTCGCTATTACGCCTACCTTTCTGCATCCGTCGCCTACTACCTTTTTTACCGTCGGCTCGATAACACCTATTATAGGAATCGCCGGATAGCGCTTTCTGAGGGCATCAAGCGCGATTGCCGTAACGGTATTACAGGCAATGATTATCATTTTGGTGTTTCGGGCTACAAGATAATCAACATTCTGTTTTGCGAATTTTATTATGGTCTCAGGTGACTTCGATCCGTAAGGAGTCCTGGCTGTATCACCAAGATAGATCACTCTCTCCTCAGGCAGCTGCCTGTGAAGCTCCTGAACAGACGTAAGACCGCCCAGTCCCGAATCAAAGACCCCAATTGGCCTGTTATCCATTCTTTTCCTCCTAAGCGCCGTATTTATTAATGATAGCTTCTATCTCTCTCCTCATCTTGTTGAGGTCCTTATTGGCGCCGCCTTCGCTGCTGTTTATGAGTTTCATGAGCTCATCGCCGGCCCTTCTGAGATCTCTGTATGCAGGTGAAGCATTCGATGCAGCCCTGTGATCATCTCCGGAATTGCTGTAAGACTGCTTCCTTATGACCGGAATGACCTGTGCTCTGTGTACGAGCTCATCAGTTATAAGGTCCCATACCTCCCCGCTGTAAGGAGCTATCGCAGGCTTGCCCGTATCCATCGAAACTATTTCCGCAAAACTCTCAGTAACTTTGTCCT
>JAFQZQ010000039.1 GCA_017405845.1 Mogibacterium sp. | reverse complement strand
GTGCGGGTCATCTGCTCCTACACCTCAGATATCTACATGCTGGCGGATGCCTTGACTCGGCAGGACGACATTCTCCTGATCAATCGGAAGGATTATATTGAGAATCCAAAGCCGAACGGGTATAGAAGTTTGCATCTGATCATCGGCGTTCCGATCTTCCTGCGCAGCGAAAAGAAGATCATGAAGGTAGAGGTGCAGTTTCGGACGATATCCATGGACTTTTGGGCCAGCCTTGAGCACAAGATCCGGTATAAAAAGAATCTGCCAACTGTTGCGGATTTGGAAAGAGAGCTGTTTGAATGTGCCGTGATGAGCGCCGAGCTGGAGAACCGGATGGAACGGATACAAAGAATGGCCGACTGCTATATGGATGATTCGCGGAAGGAGAAAGAACGATGACGAGCCCCTCAAGAAACATGATAAAATGGGGGTGGTATCATTGCGGACTCAGCCGCTGTGGCGTCAATCTCTGCTGTCGGGCATTGGATCCCTGCCCGCCTGTTGTCTTTTTATAAGGTGTTACAGGGTGTCGTCAGGTGTTTGTTGCTGCTGGTTTGTCAGAAATATCCATGTGGATCAGAAAGATTTAAAAAACATAAGATCTCTGTGAAGAATTTCTTCTACAGGGATAAAAATCAATCTCCTCCTTTTCAAATTTCAACAAATTAAAAAGGCTCAGCCACTATACGACCAAGCCACAATATGTATAAGTATTCTCATCCTCACTGGTTCATGCTTTTACGCAGTAGATCCAGAAGTTCAGAATGCTCCCTGTGCTGCATATCCGGGAAGGCTCTCAGCATTCTTCCCATGCCGAAATACCTGCTCTTTTTTATTCTTTCGATGAGTTCGTTCCGTTTTTCTTCGAGTTCCTGCTTTCTTTCCTCATAGTCTGAGCGCAGTATGTCAGCCTGATCCTTTGCTTCCGATCTTGCAAGTGCCGCCTGCACTTTCGCTTCATCGAGCTGCTGTGCCGTTTCTAGTGCATGTGTTCCGATACGCTCACTAAGACCATCGCTGACTACTCTCATCCTCTCCCGCAGCTCATCGATCTCGGCCATTCTCTTGTTGAGTCCGACCATTACCATAACTGATACTGTAAGATCTGCGACAAAAGCAACTGAGAATATCGAGATAATGATCCATCCTATATGTGTTGGTACCAGACTGAGCACATGACTTACCGCCGGATTTATACCGCGTACCACAAGAAGGATCCCAAGCCCCCATATGATGCTGAACTCAAGGCAGATGTATCCATGAAGATTGAATGGCTGATTCGAATAGTCCCACCATCTGGCATGGAACAATTTATCAAGAAGCCAGCCTCCGAATAACTCTATGGCTGTAGCAAGAACGACTCCAAACAGAAACACCTTTAAAGCATTCTGTTCATACAGGCTGCCGTCTCCTGCTGCCTCGAGCATACGAAACACAACCAGGACTCCAAATCCGTATATAGGGCATACGGGGCCATTCAGGAAACCCCGGTTTATAACTATTCCCTTCTTTACTGCCTGATACGCTACTTCAGTGCACCATCCGAAAAATGAATACACCAGAAAGTATTCAAGCGCTATATAAACGATCCTGCTCATTATTCCGTCTTTCTGTGAACTCTTTCGTAATAGAGTATAGCACACTATATTACTCATCTTGTCTCTTTTCAATACAGATATTAAAGTAAAAAAACACACAAAACACTGGTGGTGTGTATAAAAACCAAAGAAGGTCTGCCGCCATTTAGTCCTCCGCTATTCCATATTTCTGACGAATAGAGTCAAGTTCCTTCTGAACCCTCTCGTCCGACTTGTCCTTAAGTGATAATACCAGAGAGAGTTCATCTACGTACTTGCCATCAGACAGAAAACTTCCGCCATTATGCTCCATTCATAGTCATACTCAATCTATTTCTTCCTGTATTCGCATGGCGTGCAGCCAAAATGGCTATGGAAAATGCGACGGAAATTATTAGCTGAGTGTGCGTGCGAGAGTTATGAATTCCTTGAGCTGAAACATCTCCATAAGAAGGTCCTGGGAGGACAGGAGGTCAGACTCAAAAGCATAATGGGAGCATGAGAGTGCGATTTGGATCAAGTAGAAAGGATATGTGGTATTAAAAACCTTGCTACGATGTACTGTGTTTCCAATGGGATGGAACAATCTCTGGAACAAGGTCCGGAACAGTCTGCGAAACGATCTCTGTTATAGAGTGTTTTCGGACTGTTCCGGGTGTTTTTTCGTTAAGTGTTTATTTATACCGTTTGTTCCGGAGATCGTTCCGTAGTTTGTTCCAAAGGACCGGTCTCGCTTTTCCGCCTGTAGACTCGCTGCTTCCCATAGATCGGTAGCCACATAGTTTTGCCGGTCTTCTCCCATCCATCTATACGCGCCATTATGGCACTGATCTCAAAGCTGTTTTTATGCTGGAAATCAGCCTTGTCCTTGCCAAAGCATTCGCACCAGATCTCCAGATTAGATACGTAATCTCTTAATCTGACGTCTCCGCCGCTATAAAGCAGTCCCTGACTCTGAACATAATCCTGCCTGTCGTAAAGAGACAGATCGCTCCAGTTTACGGGCAGAGGCAGGTCAAGGTAGTCTGTAACAAGACCTTCTCTGTCATCGTGTTCCATGGCGGCAGCCTGCTCGACCCTGGCAGCCTCTTCCAACTCGTGTGAGAGGAACAATGTTTCACCCTGACTGGTAAGGTAAAGCGCTTCAGCCCATATCTGGTCGACGTCATCCTGTGTGAGATCCCACGGCTTAAAGATGCCTGTTCCGGGAGTTCTGACTGCCCAGAATCTGCGGTTGCCTGTTATGTCTCTCAGAAAGCCGTTCTCTGCATTCGTAGTTCCGAAGAAAACGCACTGCCGGGGGTGAGGACTGACCCTGCGGCCGTAAGAAGCCCTGTACTTGTCGTCCTGTCGCGAGATGAATGCCTTGACCTTATCTATGTCAGCCTTTCTTATGCCGGCAAGCTCGCCGATCTCATGTATCCAGTAACCCTGGAGCTTTTCTGCCGCCGTCTTATCGTTCATGTCGGAAATACTGAGGCTGTCAGAGTACCATTCCATACCGAGCTTTGAGATGAAGGTGGATTTGCCGATGCCCTGAGTCCCGTTGAGAACCAGTATGTGGTCAAACTTGATCCCAGGCTTAAATATCCGGCTGACAGCAGCACATAGCATTTTTCTTGTTACCGCTCTGACGTAAAGAGTGTCGTCAGCACCGAAGTAATCGATGAGCAAAGTATCGACCCTTGGCACATTGTCCCATTCAGGCAGCGATGCGAAGTAATCTTTGACAGGGTGATATGACCTGTCGTATGTCACCTTCGACAACGCTGTGCGGTAGTTGTTCTGCGTGAAGCTGCCATAGCGTTCATCAACGAGACACATGAGCTGCGCGTCATCCACATCGCGCCAGTACTTTGAAGTATGATTCCACGGAACACTGCCTCTGATCTCAAGATCGTCAGCGAGCTGGTTGAATACGATGCTTTGAAAATCCTCATCATTTTCAAGGATCATCCGCATGTTGCAGAGAGTGTTGCAAGCTCTGCCATTTTTGTTCAGAGTGAGCTGATCTGTCCAGTCGCCTGATCCTGCAGGCGATTCTCTCTGGCTCATATCTGAATTGTCATCATTATTTATATAATCTGCTGTTATTTCTGTCATTCAAGCCTCCTGTGGTCTATACATCTGTATCTGAATAAGCTGTTCTTAGTTGTGTTTTCTGTTTCTCTGTTCATGTGAACCTCCTGGTTTTGAGTTTTCAAATTGTGATAATAGCTTTTAGCGCACTCTTTCGCGCAACCTGTCTCTGTCAATGGCCGCAAGATTCTCTCTTACATGGCCGGAGCGCTGCTGTATGTCTCCACAGACCTTCAGTTCGTGGCGGAGCTCTCTGATCTCTGCGGTGAGATCTTTGATCCTGTCTTTCGCATCGCTTATCTCGCTTTCCGGCAGAACCCTGCGCGCCGTTCGTCTGAGTTCATCCCTGCCAAGGCTGAGTTCTTCCATTCGGCCCTCGATATTCTCCATAAGATCTGAGAGATCCTTTTCAGTGCCAACATGGTACCTGGACAGGAGCTTAGCCTGTTCTGAGTACTGATCGCATTTCAGAAGATCTTCCTTCAGAAGAATGTGGAGCTTTGTCTGGTTCTGCTGATACTTAGGAAGATAGCCGAGCTCATAGCAGTATCTGAGGTAAAGCTTCTCAAGACCGCTGCGTCCCATAATGCGGTCGATGCGTCGGCGGAGATTATAATTGTTTGGCTGGCGGTACTGCTGTCGCAGTCTTTCAGTCCTTATAGACGGATCATTGTCATAGATCCGTCGCTCTATACTCTCTCTGGAGTAATCGCCACCGAGCTTATGGATGCGGATCGGCTTCCTGCCGCCGGGTGGTGTGACTGTCCAGTACTTTCTCTGCGGGTCGAAACGATAGTTGTAGCCGCGCTTGCTGAGTTCATATTTGAATTCTTCTATGTTCAGGCTGAGAGAAACTGCCTCGTCTATAGCCTGGCGTGCTACGTTGTACCTCGTAGGCATTCCGGCTTTTTCCATTTTATAGACATACTGGTTAACACCTTTGCCTTTGGGGTTTTCAACAACAGACAGGCCGCGTTCGAGACATATGAGGTCGGATGCTTCCTTTAGCTGTCTGTATGTGTCCTTGCAGTCATGGAATTTCAGCCCGTCTTTGAATGAAACCGAATTGATCACTATGTGGTTATGGGTACACTTAGTATTGACGTGGGTGGCGACCACCATCTGGAAGCGGTCGCCCCACAATTCTCTGGCGAGCTGCACTCCTATAGCGTGAGCTTCGTCAGGAGTAACTTCTCCTTCGCGGAAGCTCTGGTAAGCGTGATACGCAACATTGCCGCCGGTCTTGCCGAATCTTAACTTGGTGGCATTGAACTGGTCGCGGGCAAATTCCACGCTGCAGTTGATCCCGGTCGTGTAGAAGAACTGCTCTGTTTTGTCTTCGTTTGCCGCATAGGCGATCACGTCGGCGAGAGCCTGCTTTTCAGATTCCGTGAAATCCCGCAGAGTCTTCTCTGGGTTAGTTATATACTCTAGCGGACTTTCTGCCCGGCCTTTTATGTTCCATATTTTTGTTACTGCCATCAATGATCACCTCTCTTTGGTATGAGGATCTCCTGTTCAATACTATTCTGGAAAGCTCTCCATCTCATGGCTTCCGCCATGATCACGATCATATCCGCATTGCTTCCTGCATTCATTGCGACTTCATCGATCTTGTCGGCGAAATCCCGGATGCTCTCCATGGTCTTCCAGAAGACCTCATCAGGCATAACGACAGGGTGATAACCCTTGACTCTCTGTCTGAGGAATTCAGCCTCGGTCAGACCGGCTGCCTGCGACTTGGCTTTTATATCGCGGTCTTCTTCGCTGTTCACCCAGAAACTCTTTTTTATATCTCTTCGCATCATTATTATCTTGTCTCCTTTCTTGACTTAACTCGTGTAGTACTTTATTTGATCGGCTTCAGCCGGGGGTCTGGGGGCTGCCACCAGGTACGCATTCCGCCCGGTAGGAGCAGGAATGCAGTGCTTGTTCCAACTCAGCAGACCCCCATACGGCAGTTTTCTTCATTTGATTTCATTGCAGTTGCTGCCCGGCTGAATACGTTTTCCGCCTAAATTTCTCGGATCAGGCGAAACTTTAGGCACATTAGCTGCTTTGCTGCAGGTCTGCCTGCGATCTTTGCTGCTGCTGTCACTAAAGTGATATGATTTTTCTTCTTTTGTGATATCATCCGCAGCGCAATCACTGATCCGCTTACCCTTTGATATATATCGCGCCGTTTTCAGATATCTGGTCGGCATCAGATAAGCCATGATTTGATACCGGCATTTGCATTCATAAGCCATGCTGATCACAGGCAGGGAATATCATGATCCGAGAAAATCCCAGTCAATACTTTCAGGATCAGCCTCAGCCGCCTCCTCAGACGTAGGAGTTTCAACTTGCAATGGCTGGGGTGCAGAAGCGCATGCAGGCTGTATGGCGGATAAGCCTGTCATGCAGCCTGCCAGAAACAGCGGCAATGTCTGCTTCAGTGATTCACAGACACCATCTACTATCTGCTGTATGAATCTTTCTTCACGCTCGCGTGTCTCCAGATACGGGTCTTCCTGAACCTTGTAATAACGGTCAAAGTAGTCCAGCAGAGCGAGATGGATCACATGGTTCCAGGAAGTGAATATATCCCTGTCCATAGTCTGCAGATATTCCCAGGCTCTCTTCTGATCCGGTTTATCCAGATTGAAGCGTACGGGGAGTTTTCTTGTGTTATCATCCATCATTTCCCCCTTCTGAGCATCTGATAGGCCAGATACTCATAGCCCTTTGCCGTTGCACAAATGTCCTCGTTGATCTCGACTCTGTCAGGATCATATTTGCCAAAGTTCTTCACAAGGCAGGCTCCGCCTCCGACTATGTGAAGCCTGACAAGATCCGGGTCATACTCGTATTTGCGAAGTGCAGCGAATATGTTTTCTACATATTCTTCCGCAACGCTGCGTATGACATCAGTGAACTTCTCACTGATGTCAGCTGTGCCAAACCTGAGTATCCTTTCGACTATGGATTCGTCGATGCTTACGGCATACTTGTCCATCACTGCATTACGAGCTTTGATCATGCACTGGTTTACTCCAAGCTTTTCAGTCCAGCAGCGTCCTTCCTGAGGCTTCTTATCGACGATATACATGATGTTCATCGTGCCGTTGCCGATATCCGCCAGCATATGAACCCCGCGGTACTGATCGATATTCCTGACTATCGCAGGGTAACCCTGCGGGAAGACCGTGCAGCCTGTGATCCTGATGCGGTATTCAGTGTTGTTGAACCTATACCTGATGGTTTTCTTCTGAAGAAGGTATTCCCTGAAGGTCTCTCTCTGGGTGCTTACCCACTTGAGCGGCAGGCCGCATGCGATATGCACATCGGCTTCCGTGATATGCTCCTGATTGAGCTCTCTGGCGATGGCCATCAGGGTCAGAAGGTAGTAATCTTCATCGATCGCCTTGTCAGCTGTGAATTCCTTATGGCCTTCGCCTATCCTGTACCATTTGCCTTCGTACTCGAGGATGTTTCCGGTAAAGACCGGCGGGCTGTCGTATGCTGTGATAGCTGTTGGTGTCACGGTGTTTGCTGTCTTGATGTTGCCATAGCCGTGATCTATGGCGATGATCTTAGTTCCTTTAAGTTCTGTCATAAAAAGTCTCCTTCTGAAAAATTCTTTGTTCATCCGGAGGAGCCATGTGATATACTGATGGTGCTTAGAGGTATATCGAGGCTCCTGCCGGATATTCCGTTACATCTGCGGCTCTGCTCTCAGGAGCCGTTTTTTAGTTTACGTATCCCTTGAGAGGGATCACTTCCGCCTGATTCCTCAGATCCGTGTTGCGGTTGAGTTCGAGGAATCTGTCAAGGTCCTGCGTCCTTATGAGGACTTTGCGCCCGACCTTGATCGTAGGCATTGTCTTCCAGCTTATGAGCTGTCTGAGGGTGTTTCTGCCGATACCGGTGAAATCTGCCGCTTCCTCAACCGTCATTGCGATCTTTTCTGTCATTCGTTACCTCCTTTCTGCAATTGATATTCTTCTTGTTAGGTTGCGATATGCAACTTTTCTTCATCGATATAATACCACATTCAGAAATAATGTCAAGCAAAAAGCAACTATAAAAAATAATAATAAATTGCATATTGCATATATTTTTCAAAAATGGTATATTGTACGTGAAAGATGATCAATAATCAAAAAACCTGCGGTCTGGCCGCAGGTGATTCATAAAAGGGGTGCATGTCATGAACGATACAGAACTTCGCAGAACTATCGGAAGTCGCGCCAAGGCAAGGCGCAAGGAACTTGGTCTAACTATGGACTACCTGGCAGAGAAGCTGGATGTTAATAAGTCTACTATCATGAGATATGAGAAGGGGACCATAGACAATACAAAACGTCTGGTAATTGAAGGTCTGGCCAATGCGCTCCATGTGACACCTGAATACCTTAGAGGAGAGACCGATGAATACAATACGGAGATCACCGATAAAAGATCGCTGCTGATACGCGATCTCATGGAGAAGATACAGGGGACAGTACCGCTTGGCATAGCATCGTCAGATAATGAGTTTGCGGAGAACATGCTTCTGGTCGTTCTGGCAGAATATCTGGAATTTGCAGACTCGTTTACAAAAGCCTGCCACAGATTCGATTTTGACGGGAACAAGGAGAACGAGACGTTTGCAAAGCTGATGGGAGAGTCATTGGAGAACTTCAGCTCCATGATGTTCCAACGCGAGATCATGCACACTGTAAGCACTTTTTATGATATAAGCGAAACTCTGCGCAACTATGTGAAAGACCCCGTGGCTTCACAGAACCACATGAAAGCGATATTAAAACTCTACAATATATAACAAGGCAGTACCGGCCGTGAGAACGATATACCTCTAAGCAATTTATATCTTTACCCACAAAAGGTTCTGCCGGAAAAGGAGGATCTTTTGAATCATAAAAAATCATATCAGGAAGGAAGTGTAAGAAAGAAAGGAAACAATTATTACTACAGATTCAGAATGGAAGAGCCGGACGGCACGATGAAGATGCATGAGTTCGCAGGCACACGTTCAAAACGCGAGACCGAGGCTATGTTGAAGAAGGCTATCGAGGAGTATAACGAGCTTGGCAAGATACTTGATCCCGGAGATATCACGGTAAGTGAGCTTATGGACGAGTGGTTCCGCACCGAAATTGAGCCGAGCAGCCGCGCTACCACTACACTTGACAGTTATCGCAATGTGATGGATCACGTGAGGGCTCACCGCATAGGCAAAATGAAGCTGAAAGAGGTGACGGTGGAGGCTCTGCAGGCATATGTAGATGAGAAATACTTTGGCGAATACGATGAGGGAGGCAGTGAGATCAAGCATGCCTATTCTGACAGTACTATGAAGGAAGAATTCGTGGTGCTTAACGGGATCTTCAAATATGCTGTCTATCCGAAAGAGTATCTCAAGTCGAGCCCGATGCAGCACGTTAAGAAGCGTAAGAAACCTGAAGAGACCAATATTTTCGGTGATGAGTCCGAAAAACTCGAGATCATCACGCATGATGAGTACAAGCGGATCATAGAATTTCTCAGCACTCACAAGAACAGCTACGGAGATGATTACAGGTATATGATACTGCCGGTGCAGATATCCTATTACACAGGCCTCCGGGCAGGAGAACTCGCAGGGCTTTGCTGGGACGATGTCGACATTCCAGGCAGAAGACTCATTGTGAGGCGATCCATGTTCAAGGATACCGGAACTAAGAGCTGGGAACTAAAAGTACCTAAGAACGGAAAGCAGAGAGTAGTGGACTTTGGTGAGACTCTCGCGAACATCCTCATGGAAGCCAAAACTCAGCAGGAGAGCGACAGGAAACTGTACGGAGATCTTTATCAGAAGCATTACTGTCAGACACAGAGCATTAAGGGCAGACCGCACAATATAGTGTTTACGGATATCCATACTGATACCGGGATAATCGGAAGCAGGGTAGGCCACGGTAAGCTCCTGGAAGAAGCAGAGAAAGGAAAAAGTCTGGTGCCGCTCGAGTTCGTTTGCAGGAAGGTTGACGGAGAACTGGTCACGATACAGACTCTCAAGAACTGTAACAAACTGGTTCAGACGAATCTGGGGATAACATGGTTCCACATGCATGGACTTCGCCACACCTATGGATCAAACATGATCGCAAGCGGAGCGAATTACAAGGACGTGCAGCTGCTTATGGGGCATTCCGACATAGGGATCACGCTGAATACTTATGTGCATCCTAACGAAAAGACTCGTAAAACAGCTGTGGATCTGCTGGAAAAAAGTCTTGGCTGAGAGCGGCGTTGCTATCACTGGAAATGAATCTTCCCACAAACTTGTGGGAAGATTTGTGGGAAGAATCTAAAATTATTGTTTTTCCGAAAAATGAAAAATCCGCAACCTGTTGCAATTACTTGGGTTGCGGATGTCTCTGGTGGATGATCAGGGGTTCGAACCCTGGACACCCTGATTAAGAGTCAGGTGCTCTGCCAGCTGAGCTAATCATCCATATTTACTATCTGCGCTTGCAAAGTGTCTTTCGCAAGCCGCTTGATGATATTACCACCCGAGTCGCAACAAGTCAATACTAAAAATTATTTTTTTTCTTATAATCCGTTCATATCATAATCAAAACATTGAAATGTAAACAAATATATAGTAGTATTTCACTGAATAATTATGAACAGGCACGTTTTTGATGTGCAAAAAAGCTATAACTGCCAAAAAGGGCAATAGACTATACGGAGGAAAAAAATGTTCTGTACAAATTGTGGAAGCAAGCTCGTGGATGGCGCTAAGTTCTGCAGCGAATGCGGAGCCAGAGTCGTCAGACCGGAGGAGCCGGTTTTCAGAACAAACCCGGAGATAAAATTTGAGGAGCCAAAGGTAGCAACACCGATAATCGATGCGCCTGTGTATGACGAGACTCCTGAAAGACCGGTAAGAGAGAAAGTGTCTTTCGACTGGAGTAACGTAGTCGATGAACCACATAGGAGAGATGTCAGTGACATCAAGTCGCCTTGGGGTACTACAGGCGGAATCGATGAGAAGGCCATTTATGCAGAGATGACACCGTCGACGGAAAAGAGCCGCACGATGAGTTTCATCGATGTTCTTAAGGCTGAAAAAGAAGAAAAGGAGAAGGCTGCAGCTGACAGGTCTATAGAGTACACGGAAGTACTCCACTTTGATCCTGACCTCACAGCATTTGAAGAGCCGCCTCAGCTTCATTATGCTCCGCTTTACGAAGACGTAGATGAGCCGGTTAAAACTCCGTTTGATCTTCCTGAAGAGGAAAAGGAAGAGCCTGTATTTGGAGATGAGGAACTGTTTGATGAGCCTGAGCTCGACGAGCCTATGTTCGAAGAACCTCAGTTTGAGGAGCCGGAAGCAGAAGAAATTCAGATTGAAGAGCCGGAGTTCGTAGAACCTGAGCTTGATGAGCCGCTGTTCGAGGAGCCTCAGTTCGAGGAGCCGGAGGCAGAAGAAATTCAGATTGAAGAGCCTGTATTCGAGGAGCCGGAGCTTGAGGAGCCTCAGTTCGAAGAGCCACAGAGAATGGCTGAGGTAGCTGAGGAGCCGGAACTGCAGGTTTCGAGAGAGACAATTGCCCAGTTTGATGAGTATGTAAAGAGCTTCGAGAAAGAGGCAGGCATTATCAGTGAAGAGCCTGTATTCGAGGAGCCTGTTGTAGAAGAACCGGTGATTGAGGATCTGGTTATTGAAGAGCCAGTTGTTGAAGAACCAGTAATCGAGGAACCGGAAGTTGAAGAGCCGGAAGTTGAAGAGCCGGAAGTTGAAGAGCCGGTAATCGAAGAACCAGTAGTTGAGGAACCGGAAGTTGAAGAGCCGGTAATCGAAGAACCGGTAATCGAAGAACCAGTAGTCGAGGAACCGGAAGTTGAAGAACCGGTTGTTGAGGCACCTGTTTATGAAGCCCCTAAATTTGAGCTCCCTGACTTCCTTAAAAAGGTGACAAGCTTTGCATCCAGAAGAGAAGTTGCACCTGTGGTTGAAGAACCAGTAGTCGAGGAGCCTGTAATTTCGGTAATTGAAGAGCCTGAGCTCGCAGAACCGGAAGCAGAGGAGCCGGAGTTCGGATATTCTGCATTTGAAGAACCTGTAGTCGGGGAGTCTGAGCACGAAAAGACAGAAGAGTTTGAGCTCGTTCCTGAGATCACATCGGATATCGATGAGTTCTTCGAGGCGCTGAAACCTGCAAGTGCAGTAAAAGAGCCGGCAGAAGATGAGACCGGAGAGACTGTGATCGGATATTCAGATTTTGAAGAACCGGTCGAAGAACCTGAAGAAGAAATAGTCGAAGAACCAGCTCCTGCTGAAGAACCTGCAGAGGAGGTTTTCGAAGAGCCTAAATATGAGGCAGAAGAATACGTAGAGCCTGAAGAGTCGATGGAAGATCTCTACCTCGACTTTGAACCTGTTGTTTCGACGGGACGTACAATGCGTTTCGACTCAAGCGCTTATGACGACGTCGAAGAGGACGATGAGGAGCCGGCTGAAGAGGCTGTCGAGGAAGTCGCTATAGAAGAAGAGCCGGCTGTCGAAGAGGCAGAAGACGAGGGCATCGATGAAGAGGCACTCTTTAAAGAAATGGAAGAGACTGCGGCAGAGATGCCGGGTATGACCATAGCTCCACCTGCAGACAAGCAGGAGGAGATCGAAGCGCTCAGAAAGAGACTGGCAGAGCTTACAGGAATCGACCTGTATGAAGTTGCCGACCTCAATGCAGCTATGAGCCTTGATGAGCTTGAAGAGGCAGAAGAGCCTGAAGAAGAAGCTGTTGCTGAAGAGCCGGAAGAGGAAGATGGTGGCGAGCTTTTTAAGGAACCCTCGGACGATCTGTTCGAGGTAGAAATAACACCGGATATCGATGAACTCTTTGCAGGATTGACTCCGGCAAGCATGATTGTTGAGCCGGAAATCGAGCCGGACTTCGAACCTGAGTTTGAGCCTGAGTTTGAGCCTGAAGCAGAAACAGCCGAGGAAGTTGTTATCGAGGAAGAGCCGGTTGTTGAAGAGGCAGCTGAAGAGGTTGCTGAGGAGGCTGTAGAAGAAATCGTCGAAGAGCCCGTTGAAGACATCGTTATCGAGGAAGAGCCGGTTGTCGAGGAGGCAGTCGAGGAAGCTGTTGAAGAAACTATAGCGGAAGAGGAAGCAGTAGAGGATCTCTATCTGCAGGACTTTGAGCCTTTCGAAAGAGCGCCGAGAGAATCCAGAGAAGAAGAGTTCGAGGAAGCTGAGGAAGAGCCGGTTGTTGAAGAGGCTGTAGAAGAAATCGTCGAAGAGCCTGTCGAAGACATCGTTATCGAGGAAGAGCCGGTTGTTGAAGAGGCTGTCGAAGAGGCTGTAGAAGAAATCGTCGAAGAGCCTGTTGAAGACATCGTTATCGAGGAAGAGCCGGTTGTCGAAGAGGCAGTCGAGGAAGCTATCGAAGAAATCGTCGAAGAGCCTGTTGAAGACATCGTTATCGAGGAAGAGCCGGTAATCGAAGAAGTCCCGGAAGAAGCTGAGCTTGTTATCGAAGAAGCCGCAGAAGAGACTGAACCGGTCGTTGAAGAAGCGATTGAAGAGGTTGTAGAGGAAGCGGTTGAAGAGCCGGTTGAGGATATCTTTGAGGATATAGCTCCGGTACTTGAGGAGGCGCCAATGGCAAAGGAAACTGATGCGCTCTCACTGGAAGAACTCGAAAGAGATCTGTTCGGCGATGCGCTAACTGAAGAAGTTGAAGCAGAAGAAACAAAGAAGATAGATAAGTTCTACACACTCTATCGTAAGAACGAGGAGTTCCAGAGACTGCTCGATGAGGAGTATGAAAAGCTCAAGCACGGCGGCGGACTTACTGAAGAAGAAAAAGCAGCTGTAGATGCTGTTCCTAAGATGGCAGACGTTGAGGCAGCAAAGGCTGCCGCTGCAGCAGCTCCTGTTGCCGCTGCTGCTGTTGCCGCAGTTGCAGAGCCGACTCTTGTAGAGAATAAAAAGGCATACAGACAGGTAGAGGACGAGACCATCTACATGTCAAAGGAAGAGCTGGATGCTAAGCTGAAAGCAGAAGCTGCAGCGATTGCAGCAAAGGCTCCGGCAGAAGTTCCTGATGATAAGGCTGCTAAGAAAGCAGAGAAGAAAGCTAAGAAGAAAAAAGTCGAAGTAGAGTATGAAGACGTTGAATCCGGAAGCAAGTTCCTCACGATTCTTGCAGTTATCATAGCTCTGATTCTCATCGTTCTGCTCGCAGTGATCCTTATTCTCCAGATCGCACCGGACAGCGGTATGGCGGCATGGATAGATTCGATCATCGAGAGCATCACTTCTAAGATGGGCCTGATAGATACGTTCCCGGGGCAATTCCTGCTTTAGGCAGCAAGTAAAAACATAACTACACTTGCAGCGGCAGCCAGACGCTGTCGCTGTACTTATTTTCACCGATGCATTTTGCAGGGAGGAATATAACATTGGCTGAGTTTACAGACGGAAAAAGACCAAAAAGACAGAAAAGGCAAAGACAGGTTGACCCTGAAGAACGCGCCAGACGCAGAAGGGGTCGCAAGGGGCTGTCGCTGGCCATAATGCTGATAGCTCTTGTGCTGGCATTCATGGTCATGTTTGTCGGATTCATTACCGACTGGATGTGGTTCGCAGACCTCGGATACACCAGCGTATTCTGGAAAAGGCTGCTCACACAGCTTGAGCTCGGAGTGCCGGTATTCGTGGTGGTTACACTGCTCGCAAGATTCTATCTGAGGGCCTTGAAAAACGGTTACTTCAAAAAGATAGAATCACACGAGATCCCGAATCTCAAGAAAGTCAACTCCACATCGTGGATACTATCTATTGTGTTCGGTCTGGGAATCGGTCTTTACACATCGACAGGAACATGGCTTACGTTCCTGAAGTCGAAGTATTCGACAGACTTTGGACTGAAGGATCCGCTATTTAATCTTGATATCGGATTCTATATCTTCAATCTTGACTGGCTCGATAAGGTAAACGAGATAATACTTGTTTCGGTAATCGGACTTGTAGTAGTTACTGTAGTCTACTATTCGTACCTGCTTTCGGTAAGATCACCGGATCTCTTCGACCACGAAGAAGATCTTCCGCCGGAACCGGAGTTTGAAGAAGAGGAAGAGGACGAGGAGCCTAAGGTCATCTACCGCACCCCTATCGATCACTCCGTGATCGGCAGAATGGGAAGAGCCGGCAAGAAGGCTGTTGAAGCAGCGTTCGACCCTAACAGAAAGAAGAAGAGAGGTCACAGGACCGACATCAACGACAGCAATGTAGAGAACCTGATGAACATCGCAAGCGGCAAGCTCATCATTCTCGGTGTTATCTTCTACCTGATGCTCGCTGTCGATTTCTTCCTTAAGCAGTTCGATCTGCTGCACACTCACACAGGTGCCGTTTATGGCGCGGGCTTTGTTGACGTAAACGTTACCCTTTGGGTATACCGCATCATCATGCTGCTCTGCTTCATCGGAGCCGTGACTCTTGCGATACATATCAAGAAGGGCGAGATCACAAAACTGCTCAAGATGCCTGTAATCATGGTGCTCGTATTTGCACTGGGCTTTGGAGCTGCCAGCCTCGTGCAGTCGCTCATCGTAAGCCCGGACGAAATCAACAAGGAGTCCAAGTATCTCCAGAACAACATTGAATACACAAGACACGCTTACGGCATCGATGATGTAAGAGTCGCCAACTTTTCGGCTGATGACTCGCTCAATGCCAACGTAATAAACGATAATGATGAAACGATCGGCAACATCCGTATCAATGACTATGTGCCGGTAGAGGACTTCTACAACCAGACACAGAGTATCCGTCAGTACTACAGATTCAATGACGTGGATATCGACAGATACAATATCAACGGAAGCATCACACAGACATATCTCTCGGCCAGAGAGATCGATGAGGAAAAGATCTCGAATACATGGATCAATAAGCACCTTAAGTACACACACGGATACGGAGCTGCTGTATCTATGGTAGATACTGTAACCGCTTCCGGTCAGCCTGACGTTATTGAGGGCAACATTCCGCCTGAAACAAACGTCGCTGAGCTCAAGATCGACAGACCTGAGATCTACTTCAGTGAGCTTTCGAAGGACTATATAATCGTTAATACAAAGGAAGCAGAGTTCGACTATCCTGATGGCAGCGAGAACAAGTACACTGAGTATGAGGGCAAAACGGGCATCAAGCTGAACCTCTTTAACAGAATACTGTTTGCTATCAAGGAAGGTAACGTCAACATTCTCGTATCTTCGAACATCACTTCGAAGTCGAAGATCATGTACAACAGAAGTGTTGTCAGCAGAGTAGAGAAGATCATGCCGTACCTCGCATACGAAGAGGATCCGTACATGACCATCGTTGACGGCAAGCTTTACTGGATACTCGACGCATACACAATAAGCAGCAAGTATCCGTACTCTGAGCCGTACGACTCTGATCCGAATGCGATCAATCCTACAAACTACATCAGAAACTCCATCAAGGTAGTTGTTGATGCATACGACGGAAGCACCAATTTCTACATCGTTGATGAAGAGGACCCGATCGCCAGGACTTATCAGAAGATCTATCCGAAGCTGTTCAAGTCGTACAACGAGATCTCTGACGAGCTGAAGCCACACCTGAGATACCCGAACGCGATGTTCAAGATCCAGGCATATGTCTACTCGAAGTACCACATGGACGAGGTCAAGGTCTTCTACCAGAAGGAGGACCTCTGGGATATCGCTCACCAGATCTACGGCACAGAGGATGTCGAGATGGATCCGAGCTACTACGTATTCAATCTGCCTGATACAAAGGAAGGTGCCGAGTTCATCAACATGGTGCCGTTCACACCGAAGTCAAAGCAGAACATGACCGCGATCATGATGGGACGCAACGACGGCGATAATTACGGTCAGCTGATCGTATACACGATGCCGAAGAACAAGACCATCTACGGTCCGATGCAGATAGAGGCTCAGATCGACCAGAACACCGAGATTTCCAAGGAGTTCTCGCTGTGGAAGCAGTCAGGATCGACATATAAGAGAGGAGACCTCTTCGTAATACCTATCGGCACATCGCTCCTGTACGTTGAGCCGGTTTACCTCGAGGCTACAAACCAGGCTATCCCTGAAGTCAAGAGAGTAATCGTTGCTTACCAGGATAAGATTGCTTACGAGGCAACCCTCGGCGAGGCGCTGATGAGCCTGTTCGGCGGAGACGCCGGTGACAGCGGCAGCAAGATCGACGGCCTGGATGACGGCGGTACCGATGAAGACCTCAAGTCGCTCATAAAGAAGGCGCAGAATGCTTACGACAAGGCAATTGAATGCCAGAAGGAAGGCGACTGGGAAGGCTACGGCAAGTATATCGGGCAGCTCGAGAGCTACCTCACCAAGCTCGTAAATGAGAGCGGAACAAGCGCACCGGCTGCAGCTCCTGCAGAAGAACCTGCACAGGAGGAAGCAACCGACGAAGCTGCATAAGCATATTGAAAGGGTAAAAGGATGATCAATTTTGATCTGAATAGAATGTTATTTACAATGACTCCGGACGAGCACGACGAAGAGACCGTCCGGAGTCGTCTCATGGCACATCCTGAGGTGAAGTTCGTTTCATTCACGGGAATTGACATGGGCAACCATAGTACTGACGAAAAGATACCTGTAGCACTGTTCATCGAGGACATGCAAAAGATGCTCGAGACCGGAGTGCAGACAGACGGTTCGTCGGTAGCTCTTCCGACTATTGCCGATCTCTCAAATGCGAGAGTAGACATAGTTCCGGATTTGGGCGCAAACTGGTTTGTGGAATACAACTATAACAACAAGGACTATGAAACAGGTCTTCCGGTGGGTACGCTGAGAATACCGTCATATCTGCGCCACAACGGCGATACGATGGTGGGCTCCAGAATCTATCTGAAAGAAGCTGTCGAAAAATTCACTGCAAGCCTGAAAAAAGAACTCGAGGATCATCCGTATGTGTTCGATCATATCGGAGGCGTCAACAGCGCGGATGAAATCGAAGAGCTGCTTCTGACAAACGCCACGGAGCTTGAATTCTGGGTGAAGACCCCTGATGACAGGGCCGACAGAGACCAGCTCAGCATCGCGCAGGAGCTTAAGGAGCAGTACTGGCAGAGAGTTTCGGGACCTGTCGCAACAGCGATGGAGCAGACGCTCGAGATACTCGACCACTACGGCTTCGGAGTGGAGATGGGCCATAAGGAGGTAGGCGGAGTAAAAGCCAAGATGGGCAACTCCGGCAACTTCGACCACATCATGGAACAGCTTGAGATCGACTGGAAGTACGCTAGTCCTATGCAGGCTGCGGACAACGAGGCTCAGGTGAAACATATAATCAGAGACGTGTTCCGCATGAACAGCCTCGATGTCACCTTCCTTGCCAAGCCGATTCACGGCGTTGCCGGATCAGGTGAGCATACACATTTCGGTGTCGCTGCAAAGCTCAGGGACGGCAGAATTATCAATCTGTTTGAGCCGGCTGACAGGGATGGGGATTTCATGAGTCCGGTTGGATATGGAGCACTGATGGGCATTCTCAAAAACTATGAGCTGCTCAACCCGATCATTTCGCCGGAACGCGACTCGTTCCAGAGACTGAAACCGGGCTATGAAGCTCCGGTATGTATTGTTACCTCGCTCGGACTTGATCACCGCACACCGTCGCGTAACAGAACGGTGCTTATCGGTCTTGTAAGAGACCTTAAGAATCCGCTTTCAACGAGATTTGAGCTGAGATCGCCGAATCCGCACACAAACACATACCTCATTATAGGAGCCGGTTACCTTACAATGCTCGACGGCATAAAAGCTGTGCTCAGTGCAGGCAAGACACCGCATGAGCTGGAAGCGTCGATCAGCAAGGACTACGGCGAAGAGGATTTTTACCTTGAGAGGGACCGCGAGTACAGAGCGGAGCGCAATATATACACCGAGTTTACTCCTGAGGAGAGAGAGAAACTCTTCGGCAGAGCTCCGGCAAATGTGTGGCAGAGCTTCCTCAACTGGGGTGACGGATGCTTTGAGAAGGAAAAGGTTGCGCTCATTACCGGCGGTGATGACACGATGGCAATGATACTGCGCTCGTACCGTGCGCAGATGCTGTATAAGTGGACGATAGAATACCATGACAGGTACATCGGAAACACGATGGATTTCCTGAGAAGCTGCGTAAAGCTGCACGTGGACGAATCCAACGAATATGATGTTGAAAACTGGAACAGGTGCGCTGAACTCAAAGCGCTTATCGGCCAGGAAGTAAATGGCAGAGCCTCCCTGCTGATGCAGGCGAGGATCGCTATAGACAATGATGATTGTGCCGGCCTCAGCAGGCTTGAGCTCCTGATTGAAGAAAAGCTCGAGGAGCTTCGCGAGGCTTACGCGAAATACAGAAGAAACATACTGTAGAACAAGTTATAAGTTAAAGGGTTGAATTATGTTAGATATTAAAAAGATCAGAGAAGATTTTGATGGCATGAAGGCCGGTGTCGAGAGGCGCGGAAAGGGCGACTTCGGATTCGACAAAATCAAGGAACTTGACGTAAAGAGAAGAGAACTCCTCGCTGAAGTAGAGGCACTCAAGAACAAGCAGAATGTGACTTCACGTGAGGTGCCGAAGCTCAAGAAAGAGGGAAAGGATGTTTCTGAACTCTTCAAGGAGATGAAGCAGCTCTCGAACCGCATCAAGGAGCTCGACGCTGAAGTAGGAGATATTGAAGTTGAACTCAGAAATGTGCTTCTCGGAATACCTAATGTTCCGAACAAGGACGTTCAGGAAGGCCTTGACGACAGTGATAATGTTGAGATCCGCAAAGTAGGCGAGCCGCGCGAGTTTGATTTTGAGGCGAAAGCTCACTGGGACATCGGTGAAGGCCTCGACATCCTCGACTTTGAGAGAGCAGGTAAGCTTTCCGGCGCAAGATTCACAGTCTATAAGGGACTCGGCGCAAAGCTCGAAAGAGCGGTCATCAACTTCATGCTCGACCTCCACACGGAGGAGCAGGGCTACACCGAAATACTCCCGCCGTTCATGGTGAACCGTGAATCCATGACGGGAACCGGTCAGCTCCCTAAGTTTGAAGATGACATGTTCTACGTGCCTGCAAAGGACTTCTTCCTGATCCCTACCGCAGAGGTGCCGGTCACGAACCTCAGAGCTAAAGAGATCATTCCGATGGAAGAACTGCCGGTTTACTACACGGCATATACACCATGTTTCCGCAAGGAGGCCGGCTCAGCGGGAAGAGACACAAGAGGTCTTATCCGCCAGCACCAGTTCAACAAGGTAGAGATGGTCAAGCTCACTACGCCTGAGACATCTTACGAGGAGCTCGAAAAGCTGACCAACGATGCAGAGGAAGTGCTGAAGAGACTCGGAATCCCTTACAGGGTAGTAAGACTTTCGACAGGAGACCTCGGATTCAGCTCTGCAATGACATACGACATCGAGGTATGGATGCCAAGCTACGGCAGATACGTAGAGATCTCGAGCTGCTCCGACTTCGAGGACTTCCAGGCAAGACGCGCCAACATCCGCTTCAAGAGAGATAAGGACACAAAGCCTGAATTCGTACATACACTGAACGGATCCGGACTCGCTGTAGGCCGTACGGTAGCGGCTATTCTCGAGAACTTCCAGCAGGAGGACGGCAGCGTAGTGATACCTGAGGCGCTCAGACCATATATGGGCGGCCGCGAGGTAATAAAGTAAGCGGGTTCCGCAATTCGCGCAATAAAAGAGACCACTTCACAGTGGTCTCTTATTTTAATATCCAACGCCGACCTTTACCATTCCTTCGTCATCAACTCCGGTGATGGTTTCTCCGGATTCAAGTATTGCGGAAATATGGCTGATGACATCCATTGACAGTATCTCGCCGGGGCAGGCAATAGGCGTGCCCGGCGGATAGGTGACTATAGGGTCGTAGAGAACTCTGCCGACCGCTTCGTAAAGAGGCACATATACGCCTTCTACCGGAACGTCTGCGTAATCGAGAACTACGTCTTCAAAGGAGCGAGGTGTGCGGTCGATCTGCTTACCGACGCCGTATCCGGAGGCTATGTCCTGCAGAGCTTCGAGCAGGCGCTCGTAGTCGCTCCTTACATTACCGGCTCCGGTCATCAGGAGCACGTATTCTCCATGAACCATCTCTGAGATTATGCCTCTGTACCTCAGCTCTTTGTCGAGGCGTTCACCCGAGAGCCCGAGTTCGGACATGCTGATATTTATCTTAGTAGGATCAGGACCCTCTCTGAATCTGTAGAGCGCGAAGACGTCTTCATCCTGGGAGCCGGAGCCTTTGGATCCGCTTCCCCTGACAATCGTCAGACCGCTTATACGCGAAGCGCCCTTATAGAAGCCGCGAAGGTCTTCCTTCCAGCTGCCGATGATCTCGCGCCACTTGCTACGCATTATCTTTTCGTTTATATCCAGGCTCGCCAATAAGAGGTAGGACGGGCTTGTTGTCTGCACCATGCGGAGAGCCTCGCTGACCGTGTCAATGTCGACAGACTCGCCGCAGATGTTGAGGATACCGCTGCCGGTAAAGCTGAGCAGGGTCTTGTGTGTGCTGTTGACCACGATATCTGCGCCAAGAGACTCTGCTGCGTGCTTCGGATGAGGTATGTAGAGGCCGTCCTCTCTGCAGCTTGCTGCATCATAATCGAAGAATTTCAGGTGCGCTCCGTGTGCCTGGTCGACTATCAGAAGCATGCCGTGGTCATGAGCGACATCCGCGAGGAGCGTGATGTCACTGAGCATTCCACAGTAGTTGGGGCTGGTTATAAGCACAGCTGATGCGTCGGGATTCGCATCGCACGCGGCCTCGAGCTCGTAAGGCGAGATGCCGGCAGCTATGTTGTAATCAGGATCCGTCTCAGGACGTATATACACGGGATTGATGCCGCCTAACCTGAGAGCGCTGAAGGCGGCGTGATGGGAGTTCCTGCCCAGGATCAGCTTGCCGCCGACGGGGACGCTCGAAATGATGGCGGCCAGCAGGCCCGCGCTGGAGCCGTTGACCAACAGCTCCGTATGGCGTACGCCATACAGCTCTGCGTAATTGTCCATTACGTTACGCAGAGCGCCGCGCGGGCAGAACAATGAGTCCGCCCCCGGTATCTCCGTAATGTCATAAGCGGCAGCTGTCTTCAGAAGCTGGCCGTACCCGGCCTCATCAAAAAGCGTGCTTCGGCCCTTGTGACCCGGCATGTGAAACGACACATTGCCGGCTGCCGCGTTCTTATTCAGAAAATCTGCAATTGTATACTCCTTCATATCCCTATTGTATACGTCTTGCACCTCAAAATGAACACTTTTGTACTGTTATGTTTTTGGCAATTATTCATTTTCGCATTTTTTGTTATATAATATGTAGGCTGTACAACAGCGCCATTCTTTTGTTGCGCAAAAGAACGGGCCGGATCACAGAAGAACCGGATAAAACGCTGTAACAAAAAAGCACTAGTTATTGTAAAAGGTATTATGTGAAAGGAGTTTCTAAAGGGATGAGCCAAAGGAAACATTTGCCAAGCATCCATGTACCGCATCACAAAAACACGGCCGCATGTGAGACCGTGACGATGCCGATACCGGATGAAGTAAGCATCAGCATGTCCCAGAACATCGGCGCTCCTTGTCAGCCTCTCGTAGAGAAGGGTGATTATGTGAAGGTAGGACAGAGGATCGGAGACGTTTCGGCCTTTGTCAGCGCACCTATCTTCTCAAGCGTCAGCGGAACCGTAAAGTCGATCGACAAGGTCCGTGGTTCAATGGGCGGCTTTGAAACTCACATAGTTATCGAGACCGACAAGAAGCAGGAGGTCAGCGAAGAAGTTCAGGTACCTGTCGTAAACAGCTTTGAGGATTTCGTCAAAGCTGCAAGAGACAGCGGTATGGTTGGTCTGGGAGGAGCTTCCTTCCCGACTCACGTAAAGCTGAATCCTAAGAACCTCGATGAGTGTGAGTATCTGGTGGTCAACGCAGCAGAATGCGAACCGTTTATCACCACAGACAACAGAGAGATGGTAGAGAACGGTCAGGACGTTCTTGACGGCATGAAACTGATCATGCAGTGGCTGAACCTCAAGAAGGGATTCATCGGCGTCGAGACAAACAAGCCTGATGCTATCGCCAATCTCAAAAGACTGATTGAACAGAACGAAATCGACGATATCGAAATCGTACCGCTTCCGTCCAGCTATCCGAAGGGTGCTGAGCGTGTACTCGTTTACGAGGTTACAGGCAAGACGATGAACGCGGGCGTGCTCCCTGCACAGCTCGGAGTTATCCTCGATAACGTATCGACTATCGGCGTTATGGCCGAGTACTTCAAGACGGGAATGCCGATCGTAAGAAGAAGGGTCACTGTTGACGGCGACGCTGTTACAGAGCCTAAGAACGTATACGTTCCGATCGGAACAAGGATTGCAGACGTGGTTGAGTTCTGCGGCGGCTATAAGAAGGAGCCTCGCAAGATCATCATGGGCGGACCTATGATGGGAAGAGCCACAAAGTCTGACGAGTCCCCTACAATGAAGAACACATCGTCCATCCTGTGCTTCAGCCAGGAAATGGCAGAGGTCAAGGAAGAGACAGCTTGTCTCAACTGCCAGCGCTGCCATACAGCCTGCCCGTTCGGCCTGATGCCAAGCATCTTTGCCGACGCCTACGAAGCAAAGGACGTAGACAAACTCAACAGATTTAACGTAATGCAGTGCATGGAGTGCGGCAGCTGCTCGTACACATGCCCGGCAAGACGTCCGCTCAGCCTGACTAACAAACTGGCGAAGATGATGGTAAAGGAGGCATCGAAGTAAATGGCTAACAAGTTTCATGAAAATTTGATAGTATCCTCCGCACCACACATCGTTACGGAATCGGATACCACCAGGCTGATGGGATCAGTGCTTCTGGCACTCGCCCCTGCATGGGTCGCCAGCATCTACATCTTCGGCCTCAGGGCTCTGGTGCTGTCGGTCGTATGCGTAGCGGCCAGCGTACTCTTCGAGTACATCTATAATGCAATCACACATAAAAAGCAGACGGTTGGAGATCTCTCCGCTGCTCTTACGGGACTGCTGATCGCGTTCAATGTTCCATCAAGCTTTCCGCTCTGGCAGGCAATCATCGGATGCCTTTTCGCCATCGTAGTTGTTAAGCAGCTCTTCGGCGGAATCGGAAGAAACTTCTCGAACCCTGCTATCACAGCGCGTATCTTCCTGTTCATCTCGTTCTCGGGCGCTATGTCCACATGGCCTCTGACGAGACTGCAGCCTGCTACTGACGCAGTCACAGGTCCTACACCTCTCGCACTTTATGCAGAGGGAAGCAGAGATCAGATCCCTGATCTCCTGCACATGTTCCTCGGATTCCACGGCGGATCCACCGGAGAAGTCTGTGCACTCGCACTGCTGATCGGCGGCATCTATCTGATCGCCCGCAAGGTCATCAGCCCGATCATCCCATGTGCTTTCATCGGCACAGTATTCGTATTCGGACTGATCGCAACAGGAAGCCCATACTGGGCACTCTTCCACGTGCTGTCCGGCGGCGTTATGCTCGGAGCTTTCTTCATGGCTACCGACTATGTAACATCGCCTAAGCTGCCACTCGGCCAGCTCCTCTTCGGAATCGGCTGCGGCATCATTACAATGAGCATCAGACTCTTCGGCTCGTATCCTGAAGGCGTATCCTTCTCGATCCTGCTGATGAACATCTGCACACCACTGCTCAACAACCTGTCCTACAAGTTCTACCTGAAGGAGGGAGGTGCTAAGAATGGAAAATAAAAACAGCGCATTCAAGGAGTACATCTCGCCTATACTCGTACTTGTAATAATATGCTTCGTGACAACATTCCTTCTGGCATTCACTTACGGCGTAACGGCACCTATTATTGCCGAGAACACAGCCAAGGCTGCCAGCGAGGCACGTATGGAGCTCCTGCCTGACGGTGACAACTTCAGCCCTTCAGACGCTAATCCGTACATCCTTGAGGATGGCAAGGTATACGTTGAGGACTGCTATGTTGCCGATAACGGAGCAGGCATGGTAGTTACTGTAAAGACCAATTCTTACGGCGGAATGCTCACAGCCATGGTCGGTATCGACAAGGCCGGAGCAATTACCGGAGTAAAGGTTACAGAGCATGCCGACACACCGGGTGTTGGTACAAAGGCACAGGATGCCGGTCATCTTTCGCAGTATGTCGGACTGACAGAGCTCGGAAGTGACACCATCAAGGCACACGCAGACAGCGTAGTCGAGGTAACGGGTGCATCCGTATCCTCGGGCGCTATCCACAAAGCTGTATACTGCGCACTTGCTCAGTTTGACGCGATGGGAGGTGTAAACTAATGGAAAAGAAAAGCAAGCTGTCGATACTGACTAACGGTATCATCAGGGAGAACCCTACACTGGTACTCCTGCTCGGAACTTGCCCGTTCCTCGCTACATCTTCATCACTGATCAACGCGCTCGGAATGGGACTTTCGGCTACAGCCGTACTGATTTGTTCCAACATCGTAATTTCGCTTCTGCGTAAAGTGATCCCTGACAAGGTCAGGATCCCTTGCTACATCGTAGTAATCGCAGGCTTCGTAACTCTGGTACAGTTTGTGCTCCAGGCTTACGCACCTGATATCAACAAGGCTCTGGGAGTATTCATCCCTCTGATCGTAGTAAACTGCATCATCCTCGGCCGTGCTGAGGCGTTCGCTAATAAGAACTCAGTAGTCGACTCCGCACTCGACGGAATCGGCATGGGTATCGGCTTCACGCTCGCACTCGCTGCAATGGGAGCTATCAGAGAGCTTCTGGGAACAGGCTGCCTCCTCGGCATGACCATCATCCCGAACTTCTCGATCGGCTTCTTCAACCTGCCGCCGGGTGGATTCTTCGTGTTCGGTGTACTGATCGCGATCGTGCAGGCTGCTACAAAGGGCAAGGCTCTCAAGGCAAAGAGCTTCAGCTGCGGACTCTGCCCGATGTACAATTCGTGCAACACAGCAGAAGCTAACGAGGAAGTTAAAGCAGAGCAGGCTAAGGCTGCTCCGGCAGTATAGGAAGGAGGACAGGCATGATAGTGAACCTTATCGTAATCTTCATGGGAATAGTGCTTGTTAACAACTTCGTACTGTCCCAGTTCCTGGGAATCTGCTCGTTCCTCGGAGTATCAAACAAGATGAGCTCATCGGTAGGTATGGGCGGCGCGGTAGTCTTCGTTATGGTTATCGCCGAGCTCGTTACCTGGCCGGTAATGCAGATCCTCAACAAATTCGAGATCGGATATCTGCAGACTGTAGTATTCATTCTCGTAATCGCCGCACTTGTACAGTTCGTAGAGATGTTCATGAAGAAGTACCTGCCGGCTCTCCAGAAGGCCCTCGGTATCTTCCTGCCGCTCATCACGACAAACTGCGCTATTCTCGGTGCGACAATCAACGCAATAAGCTATGGCTATTCCTACATTGAATCCGTGATCTATGCTTTCGGAGCAGGCGTCGGCTACATGGTAGCTATGGTGCTCTTCGCAGGCATCCGTGAGGAGAAGCTCAACAACATGGACGGCGTTCCGACTCCTTTCAAGGGCGTTGGCATCATCCTCGTTGCAGCTTCCATCATGGCACTTTCGTTCATGGGATTCACAGGAATGTTCCAGTAAGGAGGTAGAATGATGAGTGGAGTAATGACACCTGTACTGTTAGTAGCAGTCATCGGTCTCGTCTGTTCCGGACTTCTGGTATTCGCCTCCAAGGTATTCCACGTAGCAGTAGACGAGAGAGTAACTCAGGTCAGAGAGGTTCTTCCTGGCGCTAACTGCGGCGGCTGCGGATTCGCAGGCTGCGACGACTATGCGTCGAACCTCGTTGCTGACGAAGAACTGCCATGCACAAAGTGCTCCCCGGGCGGAGCTGCTGTTGCTGCACAGATCGCCGAGATCCTCGGAAGATCTGCAGGGGCTACTGAACCTCAGGTAGCACAGGTAATGTGCAACGGCACATGTGAAGCATCCAAGACAGTGCTCGAATGGCAGGGCATGCAGTCCTGCAAGGGCGCAAAGGGATGGTTCTCATCACCTAACGCATGCATGTTCGGATGCATCGGACTTGGCGACTGCATGAATGCTTGCCAGTTTGACGCAATCGGTGTTGTTGACGGTGTTGCTAAGGTCAACAGAGAGAACTGCGTGGCTTGCGGCGCGTGCGTAGGCGTTTGCCCGCAGAAGATCATCAAGCTCGTACCTAAGAAGAATCAGGTACACGTTCTGTGCTCATCCACAGACAAGGGTGCTGTTGCCCGCAAGAACTGCAACAATGCCTGCATCGGCTGCATGAAGTGCACCACAGTCTGCAACTTCGACGCCATCCATGTTGAGGACAACCTCGCAAGTATCGACGAGAGCAAGTGCAAGAGCTGCGGACTCTGCGCAGCCATCTGCCCTACAGGCGCCATCAACAGCTTCAAGAAGCTGCCTAAGAAGGAGCAGGCAGAGAAGGTTGCTGCAGCAAAGAAGGCTAAGGCTGCTGCTGCAAAGGAAGCAGAAAAGGCAAAGGCTGCCGCACAGGCATAATGCAATAATGATCGACAAAAGTCCCGATCCTCGGACCGGGGCTTTTTCTTTGCGCAAAAAACATAAAGAATGAAGAAAAACTGAAAAACAATGCAACAAAACGGCGGCAAAAATGCTCTTAATATATAGAAGTCTAAAATAATCTTAAAACAGCAGCTTTGATATGACAAAAGACGGAAGCTGCAGTAGAATAGTAGTGAGAATATCGTGGAAACGAGGTGATCCGAAATGAAACGCTTTATGAGAACACTCCTGTCTTTAGTGATAATATGCACGATGGCATTCGTGTCGCTTGGGATGGCCGCCTTTGCGAGACCTGTCAACGCAGCGTCAAAACCGGCGCTTTCAAAGAAGGCCGTTACTCTGAAAAAGGGCCGCAGCACAACGATCAGGCTTAAGAACGCAACTAAAAAGGTGGTCTGGAAGAGCAGCAACAGCAAGGTCGTGAAGGTGGTAAAGAAAAAGGGCAAATACCACAGCACCGTAACAGTCAAGGGACTGAAGAAAGGTAAGGCTATTATCACAGCAAAGCTCGGAAAGAAGACATATAAGTGCAGGGTCACCGTCAAATATACAAAACCAAAGCCGGAGAAAGAAATAGAAATACGCGAGATGTCGGCTTCGTCGAAGAACCTTTCCGCAAAGTTTACCGCGGAGGATCCGGGCGAAAGCATCCAAAGCAGTGATATAACGCAGTCGGCAGCGGACTTCTCGTTCATGTTGATGAACCACGCAGTCGCTGCAGACCGTGCGGCAGGCAAACAGACAAACGTGCTTCTCTCGCCGGACTCGGTGCTCACCGCGATGGCGATGACTGAAAACGGTGCGGCTACCAGCACGCTGGCTGAGATGGAGAACACTCTGGCCAAAGGTTTTACCGCGGAGGAATTCAACCTGTGGCTGTCGGGCCTCAACCGCAGACTTGAGGATTCGGATCAGTACATTTACAACGTTTCAAATTCGATCTGGGCGCGCGAAGGCATGGTCGATGTGCGGGATGATTTTCTGAAGAAGAATCTAGATTTGCACCGGGCGGAGTTCTGGACGTCGCCGTTCAGCAGCGAAACGGTCTCGGATATCAACGCGTGGGTATATAACCACACACGCAATATGATCGACAATATAATCTCTGAACTGAGCGAAGACGCCAGGATGGTGCTGGTCAACACGGTCGCATTCGAAGGGCAGTGGATGGAGCCGTTCGGCAGCGGTGCTGTCATGGATGGTAAGTTCACCAATGCTGACGGAACTAAAAAAACGGTGAAGATGCTGCATGACTGTGAATACTACCGGTATTTTGAGCTTAAAGAAGGCAAAGCATTCGTGAAATACTACGGGGCGAGTGACGCAAAGTCACAGGGCAGCTCGATCGCATTTGTCGGAATGCTGCCGCCGGAGGGCATGAGCGCCGACGATTATCTCTCCTCACTGGACGGGAAATCGTTCGTGGAGGCTTTCAATAACAGCAAATCTGCAAAAGTCAATCTGACCCTGCCGAAATTCAAGGGCGACTACGACATAGCGCTTGAGGAGATCCTGAAGGACATGGGGATCGTCACTGCATTCACCAATGATGCCGATTTCTCCGCTATGCACGATCCGACACCGGAGACACCTGCGCTCCGCATCGACAAAGTACTCCATAAAACTCACATTGAGCTGGATGAAAACGGGACGAAAGCCGCCGCAGCGACTGCTGTCATTATGGAAAAGGCGACTGCAATAATGCACGAAACCATTCAGGAACTGAGATTCGACAGACCGTTCGCATACGCAATCGTAGATGTGGACAGCGGCATGCCGCTCTTCATCGGCGAAATCAACAGCTTATAGAATACCCCTGAACCAATATCAACAACAGGGATGGAAGAGACTGAACAGCACCGGAGGAAGCCATATGGCTGTCTCCGGTGCTTGCATATTCAAATAAATCCCGGGTTATTTATGTCTTCAGAACACGGCGGCGTTCAGCATACTTTATCGCCGCAGGCGGGGATCACGCCGCCGTAACTGACACGGCAGAGCCTGCCTGACTCACATACATACAAGTCATCAGCCAGGATATCATCATCTTCGACGACCGACCGGTTCGCTGAGCGTATAAGGTCTGCCAGCTGCTGAGGGTCCTGGTCTTCAACTTTCATGATTATCATCTCGTGGACTGAGGACGGCAGCACATAGAAGTCTCCGTCAAGCAGCTCGTGGATGCGGTCGATAACACCGGGGTAAAAGAGGGCGCCGGCACCCCAGAAAAATTTGGAATTGGTAAGAGCGAATCCCGGGCCC
Organism: Mogibacterium sp.; assembly: GCA_017405845.1. Classification (GTDB taxonomy): domain Bacteria; phylum Bacillota; class Clostridia; order Peptostreptococcales; family Anaerovoracaceae; genus Crickella. Next base: position 723 of record JAFQZQ010000039.1, on the reverse strand, counting down.
GCTCCGGCCGGCGCCCTGGTGCAAGGAAGATCCAGCAGATTCTCAGGCTCATCCGTTCCGTTCCGCACCACGTCGATCATATCCTGTAAAACGGCCGGATAGCGCTTAACTGTATTCAAAAGAGCCTTGTCAAACAGCTCGTCCTTGTTTATCCCTGTACTGTTTATAAGATCGTTCGTTATAACAAGACGGTACTCATCACATTCAATCATCGCGATAAACACAAAGCCGCAGCCGACCTCGCGGTAGGCGATATCCTTCAGATACTCTTTGTTTCTGGACATGTTCAGAAGATGCACGCATAAGAACTCCTGGTCAGCAAAGCTGCTTTCGATGTTCTCATCAAGCATCCTGCCGGTTCTGCCGGCAAGCGTTTCTGCCATGCTAAGATTGCTGACAACTGATTCGATGGCAGCATGAGAGAGGTCTCTGATAGCAGAGCCGTCTTTGTATGCCTTGTAAAAATCCTCAACGTATAGTGTCGGGGCACATTCCAGACCTTCTTTCCTGAAAAGAAGACCATTTAGCTCGCCGCGCTGTGCTTTCTTCATTTTGCACTCTTCTATTTTCATATCCTGAGGTCCGGATTCGCTGAGAACGCTCCTGCATTGAGTTACAAACTCCTTCTTGAAACTCATCAGATCTAACATTATAATTACTCCTTTCGATGGGGATGTCGGCCCCGGACTTGCAGCATGCCCGGGGCCGTATATTTGGGGAAAG
>JAFQZQ010000038.1 GCA_017405845.1 Mogibacterium sp. | reverse complement strand
TGAGAGCAGTCAGCGAGGTTGAATTCGAAGATGACGGGCACGCGATCGCATGGGCGATGCAGCAGTAAGGAGGAAGTCATGACAAAGAGAGAGCTAAAGGCCATCGCACGGGAAGCCCTGATCCGAGAAAATGGATACGCACCGACCTATAAGGAGATCACCCTTCTCGAGGCAAGCGGAAACGGCCAGTACATCCTCTTCTCGGTTGGAGGCTACGAATACAGCTGGGACTCCATCACGATGGAGAAACGAGAAGGAAGATAATAAGAACACGCGAATAGCATATCGCAGAGAACAGCCCGGATGGGGCTGTATCTCGTACAGGGAAGTCGCACATGGCGGCTATTTAGTACCATAGAAGTGTAGTTGACAGAGATTAATCTCTGCAGCTGCACTTATTTTTATATAATAAGGGATACAGTTGGTCTGGCGAGCGGTTTTTTGGGTCATAGCATCCGACATAAAAACTGTCAGCCATCCCCTTATTATATGAGCTCGTTTAAGCAGGTTGGGAAAGACTCCCGTGTAACGGACTAAAATGAGTTGTAATAAGTGCGGGTGGAAGCAACTGCAAATCAATTCAAGGAGGTTCGTTATGATAAGTGTTGGAATCGATGTTTCTAAAGGAAAAAGCACAGTTTGCCTGATGAGACCCTTCGGCGAGATAGTTGTCGGACCTATGGAGATTACGCATGTAGACTCTGAACTGAAGACTTTAGTCAAACTCGTGAAAAGCATGAGTGATGAGGTGAAGGTCGTTATGGAAGCCACAGGTGTGTATCATTTGCCGGTGCTGACATATCTGAAAGACAACGACATATTTACAGCAGTGATCAATCCGTACCAGATGAAACAATACAGAGCCCAAGGCCTCAGAAGAGTCAAGACGGACAAGGCGGACTCAATAGTCATAGCCAAGTATGGTTTGGATAACTGGACTGAACTCAAGGATTATGTAAAATCAGAGGATAAGTACAGGGAACTGATGTTATTGAGCAGACAGTATCGTCATTATATGAGGATCCATATATCATCGCTTCAGGGACTGACACATGTCCTGGATCATACGATGCCGGGAGTTAAAAAAGAGTTCAATAGCTGGAATCCGGATAATGGCAAAGATAAGCTTTCGGATTTCGTTGAGAAATATTGGCATTATGACAACATACGGAAGAAATCTGAGCGACAATTCGCAGAGAATTATCTTGCGTGGGAAAAGAAAAAGGGATACCGCAGTAACCAGAATAAAGCCGCTAAGATTTATTCGATGGCTAAAGAGGGCATCCCTACGCTACCAGCAGATCAAACCACAAAAATGCTGGTAATACAGGCCATTGAAGTCCTGAGAAGAGTCGATGAAACTCTCAACACGATATTAGCACGGATGCAGGAAATTGCCAAGACTTTACCGGAATATCCTGTCGTAAGGGCTATGGGTGGAGTAGGTGATGTTCTTGCTGCAAAGCTGATAGCAGACATAGGTGATGTAAGAAGATTTCATAGCAGCAAAGCATTGATCGCCTATGCCGGCATAGATGCGCCGCCATACCAATCTGGACAATTTACTGGTACGAATCGTAATATTTCCAAACGAGGATCTTCAGCCATACGTAAGACGGGCTATGAAGTGATGCGGTCATTGAAATCTCATCCGAGGCCCAAAGACGGAGCAGTGTACCAGTTCATACTGAAAAAAGAAGCTGAAGGAAAGCCCAAGAAGGTCGCTAAAATAGCGGGCTTAAACAAGTTCCTAAGGATCTACTACGCAAGAGTGATGGAGGTGTATAGCCGTTAAACGAGCAAATATGGTATACATCGATTAGGTTGGCAAGGATGCCAGCCTTTTTGGAGTGCAGTAATTACAGAGGAGAAACCTGCAAGTCAAGTCCTGAATTGTGTGTAAATTACCTTTAGGCATTGCTCATGCTCTATGCAGCTAATAGCCTTTGTTGTTCTTTAGCTATTGTTAACAGCTTCAGAGGAGCGTCCGAACCAAGCAAGGATGCATAGGACTTCGGACTAAATATTGCTTTTACCATCCTGGCGCTTGCGTTCTCTTCAATGAGAACTGAGCCCATAAGCCGCAAGAGAGATGCTTCGTTCGGAAAGATTCCGATCACTTTAGACCGGCGTTTAAGCTCCCGGTTTAATCGCTCAATATGATTGGATGTCCGGTAATACCTGCGAAGGCTTTCCGGCAGTGCCATGACTGTTATTGCGCTTTCAAAGCCTTCGTCCAAACAAGCAATGGATGATTCAGCTACTTCACAGTAGTCACGAATGATCTCATCCCGCTTTTGGTGAGCTTGTTCGATTGTCGAACAGTTCCAGAGCTCTGTCAGTTCACCGCGAAGGCCGGCCTGATATTTCTTCGGCGCCTTGTCAGCGATGTTCTTTGAAAAATGAAACTGACACCTTTGCCACGGAACCGAAGGAAACACTTTACTGATCGCATCCACAATGCCCTCATGGGCATCGGAGGTGATCATGAGCACCCCGTTAAGCCCTCGCTTTTTAAGACTTCTCAGGAAGTCGTTCCAGGTTTCTTTGGATTCGTTATGATAAACACCGAACCCGAGGATCTCACGGTGCCCCTGATCGTTTGTACCAAAGGCGATCATAAAGGCTTTTGAAATAACCCGATGCTTCTCACGTACTTTAAAGTAAGTAGCATCGATTGTCACAAACGGATAGTTTCCTGTTAACGGACGTTTTCGAAAGTCCTCCACCTGTTCGTCGAGCTTTTTACAAAGCTCGGAGACAGTTGATTTCGAAAAGGATGTTCCGCATATTTCTTCAACTACGCGGGAAACCTTCCTGGTTGAAACGCCGTTGATGACCATCTCCGTCATACAGGCGATCAGAGAAGCCTCGCTGCGTGAGTAATTGTCAAAGATCATGGTTGTAAACTTCTGGTTTCTGTGACGCGGAACGTGAAGAGTGATCTTACCAATCCGGGTCGTTAAAGCGCGATCATAGGAGCCGTTACGCAAGCCTTGCCTTTCAGGTGAACGCTCATAAGGATGCGCTTTCAGCTGTTCCGCCGACTCTGCTTCCAGCAGAGTATTTAAGCTGGACTCAAAGAGCTGACGGAAAGTTTCGTCGCGATCTTTGCAAAGTAATTGTAGTATTTCGTCCTGATTCAATGTAATATTGAGTTGAGCCATTGTGTTCTCCCTTCTCGGTATT
>JAFQZQ010000037.1 GCA_017405845.1 Mogibacterium sp. | reverse complement strand
TACAGACGTAAAACTCTTCAGCTGATCCTGTCCGATCACGATCAGGACTGCCTCGGCTGCGTAAGATCCACAGACTGCGAGCTTCAGGCTCTCTGCAAACGCTATGGCGTAGAGAAGACCGACTACTATGCAGGTGTTAAGAATGAATTCGTAATCGATACTTCTTCAGCTTCAATCGTAAGAGACAACAACAAGTGCATCCTCTGCAGAAGATGTACAGCAGCATGCGAGAAGTATCAGAGCATCGGCGTTATCGGTGCCAATGACAGAGGATTCGCAACTCATATCGGCAGCGCATTCGAGCTTCCTCTCGCAGAGACAAGCTGCGTAAACTGCGGACAGTGCATCGTTGCATGCCCGGTTGGCGCGCTGCATGAAGTTGACGCTACACAGGCTGTCAAGGCTGCTCTCGCAGATCCTTCGAAGACAGTAGTTGTTCAGGCTGCTCCTTCCGTAAGAGTCGGACTCGGTGAATGCTTCGGCATGCCGATCGGCGCTGAGGTAGAAGGCAAGATGGCTGCAGGAATGAGAAGACTCGGATTCGATGCAGTATTCGACACAAACTTCTCAGCTGACCTCACTATCGTTGAGGAAGCAAACGAGCTCATCGAGAGAGTTACAAAGGGCGGAGTACTCCCAATGATCACATCCTGCTCACCTGGATGGATCAAGTTCATCGAGCACTACTATCCTGAACTTCTCCCTAACGTGTCTTCCTGCAAGTCGCCGCAGCAGATGTTCGGTGGCGTAGTAAAGACATTCTGGGCTGAGAAGAAGGGTATCGATCCTAAGGATATCGTTTCCGTATCGATCATGCCTTGCACAGCAAAGAAGTTCGAGTGCGGCAGAGACGACCAGTCTGCAGCAGGAGTTCCTGATGTAGATTACGCTCTGACAACAAGAGAACTCGGAAGACTCATCAACGAGGCCGGTATCGACTTCGTCAACCTGCCTGATGAGCCATACGATGATCCTCTGGGCGAGAGCACAGGCGCTGCTGTCATCTTCGGAGCTACAGGCGGAGTTATGGAAGCTGCTCTCAGAACAGCAGTCGAATGGATCACAGGACAGCAGCTCGGCAAGGATCTGCTCGAGTTCCAGGATGTCCGTGGTGTTGAAGGCGTTAAGGAAGCAAGCTACAAGGTAGGCGACCTCGAAGTAAGCGTTGCCGTAGCTTCCGGACTTGCAAACGCACGTAAAGTACTTGAGATGGTCAAGTCAGGCGAGAAGAATTACACATTCATCGAGATCATGGCTTGCCCGGGCGGATGCGTAAACGGCGGCGGACAGCCACACGTTCCATCCAAGATCAAGAACTTCATCGATGTTCGTGAAGTAAGAGCTAAGGGTCTGTATGACCTCGATGCTGCAAGACCTCTGAGAAGATCTCACGAGAACCCAAGCATTAAGGCTATTTACGATGAGTATTTCGGATCATACGGAAGCCACAAGGCTCACGAAGTTCTGCACACAACTTACGTAGCTCGTAAGGTAAACGCAGATCACGAATAATTGATCTGAACTGATCAAACATATCAAGCTGCCCCGCAAATAGCGGGGCAGCTTTTTTTCGTAAGTATGTTTGCGTTTAAAAAGACAGATCGTTGTGATAAAATAAACAGGCGTCTGATTAAGGCGCGCAATAATTATCACTTTGGAGGAAATAATGATACACGATAATGCTTGGATAACCTATGGCGCTGAGGATCTGGAGAAACTGGAAAAACTTAGCGCTGATTATATTGCCTTTCTGAACAACGGAAAGACTGAACGCGAATGCGCTGACGAGCTTGTTGCCATGGCCGAAGCGAAAGGATACAGAAACCTTACAGATGTCATCGCAAATGATGAAAAGCTCTCAAGTGGCGATAAAGTGTACGCGGTAAACATGGGTAAAATGGTTATGATGCTCAACATAGGAGAGGACATCATAAGGGACGGAATGAACATTCTGGGTGCGCACATCGACTCACCTAGACTCGATATAAAGCAGAATCCAATGTATGAGAGTGATGAGCTCGTATATCTCGACACACACTACTATGGAGGAATCAAGAAGTATCAGTATGTAACGATGCCTCTTGCACTTCACGGTGTAGTTGTTAAGCCGGATGGAACAAAGATCACCATCAACATCGGTGAAAAGGAAGATGATCCTGTATTCATAATCAGTGACATTCTCATCCACCTTTCTGCAGACCAGATGAAGAAGACTGTTGCAGAAGCTATCCCAGGCGAGAATCTCGATATCCTTATCGGAAGCAAGCCGCTGAAGGGTGAGGATAAGGACGCTGTCAAGGCAGCTGTTCTGAAGATCCTCAAGGATAAGTATGATATTGATGAGGACGACTTCGTTTCAGCAGAGATCGAAGCAGTTCCTGCGGGCAAGGCAAGAGAAGCAGGACTTGACCGTTCCATGATAGTAGGCTACGGACACGATGACAGATGCTGCGCATTTCCGTCAGCTGTAGCTATGCTTGATGTAGAAAATCCAAAGACAACTTCATGTGGACTTTTCGTGGATAAGGAAGAAATAGGAAGCGTTGGTGCAACAGGCATGGAATCACATTTCTTCGAAGACATGATGAGAGAAGTTCTCGACAGAATGGGCATCTACAGCGAACTCAATCTCGTAAGATGCTTCAGAAACAGCCGCATGCTCAGCTCTGATGTAAGCGCTGCTTATGATCCGCTGTTTTCAGACAGATTCGAAAAGAAAAACGCGGCACAGTTTGGCCACGGTCTTGCTTTCAACAAGTATACAGGTGCAAGAGGTAAGTCAGGCGCAAATGATGCTAACGCTGAGTATCTTGCAAAGATCAGACAGGTGCTCGACAAGCATCAGGTAATCTACCAGACAGCAGAGCTTGGAAAGGTAGATGCAGGTGGTGGCGGAACTATTGCATATATTCTGTCGCTGTACGGAATGCAGGTAGTTGACTGCGGAGTAGCACTTCACTCGATGCATGCTCCATGGGAAACTCTCAGCAAAGCCGATCTTTATGAAGCTTACAAGGGCTATAAGGCATTTCTGATAGAGTGCTAGAAAGGATCTGATGTTTAAGGCTGCAATTATTACTTTCTTAATGGCTATGGTGCCGGTTGTTGAACTGAGAGGAGCGATACCTTACGGTGTGATCGCGGGTCTTAGTGTGCCTGCGGCTTTCGTACTTGCGGTGATCGGCAATCTGGTGCCTATACCGGTGCTGGTGGTGTTCACCCGAAAGGTGTTCGAATGGCTTAGAAAGATCAGCGCCGGCCTGGATAGATTTGTCAGCAAGCTTGAGGAGAAAGCTGATAATAAAAAGGACGTCGTATTGAAGTATCAGTTCTGGGGACTGGTTCTTCTGGTAGCTATTCCGCTTCCGGGGACCGGAGCCTGGACAGGCGCTTTAGTGGCAGCCATGATGGACATGAGACTTAAAAGGGCCATGCCTGCAATAATACTTGGCGTACTGATTGCCGGAGTCATAGTTACGACTGTGACATATGGAGCAGGAGCCCTTTTCTGAAAAAACAATTAAAGACCCGATCCATGGCGATACTGCCGGGATCGGGTCTTTTGTTTTGCAATTTATTTACCTTTGCCGAGCTCGTGTGTACGTCTTGTCGAGTTGATTACAGTTTCGATAAAAGCGCCGCGGACTCCGTGCTCTTCGAGAGTCTTGATTCCCACTATGGTGTTGCCGCCCGGTGAGCAGACCTGGTCTTTTAAGAATCCGGGATGCTGCCCGGTCTCAAGAACCATTTTAGCTGCACCCATAACGGTCTGAGCGGCAAGGTTCTGTGCAGTTTTGCGAGGAAGGCCTTCCGCAACACCGCCGTCAGCTAGAGCCTCTATCACCAGATAAATATAAGCAGGTCCTGCACCTGCGAGGCCGCAGGCTGTATCTATAAGGTTCTCAGGCATCCACTCGACTATTCCGAGGGATTCGAATAAGCGCTGTGCAAACTCTTTCTCTTCATCAGTAAGGTCGTTGCCGGAATCAAGAGAGAAAGCTCCCATGCCGACAAGAGCAGGGGTATTAGGCATGAGCCTCAGTAGCCTGAAGCTGCCACCGGTCATCTCACGTATCGAATCGGTGGTAATACCTGCCATGATCGATATAAGTGCCTTTCCGTCAAGAGTATCACCCAGCTCTGAAAGAGCCTGCTTTGCCTGCTGAGGCTTAACGCATGACAGCACTATGTCAGCGCTATTGCCGAGCTCAATGTTGTCTGCAGTGACATTGCAGCCCATAGCAGCGTATTTATCGCGAATGTCTTCTATAAGATCGTATACATATATATCTTTAGGCTCTAAAATGCCTGCCTTTATTGAGCCTGACAGTATGGCTCCGCCCATGGCGCCTGCGCCGAGGAATCCTACTTTCATTCTTTACCTCCGTAAGTCCCTTAAAAAGCAATAGAATAATATTACGTATCAATTCTACATTCGTCATGTACAGTGGTACAAGTTATTTTATAAACTAATACGACCGTTATTTACAAACAGATGTTCAAGTGCTATTATTTACGGGTAAAACACACTGGGCTTAGAATACCGTAAACAACAGGGATACAAGCAGATGAAAAAAGATTTTCCTAAGATCGGCCCTACGGTCACAATGTTTGTGCCGTATGACTGTAATAACGCATGTCCGTTTTGTGTAAACAAGAAGGAGTACAGAGACACTTCAGCATTCGACCTTCAGAGATGTTACAGGTCACTCGACCTGATGAACAGGATTTTCCCGCATAACGATATCGTTCTGACGGGAGGCGAGCCACTGGCTGAGCTTGGAGCTCTTCAGGATATTCTTGATCATATCGAAGATGGTCACCACATTTATATTAATACTACAATGCCGGTTGGCGAGGGCCAGACTATCGAGGACGTAGCCGCGGTACTCAACAAGTATGCCGACCGTATCAGCTGCATCAACGTATCAAGGCATCTCAAACACTACGTCAAGGAATGCCCGGACGAGATATTTGATCTTCTCAAGTTCAGAACAAGGATCAACTGTGTGGTATTTGAAGACGCAAAAGATTCTGAAACGAAGGAGAAGCTGATAAAGTTCCTCGACAGGTTTAAGGGTCACGAGATCCAGCTGAGAGCGAATTATTCATTCCTTACTCTGGAGAATGTATTCGATACAGAAAATGACAATCTGTTTAAGCTCATATCGGAGATCTGCGAGTATAAGTATCCGCTTGAGAAGGAAAGATTCAGAACGGGATTTGTGTTCGAGCGTGAGGGAAGCAAGATCACATACCACAAGACACTTCCGTTTGCAAAGGTTGATGGCATTGTAGGCGATATAATCATCAGGCAGACAGGCCGCATTTACGATGACTGGAACGAATACGGTCATGAGCTGAACGTAAATGATCTGGTAGATCACCAGTATAAATAAGAGGTCAGTCAGAGAGTAATATACGGAGGATAGTCATGAAAAAGAGTGAACAGCGCCAGAACGACATACTCACATTCATGAAGAAGACTATAGCCGCCAAGGGGTATTCACCAACTGTCAGAGAAATCTGTGCGGCTCTGGATATCAAATCAACATCAACAGTACACAGCGATATCAAGGCTCTCGAGGACAAGGGCCTGGTAAAGAAAGATCCTGCAAAGCCAAGAACGGTACTTCCTGTAGAAAACGAGTATAAACAGACAGCTGAGGTATCATTTGATACGGTTGCACTTCCTGTTATCGGAAGAGTAGCCGCAGGCGAGCCTATATTTGCAGAGCAGAACATCGTTGATGAGATGCCTATACCTGCACGCTTCGTCGGATCAGGAAATAATTTTATACTTACCGTTCACGGGGACAGTATGGTGAATGTAGGCATCAACGACGGTGATTATCTGATAGTTCAGGAGTCACATGAAGCGTCGAATGGAGAAATCGTAGTAGCTTTGGTGAATGATGATTACGAGACAGGCGCCACTGTGAAGAGATTCTATAAAGAGGCTGATCACATCAGACTTCAGCCGGAGAACGACTTTATGGATCCGATAATCGCAAGGGATGTAATTGTAGTTGGAAAGGTAAAGGGAGTATTCAGATACTTCAACTGATACAGTCAAAAGCAGCCCGGTAATCCGAGCTGTTTATTTCCACTGTGCAACCAATTTTTGCACGGTGTTTAATGCGGGCATTTGTGACGGTTCTCATCAGCCCGCTTTTTATTGTATAATATCTGTTGCACTTTAACGATTAATATACGAGGTTTCATGTATGGAACAAATAGGAAATAGAGAAAAATGGACCGGAATAATATCGAGCATCATTTATGCCGCATTGATAGTTATGACCGGGTTCTTACTGTGGAGAAGAGGAATAGAAAGCATTCCGGCTATGTACGTAATCAATGTAAGCATAGATGTTTTTGCCATGCTTACAGGTTTTGTGCTGTCGATCTGCTGCCTGATTGATGTACAGAAAAGTGGAACTAATCTCAAATACATCATGCATCTTATCAATATAACCTTTCTTGGGATATTGACTGATGCAGGCGCCTGGCTTGTAGACGGTATTGCTGATCTAAGATGGCTTAACATTCTCGATAACACGCTTTATTATATTTATGCACCGATATCCGCCCGTTTCTTCTGGATGTATGTCACCAGCATAATAAGATTTTCAACCCCATTAGAAAGAAAGATCGATAAGCTTATACAGTATGGGCTGACGGTGCCTGTTGCCTTAAGGATCATCAACTTGTTCACGGGTATTTATTTCACTGTCGGATCAGATGGGGTATACAACCGTGCTCCGTTGTATCCATTGTCTAAACTGTATTATGCCCTGGTACTTACAGCGATCGCATTCGTAGTAATAAAGGAACGCAAGCAGCTTGCCGCATATCAGATTGTAGCAGCGATACTGTATATTCTTGCGCCTCTGGCTGTGGCCATATTTACGGTCTTTGTTTATGGACTATCAATAAGTGCTGCTGCCACCATGCTGGTATTGCTGCTCATGTATTGTGTTCATAACGTCTCACAGGGCCGTGAAAAGGCTGCTGCAGACAGAGACCTCATGGTTGCGGCAGCTATACAGGAAAACATACTGCCGAGAACCTTCCCGTATCTGCCTGAGCGCAGGGAATTCGATATATATGCTACGATGACTCCGGCAAAAGAGGTGGGAGGAGACTTCTACGACTTCTTTATGACGGATAGCGATCATCTCGCATTTCTTATTGCCGATGTATCCGGAAAGGGAATGCCTGCTGCACTGTTTATGATGGTCGCAAGAACACTTATCAAGAATCAGGCACTCAGTGCATCGGTTACGAGTACTCCATGCGACATACTGTATGCGGTAAATAACCAGCTGTGCGAAGGAAACTCCATGGAATACTTCGTGACAGCGTGGCTCGGCATACTTGAGCTCTCAAGTGGTAAGCTGGTATACGCGAGTGCCGGTCACGAGTACCCTGCAGCCAGCCTTAATGACGGCGATTTCGTTATATACAAAAAGAAAAACGCACCACCTCTCGGAACCATGGAAAACCTCAAATTCCGTGGAGGAGAAATAACGCTCAGTGCAGGTGACACCGTATATATCTATACTGATGGTGTTACTGATGCAATGAATGCGGATAAGGAGCTGTTTGGTCTGGACAGGATGCTTGACACACTGAATGCAAATGTGAACGCAGATCTTAAGACAATCGATGACAGTATCAGGGAAAGCATAAAGGACTTCGTAAAAGACGCGCCGCAGTTTGACGATATAACCATGCTGAGTATCAGGTATAACGGAAACAACGGCGCAAAGAAGAATCAGATATAAGGCTCAAGAGCTTGTTCTATACGGTAGAACGGAAGACCGACGACATTTTCATAGTCGCCGTCTATATGATCTATATAACGGCCAAAATAGCCCTGTATGGCGTATGATCCGGCTTTGTCATAAGGCTCCACACGTGCGATGTAATCGAGGATGTCATCATCTGAATAATTGACACAATGTACTGTGGTTATATCGCTTAAGACTGACTCAGCCCCGGAGCTTTTATCTATCAGACAAACCCCGGTAACAACATAGTGCTCCGTGCCGCGTATCTTATCCAGCATACGGAAGGCGTCGTCGTGATCGACAGGCTTGCCCATTATCTCATCCTTCCAGACGATCGTATCAGAACCGATGATTACATAACCATCGTACTTCGGATCATCTTTCACGGCATTGTAACACGCGCGTGCTTTCTGTGAAGCAAGCGCTTCGACGGCTTCAGTCATGCCGACGCCATCAGGAAGATGTTCATCAGTATCCTGGGGAAGAACAAGCGGCTCTATGCCATGTTTCTTCAGAATCTCCAAACGTCTCGGAGAGGCGGAAGCTAATATTATACGCATTATGAAATACTCCTTGCTTTGCGCTGCGCGCAATTATTCGACTTAGATTTTAACACATTTTTGTTGACAAGTTGCATATACATGCATATAATAACTGAGGTCAAAGCAGAAGTTATCCGCTTCTCGCCTTACAGACTAGCGTTGGTAGGGCCACATAAGATACAGAGAGTCTTATTTTGCGGATGCTTGTGCGTCCGCAAATTTTTATTTACGGACACGAAAGATTAAGGGTGCTCTATTTGGAAAGGGAGGAACAGAACCATTAGCGCCAGAGATAATAAAAAGAATCAGACTCCTATCAATGATGAAATAAGGGCAGATGTTGTCCGCCTCATTGATGAAGAGGGAGTGATGCGCGGCATCGTAAGCATCGACGAAGCTCTCGCTCTCGCGGAGCAGGCAGATCTCGACCTGGTAAACATTTCGCCTAACGCTGATCCGCCGGTGTGCAAGATCCTTGACTACGGCAAGTATCGCTACGAGCAGCAGAAGAAAGAGAAGAACGCCAAGAAGAATCAGCATGTGACTGAAATCAAGGAGATCAGACTCAGTGCTTCGATCGAAGACCACGACGTAGAAGTCAAGGCTAAGGCAGCGAGCAAGTTCCTGCAGGACGGCGACAAGGTAAAGGTGTCGCTGAGATTCCGCGGAAGAGAACGCGACTACACACAGCTCGGTTTTGACGCAATGAAGAAGTTTGCAGACATGGTTGCTGACTATGGCGTCATCGAGAAAGAACCAAAAATGGAAGGCCGCAGGATGAATATGTTCCTTGCACCGAAGAAGGACAAAAAATAAGATTTACATACAGGAGGATAACCCAAATGGCTAAGAACAAAATGAAGTCACACAGAGGCGCTATGAAGCGTCTGCACGTTACAGGCTCCGGCAAGGTCAAGAGAAATAAGGCTTACAAGAGCCACATTCTCACAAAGAAGACCGCTAAGAGAAAAAGAGGTCTGCGTAAGGCTACTACTCTTACAAGTGCAGATCTGAAGCGTATGCTGAGATCAATGGCTAAATAATCGGGGAGGTGTAACAAATGGCAAGAGTTAAGAAAGGCGTAAACGCTCACAAGAGACATAAAAAGATTCTGAAGCAGGCTAAGGGATTCTACGGCAGAAGAAAGAACACATTCAGAGCCGCCAACCCGGCAGTTATGAGAAGCCTGAGATCGGCATACGTAGGCCGCAAGAATAAGAAGAGAGAGTACAGAAGACTTTGGATCGCAAGAATCAACGCAGCTTCCAGAGCTAACGGTCTCAGCTACAGCAAGCTGATGAACGGACTCAAGAAGGCCGGCATCGAGATCAACAGAAAGATGCTCTCCGAGATGGCAATCTTCGACGCTGCTGGATTCGCTGATCTCTGCGAAACAGCTAAGAAGTTCAACTAATGGAATATTTTGTCAGCCATTTAGGAATAATAGTTTTGGCGGCAGCATTTGTGGCGCTCTGCGCTGTTGGCTGGTGGTTCCTGACTGAAAGGAACGCAATGCTGATCAGGCAGAGAGCAGAAGCCAGAAGAAAAGCCGCATCCGAGGCTGCTCAGAATAAGAGTACAGACTCGGATAAAGACGAATAAACGAAAACTCCGGATACAGAGCCGGAGTTTTCTTTACGTCGTCCGGAGATGGTTTCGGACGCTTTGGACATATTTGATAGCATGGAAGCGTAACAATCCATTAACATTCATTAATAATTGGAATATTGGTAATTGCCCGCATAAAATCCATCAATTTTTTGCGGGCTTATTTTATTGCTACAATTTATGTGTTAGTTAATTCTAAACACTATTTGGAAAATAGGAGGATCGTATGACGAAAAGATCATCTCTGATGAGCAAGTTTATGGTTCTGTTATTGGCATTTGCTGTTATAGTTACATATTCAGTTATGCCTATGAACCAGGCTTATGCTGCATCAGCAAGGAAGCCTGTTCAGGTAAAAAGCCTGAAGGCAACGGCAACTTCGTCTTCAGCTATAAAGCTTACATGGAAAAAAGCGAAGTATGCCAAAAAGTATCAGGTCTATATGGCTACATCTAAGAAGGGTAAGTATAAAAGGGTTGCAACACTCGCTGCTTCCAAGAGAACTTACACAAAAAAGAGCCTGAAATCAGGAACAACTTATTACTTCAAGGTTAGAGCCCTTAACGGGAAAAAGTATGGTAAATTCAGCTTAATAAAATGGGCAACTACCAAGAAGGTTGTCAGTGAAAAGGAACCTAAACTGGGCGCTAAAAAGGGAAGAACAATGGTAACCACCATTGATATGCGTGATCCAAAATACGACGGCAAGGTCGTAAAAGTATGGGTTCCTATCGCTCAAACGGATAAGTATCAGACTGTAGAGATTGATGAGGCTGCTGTAATTGCTGGTATCTCTGCTGATAAGGTCGAGATCAACACTGACAGTGTAAACGGCAATAAAATGCTTTACATCGAATGGGGAAAAGACACTGAGTCTGCAAAAAGGGTAGCTACATTCAGATACAATGCAGAGAGAGCAGAAGTCGGATTTGATAGCCTTACTTATAATTCAAAGGCAGCTATCCCAACAGAAGCAAAAGCATATATTAGCAAAGAATCAGAATATGTAAAGATCAACGATCCTGTCGTTAAGGAAGCAGCCAAAGCTGCAGTTGGTAAAGCAACTGGTACCCTTAATAAGGCTAAAGCTATTTATGACTGGATTATCGACAATCTTGAGAGAGTAGATAACGGAGAGACACTTACTAACGCAAACGGTGAAACAAAAACCTTTGAAGTTGACGGCTGTGGATATGGTGATACTGTAAAAATCTTAACAGATCTTAAGACATTTGGAAGAGCAGGCGGACACTGCACTGATATCAACTCAACATTTGTGGCACTTTGCCGTGCGAATGGTATTGCTGCAAGAGAGATGTTCGGAATCAGACTCAACACTGATGATACTTCCGGACAGCACTGCTGGACTGAGTTCTATCTGCCTGGTACAGGCTGGGTATATGCAGATCCTGGTGATGTTTTGAAGGCTGTAAAGGGATCAAACAAGGGCATGACTCTTGATGAAGTAAAGGCAGCTAAGGCTACAGCAGACAAAGCGAAATTCTGGGGTAAAGTCGATAATAACAGAATCGTTCTGAGCAGAGGCCGCGATGTCACTTTCAGTCCTGCACAGGCATGGGGACCATGCAACACATTCGGATATCCTGCTGCAGAAGTTGATGGGCAGAGACTTGAAACAAGCTTCACTGATGCAAAGAACTTCAAGTACACTATTTCCTGCATCAACACTGTAACTGCTGCTGAACTCGAAGCATCCCTTGCTGACGGAAAGTATAAGATCATCGATGCACGCGCTGTAAAAGACTATGATACAGCTCATATTCCTGGAGCGATTTCTGCTGACGTATCATCCGGGATCGGTTCTGCTGATAAACCTGCAACTGAGGAAGGTATAGCTACAGCAAACGCTAACCTTGACGCAGCTATCGCGGGTGATGCTGAGGGTACGAAGTATGCAATTATTTGCTATTCCGGTAATAAGTATGCTAACTATGCACAGGCATATCTTGTAAGTGCAGGTGTAAAAGCAGATAACGTCTTTATACTCGGTCAGGATAACGGTGCACAGGGCCCTAGCGGAGGCATGAAGGCTTGGAAGGGTGATCTTGTTCCTTCAGCTGAGGCAGTTTCCACAGAGACCGTTTATGTTACACCGCAGTGGCTCAAGAGTGCCATGGCAGGCGAGCAGGCTGGATATGAAAACCTGGTAGTATTAGAAGTATCCTATGCTGATCCTGCTAATAAAACATATGCAAAAGGGCATGTGCCTGGAGCAATCAAGGCTTACTCAATTGAGGTAGAGGATGCAGAAGGAAAAGAAGGTGCATTTAACCTTCTGAGTGTAGATGAAATTCAGAAAAACCTGCTTGCAAAAGGAATTACGGCTGATACTAAGGTCGTCATGTATGATGCAGCCGGAGATCCATGTGAAGTTGGCAGACAGGCATACGGATATATCGTAGCAGGAGTTAAGGACGTTAAGATACTTGACGGTCATCTTGCAGCATGGGAAAAAGCCGGATACACAACCGAGACAAAAGCAAATGAAGCGGTCGCTGCTTCGGAATTTGGCGGAACTCCGCATTTAGAGTACTGGACATCGATCGAAGATGCTAAGGCAAAACTCGAAAGTGACCCGAGCTTCAAACTCGTCAGCATTCGTTCTGAGGAAGAATGGCTTGGTATAACAAGTGGATATAACTACATTGATTATGCCGGAGAGCCTGAAGGCGCTGTCTGGGGCAAAGGTGCGAAAACAGCATTCGACGTAGCTGATTTCCTGAATGAAGATGGCACTGTTAAGGATCTTGACGGATTCAAAGCCGTTTGGGAAGACTGCAACTTCAAAACTGATGATACAGAACATCTTGCATTCTACTGTGGTACAGGCTGGAGAGCAACAGTTCCATTCTTAGTTCTTTATGAAAACGGATACAAGAACATATCAGTATATGATGGTGGATGGTATGAATGGGTATATGCAGGTTCTCACACATATGATGATGTAAGCTACAAGGATGATTCTCATAAGGACTATCCAGTACAGGTTGGTGATCCTGCAAGTGCAGACTGCCTGCATACGACTGTTGGAGAGCTGCCAAGTGGAAAAGCTGCAAAATAGAGCCTAGTGTATCAAAATCTAAGAATAAAATAGATAGTGATAAAAATTTAAGGGGGCCGTTATAACCGGCTCTCTTTTTTAAATCAATTATTTCAATATAAACTGAATGGATTATTGTGTAAAATATTACAAGTGAATAAATCCCGAAAGGATATGGAATCTTTATGATCTCAGTCGATAAATGCGTACACTGCCACAAATGCAGGGATAACTGTGCTTTTCTTTCAAAATACGGAATAGATATATGTGATACAGATAAGCTTAAGGAGCTGGCCTATCACTGTTTTCTGTGCGGAAGATGCACTGCTGTATGCCCGGTCGGTATAGATGGAAGAGCGCTTATTATGGATATGAGACGAGAGCGAGCTTCATCTGATGAAAGACTTCAGATAGAGAAGACATACAAGGGCCTGATCGGGGAAAAGCGTGATTACAGATTCCGGAACTGGAAGCATGTAAGCTCAGGCACAGTATTCTTTCCGGGATGCAATTTCCCATCGATGTATCCGAAGACAAATGCAGCGCTTGAAAAACTGTTTGCTGAACACGGATTAGGCACGGTATATGAATGCTGCGGAAAGCCGATCTCGGAATTGGGCTTCAAGAACGATGAGGACAGGATACTCGCCGGTATCATAGAAAGACTTCAGTCTGCTGGCGTTACGGAAATAGTGACAGCAATC
>JAFQZQ010000036.1 GCA_017405845.1 Mogibacterium sp. | reverse complement strand
CCGTTATTACAATGAAAGGCGCAGCAAATCTTCACTTGGATACCAAAGTCCGGTTGAATACCGAAAAAAGATACTTGCTGCATAGAAAAACTCCAGCGATTTCTCGCTGGAGTAAAAGTCTAACTTTTGGGGAGCAGCTCAGCAGCCTCCCCTTTCTATTTGTGCTTTTTTGATTACTACTGTACGTAGATTCCCTTTACCGGTGGAACTTCGATCTCGAGGTCCGAAAGAGGATATGTTGCACAGATGTGGATTCCGTTGAACTTGAAGTCAGCCAGACGTCTTCCTTCGAGCTTCTTCGGGCAATATACCTCGCCCGAAACGAGCTGTGAACGGCAGAGTCCGCACTCACCGCTTCTGCAGCTTGCAGGTGCAGCGATTCCTGCCTTCTCAAGAGCCTGCAGGATCGAGTCGTTCACATCAGCATCGATAGTACGTGTTCTGTCGCGTACACTGACGGTGATCTTGACCGTCTTCTGATCGCAGCCAGGATAATCGGACTGTGTGTTAGGGTCGTGGATCTCTCCGTAGAGCTCTTCACGGAAGAACTTCTTAGCGATACCGAGCTTCTCATATTCCTTATCCATGAAGTCATAGAGCCCCTGTGGTCCGCATACGAATACTGAATACGGCTTGTCAGCCGGAGCGTACTTCTTGATCAGCTCTGCGCTGATGAAGCCGTGCTCGAAGCCTTCCTTCTCCTCGTCAGAGATAACGTGAACTACTTTAACCTTGCTGCACTCAGCTGCAAGCTTGTCAAACTCGTCCTTATACAGGATCTCGTCAGCTGTACGGCTTCCGTAGAGCAGAACCAGGTTGAAGTTCTCATCTCCATGAGCGATAGCTCTTGCGAAAGATACGAATGGTGTGATTCCGCTTCCGCCGGCAACGCCGATAACTGTCTCAGCATCTCTCAGGCGGCTGTATGCGAAGCTTCCGATAGGTCCGGAGACTTCAACTTCATCGCCGACTTTCCAGTTGTCGCAGACATATGTCGAGACAAGTCCGTCACCGGAGTTTTTGATAGCGATCTCATAGAATCCCTCAAGAGCCTCAAATGGTGCTGAAGCGATGGAGTAAGCTCTGTTTACTTCCATACCCTTGATCGTCTCAAATACCGAGATGTACTGGCCTGCGATAAAGTATGCGCACTCTGTAGTTCCACGGTCCGGATTCGGTACGAGGCGGAACTTCTTTGTGTTCTGTCCCATGTCTGTAACTGCAGCGATCTTCATGTACTGACGGTTAGGGTGCAGTCTCTTTGCAACGACATTTACAGGGAATGTTCCTGTCAGCGGAGCTGCTGAAGCGTTCTCGATGATCTTCTTGCGCTCATCATTTGTATTCAGGAAAGTATTTACGTCAAGATTTCCAATTACATTGCTCATCTCTGGATCTCTCCTTTCTCTTTCAGTGCTTCTGAGATCTCGATCGCAGTCTCATAGCCTCCAAGGTAAGTCGTGCTGTATCCGTCTCCGACACGTGTTGCAGCGCCAACAAAGTCGAGTTTATCGATCGTCTTCAGATCTGCGTCTCTGTCAACTTCTCTCTGGATGTAGTTATCCCACTTGTTCATCTTATATCCATAAGGAGTTCCGTTCGGTGTTCCGAGGAAACGCGCGAAAGTCACAGGTGATGCGATCTCGATCTCTTCGATGTAAGGCATGATCTCGATTCCCAGTGCTTCTTCGCAGCGGCGGATCATAACCTCTGCAGCACGCTCTTTCTCCTTCTGATGCTCCTCAGGTGTGATTGAATCCCATGCGTGTCCGAATGAGAATCCGGTAAGGAAGAGGAAGCATGTGCCTTCAGGTGTGCAGTCCGGAACCAGCTTGTTAAGGTCGTTCAGGATGACGGCAGAAGTGTTTGCGCGATCCATAGACGATAATCTGGCCTGTTCATCTGTGTCACTTGTTTTCATGATGAAGTTGGTGTAGTGCTTCAGTCCGAGTTCCTCATCAGACTTGTTCATGCCGAGATAAACAGTAAAGAGGTTCATTGCGGACTCTCTTGCATTAACGAGCTTGACAGATTTTTCAGGAACTTCTTCCTTATCAATCAGATATGAATATGCGAATTCAGGATATGCATTGCAGATGATATTGTCTGCATAGTAGTCCTTTCCTCCTATTCTGACACCATAAGCTTTTCCGTCCTTTACAAGGATCTTATCAGCCGGTGTGTTGTACCATACCTCACCGCCGTTGTCACGGACGACCTTCTCAAGAGCAAGTGAGAGCTCGTGGGAACGAAGTCTTGGCATGCCTGCGCCGAATGCAAGATACGAAACGAACATACGGAAGTATGTCAGAGCATCCATCTCTGTAGCAGTTGCGCCGAGGTAGCACCAGTACTGGGAAACGATAGCCTGTGCTCTCTCCGGCATTCCTATAGCAGTGAGCACTTCCTTGATCGAGTGTCCTGCCATGGTCTTAGCGTGCGGATAAAGCTCATCCAGCTTGTCCGGATCAAAGTCTTTCGAGCTGATATATGCGTATGCAGCGGCAGCTTCCTGTCCCAGCTGGAGCATCTGCATCATAGGGCCGGCACTTCCCGGTGCTTCTTTCTCAAGGTCCATGATGAGCTTTTCAGGATTGCTGGACAGTGAGAAATCGATTCCTTCTTCAGGAATTACAAGATGATAAAGTTCTGTGTGTTCTACGCACCAATCAACATCTGCTCCAAGCTGAGCAAACAAGCCGCGTACAAAGCAGTTAGGATCATTCGCGTCATATCCTACGTTTGAAAGCTCGTGCAGGGAAGGCTCGAATTCAAATCTTCCACGATGAATGCTGCTTGCACTTCCTCCAGGGATGTTATGCTTATCGATCATAAGTGTCTTAATTCCCTGTTTAGCAAGAGTCGCGGCCGTCATCAGTCCACCGTTACCGGCACCGATCACGATCGCTTGGTAATCATTGTTCATATCGTTGACTCCTTTCATGAATACTGATCATTCAAGTGATTTTAGATGATATGTTATTTTCGTGATATATCACGATTGCTAATCAGATTTTAATTAATTGCAACGGCTAAGTCAATGTATTTATTGACTTTAAAGGCTTTGATTAATATAATCTTTTTGGAAATAACAAGTGATATATCACGTCATTGTGATATATCACAAAATTCAAATCAAAATTCAGAGACATATTTATAACCATTCACAATCAGTGTGAAGGAAGGAAAACACATGGCAGAGACCTATTATCTTGGAGAAGGCGTTGAGATCTCCAATGACTCCAAAGTCACCCAGCTTAACAACAATATTCTGATGGTCGGAGCGAGCGGTTCAGGCAAAACGATGAGCTATGCAGAGATGCGCCTGCTTAACACCAACGAATCGAGCATGATCCTCACCTTATCCAAAAGGCGTCTTGTAAAAAAGTACCTGAAGCTTTTTGAGGAGCGCGGATATAACGTATACAGTCTGGATCTCACGGCGCCTCTTGACAGCACCGTCTCGTACGATCCGATGGCATACATAAGAAGTACCGCTGACATCACTTATCTCGCCCGCTCCATCGTTATGGCAGACCCTAACAAGGCTGAGAATACCGAGGGCGATCCTTTCTGGGATAACGCAGCACAGTCACTGCTGTCCGCACTTATCGCATATATCATGCATGTGCGCTCCCGCCCTTCATTTGCCGATGTGGTGGATTTGTTCACATCCCTGAAGATACAGAGCAACGGCGAAACTATAGAGACTAACCTGGACCGCAACTTTGAGCGTCTTTCCCAGGAAGACCCACAGAGTTTTGCGTGGAGATGCTGGAAAACCTTCCGCTTCTCCCCTATGCGTACGGCAAGCTGCATTTACGCTGCACTCAGCACCACCATCGATACGGTATTCAATCCGGAGCTGCTGGCGCTCATGAGGCAGACATCCACGATCAGATTTGAGGACATTGCAGACAGCAAGTCGATTTTCTTTGTGACTACTTCTGCCGTAAACCCTTCCCTCGATATCTTCGCAGGCATCTTCTATTCACAGGCTGTAAAGATGCTCTTTGAATATGCAGAGAGCCTGCCTACCGGCGAGCTTCCGAACCCGGTTCACCTGCTTTGCGATGACTTCGCGGTCGGTTCACAGATCCCTGACTTCGCTAACTGCATATCGATCTTCCGCGAAAAAGGAATCTCCGTTTCGATACTCCTGCAGTCTGAATCGCAGCTGGTCTCGATGTACGGCGAGAGCAACGCAAAAACCATCATCAACAACTGCGACCGCTACATTTACATGGGCGGTATGGACCTTGAGACGAGCAAGAATATTGCTGAAAGAATCGGCGCACCTGTCACAGACGTTCTGTACATGCCGATCGGGTCTGAGATCGTATTCCAGCGCGGACTGAAGCCGGTAAGAACAACGCGTTACGCTATCACTAAAGATCCGCTTTACCAGAAGCTGACAGCAGAATACAACTGCTGATATGGGATTGCCATGATCATATATCACGATATTGACGAGGCCCCTCGTATGGGTGCTCCTCTCGCGATTGCGCTGGGAACCTTCGACGGGATCCATATGGGTCATCGCGTTATACTGGAGGATGCTGTCTCTGAGGCAAGGCGTCGCGGCATCAGATCCGCATGCTATTGCTTCTCCAACATCCCGAAGGCCTTCATACAATCACGCTCGGGCAAGCCACACGAAAAGCTGATCAGATTAAGCTCGGAGAAAGAAAAGCTGGATATTCTGAGAGAAATCGGATTCGACTATGTATTCAGCGTTCCGTTTGATGAAAAAACGATGTCAATGCCTGCTGAGAGCTTTGTAAGGGACACCCTTATCGGCAAGCTCAATGCCAAAGTGATCTGCTGCGGGTTCAACTACACGTTCGGCAGAAAAGCAGAAGGAAACACCACCTTGCTGAAAGAAATCGCTTCGCAGTACGGCGTAGATGTCAGGGTCCACGACCCTGTTTATTACGAAGGAAGCCTGGTCAGTTCAACAGTTATCAGAGCTCTTCTGAAGTCCGGTAACGAAGAACTGGCGCACAAGATGCTGAAAAGATAAAAGGAGTAAAAAAATGGAAGCAAAAGAATGTCTAAGAGCAATAGCCGAAGATCTTAAAACATGCGTCATCGCTACTATCGATGAAGACAACAAACCTGTAACTGCAGTCATCGATATTATGGATCACGATGAAAACGGTCTGTATTTTCTTACCGGAAAAGGCAAAGGTCTGTACAACAGGCTGCAGCATTGCCCTTATGTAGCCGTTACGCTGACCAAGGGTTCTCTCGACACAGAATACCTCGCAGTATCTCTGAGAGGACACGCAGTTGAGGCCGGTCCTGACAGACTGCCTGTACTTTTTGAAAAGAACCCGTTCATGTATAAGCTTTACCCGGATTCATCGAAGTGGGAAGATGCAGGACTGACCGTCTTCAACATCGATACCGGATCCGTTGAATGGCTCACTATGAGCGGCCCGAAAATGAACAGAGAGATCATCACCTTCTAGGATGATGATCTCTCTAAATACTTATCTCTCATTTTTTGTATATCTGATTCCGTGAGTCCCAGCCCTTCTTTAAGGAACGTATCGAAGTCTCCGTACAGTTCTTCGACCTTGGCATAAGCTGCCTCGAGATACTCTCTTCTGGCTTCAAACATGTTTCTGAGCGCCTGCTCTGTTTTCTCATCGCCTTTACCGTTCATACCGAAGAACCACTCTACCATATCGTCGATGTCCGGTGCTATAAGATCATTTGTCATGAGGTAATTGTTCATGATCGTATCCTTGTCTGCACCGAGCATTTCCAGGACTATCACCGAAGCAAATCCTGCCCTGTCCTTCCCTGCTGTACAATGCCACAGGACCGCATCATCCGGGTTATTGAGCAGCAGATCGACAAACGACCTGTACCCTTTAAGCGCTGACTTCGAAGTGACAAATTCCTCGTACGTTCTGCACATATAATCCATCGCGCCGTCAGGATCATTTGCAAGCATCATAAATGCTTCCTCGTCGGATTTCTGGTCCCTGCTCACTCCGGCAGCAAGGTCATCAATGATCGGGATATGATAATAATCCACCCCATCCATAGCAGGATCCGGCGTTTCCGCCCTTTCATTCTCGCTTCTGAAATCAACTACAGCAGAAACAAGGTTTCCGATCTTCCTTATATCTTCTTCGGATCCGAGCCCGAGGCGTCCGCTCCTTATGAGCTTATCAGGCAATATTTTTCGTCCGTCAGCGCCTGTTAGCCCGCCGAGATCTCTTGTATTGTTCAGTTTGTCAAATGTCATATCAGTCATTCACTCGCTCTTTCTGTCTGCATTCTGATGCCATTTCAGTATGGCCATGGCAATTATTATTATATACCCGCATATGCTCAGTGCGTCCGGCAGTTCGCCAAACGCTATCAGACCCCATGCTGCCGTGAACAGGATATTGGTGTAGTCATACACTGATATGTCCCTGGCAGGAGCAAATGTATATGCAGCAGTTATCGTCAGCTGTCCTCCCATCGCCGACATTCCGGCACCCAGCAATATCAGGAACTGCGCAAAAGTCATAGGATGAAAGTCGAAAATCATAAACGGCAGGCATACTATGCATGAGAACAGTGAGAATACCATTATTATAACCGGTCCGCGCTCACCGCTTATTCCCAGTTTACGCACGTATGTATATGCCGCTCCTGCTCCGAAGCCCGAAAGCAGTCCTGCAAAAGCAGGGATACTTGCGATCCCCGCAGTCGGCTTTATTACGAGCACGGCTCCGAAGAACGCGACCGCAACGATCGCCCATTCCTTCCCTGTCGCCTTCTCTTTCAGGATTATCGCCGACATTATAATCGCAAAGAACGGCGACATCTTGTTCAGCACGCTTGCGTCAGCTATCGCTATATGGTCTATCGCCCAGAAGTTTAGGATGACGCCCATTGTGCCATATAATGACCGGCGGATCAGATCCGGCCAGCTCTCTTTTCTGATATAGAACTTCTCCGGTGTACGCGACAGAATGAAGATGGCAAACATTGCCGCAATTGCGTTCCTGAAGAATGCTTTCTCCATTGTAGGCAGATCGCCTGCCATTCTTACAAACAGCGACATCAGCGAAAAGAAAAACGCTGATGCAATAATACAAATTATACCTTTAGTCTTATTATTCACTTTGAACTCTCACCGCACTTGCCGCAGTCGCTGCAGCCGTTGCAAATCAACTTCATCGCACATTCCCTGCAGTTGCCGCAATAGTGTTTCACATACAATCTGTCCTCAGGGATCGGCAGTCCCCAGGTGTCGACAAGATCAAACTCCATCGGTCTCCCCTGATAATTCATGCCCGATTTCAGCGCCTGACTGGTCTGCAGACGCTTGCCATTGATGGTGTACTGCTTCCCGTCCTTTATAAATACTGTTCCCGTCTCCATGAAGCAGAACGTTATATCTCTGGATTCACATTCTGCTCTGAGAGACTTCACCCAGTCAAAGTTGCAGGGCCTTCTGCCTCCGTAGTTTTCTCCGCCGCAGACCACCTGCTCTATTTGTCCGCTGTCGAGATAGCGGCCAAGTCTGACCGGTCCCAGTATAGGGGCGACATAGATTCCCTTGTGTTTGAACGGCAGCTCCAGCAGTATTGGCAGCCGTTCGTCAGCTCTTTTCTGGTTCTCTGTCGTAACATTCAGGAAGATATTATCCCACCCGTCTCCCCAATCGGGCGGAAGGCATTCAGCTATCCTCTGCGGTCTCTTAGTCACCAGTATAAATATGACATCGCTGCGCAAGCGCATTATGCCCCATGCTTCGCTGCGCCATTGATCCGCTTCCTTGAGGAAGAAATCTGAGGTCATGCATACGCTGATCTTCTCGCCGCTCTGTATTTTATAGCTTCCATTCCTATTTTTTGACAGGGGATATCTGGCATTTGAGGTAAGGTATATCTCAGAGCCTGTCTTATCTCTCCTGTCATCGAGGAAGTACATATAGCAGTTTTCGCAGCCCTCACTGCATTTGACACATCCGTGCCAAGGGTTCCATATATCATGCATAGTTTATCTCTCGGCACTTATAAGTAACGCTCTGCATGGCGAACCATCCGCACCGGCTAGATTCAGCGGTGCTGCATTTAAAAGATAAACGCCTTCCGGAACATCTCCCAGGCGTACCCCTTCAAGCAGTATAACGCCGGCACCTAACAGTATGGTATGCACTTCCATCGGCGCGTCTTCGGGTCCGAAGGTCTGGGATTCATTACCAATCAGCAGTATCTCTGAGGTGGCAAATGCTCTCGCAGCTTCCGCAGAAACTTCGGCGGCTCCCTTAATCAGAATTCTCTTTGCCGCTTCAGGATTCTGCTCTTTCGCTTTTTTTAAGATTTCTGCGGCATCATCTCCGGATACGATTCCTTGATGCGCTTTAACATAAGCCGGTCCTACAAACGCATCCAGGCAAATCTCATCCACAGTTTTTCCGTCCCTGATAAAGTGAGACGGCGCATCAATATGCGTGCCGTTGTGAGCGCACATACTGAACGCCGTCAGGTTATATAAGTCACCTTTTTCAATAGAACTAAGCACCTTTTTCTCCGGAGCAGGGTCACCTGTATATACCTGACAATTGAACACTTCCTGAGAAATATCGTAGATTGTCATTGCTGTTATCCCTCCCCCGAATTGGTATAGAATGGCGTATTTTACCGGTGATCCTTACCGCGACATCAATATAATACCACAGCTTAGTCAAATATCTGACCCGGGAGTTTGAGCTTTTCCTTTGCAGGGAATTCTTTGTCGAATTCCTCTACGTCAGCATCCTTGACATAATAGCCCTGTGGTGTCTGATAAACCCCGGTGATCTCATCAAGATAACCCGGTATCAATTCTGTGCACAGGAAGAATGAATCATCTGCACCTTCCGGCAAATCGTGATATCTGATCCCGAATTTTCGGGCATAGTCAAAGCCGCTCTTGCCATAGAAATCGATATTTCCTTCGAACAGCACAGCGCCAAACCCCAGCTCAGCAGCCTTTTCAAGCGAATAGTCAAGCAGTATCTTTCCGTATCCCTTTCGTTTCAGTTCCGGCGCGATGCATATCGGACCCATTGTCAGGACATCGATATCCCTGCCATCATCTGCGTTGATTACCGTCTTCATGAACATATTCTGCCCTATCAGAACGCCGTCTAATTCCATAACAAAATCAAGTTCCTTCACGAACGCCGGATCATCACGCAGCACATGGATAACATAGTGCTCGCTGCACCCCGGACGGTAGACGTTCCAAAACGACTCTCTTACAAGGTTTTCGACCTCTCTGTATTCACCTTTTTCTTCATAGCGTATTATTACGTCATTTGTATTCATTGTTTATTACCTCCTGAAAATTGTTGACTTCAATTGCTTTTCAGCGGGAGGTTTGTTCAATTGTCCGCAAACCTCCCGGTCAGCTGACAATCTCCAGTGTGTAGCTCTTTCTCAAAAAGCACTCTCCTTTTATACATCAACATACACTGTAAGTGCGACGATGGCGATCGTTATCTCTGTCTTTGGCTTGCCGTTCAGGGCAATACCTTCAGGGTTTGCTCCTCCCTGATGCACTTCAGCATCTACATTCCACCATTCAAGATAATCTGTGACCACTGCCTGCGTTTTTACCAGATAAACGGAAGGATCCTGTACTTCACTTCATCCTTATACTCTGCATAACCTTTGAGCTCTTCTTCAAGGACCGCCTCCTCATTCTTTATCCGCTTCACAATGATCGGGATATACGCAAGCATTATGACAAGTGACGGCAGTGAATTCAGAATCAAAGGCATGCTCAGAAACAGTATTACTGTAGCAGAATACATCGGATGTCTGACGACCCCGTACAGGCCGGTATCTACTACAGTCTGGTTTGCCTGCACTTCTATCACTCTCGAAAGATACCGGTTTTCCCTCAGCACTTCACCGAACATGCTGTAAGCCAGTAAAAAAAGGACAACGCCGATCCATACGATCGCTTCCGGTAATGCCGTCCATTGAAAACGGTAATTCAGTCCAGACAATATAAATGCCGCAAGAAACATTACGCCGCTGTATCTGATCACATCTTTCTGGTCACTCTGAGTTTCTTTTGCTTTCAGCCTGCTTCTCAGAAGATCCGGTGCTATTAAATACATAAGGATGCCGGCAAAAAACATCGGTATGAATAATACCGCCATCAAGAGCCATCCGTTTTTCCAATGAATGTCTCCTGCAGGCAGAAACAGCAAAATACCGATCAGTATTATTCCCGATACAAATTTTATAATTGCGTCCTTAAGAAGACCTGCCCTCATTTTCGTTTATTTTCTCCCTTAATATCAGCTCGACAAGCGTGAATATATCAGTCTGTTGCTGATACAAGCATCACCACATATCTGTTCATGCTCTTGTCATAGATGCTCCAGCAGCATGCGCCATACCATTCATGCCCGGCGTCAAATAAATCCGACCAGTCAGTTGTCCATTCATATATGTCAAGCATGTCTGTACCTTTTGGGAAAAGGGCCGCATTCACATTTTGAAAGTCTTCGGGCTCATTTCTTTTCCCATGTACAGGTTCCATCAGAGCGTACCAATAAGGAACGGTTGTACCACAGTTATCATCATCCGGTTTCCACTCAGCATCATAAAAGGCATTGCCATAGTAATCGATCTTTACAATATTCGGACAATAGAAAAAATCATTTGGATCCAATGGAGCTGGTTTAGCCTTATCGATATCATATATCAACGGGGACAACTTATCCGCTACGTCATCGCCGCATCTTTCTCTGATGACCTTTATATCCTTTATACTGTTTTCCACCAGGCGGCCAAAGACAACTATCAGGGCCTCCCGGTGAGATTTCAGGCCTTCATAAAGCTTATCATCTTTCAGAAGATGATAGTCGACCTCACCGGCAAAATGATATTCGCTATCCGTATCATACTGTTTTATAAAATCATAGAAAGCGTCATTCTTTATTTCATACATAGCAGATACCCCACGAACTCCGATTTAGCTATCTATAATCCGGTTCTGAATAATTCGATCACATTAATAACCGGCTCTTCATAAGGGTGAACAGCTTTTACGGCTTCAATTGTCTCATTCAGCCGGTTGCCCTTTACAGTTACTTCAACTTTCAGCTCCTCTTCTTCGCTGATCATTCCTTCTTCTCCAATAAACGGTTCTGTGCCCGGAAGAGGTCTCCATGTTCCGATGACCCTGCTGTATGACAGGCAGCAGTCATAATTACCTATATGCCCGGCGTCTACACTCTGAAGAGATTTCCGCAAATCTGCAAAATGCGATTCTGGAATAAATATCTCAAGCTTAAAGTATTTATCATGCAGCATATACCGCACGCGGTCTCCAAAAGCTCTGTCTAATGTCTGTAAAAAATCATGTACCCAAGCATTAACATCTTTCATGATAACCACCTCAGCAAACGGGTATTTGCACCCATTTCAGCAGATTTGTATTGATGCCTTCTATGCAAAATGAAACTTGCCGGCTCTCGCCTCCAGGACATGTGAATAATTATAAAGTGCTACCATTTCCCATATTCTTAATAAAACGGAGCACTTTTATGCTCCCTTTTTCAAAATCCAGACGATTTGGCATAACACATTGTTTTAGCAACATGCCAATTCCAAAAATGCTTTTACAAACTTGAATTTGCATAATTCATTTATAGTTCAAATCTATATATACACTCATGAGTATCCCCGTCTTCGCGCAGATCATGATCTTCCGGCAATTCTGCTATCTCAAGCAATTTGCCTCCCAGGTATTCGCAGGTCTTTCAGGAAGCTATATTTTCAGGATTGCATGTTATGATCACATATCCCAGATCATGTTTACGTGCAAGGTCGAACAAAAGCCTGCACGCTTTTGCAGCATAATGATGACCTCTATATTCTTCCTTGAGGTTATACCCAATATTACCGCCATAATACAGACCTTCAGAGTGACCGACCCTCAGGTCACAGGCACCTATCCTGCTCCCCTCTTTATCACAGATCCAGAAACAATAGGCCGGCACCCATCCCTTTTCGGGTATCTCATCCTGAATGTGATCCAATACTAAAGTTATTTCCTCGCCAATTATATTTTCGTTATACACTTTTCAGTCCTCATTGATATTTCTGTAAAGATCATTGATACTCTTTTGTGCGTGCTCGGAGATGTGTTTATTGATTTGGCGATCCCTGAAGTCAATAATAGCTACCATCTCATCTGCGACATCTTCCAGTCTGTGCATACCGCGGGATATGTAAAGTATCATACGTTCCGCTGTGAAATCGGTGTTCATTTCAGCACAAATGAGCCGGGTAAATGCCTCCGGATAACCTTTGCGAAGCATCAAATCATAAAGGAGTTTACTCTTTTCACTCATAGCAGCATATCCCGGTCAGCCAGTCTTCCTGCGATTCCTTATTCCAGATAATCATATTTCCGGTTTTCTTCATAATACCATATTCGTTGTATAAAAAATGTCCCGGAGTTTTGGTCTGGGACAATTATTGTGTTCCTCTTTATTCTTCCTTTGGAGCGATTTTGTACAGATATAAAAGATATCCACCAAGCACTACGACGATAAGTATCAGATTCACTATCATTTCAGTCCGTGGATCTAATTGTCCTTCTGCTCCAAAGGCCCCAATCGCGTTATTCACTGAATGAAATATTATGCATGGAATCAAAGATCCTCCACGGTAAAAAACAGTCACGAGCACAAAACCTATGAGTACCGCGAATATGATCTGTACAGCCGATGACGCAGGCGTGCGCCCGCTTCCGTTAAACAAGTTAACGATATGTCCCAGGCCGAAAGTCAGCGACGATACTATGATTGCAGTCTTGAGGTTGTCCTTTTCCATGGCTCTGAAAAGGAACCCTCTGAATATCACTTCTTCAATGAACCCGACGCAGCACATGCTGACAACGAAGCATAGAGTCTCCAAGGCTGTGAATCGGAGCTCTATACCTGTCAACAGGGATGCGAATGCAATTACCGCCAGAGGTATATAATACAAGAAGTTCTTTGCCGGCACAGATGGTTTGCAAAGACCATATTTTTTCATCAGACCGTTTTTCCTGATCCAAAAGAAGAGGATCAACATCATAGCAACATGGAGAACGGATGTAATCGATTTGACAACACCGAGATCCGCCGAAACATTGTCTGCAATGCTGCTCAGCACCACATATGCGACTATCCACACAACGGCAAAAGTGATCTCGCTCTTCTTATACAATTTTGTCATTATAACTATTCATCCTTTCCTATTATTGCTTCTGCCAGAGATACCAGAGATCTGCGTATCGTGGCGGGGTCATAATCCATTCCGTTATTTGCGATAAGGCTTGCGTATCCATGTACCGCCGCGTAAAGGGGTTCAAAATATGACATTGCTTCTTCCAATGTCAACCCCTCTTCATTACTTGCAATTTCCAGCAAAGGAGCCGCATCCGGCGTACTCATAAGGTCTTCGAGCCTGAGCCCTGCAAAATGGCCGGACTGAAAGAGGAACTTGAACAACATAGGCTCATCAGCAGCAAACTTCACATATCGCAGTCCTATTTCCAGTAAGTTTTCGCCAGACAGTATATATTCGCTATGGAAGCTGTCTGCCTTTTGATATGCCAATTCTTTCAGTTCTGCCAGATTTGGAAACTGATACATGATCGGCTGTGTGGAGCACCCCAGAAAAGCTGCCAGATTCCTTGCCGAAAAAGCTTCATATCCTTTATGCCGTATCAGCTGGAAAGCTCCTTCTATCATGTTTTCTTTGGTAGTTGTGGGTTTCTTTGGCATGAATAGACCTCCAACATATTATAACAGCTGTTATTATATTTTATCTTTCCTTTCTCTGTCAATATAAAAGCAGGCAACAATGATTGCCCGCTTTAGAAACCGGAATGATCTTCGTCTTGGCCATGCGGTTTTCATTTCTCAAAGCAACAGCTCTGCTATCTTTACTACTTTGTCGTCACCTTGCTGGCCTTGCTCCACTTGGAGCAATACTTCGTACCCTTGTACGTCTTGTACGCACGAATCCTTACGTAGTACGTCTTCTTCGCTTTCAATTTCGTGATCTTCTTGGATATAGTGGAAGCCTTCTTATTCAATTGCTCGTATCATTTTAACATAGTTCAGTCAACTGCAGGCTATCTGTTCAGAGACTTTTCCAGTTCCTCCATCCTCAGCCTGTAGTGTTCGAGCATCTCGTTCATCCTTTCCCTTCTCGGCAGGCTCATGAAGAACCGGATCTTATCCTTCTGCTCTTTGCGCTTCTCATATGTTATACGCTTGAATTCTTCGTACTTGACAATGATTTCCTTTTCATCAGCAAATTCCTTGATCCGTGTTACCAGGTTGATGGAATAAGCAACATCAATTGAAAACACTCCGAAGAAAACGCCTATAAAGAAAGAGAATGCAAGGTTGGACGCCAGCCATGCAAGAGCCTCAAGTATATGTGGATGGATCAGGTAATAGTACATCACGCCAAGCAATGTCCAGAACAGGGTGAACAGCGGACAGATAAGCCCGTTCACATTTCCCCACATCATACTGTAGTCCCACAGTCTGACATTTGCGACCTTGAGCAGAAATATACCTGCTATGTACTCAAGCAGCGTGAGTTCTGCTGCTATGAGAACGAGAGCGAGTGCATGCTGCGCAATACCGGTGATATCCAGGCGTTCTATCATGCTCGCCATGAAATACAGTATACATAGTCCGAATCCATACAGAGGGACATAAGGGCCAACACAGAAGCCCGGATTTATCCATCTGTGCTCAGGATTTGCCTTGGAAAACCAGTGCCTGAATACGAGCTCCAGCCCCCATCCGAACAATGACCCAATGAAAAAGAGAAATGCATATATCAAAAAAATATTCATAACAACGTCCTTCAATAGATAAACCGGGAGTTACGCATCAAGATCCCCGTTCATATTCTCTAATGAATCGATAGTAATTCTGCATCCGGGTTTAATGTGCTGCATGATAAACTTCATAATATTTTCCGGTACCCCTACACATCCGCCTGTATATGTGCGGTTCACTCTAAAGCAGTGGAAAAAGAATGAAAAACCTTTTTCTTCTTCACATTCTGAATTATATCCCATGTTCAGAACGTATTGGTATGCATAATCATAATCCGCGATATGCTCACTGTTTTCTGTATCAAGGCCAGGGACATCCTTCACATTTACGAGCTCATTAAAATGCATTCCCTCTCGTGTATCTCCTGACCAATAATAGTTTTCATCCACCTTGGTATACTCCATTTGACAGCCGGGGTCGTCTGCTAACCCAAAGGCTTTGTCGATCGTGAATGTTCCAACCGGAGTATAAGCATCATTGATATTGGCATCTCCCAGACCATCCTTACCTATAAATCCCGGTGTCGCGATGATTTGCTGCCATTTGCCATCCCGGTTTTTCTCATGCATCGTAACATATGCGGTAGTTTTATCTACACCGGCAACAACGATCAACTGATCCGCTTCCTTTGCGGCATCGAGATCCGTTACCCATTCAGGCGATTCACGAACCGCCTGATCTGTAAAATACAAGGTGTCATTCTTATCGGAATCTGCATTTTCATCAGCATCCTTCTGAACGGAACAGCCAGCAGCTGCTGTAATGGTAATAATGGTTATCAAAACTATTACTATGCAGTTTTTTAAAGCTTTCATTTTTCCTTTCCCCTGTAAATCCGGATTTACGCGCATTTCAGCAGATTTGTATCGATGCCTTCTATACAAGCTGAAACTTGCTGGCTCCCGCCTCCAGGACATGTGAATAATTATAAAATGCTACCATTTCCCATATTCTTAATAAAAGGGAGCACATTTATGCTACCAAAACCCGTTTTTCATGATTTTGGGAGTACACGCTTCTCTTGTTGACCAATATCGTCTGCCAGCTTTTTCATGATTCATACCCTTCTTGACAGACTAAACAGGCTATTACATCCCTCTCTGCCTGATTTTACTTTCTCATATAGATAAATCTTGCGACTAACTATTCACAGGATCTCATCCTTATTCAGCACGGCCTACGCCTGTCAAGCGTCTGTATACCAAAATCAATCATTTTCTGTTTTGGGAACACTTTTATGCTCCCTTTTTCAAAATCCAGACGATTTGGCATAACACATCGTTTTAGCAACATGCCAAT
Organism: Mogibacterium sp.; assembly: GCA_017405845.1. Taxonomy (GTDB): domain Bacteria; phylum Bacillota; class Clostridia; order Peptostreptococcales; family Anaerovoracaceae; genus Crickella. The sequence continues at coordinate 760 of JAFQZQ010000036.1, read as the reverse complement.
TCTATAAACTCTTCGATAAACTCCGATTTAGCGACATCCAGACAAACGAGAATTTATCGCTCTGACCTCAGCAGTGCATACCAGCAGGCATCACAAATACCCTGATTGTTTCTATCGGAACTGCGCATCGTACCCTCATATTTCATTCCGCACTTTTTCATAACCATACCGGAGTGCGGATTTCTTGGGTCATGACGGCTTTCTATGCGATTCGCTCCAACCTCATCAAAGAAGAAATCCATCACTGCTTTCAAAGCCTCTGACATTATCCCCCGATGCCACCAGCCTTTTCCGAGACAGTAACCGATATGAACAATATCAATATCGTTGTTCAAATGCACTGCGCTGATGCTCCCAATCGGGTCGGTGCCAAGTTCTTTCAGGACGATCGCCCACTGATAATAGTCTTTATGCGTGTAAGATGAGATCCAATCTTCCAATACCGCTTTGCTGACATCGACATCGGCGTGTGCCGGCCACGTCAAAAATTCGGTCACCTCCGGATCAGACGCCCAATTTCTGTACATAGCGTCTGCGTCATCTATAGAAAATCTCCTTAAAAGCAATCTTTCTGTTTCGACAGTCTTTGTTCCAACGTGTGTCATTGGGTCCACCTCATAAATCTTGCTAATGTTTGTCAAGCAAGTTTTTCAATATCAGTATACAAAAAAGATGTATCAAAACAAATGACCGCAGTTGCGGATCCTTCAGAAAAGTATAATAATGTAGCCAGATCTATCTATAGAGTTCCATAGCTCTT
>JAFQZQ010000035.1 GCA_017405845.1 Mogibacterium sp. | reverse complement strand
ATGGTCCATATGAAAGTCCACTGTTAGGAACGTAACGTGTGCATCTTTCAAGGCTCTTCGGGATCTCTATTGCGCTCAGACTTACATCATTGCGGAATGCTTCATGCCCTAGTTCCTTGAGTCCCTTTGGCAGATGTACTGTTTCAATGGAGGTGCAGTTTCTGTATGCATTATAATCGATCAGTGTTATAGTATCCGACAGTTCTGCATCTGTTAATGATGTGCATGACCAGAAGGCACCATTCCCGATCTTTGTAAGATTCTTGGAATATGTTACTTTCCTGAGGTTTCCGGCATCCTTGAATGCCTGTTCATCGATGGAAGCTACCGTGTCAGGTATCACTATCTCTTCAAGGCCTGTGCACATTGCAAACAGGTTAGAAGCTACTCTGACCGCTCCGTCTTCAAAGGTGATCGTTTTTAGCCCGGTACATTCTGAAAATGGTCCATATGAAAGTCCATTGTTAGGAACGTAACGTGAACACTCTTCAAGACTCTTCGGGATCTCTATTGCGCTCAGACTTACATCATTGCGGAATGCTTCATGCCCTAGTTTTTTGAGTCCTTTTGGTAAATATACATAACTTAAAGATGTGCAGTTTCGGAATGCACTCACACCTATTTCCTCAATGTCATCACCCATAACAACTGATGTGATATGAGTCATGTCCTTGAAGACATTATCCTTAATAGCAATGACTTTATATCCGTCTATTGTATCCGGAATGGTAAGCGCAGAAACGTTTCCATAGAATCCATTAATCTTAGCGTAATCAATATAGTCTATCGTCACAATTTCATACTTGTAGACTTCTACCGGTTCTCCGGCTTCATCATATCCATAGCCGCCTATGCCGCCTGACCATCCGCTTGGCCACATTGCTGAGTTCCACTTGGTGTAATATTTGAAGTCATCCTCTCTGGTGCAGCGAGGTACTTCTTTAAAGTCTTCATAGTGGTGATATACCCTTAGTGGGCTGTTTGTATCGTTGAAAACCTCATACACAGCTGAGGTAGATTTGCTCCACGAGCCGACTTTTACCTTTGCCTCCGCACCTGCTTCAGCATAGAACCAGGCTACAAAAGTTGTACAGTTTTTAGGCGTTCCATCAGGATATGTGACGCTTTCCACTTTAGCTCTGCCTCCGCAGCCGGCATAAACGTAGCCGTTGAACGGCAGCAGCTTTCCTGTTATTCCCAAGCGCGCCTTGAGTCCTGCCTGACCATTGGCCTCGCAAACCATACTGAATGTCGGAGCTGTAAACTCTTTGATCATTCGAAGATCTCCGCCTGCTATATACGAGAGACCCATCGTCATATTGCACTTGGAAGTTATCGAAATCGATCCTCCAAGTTTGAGTTCAATAATAAGGTCAAAACCGCCTACTCCCGGTACAGTCGCCGGAACCACAGGGATCTCATTGATTCCTAAGCTCTCCATCATATCGAAGGAGGCTTTTGCTGAAAATGTTGTCTTTCCGGTAACCTTAATATAGTTCTCTCCTGTAAGGGATACATTATAGAGAATCTTTATATCGCTGTACTTACCGTCGACAGAGACCTTTTTCCCCTCACCTAATTTAAGCTCCCCTTTGAAGGACAACTTCGTATTCTTAAAAGGAATAGTTCCCCCGGCTTTCGTTCCGCTCCTGACCGGCTCTTCATCATAGACAACATCAAGATCCGGATTTGCTTCTCCAAGTATCAGAGCGCTTCCATCCATCGTTCCCTGAAGATCGAGCGCATCAAAGGCTTCTTCATTCTCTACTTCCTCAGCTTCTATTGTCAGATTGCTCCCTTGTTTATCAACCGAAAGAGCCTCGTAAGCTACTGGTATTCCATTGATGTGGATCACGAACTTGTCCCCAGCTGCAATCGATACCGGGCTGTCGATGATTATGATATTGCCATCTGCAGTCACGTCAACTTGCGTTCCGTCTGGCACCTCAATAACTCCGGTCTTTACCTCATACTCATTTTGGTGATTTTCATCCGGATCTGTGGAATGCCATATCTCAGATGCATCAGCAAGCATGGCAGCCTTCTCCTCAACTGTAATATTTGTTGATGGAGAGAATTTGCCATCGATCAGTGCCAGCCAGCCATGATCGACTGCGACCTGTGCACTTGCAGGATCAGCCATATCAGCTGCATCTGAGAACGTATACTCTGCGTTCTCGTCCAGCTGGAATCCCAGGCAGAAGTTCAGCGTACTTGCTGCAAATTCACGTGTAGCAGGTTCGTCAGGATTTACAGGATCACCAGCCTCCACATTAACCAGTCCGAACTGGACCGCAAGTAAGAAATCCTTGTAGTAGCTCGATGACGGATCCAGATCACTAAAGTAGTTATCAGGCATCATGGTGTCATCTTCGACTGTCATATCGAAGGTCTCGACGAGTGCCGACAGCCATTCAGCCCTTGTGACCGTGTCTCCTGGTGCAGCAAAAGCATCGATTTTTACAATGCTTCCGGCAAAAGAAAAGACCAGCAGGAGGCTGAGCACCATAGTCATTAATCGTCCTGCAAGTCGTCGCCAATTTTTCTCTCTTTTCATAATGTCCTCTCAGTAAAAACTACACTTATCGGGGAATGTTTTAATGAATGAATTATATATCAAATATGCTACAATATAAACAAATGTTAAGAATTGCTCACAGCTGTTTTAAGCGGAGGACAGAAAAATGAAATCAATTAGAAAGTATACCGCGCTTTTGATCGCGTTTGTGATGACTGTGGCTCTGGTAATCATGCCTGTATCAAGCGTATACGCAGACAATGAAGATGGTGGAGAAGCTGTTCATCAAGCAATGCCTGAATCCTTAAGTGCGGAATCTACAACTGCAAACAATGATGATTTGGATGACTATGGCGACGAGGAGGAAGAACCGGATCCTGTTCTTACAGTCGGAGACCAGAAAATAATCGAAGTAGAATATGATGAGGACTATAACGAAACCTACTTATATTATCTCGACAGACTTCCTGCAGGTGTATCGTTCGACAAGGATACCAGCACTCTGACTCTCGATAATGTAACAATAAACAGCTCCGCCGGAGACAGCTATGGCTGGGATAAGGCCTATATTTATTCGAACCTTGAGAAGCTGAACGTTATTCTCAAGGGCAGGAATACATTTGTCGGCGGAGGCGCCAACTACGGCATAATGGGAGCCGACCTGGATTCTGAGCTGTTTATTACCGGAGCTACAGCAGATGCCGGTCTCACAATAGATATCTCCGATGCGGAAGGCCGCAAAACAGGTCTTTACGCAGCACATAAGATGCTCATTAAAGACTGTGCCATAGATATTCTCGGAGGTTACACACCTTCAGGCTTCTTCTATGGCATATCAATGTATCCATGGGTCAACTATGGCGGCGATGGAGAATATGCAGATGGAGACTTCCGACTGACAATAGATAACGCTGACATCCACATTTCAAACAAAATGCCTAAGTATTATGACGCCTACAATGCCGGAATCGACAGTCAGGACACCAACATGGAGATTATCAATTCAAATATCGATATCGATTTGACAGGTAGCCTGTGTCTGGGAATCGGCTGCGGATTATATGATGTTTGGTATGATTATGACGATGGTTATGATGAGGAAGATCCTGACTATGACTGGGGCGATGAAGACGACGAGGATTACGAGACTGTAGGTCCTGTATACGGCGGCCAGCTGTCGATTGATGACCAGTCGAGTGTAGTCATCAAATTTACCGATCCGAACCCGGATCTCCTTGAGGCAGAGTACGTTTGTCCACTCTATTATTACAACAACGATCAGGAGTTCGCTGACAAAATCAAATCGCCGCACATCTACAGCTGCGATTATCTGAATCAGAAGTTTGGTGAAGACAAGGCTCTTCTCAGAAGACATACCTGGGTCGAAGAGCGTTATGAGTGTGTCGGCACATATCTTGAGTTCTCGCCATACGATATTTCTTTAAGTAAAACGGCTTACACATACAACGGTACAGAATTCAAGCCGACTGCCACAGTCAGAGATGCGTCCGGAAACATTCTCAGCAGCACCACTACATACAAAAACAATAAGAACGCCGGAGTCGGTATAGCTGCGATCAAAGCTGATGGCAAGATCTTCAACAGACACTTCAAGATCGCGAAGATAGCCAACAAGCTTTCGGTCAAGGGAAAGACCGCAACCGTGAAAGCAAGTGCGGTCAAGAAGAAAGCTCAGTATCTTACAACAACTAAGACCCTTCGCTTTGTTAATAAGGGCCAGGGAACAAAGACATATTCGAAGGTCTCCGGCAATGCAAAGATCACAGTAAACAAGACGACCGGCAGGATTACAGTAAAGAAAGGCCTTAAAAAAGGCACCTATAAGGTAAAAGTCAGAGTAACAGCTGCCGGCACGGTGAATTACAAGTCAAAGAGCCAGATAGCAACCGTAACGATCAGAGTTAAGTAGAAAGAAAGAGAAAGCGAATAAACAAATAAAAGAGGGACAGTCCCCGTTAGAACTATCTAACGGGGACTGTCCCTCTTTATCTTTTTTATTTCACTCGGATCTTCTTAACCTTCGACCATGGTGATACATACCTTACTCCGTTGCGGATCACGTATGTGTGTACGCGTACATAGTAGTACTTCTTGGACTTCAGCTTAGAGATCTTGGTGCTGGCAGCTGTCTTGCTGACCGTCTTGAACTTGTAGGCCGTCTTGAAGGTCTTGCTTGTGCTGTATTCTACTTCGATACCCTTGACCTTCTTCTTCTGTGCAGCGGTAAGCTTCTTCCACTTGGCTGTCAGGTATTTCTTACCGGCCTTAGGTGCGTAGATGGTCACCTTCGGCAGCTTCGTATCGATCTTGCCGTGGTTTGCCTTGATCTTGGCTGCTTCTGCTTTCTCGAGCGAGTCGATCTTTGCAGCTGCGTCAAGAAGTTTCTTCACATCTGCTTCGTTCAGCTCCGCCTTAGCAGTTTCTGTGAGGCTTTCATAAGCCTCGAGAGCCGCCTTCACCTGAGCGCTGTCACTGAGCTTCACGCTTGTGGCTGCCGGCAGATCGCTGATGAGCGTTGCTACAGTTTCTGCCTCCTCAGCATTGTCGTGTCCGCCTTCCGCGAGGATCTCGAAATACGAGAAACTGTTCGTCTTGAAGGTGATCGTCTTGTACTTCGGATTGTATGTCGCAGGCAGTATCTCTTCGCTGCCGTCCTCCTTGATATGTCTGATCTGTACGTTCTTCTGGTTCTCTTCGCCGACGATCTCATAGTCTACTGTGATCGTGACAGGGCCGCCCGAGTAATCCCAACGCGGATCCGCCGTGGTGTTTGCTGTAAACCTGTATACAGGATTTGTGGTTCCGAGAGCCTGTCTTTCCGTATACGTCAGCTTCTCAGCCGTGAAGTCCACAGTGCCGCCCTTTGTGGATAAGGTAGTGAGAGCCTCACGTGAGTATGACATATTTGCTATGTTGCCCTTGATATCCAGACTGTCGACAGTCGTTCCCTCGAGGAGATCATCGATCTGCTTTCCGGTCAGCTGGACTGTGTAATTTGTGTCCTTGGTATGTCCGGTGACGTCGATAGTCAGAGTATCGTCGAGTTTCTGGAACGGGTTCTTCAGGTACTCCTGAATCTCCATGTTCCTGTGCGCGGTGATAGTCTCTTCGAAGTTGTCCTCCTCGCATACGTACTTCTTCGTTGTTTCGTTGAAACCAACCGTCGTAGTGGTTTTGGTCTCATGTCCGTTTACAACGTAGTCTACCGTGTATTCGCGCTCCAGCTCGCCGAACTTGTTCTCAACACCGATCTTGAGCCTTGATGTTCCAGGCCCTTTCGCTGTGATGGTGACACCGTCGACGCCTGTCTTGATCTTGTTGCCGTTGAGAATGTCAACGATCTGCTGATCAACTGAGCCGCTTGACACCCTGACTACATCGTTCTCAATAGAGTCTTTCTCACCACGTCCGTCGTCGATCTCAACCGTCAGCGTGCTCTCTGTTGAACCCTGAGCCAGTTTGAGCCACGTTTTGGCACCCGACGCACTTTCCATTCCGAGCACATCCTCGCCAAACCATTCAATCAGCGTGCCTCCGAGCGAATCGCCAGGGAATTCGATTCCGAATTTCTCGAGGAATTTCTCAAGACCATCCGGGAGGACCTTATCGATGAGGTTCGGCCGCTCAGCGCGTTCGACCACTATCTCGTACGGTATATCGGTAGTGTTGGTCTCGGCGGTCACCATCGACACATCCGTCAGATAGTAAGCGACGTCGATGAACGCTCCCAACTTGGAGAACGCTACCAGTTCCAGAGCCGAGTTGAACCATATGGTTGTTTCAAGCTCAAGCTGGACGTAGCCACCCGGTGCCAGATCATCCACCTTACGGGTCCAGCCTGCTCCATAAGATGAGCTTGTTATCGGCAGCCAGGCTTCCTTATCACCGAATCCAACAACCTTGTACTGTTTGCTGCCCGTTATACCGAATGACAGGTTGTATAGGTGTTTGTCGGATACATTCTCGAGTTTGTACTTCACCTTGTAGGTCTTTCCGCGCTCCGCCTGATCCGGACAGGTTATCGTGAGCTTGAGTGCGCTGCCCGCGTATACCTTAACAGGTGTCGCTGTCTCATAGATCTGCTCCAGCACCTCGCCGTAAGGCATCGATGTGGCAGTTACTCTTGCCTTGATGTTGTATTCGCCCTCTTTATCTCCTCTGATGTACCACTCGGTGCTTGTGCTTGAGTTGTATCCGAGGCTTCCCATGTCGTGATCCGCAGTCTGTGCACCGCTCACCATGTCAGCAAGCGACATGCCGTCAGGCAGTATCAGCTCGCCGTGGATGTCTTCGAGGGTATCTGTAGACGAGTTGTTGTTGACCACAAGCTCTACTTTGTACATCTCCTTGAGCCAGTGGACCTCGCCGTAGATGACCAGTACGAATTTCTCGGTTATCGGGAAGATACCGAGCCTGAAGCCCTCGCCTCCCGGCGTGTACGGATCCCCGATATTGCGGAATCCGCCGCCTGTCGTCTTTACTATCTCACCCTTCTCATTCTTGAAAATATTGATCGGGAAGTCGTAGGTCTGGATTCCTGCTACGAATGTGAGGTGTGTCTCGAATTCGTAAACATGTCCGTTGCCCGGAGCATTTACATCGATTCCGGCAGCTACTATCTCGTCGTAGGTCATCTCCTCAACGGTGATGGAGCCACTCATGATGTTCTTGGTAGCCAGTCCTAATGTGCTCTCCTGAATACCTCCTTCCGCTACGATCTTGACTGTACGAGGCATGAAGCCGTTAGCTGCTGCGGATATCACGTAGTCGCCGCTCTTGACGATCTGAATCACCTGGCCGTTGTTATCGGATTCGAACGTATCAGTCGCCTCATCGCGGGTTATCGATACCTGTGCGCCCTTGATAGGATCTTTGTTCTCCGCGTTGCAGACGGTCAGCTTGAGCATCGTGTAATTCGGGTCGTTAGGGTCGATCGCAGTGATCTGAACAGTTGTGGTACCCGTGTTGCCATTCACATCTGTAACCTCGAGAGTTACCGTGTATGTTCCCGTGCTGGTGAACATGTGCTTGATGTTCTTACCGGACCCTCTTGTTCCGTCGCTGAACGTCCACCTGTACGATGCGATGGCATCATTGTCGGTCGACATAGCTCCGGAGAAGTTGCATTCATCGCCGGTCCTCACGTAAGCGTTCTTGCCCGGGCTGATAACAGCGTTCGGTGCCTCGTGATCGGTCGAAACCGCATCGACTCTTACAGGCTGGCTGTCCTTGCTGCGGTCATATTTGTCAAAGACGGTTATCTTGTAGAAGTAGGTCTTTGAGCCGCCTGTGAACGACAGCTTGTCGATGTACTCATATGATGTGCCGGCAACGCTTCTGAGAGGGTTGTAGTTGATGCCGTTCTCACTGCGGTAGATGACATAGCGTTTAACCAGACTGGTGTCTCCGGTATAGTCCCATACGAGACGAGCCTGCTTGTGGCCATAGGCTTCACCGTAAAGGTCCGGAGCAACCGGAGCGGTTATCTGGCCCTGTCCGCCGTTGAATACCAGTGCATTGGCAAGCTCTGTATTGTAATCCCCTATTGTTACGTAAGCATTCCATTCTTCCTCCGTACCCGGATAGATCGCGTAAAGAAGTGCCTCGCAGCCACTGAACGCATACTGCCCGACAGTTTTGAGCGATGACGGAAGCTGTATTGTCTTGAGTGCCTTGCAGTTATTGAGCGCTCTTTCATCGATGGCCTCAACCGAATCCGGTATCACTACCTCAGTCAGTCCGTCGATCGAACTCAGTGAGTACTTCACGATCCTTTTGACTCCGTCAGGTATAGCAATCGTCTTGAGCTTTCCGCAACTGCCGAACGGAGCGGAGCTGCAAGAAGTAAGTGATGCCGGGTAGTTGACCATCGCAAGGTTGTCGCAGCCTGAAAATACGCCGTAACCGAATGTAGTGACTCCGTCAGGTATCCTGACCGATGTAAGTCCGTCGCAATCTGCGAATGCCGTACTGTTGATCTTTTTCAGGCTTTCAGGCAGCACTATGCTTGTGAGGTAATTACAGCCGTTGAACAGGTCTTCCGCAATATATGTGACTCCTTCAGGTACCTCTACCATGGTCAGCTTCGGGTCATTGTGGAAGACATATGTGTCAGTCGACAGGACACCCATTGGATAGTCAATTCTTTCAAGGTTACTGCAGTCAGCGAACGCAAGGCTCGAAATGTATAAGACTGTATCCGGGAAAGAGATCGACTTCAGACCGCTGTATCTGAATGATTCATATTCTATTCGTTTGAGGCCATATGGCAGATCGATTGTCTCCAGAGAAGTACATCCCTCGAATACCGATCCTCCTAAAGTCTCAAGTGTCGACGGCAGCAGCACCTGTGTTATAGAGCTGTTGTTATAAAATGCTGATGACTGTATCTGTGTAACACTCTCAGGGATCGCCAGCTGGGTTATCTTGCTGCTCTCACCGAACGCGTTGCTTCCGATCATGGTGACCTTAAGGTCATCGATCACCTCAGGTATCTGCAGCTTCTTCGCGGATCCTGTGTATCCGGTGATCTTGATCTCATTGCCGTTGATTGCTTCATAAGTGAAATCAGCAGCATCGCCTACTGTAAGACCGTCAAGTACTTTCTCTGCCGTTACCGGATCCAACTCGCTGTCTACGCCGGCTTCTACCTTTATCTGATTGTTGCTGAACGTATAGTTTGTCATACCGTAGCTGACAGTGTACTTTTTGCCGCTTGTCAGCTCCGTGCACTCCCATCTGCCGTCACCATCCGTGTTACATGTAAATGCCTTGGTTCCCTCGGCATCGTCGAAGATAGTGACATGTACACCTTCGAGGCCCTTGCCCTCGCTATCGTTGACAACGCCGGTGATCTCGTTATCTTCTATCACCACTTCGTCTGTCTGGAATGCATAGCCATTGCTTGTAGCCCATGTATTTGCATAGGAGCCGGCAACACCGTGTATGACCAGCTTATTTTTGTCGCAGCTATCGAACGCGCCGTTGTTTATAGATGTGACCTGTTCGCCGATCCAGATAGCCTCAAGCGATGTGTTATATCTGAACACTCTGTAAGCGATCTCAGTGACGCTGGCCGGTATTATCATCTTCACAAGCGATTCGCATCCGTTGAACGCGTGCTGTTCAATAGTAGTGACGCTGTCAGGGATTATGACCTTTTTAAGGCTTGTAGCCTGATAGAATGCCGAGTCGCCGATTTTTGTCAGAGTCTTCGGAAGTCTTACTGTCACAAGTTTGTCTGCGTGGTCGAAAACATTCTGCGGCAGCTCCGTAACACCCTCAGGGATCGTAATGCTCCTCAGTTTAGCGTCGCCGGTGAACATGTAAGTACCGCAGGTCTTGAGTGACTTAGGGTATCCAAACGATGTCAGATTAGTGCAGTTGTGAAATGCATTGTCACCTATCGTCTCCACGCTGTCAGGCAATGTTATAGAAGTAAGTCCGCTGCATCCGTAGAATGCGTTCCTGCCAATCGATGTAAGCGTCGAAGGCAGTGATACTTCTGTCAGGAATGAAGCGCCGCCGAACGCATACTCCGGCAAAGCAGTAACGCCTTCAGGAACTGTTATCGACTTAAGACTGGAGTCATTTGTAAAAAGGGCACCGCCTATAGTTTCAACTGAAACCGGATAATTGATGCTTCTGAGCGAAGTGCAGTTTGCAAATGCGTAGCTTCCTATGCTCTTAAGTCCGTCCGGCAGCCTGATTTCCTCTATGCCGGAGCATTTATCGAAAGCATATTTACCTAACTCTGTGACTGATTCCGGCACTTCTATGGAGCCCTTTAGGGATTCGCACTCCTGGAATGCATAATCGCCTATTTTTGTTACTCCTGACGGTATCTCTATGTTTGTCAGCGAAGAACACATATTGAACGCATATGGGCCTATCTCCCTAAGGCTGTCCGGCAGGTGAATCGTTTCGATCAGCCTGCATCCGTAGAATGCTTTTTCCGCCAGCACAGTAACGCCTTCAGGAACGCTCATCTCTTTGAGTTTAGTATCGTAGGCAAATACGCTGCCATCTGTTTTTTCGAGAGATGCCGGGTAATTCGCCTGTTCCAGATTTGTGCATTCGGAGAAGCATCTTTCGCCAAGGAATGTGACTGTATCAGGGAGCTCGATAGCAGTTAATCCTGTGCAGCCGCTGAACGCATATGAATTGATCTTTGTGAGTGCAGTCGGGAATTTGAATTCCGTGAGGCCGGTGCATCCGTAGAATGCCCTAGATCCTATTACTGTGACAGAATCAGGAACAACGATTTCCGTAAGTCCCGTGCAATATTCAAACGCGTATCGACCTATTTCCGTAAGTGATTCCGGAAGGTTTATCTTAGTCAAATTATTGCACCCCGCGAATGCATAATCTGCAAGTTTTGTAACGCCTTCAGGAACAGTGATTTCCGTAATTTTCGTATCACCCGATAATATTCCGCTTCCTCCTGATTCAAGGCTCAGAGGATAGTTGAACTCCTCGAGAGCTGAGCAGCTTGCAAAAGCGTCTCCTCCAATCGATGTGACCCCATCAGGGATGTGGACTGCTGTCAGGCCGGTGCATCCGTAGAATGCGCTGCCGCCAATCTCCTTAAGCGTTTCCGGAAATTCTATCGTCTTAAGTCCGGTGCAGTACATGAATGCAGTGGACTGAATAGTCTCGAGTGATGCCGGCAGTGTGATAGACGTAAGCTTACTGCAGTTCCTGAAAGCACCTTGTCCGATTACCTTGAGGCTGTCCGGTAAGATCACCTCTGTGACCTCACTCATAGAGAAGAAGCTGTCAGCAAGCTCAGTTACTCCATCAGGGACAGTGAAGCTTGTCAGTTTGGTGCATTCGTCGAAGATGCCCGAGCCTGCACTCTGGATCGCAAGCGGATAATTCGCCGACTCAAGACCTGTACAGTAATCGAAGGCGTACGACCCAATGGTTGTCACCGAATCCGGGATGTGGATCGCCTTAAGCCCGGTGCAATTGCTGAATGCACTGCTGTAGATCGTCTGCAGACCGAACGGCAGGCTTATCTCCGAAAGTCCGGTGCAGCGATGGAATGCATTAGTACCAATGCTTGTGAGAGTTGATGGCAGAAGCACTGCTGTCAGCTTACTGCAGTCATAAAATGCTTTTTCTTCGATGCTCGTGACTCCTTCAGGTATCACTACTGCCGTGAGCTTATTTGCGGTAAACGCCGATTCACCGATGCTTACTACACTGTACTCACCGATAGCTGAAGGTATGCTTATCTTCTCTTCAGTTCCGGTATATCCGGTAATACGGATATCATTACCGTTCATGATTTCATATGTAAAGTCAGAAGCCGATGGCTCCACAAGGCCGCTGATAATCTCTTCAGCCGTTACCGTATCAATAACGACTGCACCGCCTGCGGTCTCCTTAAAGTCATTTGCACTGAAGCGGTAGTTGGCGCGTGAGTAGGTTATGGTATACTGTCTGCCCTTAACGATATCAGTGCTTGTCCACTCTCCGCTTGCATCTGTATAAACTCTGGCAACGACTCTGCCTTCGAGATCGTCGTAGATGACCACTCCGATTCCCTCGATACCGTTGCCGTTTGCATCCTCAACTTTTCCGGAGAAGCTGCTGTCGTCTATAACCAATTCTTCAGAGCTGAACTGGAATCCGTTGTCGGCAGCCCATGTCTGCGCATAGGAACCCTCAACCCCGTGGATAACGAGAATCTCTTTGTTGCAGCCCTTGAAAGCATTGCTGTCTATTGATGTGACCTGAGCGCCGATCCAAATACCCTCCAGTTTGGTGCATTCTCCGAAGACATACCACGGCAAAGAGACCGTGCTTGCCGGTATTTTTATCTGAACCAGCGATGTGCAATTGTAGAACGCATCCTCTCCGATGCTCGATACGCCGTCAGGTATATCTATGTTTCTGAGTGAAGAGCACCCCTGGAATGCCTGGTCCCCTATGGTTTCCAATGAATCCGGAAGTACAACTGTGACCAGACCGTCTGCATCTTCAAATGCATATTTCGGCAGAACTGTAACGCCATCCGGTACTGTAATGCTCTTCAGCTTAGGTGTATTGGTCCATACGCTCCAGCTGCATTTCTTTAGTGATGCCGGGTAATTGATCGATGTGAGGCTGGTGCAGCCTGCGAAGACACTAGAGCCGAACTCCTCGACACTGTCAGGCAGCTCGATGGTCTTTAAACCCTTATTTTCGTAGAATGCCTGGCTTTCGATGACCTTGAGGCCCTCAGGAAGGTTCACCTTTGTCAGCATGCTGCTGCCTGAGAAAACAGACGACGCCAGCGAAAGCACTCCGTCAGGCACAGTGATTTCCTTAACATTCGGTGTATTATCAAGAAGATATCCGCCCGTAGAGTCGAGAGACATCGGATAGTTGATACTGCTGAGTGCAGCACAATCAGCAAATGCATGTGATCCTATAAACGTGACGGTATCAGGTATCTGAACCGCGCTGAGCTTGTCACAGTCATAAAATGCATATCCGTTGATAGTAGTGAGCTCGAACGGCAGATCTATATGCTCAAGAGCCGAGCACCCATAGAAGGCGTAAGTGCCTATTTTAGTCATACTTGTAGGAAGCGTTACGTTCGTTAAATAACTGCAGCCCATAAACACATAGCTTGCAAGTGTCGTGACGCCTTCAGGTACTACAAATGATGTGATTTGCTCATCGCCCTTAAAGAGGTCTCCGCCGGTAGACTGAAGGGACTTCGGATAGTTTACTGTCTTGAGCCCCGGAATGCCGGCAAATGCCTCGCTGCCAATCTCAGTGATGCTGTCAGGCAGACTGAATGATGTAACTCCGGTGCACTTTGCGAATGCCTGCTGTCCGATATTTGTAAGCGTGCCCGGAAGCGCGAACGTCGAAACTCCGCCGCATCCATAGAACGCATAGTCCTTTATGGTCTTGATACCTTTACCGAGATCTACCGACTTTAACGATTTACAGAAATCGAACGCGTTTTTACCAATCACCTCGACAGAGTCAGGTATCGTGACGCTTGTTATATTCATACCTGCAAAGACTCCATCGCCGATCTCCTGTACGGTTTTCCCGCTGATAGTCGAAGGGATACTGATATCTTTGCTCGTTCCGTTGTATCTTGTGATTCTGACAAAATCGCCTGCGATTGCTTCGTATTCAAACTCAGGTTTTGACTCATCCAGCACTATGTTCACCGGACACTCAACAACATGGTCGATTGACCATACATGGGTTGTAAAAGCATGAGTTGAATTTGGCTCCCACTCTTCCGTCTCAGTCTGTTCAAACCTATAGTCAAAGCCGATCACATCCTTGCCGGTCTCATCAGCAGGATTTACGAAATGATACTCATAATAGTCATCAAACAGACTTTCACCTGTTTCTTCGTTATACGTATTTTCTCTGTACTCATATTCGACAGTACCCTTGCCGTCATTGTATTCAACAACGAGCTTGTCTCCCTCCTGGAAGCCTGGGAAGCTGTATTTGAAGTACCTGCCGATACGCTCATTTGAATCTTCATCATAAATCGTCTCGAGTGAACCATCCTCGCGGTATTTGAGATTTATAGGCTGTGCGGGCACGAATGTGGCACTGTCTACATTGTCTCCCGGAGCCGGCTCATATTCATAGGTGTTGTTGTAGGTATCAGTCTTGCGGGCGACAACGTTACCGTCCGCATCCGTCTCAACGACCTCTAACCTGAACATTTTCCAATCGACCGGCAAAGTTGCCCTTATTGCATAGTCGCTGTCATATTCAGTGGTTCCGGCAACCCCCGTTGCTATCGGATTATCCACATCCTCCTCTATGATCTGGCCATTCTGCGTCCTGTACCAGTAGCCTGTCAGGGTTCCGTGCTGACCGTACTCCTCGATTATGGACTCAATACTGAACGTGCGGCCCGCTCCATACGAGGTGACCGTATAGTCAAGACCCCAGTTTGCATCATCGTCGTCATCATCGTCTCCACCGCCTGAAGGCTCAGTGGTCTCGGTAACAAAGACCGAAAACGAGCCTGTTTCCGGGTCGAGAAAACAAGCCTCAAGGTAATACTTCTTACCAGCTTCCGCCTGGAAAACTATTTCGAAGTTATAGTCACCGTTCCCTATGTCATCATCTTCATCTAACAGGTATTCATCACTGTCGAGAACGCGGCCGTATGTGTCTTCTCCGCCGCTTGAGCTGAAGCTGTACCATCCATCTTTAGGCGCTGTGAACTCAAAGCTTGCATAATCGCGCACGTTTTCGAGATCCACGTTCTTTGTCTCTTCCAAAGAGATGGTGTCCGAATACTTTTGTCCGGACCACTTGCCCTGGTCAACAGCAGGCTCCTCGCCTTCGACAAGCTCAACAGTAAACTCGCCTGTATCCGTTCCATACATGGCAGCCTGCAGGTAATACGTCTCTCCGGCTTCTGCCTCGAAAAGGACATTGAAATTATCGCCGTTCACACCGCTACCATCGTCGCTCATCGCCAGTTCATTTTGATCAGCATCCAGTACTCGGCCATATGTATCGTATTCGCCGTCTGATTTGAAGTTGTACCAGCCGCTGACAGTTGGCTTGAACTCAAAGCTGACATAGTCGCGGGATTTCCCGATCGTCACCTCTTTTGTTTCATTTACGGTGATCGTATCCTTCTGCGCTTCTCCATTCCATCTGCCGGGATCTACCGGTTCATCGCCTTCATCGGCAGGTGTCTCCGGTCCGGTCGCTTCAGGACCGGTCGCTTCCGGCTCGATTGCCTCTTCTGCGGCCTTCGGTGTATCTGACCCATCAGATTCCGTAGCTGCAAATGCAAGCCCCGGCATGTAAGTCAGCACCATAGTCAGGGCAAGCAACATAGTTAATAACCTCTTACGCAAATTCATAACAGCTCCTCATCTATATATATGTAACGTATATTAGTTGCATCTTGTTGCGCCAATTATATCAAAAACAGACCGCATTGTTATCTGTTTGAGATAATCTGCAGACCTTCTTTTTACTACGTTATTGTTACTCCGTTATTGACTGTATTATTATCTATTTATTATAATTCCAATAATTTATATCAAGTGAAAATGGAGGGTATTATATGAGTTTTATGGTTGCTTTCAGCATTGCAAGTATAATGCTGCTGATAGGCTTTTTCCTCAGGGCTAAGGTCCCGTTCCTGCAGAACATGCTCGTTCCGTCCTGCGTTATTGCGGGCGTACTCGGCATGATCTTCATGAATGTCGTCATAGCCAAAGGCTGGAACATCGGTACTGACACCGGCATGTTCGGTACGATCGTAGGCCAGCTGTTCACAGTTTCGTTCATTTCGATCAGCCTTACCAGCGCACCTAAAAATGAGGAGAATTCCGGAAAGAATCTCCTGAAGGGCGCTATCGGTATGGGACTTGTGTGGAGTTTGCTCTACGCGCTGACACCGCTTCTCTCATTCTTCATCGTAGCAGCTGTCGGCAAGGGAGCAGGCATGGATCCGATGTACGGAACACTGATCCAGTACGCATTCTGCCAGGGACCTGGACAGTCTGTCGTCTACGGAGATCTGTATGAAAGCTATGGCTGGACAAACGCTACAACAGTCGCTGTCTTCTATGCCACTATCGGATTCATTATGGCATTCCTCATTGGAATCCCGATGGCAAAATACGGCATCAAGCACGGTCTCGCCAAGCACAGCGGCAAGATAGACGATGCCACACTCAGAGGCTATCTGCATGAAGATGAGCAGACAGCCATGATGGTAAAAGACACTACTGCCAACAGCAACATCGAGACACTCGCGCTTCACTTCGCGCTGATCGGTCTCTGCTACATGGGCGCTCTTGGCATTGGCTGGCTGTGGGCACTCATCCCTGGATACTTCGGAACAGCGATGAGCTCCCTGACATTCATCAACGGAATGTATGCCGCATATATACTTAAGTTCATCATGAAGAAACTCGGCATCGGTTATCTCATCGAGAACACACTGCAGAGCAAGATCACAGGCTGGACTGCGGACTATCTGGTAGTCTGCGCGTTCATGGCAGTATCGATCAGCCTCATCAAGGCGTGGCTCTTCCCTATCATCGTAGTTCTTATTCTTATGACGATCGTCACATTCTTCGTCACCATTTACTTCGGCAGAAGAATGGGCGGAAGCAATGACTTCGAGCGTACACTCGCCATGTTCGGTATGTGCACGGGAACAGTTCCTACAGGTCTCGCCCTGATGCGTATCGTCGATCCGAACTTCGAAACAACGACAGCCGTGGAGCTCGGCGCATGCAACGTAGTCATGACTGCAAGTGACCCGGTATACATCATCCTGCTCGGTTTCGCAGCGGGCAGCATCTCTAAGGGTGTTACACTTGCCAGCCTCGCCGGCCTTATCGTCGCTTATCTCATAGCACTAAGACTGACCAAGACATGGGGCAAGCCGACATTCAGCTGGAAGAAATAAACTATGGATCAGATATATTACAACGGAAGCATTATTACGATGGCTTATTCCACTGCTGAGGAGGAAGCGTCGCACAGCGCTGAAGCAGTATGGGTCAGCGATGGGATCATCAGAGCCGCATCCGGTGTGGACGAGATCAAAAGGGATGCGCCTGGTGATGCAGAGTGGATCGACCTTGACGGCAGCTGTCTTATGCCGGGTTTTATAGACCCGCACAGCCACTTCGTGATGAACGGCAGAATGGCCGCCTGGTGCGACTTGTCAGACTGTTCGTCTCATCAGGAAATAATCGATAAGATGAAAGCTTATCACGAGAAAGTCGGCGCTGTACCTGCCGTGATAGGGTTCGGCTACGACCACAACTTCCTCGCAGAGGGTACTCATCCTGACAAGCGCGTGCTCGATCAGATCAGCACTTCGGTGCCGGTCGTAGCTCTGCATGTTTCGCTGCATTTCGCATGCTGCAACAGCCCGGTGCTGGCAGCGCTGGGCATCACCGCCGGCACTCCTGATCCGGAGGGTGGTAAGTTCGGCCGCATCGATGGCAGCAACGAGCCTAGCGGTTATCTCGAAGAAGCAGCCATGAACCTGATGATGGCTTCCTTCCCGCAGCAGGAGGCAGGCGGATTCGACCCTGCTCTCACGCAGAGAACATACCTGCAATACGGCGTAACAACAGCGCAGGACGGAGATACGACTCCCGCTGAGATGGCTGCGCTTGATGCTATGGCTCGCGCAGGAGCCCTTGTGATGGACATCGTCGCTTATCCGGACATGCCGGACGGAGGCAGGCAGACAGCGCAGACCTACTCACGCTACCTTGGCGGTTATGCGGATCATCTGAAGATCGGCGGTTATAAGCTGATTCTTGATGGTTCTCCGCAGGGACGCTCGGCATGGATGTCGGAGCCATACTTAGGGGGCGATCCTGATTACTGTGCTTATCCGTGGATGTCGGACAGCAGCGTTGAAAAGTTTATAGAAGAGGCTCTTTCGGATGGCAGACAGATACTGGCGCATTGCAACGGTGACGCGGCTTCAGAGCAGTTCATCAATGCATACGCATCAGCTTTCAGCAAGGTGAAACCTGATGAGGAAATCAGGCCGGTCATGATACACTGCCAGACAGTCAGGAACGACCAGCTTGACAGGATGAAAGATTTCGGCATGATTGCTTCGATCTTCGTAGGCCATGTATGGTATTGGGGCGACATCCATATGATCAATTTCGGTCCGGAAAGAGGCAATCACATAAGCCCTGCGCGCGATGCGCTTGACAGAGGGCTCCATGTCAACTTCCATCAGGACACACCGGTCACGCGACCGGATGTAATGCATTCGGTATGGTGCGCCGTAAACAGGATCAGCCGCAGAGGCAATCTGATAGGCGCTGATCAGAAGATAAGCGTTTACGAGGCACTGCGCGCCGTAACTATAGAAGGCGCATACCAGTACTTCGAGGAAGACTCCAAAGGAAGTATCGAGCCGGGCAAGCGCGCCGATCTGGTGATCCTTGACAGGAACCCGCTTGCAGTACCGTCGATGGAGCTTCGTGACATCAAAGTTCTTAAAACCATTAAAGACGGTGTAACCGTTTATTCATGAAAAAAGCATAAAAAAGGGACAGGCCCCGTTAGTCATATCTAACGGGGGCCTGTCCCTTTTTTCATCTCTTACTTCTTTACTATATTTATTGTATCAAAAGGGCAACATACTGGCGAGTCTCTTATGATACAATTACGTAAACAATTATCTGTTACCAAGCGGAAAAGGACTCATAATCATGAAAACGACTGCTAAAAGATGCCGCGCAGCGGCCGCGAATACTATCATAACTATCATGCTTTGCATGACGCTTGTCTGCTCGCCTGTATGGGCCGGTCTGCCGGGCGCCTTGACGGCACATGCAGCCTCTGACACCTGCGTCGAGCTTGAGGGCACCAACAGCGGAGCCAACAACTACACGGTGGCTGCATCTCCGATCTACTCATACCTGACTGTTTCGGGATCCGGCTACATGCGTGTGCAGGGCTACGGCTCAGGCAGCTTCTATAACACCGTCTATAACCCTTCAGTTACTGACGGCAGCTTTGATGTAATTTATTATGACAGTGATTTCAATATCACTTCTAATAAGCACATCGATGCCGAGCTGAAACTCTTTGGCGGTTTTTACGAGTCGGACAACAACTTCTACATCGTCAGCGGTCAGGAGAATCCGGAAGAGAATGAAAATGTCGAAGTTTTCCGCATCACAAAATATGACAAGAAGTGGAACCGTCTTGGAAGCTGCGGGCTCTACGGAGCCAACACAACCATCCCGTTCGATGCCGGAAGCTGCCGCATCGACGGTTCCGGCAACAGACTTGCTATCAGGACCAGCCACGAAATGTACATGTCAGAAGACGGCCTTAACCATCAGGCAAGCGTGCTGATGATAGTCGACACTGATGCGATGAAGGTCCTGAGAGCCCAGTACACGGTCAGCAGTGAAGGCAGCGCATATGTCAGCCACTCCTTCAATCAGTTCATAAAGATCGGCGACGGTGAGACGGCAATGCTTGATCACGGTGACGCTTACCCAAGAAGCATTGCGCTGCTGAGATTCTCTAACGATCTGTCTGAAGGTACGATCTGGGGATATCTTAAGCAAAGCGGCAACGTCATGAACTTCCCGGGAGAAACCGGCGATAACGCGACCGGTGCATCCGTCGGTGGATTCGAGATCACTTCAAGCGGCTATCTGATAGCCGGAAATGCCATATATCAGCACTGCAGTACGCTCAACGACAGCATGCCAAGAGATGTATTCGTAACCGCAATCGACACAAGCGGGAGCACAGTTACATCGAGCGGCCCTATATGGCTGACCGATGTCGGCAGCAAAGACAACGCTTCAACTCCGCAGCTTGTAAAAATCAGCGACAATAAATTCATGGTCCTGTGGCGTCTTTCCAAGGAAGTCCAATATGTATTGGTAGATGGAGACGGAAATAAGCTGTCAGAGACCTATTCCCTGAATGGTACCCTTTCCGACTGTCATCCTATCGTGCGCGACGGCAAAGTGATCTGGTACAAATGGAACAATGATGAAGAAGTGTTCTATGTAATACCGGTAGATTCACCTGACAAAGTGCAGATCATCAACAGGCATTGCGGCCACAGCTGGGAGTCGGTCAGCGCCTCGAACGGAACCGCCAAAGTAAAGTGCAGCAAATGCGGCGAGACCCGTACTGTCAGCTACCCTGAAGACTTCATGCTGGGATACAGCACAGACACCAGCAGCTACAGCTACGGATACCAGAGAGCTGAAGTATCCCTTACCGATACAGTCTATATCCGGGGCTGCTACCATAACTATGACAGTGGCGAGTACACCACATTCAGCGAGCTGAATCTTGAAGCAGACTCTTCAAAAGTTGTTATAGACAAAGTTGACAACACTCTCACCTTTACAGATGAAGGTACATACACGATAACCGGGCGGCACAAATTTGATAACAACGCCACTGCAACGATGACGCTGGTTGTCGAAGATCCTGCCCACGTCTGGGAGGTCGAAAGCGCGAAGGATGGAGTAGTGACATATAGATGCTCCCACTGCGGCAAAACAAAGCAGGGCGGATATCCGTCGAGCTTTGATCTGGGATACAGCCCGGATGGCTATAGTTTCTACTACAGCCGCAAGCAAGTCACAGTAGACCTCGGAGCAACACTGTATTTCGATGGAATGTACTACGACGATGAATACCAGCATCACACTTTCAGCGACCTCGTACTCGAGACCAGCGACCCTGAGAAGGCTGTGGTAGAAGACGGCCTAGGAGTGCACTTCACCGAGGAGGGAGAGTACACTGTTACCGCCCGCTACAAATACGATCCGTCCGTATATTGCACTATTAAGGTCTACTCCGTCGGCTCCGGACACGAATGGGAGTTCCAGAGCGCAGAAGACGGGATCGCGACTTTCGTATGCACCGACTGCGGCATGATCAAGACCGAGGAATACCCTAGGCATCTTCTGGCCGGATTCAAAGTGAACGACAATGCGGGCAGCTGCAGCAGTTTCAGATACAACGAGGGTATGGTGATCATCGACATAGCAGATACCGTAACTATGGGTGTCTACGGCTATAATGATTTGAGCAACTTTACCATAGAGACCGACAGGCCGGACGACAGTGTGATCGACAGCGAAACCGGAATAATATCATTTAAGGAGAGCGGATGGCACGAGATCACCGTCCGTCACAAATACGATCCTTCTTCCAAAGACACGATCACCTTCATAGTCAACAAGGATCTGGAGTCCGTTGAGCTCACCGCAAATCCTGCAAACAGCTGTCCGCTCGGAACCACGGTACGGCTTGATGCTGAAGAAAACGGAGGCTGGGGCTACGAGGTATTTACCTACACCTTGACGGATCCGGATGGCAACACATCCGAGCTGTATGTCGCAAACATGGATGACATGGACCACAGGTACTTTGACTGGACGCCTGATCGCCGCGGGACCTACAAGATCCACGTCTCGGTCTATGACAAGAAACACAAGCCGGAAATCGTTGTTGAAGATGATATGACCTATGAGGTTACGGCGAAGGTTCACGAGACCATGCCGGCCGAGCAGTACAGCATCCCGAATTCAGCCACATCTTTCGGAAACGAACTCCTCGAGAAAGCTCCGGGCTGGGAATTCGACGCAGAAGAGCTCGCCATTCTGGGCCACGACATTGAGGTAGGCGAGCCTGTGACCATCACGGCACGATATACTGCAGACGATTTTGACGATTACGATGTCAATGAGATGACGGTAACAGTCACACGCTCATCCTGCAATCACGATAAGACCGAATTAGTTGGCGCGAAAGCAGCGACCTGCTGTGAGGAGGGCTTCAGCGGCGATGAGGTCTGCACAAAGTGCGGCGAGGTCGTAAAGGCGGGAGTTGTCACTCCTGTGGATGCGAGCAACCATACCGGCATACTCGAGAATGCGGCAGAGCCTGCGTCGTGGTACAGGGACGGCATGACCGCGAGCAAGGAGTGCACAGCCTGCGGAGCTGTCATCAGCAGCGGCGAAGTGATACCTGCAATAGAATCGGTATATGTGGAATGGCCTGAAAACAACAAATACACCGGCAAGGCCAAGACAGCCGATATTGAAGTGTACGACCGTAACTACGAGCTGCTGACAGAAGGACGCGACTATCTGGTCACTTATGAAGATAACGTGGATCCGGGCTACGCATACGTATATATCGATTTCATAGGAAACTACGAAGGCGACGATTACGACTGGTTCGAGATCGTCAAGGGAGATAATACGCTGAAGGCTGTGGGCAAAACCGCTACAGTCAAATACAGCAATCTTAAGAAGAGATCCCAGACGCTCCTGCGGACCAAGATAATAGGCCTCACCAACCTGGGCAAAGGTACAAAGACGTATACAGTCACATCAGCCTTGAAGAGCGGTAAATCATACAAGAAGTACTTCACCATCAACAAGACGAGCGGCAAACTCACAGTAAAGAAAGGCCTCAAGAAAGGCACTTATAAAGTAAAAGTGAAAGTCACCGCCTCGGGTAACTCGTATTACAAGTCAAAGAGTCAGACAGTGACCGTGACGATAAAGGTGAAATAAAAGAAAAAAAAAGGGGGACAGGCACCGTTAGTGTAGACTAACGGTGCCTGTCCCTTTTTTCTTTTACCACTCTATTCCCAGATAATCGCACACGCCTTTGGCCAGTCCTTTGCCGTAGGCATCGTACTTTGTGCGGATAAGCTTGTTATCGTTCTTTATGCTTCCTACTTCGAATAGGCACGCGGTGCAGTAGTCCTTCGACTTGTTGAGGGTGTCGAGGTCTGTGCGCTTCACGAGTCCCCGGTTCTTTGTCTGCACGAACTGGTGCACGCCTTTGTTGAGGCTCTTCGCGAGTTTCTTCTGCCCTGCGTATCTGTAAAGCGGCATCGTCCCGCTCGGAGCCTTGTAGTAATCGCAATGCACGTTCAGGAGCACACTCACGCTATGCGTCTTCACCTGCTTCAGCGTCACCTTGAGGTTACGGTTGTTCTTGCTGAACGCGTCGGTGTACACGTAGACCCCCTTCGCCCGCAGATAAGTCGTGGCGGCCTTGCAGATAGGGATCATCAGCTTGGCCTCCTGGTAGCCGTTCCACGAGCAGCCCGGGTCCCACTTGCCGTCATCACCCGTGCCATGACCGGTCTCGATATAGACCCTGAAGATCTTGCCGGACACGACCTTTGTGTACTTCGTATGCTTGCCGTTCGCCTTGAGCCCGCGGACCTTATAGTACGCCTTCTTACCGGACGCAACCTTCGTATCGTTATACGAGAGACCTTTGAGGCCCTTCTTAATGAGCTTATAGCCCGTATATCTGCTGTAGCTTCTGTATACCTTGTAGGTTTTGGCGCCATCGATCTTCTTCCACTTGACGCAGAGGCCCGCGCCTTTGACCGCAACGCTGATCTGCGGGACCTCAGGCACGACTGGTTCTACGGGCTCCTCAGGCTGTGGCTCCGGATCCACCGGGTCCGCCGGCTGCGGATCGTCAGGGACCGGCTCCTCCGTAACCTCACCGGTCGGAGGATCTGTCGCAGCTCCGGTTTCGTCGTCAGCGTATGCCATCGCAGGCATCATCGTAGCTACGAGCATTATTGAAAGCATTGTCAGAAGCGCTTTATATATGATTTTTCGAAACATGTTATTATCCATAAGTTGCTCACGGCAGCAGTCCATTCGGCTGCCCTGCATGAAAATTACTAGAAGTGTTCGTCGTCGCTGGAGTCGAAGTAGCCTTTGCTGCCTTTTGAGCTGCTCGTCTTTTTCTTCGTCGATTTTGAGGACGTCTTCTTCGATGACTTGTAAGTTGTGGTTGGCGCGTAGTAGACGATCGGGTCGGATACGCTCACGGATGCTTTGAAAGTGCAGCCGCCTGATGTGACGGTCAGTGTAGTCTCACCGGCCGCAACCGCTGTGAGCAATCCGTCTTTGGATACAGTAGCTACCTTCTTGTCGCCGGATTTGTATGTCACCGGCTCGTCTTTGAATTTATCAGGTGCGAGCGCCGGCTTGAGAGTTTGCGTGTCACCAGTTGTGAGGCTGATCTTTTCGTCTATGCCTCCAATCGATGTGACCTTCGGCACCACGCTTACAGAAATCTCCTCTGAGTACTCCTTTGCGGTCATAGTCAGGGACGCGTCACCTAATGCCAGCGCATGCAGCACTCCGTTTTCGCCGGCCATGATCTCTTTCTTTTCAACTGTAATCACGTTTTCGTTGCCGGATATAAGCGTTACCGGTTCGTCCTTGAACCTGTCCGGCGTTACAGTACATGCAAGCGTGAGGTCGTCGCCGATGTATACTTCGGCGGCGCCATCTATCTGCGCGCCGCTCACAGCATCGGCGACCCCAATGTCTTCTACTTCCTTCGGTATGGCGTACCAGATCCCAAAGCCGATCAAAGCGCACAAAAGCGCCAAAATTCCGAATATCTTCCACCCGCGTTTGCCTGCAGCGGCAGGCTCATTACGGTCTTCTTTTTCCTCAGTTGCGATGCCCGCTTCCCCGCTGACTTCGCTAAGCTCCTCATATGGGTCTTTGACTATTTTCTCCAGCTCCCGCAGCATCTCTTCGGCATCGCGGTAGCGGTCAGCTCTCTCGTATGCGCACGCCTTCAGCACAATGCGCTTAAGCTCGTCGGATCCGCAGCGCGGCTCAGGTATCTCATTCCCGCTCATCCTCCTGACGAAAGCAGTCTCCCTGTCGTCGGCGTGCAGAACTTCCGGGCTCGGTGGCATTAAAGGCATGCGGCCGTCGTTGAGATAGCGGTACATTACCATGCCAAGCGAGTATAGATCTACAGACGCGCCGTAATCGCGCCCCCAGTAAACCTCGGGCGCCATGTACTCGTATGTGCCCTTGCGCGAAAGCCCGATCGTCGACTTTTCGATGATTCGCGCAATGCCGAAATCGCCAAGCTTGTAGCTCCCGCTCGGCGAAATGAAAATATTGTCGGGTTTGATGTCGCGGTGCACAATGCCGTACCTGCGGCATAACGCAAGCCCTCTGCAAATGTCGCGGCCCATGCGCGCCACCTCGTCTGCAGTGAGCGGATTGTCGATCGAATACCGGACCAGAGGAGTCAGCTCCTCGAGCCTGATGAGGATGTCCCAGCCGATGCCGTTGTCGTGCATGAAGATCTCGTGGTCTTCGTAGCTGACGATGTTGCTGTTGCCCTTGAGTTTCGCGAGGAGCTCAAACTCCTGCGTGGTGTTTTCGAGCACGCTGTCAAAGTACCCGGCCACCTCGTCGAGCGACATGCCGCCGGCCATGAGGGACGCGATCTCCGATTCCTTTTCCGGCACGGAAACGACCTTCAGCGCCGAGTAGTATTTGTGACCCAGCGCGTCAGTGCGGCAGATCCTGTACAGGCTGCCCTCGGCTCCCGATCCCAGCTCTTCAGTTATGTACCATGAGCCAAACAGCGGCTCATATTTTCTGCAATCCATATGACTCTATCTGGCCCTGGCCTTCCTGACTACTGAGAATGGCCCGTAGTAAACCTTGCCGTTAACTTTCTTGTAGGCCCTCACCTTGTATCTATACACTCTGCCCCTGCTGAGCCCCTTGTGTGTGACGGACTTGACCGTCGCATTTTTTCTAAGCGCCTTTACATACTTTTTACTGCCCGGGTATTTGATGTACAGGATGTAACCATCTGTGTTTGCCACCTTGCCCCAGGTCAGCTTGATGCGTCTTCCACTGAGCGCGCGGGCCTTAAACGTCGGCCGCTTGAGGGATTTCGCCTTTGCGATCTCTGCTTTCAGTGCTGCCTGGCGCGCAGCTTCTGCCTCGGCTTTCTGCCTGGCTTCTTCTTCGGCCGCCTGCTGCGCAGCCTCCTCTTCATAGTCCCGCGCTGTTATGTCTATATAAACCTCTGCCGACTTATATTCTGCCGACTGAGCGGCTGTCACCTTGATGCGGGCTGTGCCCTTGCCTGTGAAACTCACCAAGCCATTCTGATTGACAGACCGGACGATCTTGCTGCCGCTTACAACCGAATAGCTGAGTGCGGTCTGAGCGTGCAGGTCCAGAGCCAGGCCATCATGCCAGTCGATAGTGAAAGGACCAAGATCGCCCGTTATCTCCTGTGTCTTTCGCAGGTCCTCACCGGTGACCGTGATCGATTCAACGAAATACCCCGGCTTATACTTGCCTCCACCGTCATCAACATCAAAGCGCAAGAGAGCTTCACCCGGTGCTGCCGGCGTGACCAATCCATCCGCGTCCACATATGCCACATCCGGATTACTCGACGAATAGCGGATGCCGGCTCCCGGCCTGAGCGCTACTACCAGTTGCTGCGACCCGTCAGCAGTATCGAGATCGAGTCCCCATGCAGGCGAGCGGCCTGCGTAATGCACCGCGCTCGTTCCGACCCAGCCGTCATGTTTGTCTACGGTCACTCCCAGATGTACGCTGCACTCTTTATATTTGTCATCGGCCGCCACCGTCGCCGTTATCTCGGCCTTTCCGGTCTTCCTGACCGTTACATTTCCTTCATTATCTATATCCAGCACAGCCGGATTCGATGATGTCAGCGTCAGATTGTCTGCCGTCACCCCGTCGCCCATCACTTGAACTACATGATCGGAGTCGCAAGCCATCATCGTAACGCCATAATACTCCGGATACGTTGATTCTGTGCTTTCGTAATATGCTATGTAATCCTCAATGCAAGGGTGCGACTCGCCGGTGCACTCTGTGTAGCCGTACGTGAACCATATGTGCCGTGGCGAGAGATTCGTGTTATCCGCAGCAAAAGCCGCTTGCGGCACAACAAAACAAAGAGCGACCGCAAGAAGCCCTATGGCAACTGCAGCTGCAATTATTCGATTATTCGAGATTGCAGGTCGCATCCTTATCCTCCGTACGCAGCGCGCTAAACGTATATGAATTCCTGATCCTTCTGTTTATACACTTCCTCGAGATCGCTCTTCAGCTGCAGCATGTCGCGCACCGCCCGGAACTCCTCCTCGCGGCTCAGCTCTATTCTGGCATCACCCTTAAAATGCAGATTTTTATAGGCACGCTGAAGCAGGTGTGTGTTCTCCCACTCCATGAGCGCCGCCAGCAGCTTTCCCTCGTCCCTGTCGCTGACGTCGATCGGAGCATAGCCCATCATTTCGAGAAACTCATCGATATCGTTCGTGGTCATGCCGAGCGCCAGACACATCGATATGTACTTGCGGCGGCTCTTCGGCATGCGCTTTATATTTATACTTCTCTTACCTGTCTTGCGGTCGATAACGTTGACCGTGCTGCAGTCGCCGCTCAGGAAGTTGATCATGCTGTCATCGAGCCAGCCGCGCATCGAATTGAGACTGCTGATGACCGTCTGCTCCGGGTCCTCGCGGCACGTGCTGATCACCTGTTTGAGCCAGCGGTCCAGCATTGCGCGCGGCTTCGCGTATGCGCTGCTGAACGCGTCCATGTGCTGCGCCACGAACTCCTTGATTCCGTCATACTGCGGACCGTACTCCGCCTGCCCGAGGCTGATCTCAACATCAGCGGTGTCCTCGAGCCCGAGACTGATCTCGTCCCACCTCTCGCGGAAAACCGCATATGCAACCGCCTGGAACTCCTCGTAACGCAGAAAGTAATTGACGCTGCCCGATGTGTCATTCAGGTTGGCGTTTATGAGGTAGAGCCAGACGAGATCCTCGCTTATGTCTTTCGCATAGAGCCTGCGCTTGCGCGCGTAGTCGGTGAGCCATTGGTTTATCACCTCTACCGGCTGTCTGAACGCCATGCCGATGCCAATGAACGTTGACCGCTTCCGCGGCATTTTCTGGTAAAATCCCGGGTTTCCATCCGGGCGGGCACCGCCAATATACACGGCGACCTCAGAGAGGCTGGTGCCCGTCACCAGTATCAGGTGATCGAGAGTGTTTCTCCAGCTTCTCAGCAAGTATGTATCATTAGTGTTTTTCATATGTCTGTGTTGTAATGATATCAAAAAATGCGGCTAGCAAGTAGTTATCCGCTTTAAATATATCATTGATTTAAGGCTCTGTCTTTCAACAAAAACGGGCAGACTGTTATGTATTCAGAAGCACCATCGCCGCTGCGATGATCACTATCGCTATGCTCTGCCTCCGCGTCAGCCGCTCGCGGAATATCAGCGCACCGGCCACTCCCACAAGCAGGATGGTCCCAACGCTGAACACCGGATACGCTATCACGGCCGGCACATGAGACAGCGAGAGCAGCAGAAATCTGGCTGAATAGTAGTTCGGTATCCCCACCAGGCTCCCGTAAATTATATCCGGGAGCGCAAGCCGCTGGCCTTTCGCAGCCGCCGTCAGCGCGCAGATCACCAGCGCAGCAGCAAACGTGTACAGGAGGTACTGCGAATTGTACTCCGCCGGACCGAGCTCCTCATAGATTTTGGCCATCGCGTCGCCGGAGCCTCCCACCAGCAGGAGCAGAACGAGCGCCTTAGGCGCAGTCAGCGTGGTCTTCAAGTCGTCACTGCCGTCACCGCCATTCACCAGTACGATCGCGCTTACCGCAAGGGTGGATATGTTGTTTTGGATACGCCCCTCGCCCAGCCTCATGATGATCGAGATGAGGGCGCTGGAGCAAAATGCGAGTATCAGGTAAATCATGCAGCTAATTAGTTGGACCCGTCCAGTCTCTGCCGGATCTCGTTGGATGTCGGCGTTTTGCCGAGGCCGCCGTATGTGCAGCGGAGCTCCTGCGGGAGCTTGGTGCCTATGTCGTAAATGGCGCATATGGTCTCATCGAGCGGGATCACCTTGTCGTAGCCCGCCAATATCACATTCGCGCTGCTGATTGCGTTCATACCGCAGAGGATATTCTTGTTTAGGCATGGTACCTCGACCCTGTTGGCTACCGGATCGCACGCCAGACCGGTGATTCCCTGGAGCGCAAAAGATGCGGCGTCCACGCATTCGCGTGCGCTCCCACCCATCATCTGGCATATAGCGGCCGCGGCCATTCCGGAACCTGCACCGCACTCCACCTGGCAGCCCGCCGCCTCAGCCGCGAAAGTCGCCTGACCGGCAAATAATACACCTATCAGTCCTGCCGCCAGCAGCCCCTTCACGACTGTATCCTCGTCAATCCCAAGCACATCGCGCAGGGCCAGCACGGTCCCCGGCAGGCATCCTGCGGATCCCGCCGTAGGCGCCGCAACAAACACCCCCATGGCGCTTTTGTTCTCCATTATTGCACTTATATATCTGATTGCGGTATTGACCATATCGCCCGGCACGAGCCTTGCCGCGTTCTTCTCAATAAGGTGCGACTGCATCGGCAGCACCCTCGCCTCGTAGTCGGTTCCGGCCAGACCCGCCGCCAGCGAATCCGACATGATCCCGTACAGATCCTTCATAAGAGCGTAAACCGCATCCGGATCCAGGCCGTCACGCTTGCTTTCGTACTCGAGCGCCAACTCCCAGAGGGCAGAGTTAGACGCCCCTTCCGGGGACAGGCACCTTTCGCATGCATCGTCTACGCAGGCGCCCACCGGCATTACCTGAGTAAAATGGAAGCTCTCGCCCGTTGGCAGCTCCACGGTCTCTTCTTTGTCGCCGTGCACCGACACGCTGCAGCCGTTAATGCCAATGAGCTCGATAGCCCCACCGCCGGTCGATACAGCGTCAACGCGAATCGATTTGCCGGAGCCTGTCTCCACGTCAACCCTGTAATGGTTCGGGTGCTCCGCGCCAAACGGCTCGATGCGGTACTCCAGCTCGATGCCGCTCTCAGCCAGGAGCGACTGCCAGTCATCCACGCGCGGGTCGGTGATCGGAATGCCCATAATTCCGCAGGCAAAGCCCATGTCCGTGCCGTGGCCGTCGTGCGACTCCGCAAGCGATCCGGCCGGATCAAAAGTGACTGTCACTCTGCGCGGGTCGTCATCCGCCGCCTGCCTCACAAGCGCGGCAATGCGAGCTCCGCCCGCAACATGCGACGAGGACGGCCCTCTCATGACCGGTCCCAAAACGTCGTTGAAAATGCTAGGTATCATATCGGCCTCCTCAGTCGTGCCTTGTCTCATCCGTATTGCACTCGCAGAATCTCGCCGCAAATGACGGCTGCTCGTCGTTAATGTACAGGTGCGTGGTCTCGCCGAAAGCCAGCATCCGGAACAAGGCGATGCCCTCGCGGCGCTCCTCGGTCACAAGCGTGGTGACCGACGACGGCTGCGCGCAGAAGCCGTGCCAGACCGGCATAGGCGAAACGCCCCAAAGGTGACTCAGCAGCACCACGCTGACTCCGAAGTGGCAGAACAACACCAGCGTGTCGTGATTCGGCCGCTCCGCGCGGTAGATCCTGCCCTCGCGCCTGTAGCCGTGCTTAGCCAGCAGCGCATCGAAGCTCTCAGTCACGTTGCGATACTCTTTAGCCACGTCGGAAGCCGCAATGCGCTCATTCTCAGTCCAGTGATCGGCCTGATACAGAAGCGGGTCCTGCGTCCAGTCCTGCGGGAGCCAGTCCCACGGGATCCTCTTCCGGGTCGTATCGTCAGGTCTGTCGATGAAGACGTCGAACTCCTTGAGCCACGGGAGCTCTTCGGCTGTGCGGCCAAGCTTTTGGAGCGTGACCGAAGCCGTGTCATTTGCCCGGCCATAAGGTGACTTGTAAAAGAACACCTGCCCGTCCCGGGCGCTCTCGCCAAGCTGCTTTTCGAGCATCTCCGCGAGGTAGCCCGCTTCGCGCCAGCCTTTTTCCGTCAGCGAGTCTATAGTGTAATCCGGTTCCGCATGTCTGATGATCAAAAGTTTCATTCCGGTATTTTCTCCTCTATGAATCTCGCGATGGCCTCTGCCGTTTCATCCTGCTGCTGCTCAGCCGGAATCGACGCTTCACCATCCCCTTTCTGGATACCATAATCTCCAAACTGAGCATGGTTGCCGCCCTGTATCACGATTTCCGTGGTTTCGTCCGACCAATAGTTTAAAGATTCGGCCTCTTCATATTTATCTCTGTTAAGCACCGTGTCTTCCGACCCGTAGACCGACAAAGTCGGCTCCCGAAGCTCTGCTGTCGGATATGCCGCCAGCAAAACAAGACCGTCCCAGTGCTGCGTCCGGCTTTCGGCAAGAATCGCGGCCGCAGCGCCGCCAAGCGAATGCCCTGCCAGGACCCATCGATCATAGTCATATTTGTCTGCCATCCTGCGGGCGCGGTCCTTATCGAAAAGCGCAAAGTTGAGAGGCATGCTGCAGAGGAAGCAGTCAGTCCCCTGCTCTGCGATTTTCAGCATCAAAGGAGCATATGCATCCGCTTCCACCTTCGCTCCGGGGTAAAAGATGAGCGCCGCATCGTCGCCGTACCCGTCAAACAAGTAACCCTCATCCACAGAAGTCACAGTGACGCCGGCAGAGCCTTCCAGCGCCGCCTCCGCAGAGTCAGTCGCATGATAATACACTGCGAAGTACAGCAGCATGCTCGCGGCCGGTATGATAATCAGGCCCAGCGCCGCAATCAGTATTCTATGCATCGGTTTCTTTATGCGTTTCATAGATTGATTATACAATATTGGATTTAGTTAGTCTTCCCTTCCGGGGACAGGCACGGTTAGAGGCCCCTTCCGGGGACTGTCCCCGTTAGTGAAAACTATTTTAGTTGACAATTGTTTCACAAAAGTGTATTATCCATAAATAATAATGTTTAGAAAGGAGGCCATAGCATTGGTTATTATCAAATGGACAAACAAGTATAGCAATGAAACAGGCTATGTTGCGTCGCTTTCGACAAAAAATAAGTGCTTTTACAACACCTTTGATCAGAGCGAGGCAAAACAGTATTCCGAGAAATCAGTTGCTACTCTGATGTCAAAGCTTGCATCATACCACGAAACAGACGACAATACCTTCGAAGCTATTCCAGTATAATTGTCTAGAAATAATTCAAAGGGTCAGGAGCTTTGCTCCCGACTCTTTTTCTTATGCTATAATTAGCTACTACGATTATTGGTGGCGAAAGGTGTAATGGGAAGTAAACACAGGAAAGCAAGAATCGCAATTATGATGATCACTATAGCAACGATGCTGCCGCTGAATTCTTATGCATTTGATCCTTCAACGGTAATAGTGACGGTGTTCTCGGAAGATGTTGAGCGGAAGCTGTTCGGGCTCTCCGGTCTGTCGGATTACGTCGATCCGGTGACGCCGGCTTTTGATGCGTCTGCGGACGAAAGCTGCTTCACCGGCATCGATGCGCGAAGCTCGTTTGTTTCGCAGGTCTGCGGGAGCAATCCCTATTTCACGGAGTACTACCTCGATCCGGTGGTCAGGAATTACCCGGTCGTATTTATCACGAGGACGGATCTTTCGGGATGCAAGGATATGAAAGAGGCCGCGGATGCGCTCAAAAAAACCGGCAGGACCAATGTGATGATCCAGGCCGGGATCCACGGAAACGAGCCGGCCGGAGCCGAAGGCGCGCTGTATTTTCTGCAGAGATTCAGAAGCGACCCGAATCTGGAGGCGTACCTCAGCAATCTCAACATAGTCATCATTCCCTGCGCTAATGTCAACACGACCAGAGCCGGCAGCTCCTGCGAAGATCCGAACAGGGACAGCCTCTACGTGGCCGAGCCATATACCGAAAAGTCCCACGCGCTGTACAACCACCTGATGCCTGAGGTCTTCATAGACTGCCACGAGCTGACCAACAAAGAAAACGAGCTGGATCACTTTTCGGACATCCGCATCTCGGGTGCGGGAACAAGCAATATCGCTCCGAAGATAATCGACATTTCGGCAAAGATGGCTGCTTCTGCAAGGAGCAACGCAGTTGATTGCGGGCTCCGTGCGACCGCGTATTCCTCGAGCGGCAACAATACGATGTCGCGGGTCTATTACGCACTGTACGGAAGCTGCTCCGTCGTAATGGAGACGCCGGGCATCAACATGGGAAAGAGCCATTTCGCCAGACGCGTGTTTGCGCATTACGAGGGGCTTATGGGGATCCTGCGTTTTAGTGCGAGCAATTCGAAAGTCATAAAGACGGCGGTCCGGAATACCAGAAACGCAATTATCGCGCGAGGAAAGCAATACAAATCTTCGAACGTATTCGCTTTAAGGACGGTGAGAGAAGCCAGCGGCGAGACCGTGACGCGCGATCTGTACGACGCCGCGACCGCCGAAGCCGTCGACACCGAAACTATAAATGTATGCACGCGGACCAAGACAATCAGGTCCCGCACCCTTCCGACCGCGTACATCATCTCCAAGAAGGATCCAGGCGCTAAAAAAGCAGTCAGCATCCTGAAAAAGAACGGCATCAAATACTATTCAGTCAAAGCCAGAAGAAAGATAAACTGCGCCAAATACAAAGGGACTGTTGCAAAAGCATCCGTCACAAACAGGAAAAACTACGTATTCCCAAAAGGAGCGTTTGTAATACCGATGGACCAGCCGGGCGGCATGGTGATAGCCGCAATGCTGGAGCCCGACGTAAAAGATACCGAGGGATTCAACGGCTCCCTGGTGCAGTCCGGCGTAATAAAAATGACCTCGATATTCAGATACCGTAACAAAGGGACAGGTACCGTTAGTCGTCCTTAACGGGGACAGTCCCCGGAAGGGGACTCTAACCGGGACAGTCCCCGGAAGGGGAGACTAACTCGGTAGCCAAAGCTCATCCTCTCCCATTTCATTCATAATAAGCTTTTCTTGCTCATCATGCTCTCCGGCACCTTCAACAAAACACCTGTACTGATCTTTGTCATTCCCAAAAAAACTGAGGATGCGTGATGTATCTACTATTCCGTCCATGGTTTTCAGAATATGGTTCCTTTTTATTGTCTCCCTGTCTTTCATGAATAGCTGGTAGCTGCTGTACTCATAGTCAAGTGGCGCTTTTACCATCTTCGCTTTTACCGGATTCAGATGAATGTATCTGCTGACTTCAAGGAAATAAGCATCATTCTCGATTAACGGCGCCTTATATCTGCCTCCAAACAGATGGCCACTAAGTGAATACTTGCTGTTATAGAACATTGCGTAAGTCGTTGCTATTTTTTTCATTATTTTTCCAAGTTCTTCGGCTTCTGTTTCGAGCTGAATATGGAAGTGATTCGGCATCAGGCAAAGTGAATGCACAGCAAAGGGATATTGGTTCTTCGCAGCTTCAATCTGCTTCAGAAAGAAGTAATAATCCCCTTCATTCTGAAAGATAGGAGCCCTTCGGTTTCCTCGATTCATAACATGGTATATAGCTCCCGGATACCACACGCGATTTTTTCTTGGCATATCTCCACTCCTATCTGCTTGCATAACTATCATTTAGGTAAGAGAGAATATACCACTGCTATATACCCTCTTCAATTGCGAAATGACGCCATTTTGCGCCAAAAAAACCGGGCCGGATTACCGGCCCAGTTAGACGCCCCTTCCGGGGACTGTCCCCGTTAAAGCTCCTTAACCGTGCCTGTCCCCTCTCCTTATGCTATAATTAGCTAAAATGTTGTCCGGGTTTTTCGGGGAGGAATGTCATGAAATCCAGGTTAATAAAGTCACTAACCATTCTTTCACTTGTCTTTGGGCTGTTGCTGATCCCTTCTGCGGTTTTTGCTGATGGCGAAATAGATATCAGCAACGCATCTGTCAGCAACTGTACTGCTGCCAAAGTTTACACAGGCAAGGCGATCAAGCCTGCTCCTGTAGTCTTTTGGGAAGGGCTCACGCTCACTGAAGGGCAGGATTATACCGTAACTTATAAAAACAATCTGAATGTCGGAACTGCCTCTGTCACCGTCAAAGGCAAGGGAGCGTATACCGGCACTATAAAAAAGACGTTCAGGATCAACCCGAAAGGCAGCACGTTCACAAAATCAACGAGGTCGCATCAATACGTTACGCTCACCTGGTCTAAGCGCGCTGCAAGAATGTCCAAAAACCGGATCACCGGCTATCAGGTCAGGTATGCCAGGAATACGGCATTCAACAACAGTAAGCCCAAGTATTTCAAGGGATATACCAAGACCAGCGGCAAGATAACCGGTCTCACCGCGGGCACTACATACTACTTCCAGATCCGCACGTATATGAAGCTCGACAAGAAAACGTATTACTCGAAGTGGTCGGCTCCTCTGACGGTAAAGACTAAAAGCTACGACACTCCTGACGGTGTCATATATGGAGCGGTCAAAGCGGGCAAGTTCGTATACTCCTCAGCAGGCGGCAATATTTATAAAGTAAATGTTAATACAAACAAAAAGACCCTGCTTGCTAAGAGCGCTGCCAGCACCCTCTCGTCATTCTCTATCCACAACGGATATCTTTACTACATCAGGGAGTACTACAGTGGCGGTGCGAGAAATTATCCGATACAGCTGTGCAGGACCTCGCGGACTACGGGTAATACTACCGTGATCGCAAATGCGATCGAGTATTACGTCAAAGGCGGCAAGTTATACTTCACCCGATACAGATACACGCCGGGCGCGGGTCATTATTACCCTGATGATGACTATTACGATGACTACACCGTTGATAACTGGATGTGTGCGAATCTTGACGGATCGGGAGTCAGCGATACGGGAATTTACGGCTCCAAGTATGCGGGCACCTACAAGAACTGCAATGTGACGGGCTACCGTAACATCTATAAATCCGGAGGAGCATTTACTTCCAAAGTATATCTGAGGAAGCCAAACAAGAAGCTCATCTATCTGGGAAAAGAAACGGCAAGCGATGGCGTGCCAAACAGCGAAATATATGACATATATTTCTACGATGCGGAAGACCGCGATAGTTACTATTACGATTAAGAGATTAAAAATACGAAACAAAAGGGGAGCGACAGCTGCAATGTCATTAAGTTAAGATGACTAAGAGATACTCTCTCATCAGAAATGATGAGGGGGTATTTTTTCTTCAAAAAAGATTGCGTGCCTTTAAAACCCGCCCCCCATGAAGCCCGCCCCCGGGCACGCAATTTGAATTAATT
>JAFQZQ010000034.1 GCA_017405845.1 Mogibacterium sp. | reverse complement strand
TCTGCGTCAGCAGCGGGAATACGCTGCTGACCTGCCTCCCCGGCGAGGGGAACAACAAAAAAACAACCAGCAACAAATTTCAGTTGCTGGTCGTCAAAATCTTTTGATTTTTCACTGTCCTCTTGACGGGTAGCGGTTCAATACCGAAAACGGTCTTTTTTAGTTTTTGCTTCATCTATTTTGCTTTGTTGGCAAGCTCCTTAACGATGCGGTCGTATTCGCCCTCGTCAAGGATGTAGTGCTTCTTGTAGAGCAGGTAGGTGAATACCATCATCAGGAACGGCAGGAGACACATCACCAGGAGAATGCCATGGCTCTGACTGCTGCTGACCGAGGAGATGACTGTATCGATCTGAGCCAGCTTTTCTGCCTCGGTTATGCTTCCGAGGTTGGCTGCCTGCTCGAGCGAGCTGATCTGATTGGTGTACTTTGTTACTCCGAAGATCAGGTACGAGACCGTAGTGAGGAGGACGCACATTGCGCCTCCGAACTTGGTGAAGAACGGTCTGATCGAAGCGATGATTGCTTCATCGCGCGTTCCGTTCTTGTACTCGTTGTACTCAACAGTGTTGATGATCGAGAGCATCATTATTACGTAGTAGCAGTTCATTCCGAGCTGAGCCAGCATATAGCCGACCGTTGTGATCCAGAATGATGTCATTGTGGCCGGCATGAACAGTCCTGCCGCCAGCATCATGGCGAATCCCACTGTCATGACTATTCCGAAGCCTTTCATAAGACCTTTTCTGCTCCACTTTGATGACAGCCACGGGTAAGCGATCAGCAGTATTCCCGAAGCCGAGAGGCCGATGGTTGAGAAGAGGGAGTAGAGACCTCCTTTATATCCGTAAGTGAAGTAGATGTATGTGGAGCCTATGCCTCCGACGATAAGGTCTGCGCCTATCTGGTGCAGGAGGAATATGACGCACATCCACGACAGCTGGTCGTTGTTTGTTATGGTGGATATGATCTTCCTGAAGCTGACCGGAGGTGGGGTGGTATCCATGTACGACCTGTCTTCTCTGACGCCGAAAATGGTGAAGCAGAGGAAGAGCGGAGCCAGTATGCAGAATATGAGAGCTACTACTCCGTAAGCTGTCTGCGCGTTGCCGCCTATGGCACCCGAGCCCGTTGTGAACATAGGTATGAAGAGTCCCGCAAGGCCTCCGCCAATGCCTGCTGCAAGGTTGGTCATGGCTGTAAGCTTATCGCGTGTGCTGCCTTCCTTGCTGAGCGACGGGATCATGCCCCAGAATGAGATATCGTGCATCGTGTATGCGATGCTGTAGGCAAAGTATATGATCCCGAAGAACCATATGAAGGCCCAGCCCTCGAGCCTCACGTTGAACGCCAGGTATACGACTATCGATGTGCTGAGGATTCCGATAACGAGCCAAGGCTTGTACTTGCCCCAGCGTGTTCTGGTACGCTCAATGATGTTACCCATGAGAGGGTCGTTCAGCGCGTCAAAGACTCTTGCGCCGATCATGATGCCGGTGATGGCCATCAGCTGGGCAGCAGTCAGATTGTGCGTGAACAGCACGTATACGAGGATGAAGTTGGTAAACAGGTTGTAGATCATATCCCTGCCGAAGGTGCCGAGAGGGAAGAACCACAGATTGCGTTTTGCCTGCTTTTCGGAAATACCTGCCTGTGATGTGGCTTCTTTGTTCTTACTCATTTGTCTTACCTTTTTCTCAGTTGCGTCAGCTTACTTGTATTTGTTCATCTGGTCAAGGAAGTGCCTGTCCGTCCAGTCCTTGCTTTGCCAGAGTTCTCTGAGCTTTCTGTAGTGCCTGCGCTGCTCTTCGTCGTAATCTCCCATGTTGTCGGAGGTGAGGAAGAAGCTGCCGTACTGTGCAAGGACCCTCGCGTGAAGATCCTTCTGCTCCTCGGTGAGCTTTATGTTGTCCTTTCTAAGGAAGAACACATCAGGGTCGTTAAGGAAGGCTCTTCCGTCCAGACCTCTTCTATAGAAAGTATCGAGTATTGCATGCTTTGTTGACGGATACTCTCTGTTGACATTCCTCATGTACGGAACGTTGTTCCAGTCGAGGCTCGCGTCGCAGCCTATACGGCAGTACTCCACCTTTCCGAAAGCAGGGCCTAAAGGCACCCCGCAGCCCAGTATCTGCTTATCGCCACACAGCTCTCTCAGAAGGTCCATCGCCCTGCACATACGTCCGCCGCGGCTTTCGCCGTCGAATTCACCGCCTTCAGTCGGCCATGGAGCAGCGCCATAGAGGAAGTCCAGCTTCACCAGATCGAAGCCCCACTCGTTCAGCACCTTATCGAAGGTGCGCTTCAGGTAATCACGAACACCCGGATGGTCGAAATCCAGGGCGAAGAATCCTCCCCAGTTGCAGCCCGCATACCATGGCTTGCCGTTATGTTTGAGCAGCCAGTCAGAATGATCCTTCGCGAGCTGTGACTTGCACTGGGCTGAATATGGAGCCAGCCACAGGCCGGCCCTGAAGCCCCTGTCATGTATATCTTCTACCGATGCCTTCATGCCGCGCGGGAAGCGCTCGGTGTTGCAGTCCCAGTCGCCGACCTGCACCTGCCAGCCGTCATCTATCTGGAACAGATCGCCCGGTTCAAGTATGCCCGCGGCGCCTTCGAGATCCTCCGTGATGGTGCGGTCGTTGATTTTATCGTAGTGGTTGTACCAGCTTCCGTATCCGGCCATAGGCTCGGCAGGGCGGCGCTTAATTCCCGCGGCTTCGAACCACGCGTCGAAGACCTCGTCGTGTCCGCCCTCAAAAGCTGCGATATGTACATTGCGGTCGAAGCGGCTGCTTCCGGCATCCTTCCTGATGCGGAGAACGCCTTTGATCATGTCGTAGTCGAAAATGGTGTATCCGTTGGTCTCATCTGTAGAAGCGATGAGGAGATATGTGTCTTCATATCTTTTGTAGAAATATGTGAAGCCATGGAAACGTCCCGGCTTACCCGTGTAGTTCATGAAAAAGACATCGCCGTATTTTGTAACGCCCCACGGAGCCCCGAGACGCCTGAACACTCTCCTGATCCCAATATGGGTATCTGAAGGCTTTACCTCATATGAAGCGGTCCAGGTCTGATAGCCGTTGAAGAAAGCTCTCTCCGTAGACTTGCACGGAAGGTCAACGATTATCTCAGAACCTTTGTCCTCCCTGATAAATGGTGTAAGGTCGATTTTACTCATGCATGCCTCCTTGGTTTATCCATATTATTATACAATATCGCGCTGCGTGAGTTTACTGAAAATGTACCTGATGTTTTTTTCGGAAGTACATGGTTGAACGTAACTGCCAAATGTTGTTTAATTGGTGGGTACGAAAGGAATTTGAGAAATAAATGTCAAGAGTAGAACGCAACGCATTAAGAGAGGCAGAAAGAAAACGCAGCACACGTCTTTTCAGAGTAAGAGACTGTGTGATTATTTTTGCGCTGCTGATGATGGTGCTTGCGTTTGTAAGCGGCCTGGGGGTAATAACTCCGGAGCCGGAGTATGTATTTGTCGGCGGCAAAGTGAAGGACGTACCGGTCTACCTGATTGGCATACCACTCGATGAAGAGGAGTCCGGCGAAAAAGCGGCAAGCGTGGGTACGCTCGTCCGCGGCACTTCGGTAAAAAAGCTGAGTGGCTCAAAGGAGATAGACGGCGTCGTTTACCGCAGGGTAGAGAACACCGGATACGAGGCGGAGGCTGCCGAACTATATATGAAAGAGAAGAACCTGGTGAACTCTTTAGACGAGGTGGTGCAGGAGACAGAAGTCTATGTCAGGACTCCGGTGACGATATACGCAAAAGAGACGGGGCCGAAGATCGCTTCGTTCGCGCCGAAGGGCACCTGCCTGAAGGTAGCAGGATACGACACTATGCTTGCAGACGGCTCGGTCCACAAGTACAAGGTGGAGTATGAGAAAAGCAACGGCAAGACGGCCGAGGGCTACGTTTACAGCAAATACATGGCCAGCACCCAAAAGAAGGCCAAAAAGGTATACAACGAGAACGGCATTTACGACAAGGTAAAAAAGGATTATTACAGCTACGACCTTCACGGCGGCAAGGCTAAGAACCTCGACTACTACCCGTACGAAAAACCGGTGATAGAGGGCAACAAGTTCTGCTCCAATGCGAGGGCAATGTATCTCAACTGCGCTGCTGCGACATATCCTGACAACTATATAAAGCTGATCAAAAAGACCGATTGCAACGCTGTGGTCGTAGATATAAAGGACGGCGTGCTGGCATGGCCTGCCGATACTGCCAAGGAGTGGTCGCCTAAGTCATACAAGACGGCCTACACAACATACAAGAAGTACAGGAAGGGCATAAACAAGCTGAAGGACACCGGCGTTTACGTGATAGGGCGAATAGTCGTATTCAATGACCCTCTCTACGCAAAAGATCACCCGGAAGACTGCATCAAGTACGGAGGCAAGGCATACTGGCCAAGCGCTTACTCCCGCGATGTGTGGGAATACAACGTCAGGCTTGCGCGCGAGGCCATTAAGGAATTCGGCTTCAACGAGATACAGTTCGACTATGTGAGGTTCCCTGAAAACTCATACGAGATGTCGAAGAGCAAATCAACGAAGTTCCGCAACGTGTACGATGAGGAAAAAGGGCAGGCGGTACAGAACTTCTGCTTCTACGCTGCTGACCAGATACACGAGGCCGGAGCATATCTTTCAATCGATGTCTTCGGCGAGAGCGCATACGGATACATGACCGCGTATGGTCAGTACTGGCCCGGCATCTCCAACATAGTAGATGCGATAAGCGCAATGCCTTACACCGACCACATGGGAGGCGACGGGGCATGGAAGAACCCGTACAACACAATGAAAATCTGGGGCAAGAAGGCCAAGAAGATGCAGAAGTATCTGGATCATCCGGCCGTAGCCCGCACCTGGATCACCGGCTACAACACGCCGCACTGGGACCCGACCGTCAACTACGGCGAGAAGCAGCTAAAGGCTCAGATCAAAGGCCTTAAAGACGCCGGCCTGAAAGGCGGCTTCATCCCATGGAACGTCAACAATGATCTGGGAAAATATAAGGAGTACCAGAAGATCTGGAATAAAGACTGATTGGTATAGAGCGACAGGTAAGAAACAATCGGGAACGAGCGAGCGTTAAGGAACGATTGTGAAAGAGTGAGCGACGAATAGTGAAAATGAAACCTTGCATCCGGTCGCGGATTTGAGCCATTTTGTCAAGGTAAATTTGAAAAAACCTTGACAAAAATGGATTAATCGGGCTTCGATACAAGGTTTCCGTAAAATTTTGCCGAAAAAGATGCCTTTCACGACTGCAACCTTGACAAATATGCCGATTTTGCCAAGTTAAAACAAGCTAACCGAACTATGATCATACAAAGATCATACAAAGATCATACAAAAAGACTGCCTCGGAAGGCAGTCTTTTCATTTCGATCATTTTTCAGTATTTGATGCTCTGCAATTAGATCTTCATTGCAACATCCCATGCGCTCCAGATTACTTCTCTCAGAGCTCCCCACTTGACGCAGGTTCCGACTCTGTGGAGGTGTTTGTTCTTTATGGAAGCGAACTGGTCGTTTGGAACGAATCCGATACCGTTAACTACGCAATCGCACTCTTCCTTCCACTCTTCGCCTGTCTCGAAGTTCTTGATCATGCAGTAGCCGTCGCCGATCTCGGTAACGGAGCTTCTCAGATGTACAGGAACTCCCTTGAACGGCAGAGCCTCTCTCAGGAATGAGGAGTTAGCAAGGCATGTGCCTGGAGCTACGATAAGGTCGTCGAGGAACTCAACGACTACAGGCTTCTTGCCGGCGAGTACTGCGTCATATGCAGCTTCGCAGGATGAAAGTCCGCCGCCGAGGAAGACGATCTTCTTGTACTCGTCCTTCTTAGGTCCGATCAGGAGATCTGTAAATGTGATGGTCTTGTCGAATCCCTTGATGTTGAGAGCCTTAGGGAATGTACCTACCGATACGATAACATCATCGTACGACTTGAGCAGGGAGTTGATATCCTTGACCTCGCTGTTGAGTCTGATATCGATATCCCATTTCTTCAGCTCTCTCTCATACCACTTCATGAGCTGCTTGTCAGCATCCTTGAAGGACATTGCGGAAGCGGTGTTGTACAGACCGAAGATCTTGTCGCTCTTCTCGAATACTACAGGCTGGTGGCCTCTCTTCTTGAGTACGAGAGCTGCCTCGAGTCCGCCGAATCCTGCTCCGACGATGGCGACTTTCTTTGGCTTGCTGGTCGGAACGATCTTATACTTGTTGTGCTG
Source organism: Mogibacterium sp. (assembly GCA_017405845.1). GTDB lineage: Bacteria > Bacillota > Clostridia > Peptostreptococcales > Anaerovoracaceae > Crickella. The sequence goes on along the minus strand of JAFQZQ010000034.1, from coordinate 42,719 downwards.
CATTGTCGAAGGTGTCAGAGCGCAGCGAGCAAGCTGGAGGGAGTCGAACAGAGGCTGTGTGTTAGCTGTGTGTTTCGACTTAGCGAAGTTGAAGCAAGCGTTATGGCATCTGATGCATGGCTTGATCTCGTCTTCGCGGCCTTCTCTGAGCTTGGTTACCCAGTCAGGGTCTACGAGGTTCTGACGTGCAATACCGAGAGCGTCGATCTTTCCTTCTTTGATCTTCTCTGCAGCGAACTTGATGTCCATCTTACCTGCGCAAACGACAGGCTTGTCTGTGAAGTTCTTGATGTGAGCAACGTCTTCGTAGTTGCAGTTATCCGGCATGTAGACAGGTGGGTGAGCCCAGTACCATGCGTCGTATGTTCCGTTGTCGCAGTTGAACATGTCGTATCCCATATCTCCGAGATACTTGATGGCCTTTTCAGATTCAGCCATGTCACGTCCGAACTCTTCGAACTCTTCGCCCGGCTGTGCGCCCTGGAGCCAGCCCTTTGTCTTGGATACTACGGAGTATCTCAGTGCAACAGGGAAGTCCTGTCCGCATTCTCTCTTGATAGCCTGTACGATCTCGACAGGGAATCTGAATCTGTTCTCGAACGAACCACCATACTGGTCAGTTCTGTAGTTCATGTTTGCAATAGTGAACTGGTCGAGGAGGTAGCCCTCATGTACAGCGTGGATTTCAACACCGTCAACACCGGCATCTTTGCACAGCTTAGCTGTCTTTGCGAAAGCCTCTACCATCTCCTGGATTTCCTCGATGGTCATCATTCTCGACTTGATCGAAGGATACCATCTGTTAGGAGTTTCTCCTGCGGAAGCGCAGCAATACTCGATATCTACAACCGGCTTTGAAATAGCTCCGAAAGCCTTGTTCTCGAGCATTTTAACGAACATGTCGTTGATGGCCATTGAACGTCCGAATCCGCCGGCGAGCTGGATGAACAGCTTGGAGCCTGTCTTGTGGAATTCAGGCATCCACTCAGCGAGATCCTTGAACATCTTCTTGTTCTGATAGAGCCATCTTCTGCCCATTGTGTCTCTTACGCACTGCATGCCCGGAAGAACCAGACCTACGCCGTCCTGAGCACGGCCGAGAATGTGATGAGCAGCTTCCTTGTCGAAGTGGCAAGGCTCGAGCCATCCGAAGAGCGATGTACCGCCCATGGATGTCTGTACGATTCTGTTAGGAATCTCTACGTTGCCGATCTTCCAAGGAGTGAATAAAGGTTCATATTCCTTCTTCATTAATAATCCCTCCCTAAAGAATTAATAAAACTGACCTCTTTATTAGACATATTTTTAAAAAAGCACACCTAAAGAAACTGGTTGCTCAATATTAGTTTCATTTTAATGCATAGGGTGTTTTTAGTCAATTGAATAGTGGTAAAATACAGGCGTGGGTAGAAGGAGAAAAACAGGAGAGAACAATATGGCAAAAGAATTCAAAATAACGACTTTTACGGAAGAACGCGCTTATCACAATACAGCCATTCTGATATTCCTCAAAGCCGTAAAAAGCGTTTTTGAGCAAGCCGATGTAACCATCGGAAATTCGCTCAATCAGGGGTATTACGCATATATAAATCTCGGCGGTGCAAAGCTGACAACATCGGATATCCATAAGATCAGGGACAAAATGGAAAGCATAATCGAGCGCGATGTCGAGATAGTCACAGAACACTACAGCGCTGCGGAGGCTGCAGGGAAATGGAGGTCGCTCGGATATTCCGAGAAGGCCAGACTTCTTGAAGGCCGTCCGGAAGATGAGGATTTTGAGATCGCAAACCTGCACAATTACAGGAACTGCATGTACTGCGAACTTCTCCCGTCTTCGGGTTATATAAATCTGTTCGATATCAGGCCGTACAGGAACGGACTGCTGCTTAGGCTGCCGAACGCACTCCACAATCACACTATCCCTGCGTACAGGGATGATGACAAGCTCTATGAGGCTTACGCGGACTGCAAGCGCATGCGCAAGTATACGGGGATAGATTATCTCGCCGATCTCAACGAGCGGATAGCGAAGGGCGCAACTGATGACATCATCAGGTCAAGTGAATGGCTCCAGTCGAGGCAGCTCGAGGAGTTTGCTACAAGAGTGGTGGAGGAGCACAAGAAGGTTGTGCTCATTGCCGGCCCGTCGAGCAGCGGCAAGACGACTACAGCCAAAAGGATATGCGCTGAAATCGGAAGAATCACCGGCGAAGATCCGCTGTATCTCGGCACCGACGACTACTTCGTGGAGAGAACGGAATCTCCGATAGGAGCTGACGGAAAACCTGATTTCGAGTGCCTCGAGTGCGTCGACCTTAAGCTGTTCAACCGGCAGATGGAGGATCTCCTTGCGGGCAAAGAGGTCGATATACCGGAATTCGATTTCATTAAAGGTACAAAGGTCTTCGGAAAAAGAGTAACCACGCTGAAACCGGGGCAGGTGCTCGTGATAGAAGGCATACACAGCCTGAACGATGTGCTGACGGAGAATATTCCAAGGCAGGACAAGTTCAAGATTTATATAAGCCCGCTGACGCAGATCGGCATTGACAGGCACAACAGAATATCCACTGCCGACGCAAGGCTGCTGCGCCGCATGGTAAGGGACAATCAGTTCAGGGGCTACGATGCCGAGACGACACTCGGGATCTGGCCAAAGGTCAGAGCGGGGGAGAGCGTCAATGTATTCCCGTACAGCTCATCCGCAGATGTGGTTTTCAACTCCAGTACTGTTTATGAGACCAACATGCTCAAGACATTTGCGGAGCCGCTGCTGAAGGCCATACCTGAGACAAGTGAGCAGTATGAAGAGGCTCAGAGGATCCTTACATTCATAAAGTACTTCAAAAGGATCGAATCGACTGATGCAGTCCCTGACAACGCCATACTCAGAGAATTTATTGGCCCGAGAAAGTGATATTTTATGCATATTTATTAAACGACATTAATAAAAATGCATAAGCGGTTGTCATAATCCACAAGATAGTGTATTATGACAAATGATAAGCACTATTGGTCTGAATAAGAACCGCAAAAAAAGGATAGAAAGGGCAATCAAGAAATAATGAAAAATATTTTTACTGAAGAACGTGAAATAAAAAGGCCGACGATCTGGCACGCGCTGATATCGATGCTTGGCCTCATCGCGGTAATGATGATCGGAATCGTAGGTTTCGGAGCCGATCCGCATATCCCGATGTTTATAGGAGTTATCATAACATCAATAGTCAGCATGACGCTCGGCTATAAGTGGGCAGACATCGAAGGCATGATGATCGACGGAATCTCAAAGGCCATGCAGTCCATGCTGATCCTCGCGATCGTAGGAATGATGGTAGGAGCCTGGCTGATCTCGGGTACCATCCCTACGATGATCTACTACGGACTCAAGCTGCTCTCGCCTAAGGTCTTCCTGGTGGCTGCAGTACTGATCTGCTCGATCACATCGCTGGCGACAGGAACATCCTGGGGTACTATGGGCACCATGGGACTCGCGCTCATCGGAATCGGAACCGGCCTCGGAATGCCTATCGGACCTACAGCAGGAGCTGTAATATCCGGAGCTTACTTCGGCGACAAGCTCTCGCCGCTTTCCGACACGACTAACCTCGCACCGGCAATGGCAGGTACTGACGTATTCACACACGTTAAGTACATGCTCAAATCGACTATACTGGCATATGTGATCGCACTCGTATTCTTCGGAGTATACGGCTTCATGCACGCATCGTCGGGCGCAGTAGACAGCTCACAGGCGGTAGTCATCATGGATGGCATCAAGAACAACTTCCATGTCAGTCCTGTACTGCTGCTGCCACCGCTCGTAGTAATCCTTGCAATCGCATTCAAAGTGCCTGCGATACCGGGTATCACCCTGGGATTCATAGCAGCTCTCATACTCGCGCCGATTTGCCAGCCGGGCGTTACAGTAGGCGCTCTGCTCGACGTATCCCTCAACGGATTCGTTTGTGAGACAGAACTGGAGTCGCTCAACGACCTACTCTCATCGGGAGGACTGCTGAACATGGCATTCTCCATCCTGATGGTAATGATCGCGATGATGTTCGGAGGCATTATGGAGGGCACACGCCAGATGGAGGTTATTATCGAGGCTATTCTCAAGGTGGTCAAAGGCCCTGCTGCACTCATCGGAGCTACAGAGTTCACTTGCATCTTTGCTAATGCCATCATGGCTGAGCAGTACATTTCGATCCTCATCCCGGGCCGCATGTTTGCACCGGCTTACAGGGAGAAGGGAATACATCCGAAGAGCCTGTCCAATGCTCTGGAGTCAGCAGGAACCGTAACATCCTGCCTCATACCGTGGAACACATGCGGTGTATTCATCGCTACTAACCTCGGAGTACTGTGGTCGCAGTACGCTCCTTGGGCAGTGTTCAACTACACAATGCCTATCATCTGCTTCATCCTTGCATTCTTCGGCGTAACAGTCACAAAGATGACAGCTGAGGAGCAGGAGAAGGCTGACAGGGGAGAACTCGTATAACAACGACAGAGGACTTGTAAAACAGAAATGGCAAATATACTTATAACAGGCGGCTCCCGCGGCATTGGCGCGGAAGCCGTCAAACAGTTTACATCGGCGGGGCATAAGGTGGTGTTCACTTACCTCAAGTCGGAGCTGGAGGCCGACCTGCTCAGGCAGCAGACCGGCGCGATTCCGGTGAGATGCGACGTGAAGCATCACGACTCCGTTAAGATAGCCGTAGACAAGGCGGTATCGGTTATGGGCCATATAGACGTGCTCATCTGCAACGCAGCGATAGCTGACTACGGCCTCATCACGGATCTGGACGTTAGCAGGTGGGAAGAGGTGGTCAACACCGATCTAAGCGGTGTGTTCTACTGCTGCAGATACGTGCTGCCTGCCATGATAAGCCGCAAGAGCGGATGTATCATCACTGTAGGCTCCATGTGGGGCGAGGTGGGAGCATCATGCGAAGCTGCGTATTCGGCAGCCAAGGCAGGCGTTATCGGCCTTACAAAGGCACTTGCAAAAGAGGTGGGGCCATCAGGCATAAGAGTCAACTGCGTGTCGCCGGGAATGATAGATACCGACATGAACGCGGCTGTAAGTGAGGATGCAGTAGACATGATAGTAGATGAAACTCCTCTGTGCAGAACAGGGGATCCGGCCGATGTTGCAAAGGCCATGCTGTTCCTTGCTTCAGATGACGCGTCGTTCATTACGGGGCAGGTGATCAGCGTCAACGGAGGCCTCGTAATATAGCCGGATTTTTAGCCCGGACTACATCTTGTGGCAGCCGGTTTCGGGTGGCACAAGCTTGAAAAATGTAAAGATATCTTTACCTATATATTGTACAAAAATGTAAAGCAGACACTACATATTGTGGCTGCTTTTTTTATTTTTCAAATTTTCGCTTTGTAAAGGCAACTTTACACAAAAAAGTGGGGAAATCATAACAAAAAATAAGATTTTCGTTTGATAAAGTGGGGAAAAGTGGGGTAAAATCAAGTTGTCCACACCAGAAGGAGAGATTTAGCATAGGGCTGAAAACCCTGAAATTTCAAAGAAAAATGTTTTTAGGCACTTACCAGAACAAAATAGACGATAAAAATCGCATGGCGGTTCCGGCAAAATTCAGGGATCAGCTGGGCGGTAAGTGCATGCTCACAAAAGGCTTCGACGAATGCCTCTACATCTATACGATGGAGGACTTCGAAGTGATGGCTGCGAAGATCGCAGCACTCCCGCAGTCGGATGCGGACTTCCGTGAGTTCATCAGAGACTTCTTCGGAAATTCGGAACTCTGCGAACTGGATGGACAGGGAAGGATCAAGATCCCGCAGAATCTCAGAGAATACGCCCACATCACCAAGGACCTGGTAACCACAGGCGCCATGAACAAAGTGGAGATCTGGAGCGCAGAGACGAAGGCGGACTTCGATCTGGCAAAGAAGATGAAAGACAGCAAGTTCACTGACAAACTCAGGGAATTCAGCATATAAAGGAGCTCCTCATGGAATTTGAACACGTACCGGTACTGTTTAATGAAGTGATGGAGTCTCTCGACATTAAACCTGACGGCATCTACGTCGACGGCACCGTGGGAGGGGGAGGACACTCCTCAGGGATATGCCAGAGACTCACGGAAGGGGGCGTCCTGATAGCGGTTGACAGAGACCGCGAAGCCCTGGCAGCGGCTGAGAAGAGACTCGAAGAGTACAGCTGCGAAAAGCGCTTCGTACACGCAAACTACAGCGATGTGGAGGCGATCGCGGAGGCCGCAGGTAAAAAGGTGCAGGGCATACTGCTCGACCTGGGAGTCAGCTCCTATCAGCTCGACAATCCTGAGAGAGGATTCAGCTATATGCAGGATGCGCCTCTCGACATGAGGATGGATGACTCGGACAGACTCACAGCCTACGACATCGTTAACGGCTACAGCAAGGATGAGCTCGCAAGGATGATAAGGGAATACGGCGAAGAACGCTGGGCAGCCAGAATAGCCGAATTCATCGTAAGGGAGAGAGCAGAAGCTCCTATAGATTCGACAGGCAGACTGACTGAGATCATAAAGGCGGCTATCCCCGCCAAGGCCAGACGCACAGGACCGCATCCGGCCAAGAGGACATTCCAGGCGATAAGGATAGAGGTCAATGACGAGCTCGGCCACCTGAGGGAGGCAGTCGAAAAACTCCCGGATCTGCTTGAGAGCGGCGGAAGGATAGCGATAATAACCTTCCACTCACTCGAGGACAGGATCGTAAAGACGGAATTTGAAAGAAGGCTCGACCCGTGCACATGTCCGAAAGACTTTCCGGTCTGTGTATGTGGCAAGGTAGCCGATGTAAAGAGAGTAACAAGAAAGCCGATAGCACCTTCGGAAGAAGAGACTGAATCAAATCCGAGGGCAAGGAGCGCCAAACTCAGAGTGCTCGAGAAGCTGTAACACAAATAACACACTTCAGAAGAGAGCAGAACCATGGATAACAGAGCACAGAGAATCAGAGCAGACAGAACAAGAGCTGACAGAAAAAGCGCAGTAAAACTGCTGACAATCGTGATGATCGGTATATTCGTACTCGTAGGCATGAGATCGTACGCAGCGATCATACAGCACGAGAACAACATCCTCGAGAGAGAGAATGAGTATATACAGGCTGAGATCGACTCACTGCAGAGCCAGATAGTCGATGAGACAAGAGTCACAAAAATAGAGAGGGTGGCGACACAGCAGTTCGGTATGGTATATCCATCGGTCGAAAATGTAGTTAAGCTGGGCAACGCTAAGCCGGAAGTGAAGAATCTTGCTGCTGCCATAAGGAGCGAAGCCTATAATTAATACATGATGCAGATATCTGAGTGCCACTGACCCGGCGACGGTTCGGTGGCATTTTTTATAAATTTGCTTCTTCCTAAATACAGTATCGGTCTTTAAAATCGAATACCATATGTGGTATAGTATATCCGTATGTTTATGCCTAAATGAGGAAGTATGAATACAGACAAAAAAAGAGAAAAAATCAGGAGGAAAGCCCTCGAAGATAACAGCAATCTGATAACCTCCAGAAACCGCAACCGTCTGGCGTTTGGTTTCGGGATCGTTTTGTTGCTTCTTTTTGCGCTTATCTTTCGCATGGGCTACTGGCAGATATATAAATCGGACGAGCTGAAGGTGCTGGCTGCAGACATGCAGAAGGTCGATACCGAGATAGCGCCTGTCAGAGGTGCCATCTACGATTCACGCATGAACACCCTTGCCGAAACAGTTACGGAATACGAGCTCTACGCGTATACTCAGTTCATTTATAAGGATGACAGCATCAGTGCCGATGACAAGGCAAAGAGGATACTGAGGCTTTCCCACATCACCGGTAAGGAGCCGGCGGAAGTAAAGGCTCTCCTTGAGGGTGAAGAAAACCTCGTGCTTCTGGGCGAAGGACTCACCAGGCAACAGGTTGAGGCAGCCGAGAATGAATTCGAGGGCGACGTGGTAGTAAAGACGCGCGCAGCGAGATATTATCCGAACGGCGCATTCGCGGCTCAGGTGCTGGGCGGAGTCAACAAGGACAACGTAGGGCGCTCCGGCCTGGAATATGAGTACAACTCGACTCTTGCCGGTATAAAGGGCAGAACGGTAAGGACTACCGACAACAACGGCGATACGCTTTCGAACAGCAAGACCAGATACTACAAGGCGCAGGATGGCTACAGCATAGTTACAACCATCGATTCCGTCATACAGCACTTCGTAGAGGATGCCCTGGTCACAGGTATGGACAGGACCGGTGCGGATGCCATCACATGCATAGTCATGAATCCTAAAACCGGAGACGTTCTCGCAACGGCAACGACTCCTGAGTACGATCCTAACGAATCCGACGAGCCTTCAGACAAGAAGGAAAAAGAGAAATTCGAGAAGATGACAGACAAGGAGAAGACCGAGTATCTCAGCAACATGTGGAAAATCACAGGTGTGAGCGATGTATATGAGCCTGGTTCGACATTCAAGCTGATCGCGGCAGCTGCAGCACTCGATTCCGGAAGCGCAAAAATCAATTCGAAGTATAAGTGCACCGGAGCCATCAAGGTAGGCGGCTACTATCTGCACTGTCTGTTTACTCACGGAAAGGAAACCCTGAAGGAGGCTGTCGGAAACTCCTGCAACCCTGCACTGGCAGAGGTGGCCCTCGACATGGGAGCAAACACATTCTACAACTACATCGATCTGTTCGGATTCAACGATCTTACAGGCATCGACCTCCCGGGCGAAGGACTCTCTATCGTAAAGGATCCTGCAACTATGAGCGATGTTGATCTCGCAACCACCGGTTACGGACAGGGTATCGCGGTTACGCCTATTCAGATTCTCTGTGCGGTAAACAGCCTGGGCAATAACGGCATGCTCATGAAGCCGAAGATCGTAGACAGGATCGTCGATTCCAACGGGAAAACTGTCGAGAAGATACCTGATACACCGGTCAGGCAGGTCATTTCGCAGGAGACAGCTGACGAGATGCGCGACATCATGGAGTACTACGTATCCGATGCAGGCGGCACCACAGCCTACATCCCGGGTTACAGGGTAGGAGGAAAGACCGGTACAGCTAACCGTGTAGCAAACAAGAAGTACAGCGAAGAGACAAACACATCCTTCGTGGTAATGGCGCCTATGGATGATCCGGTCATTTCGATGATATGTATCGTTTACAACCCTAAAAAGGTGCAGTACGGTGCTTACACAGCTGGTCCTATTGTAAAGGAAATTACCGAGAAGTCACTTGAATATCTCGGAGTAGAGCGCAAGCTCACTAAAGAGGAAAAGAAAGAAGCCAAGAAGAACACCATTGAGGTGCCTGATGTAACCGGCATGGACAGCAATGACGCCATCCGCAACATCAATCTTCTGGGACTTAAACATACGGTCATACCTGAGGATCACAGCAATCTGTCATTCGTGGTAGTTGACCAGTATCCGAAACCGGGTACAAGAGTAGAAAAAGACGCAGTCGTATATATCTACAGCGAGTGATATCTGCGACAGAACGGAGAGTAAAAGATCAAATGATTATGAGCCACGGAATAGGAGAATATGCGCTTATAGCGGCAATTGCGTTTGCGGTCTCGATGCTGGTGACTGCCCGCATGATACCTCTGCTGAAGCAGAAACAGTTTGGACAGTTCATCAGAGAAGAGGGCCCTGAGGCCCATCTCAGTAAAGCCGGAACGCCTACAATGGGCGGCATTGCTTTCATCCTGGGCATCACAGTTGCCATGATCGTAAGCATGTTCATGAAGGGAAGCATGACTACTGAGAAGATAGCGATCCTTCTCAGCATGTACGCTTTCGGAGCCATTGGCTTCATAGATGACTTCAACAAGATCGCCAAAAAGCAGAACGAAGGCCTCACGCCAAAGCAGAAGCTGGCTCTTCAGCTGGTGTTCGGCCTGGCTCTTGCCATCTTCATGATGGTGAAGGAGGGCACTACGATGCTCATCCCGTTCTGGGGCAAAACGGTCGACTTCGGCATCCTTTACATCCCATTTGTAGTGTTTATAGCGGTAGCCATGGCCAATGCTGTCAATCTCACAGACGGACTTGACGGCCTGGCCTCGAGCACTTCGTCGATCGTGGCGTGCACGTTTGCAATAGTCGGAATGACCGTGCACGGCGGCAACGAGCCGATGGCCGTTGCCGGCCAGGCCGTATTCGGAGCGCTCATCGGCTTCCTGCTCTATAACCACTATCCGGCAAAGATCTTCATGGGAGACACCGGATCCATGGCACTCGGCGGAGTGCTTTCGGCAATGGCAATCGTAGGCCACGTTGAGTGGCTCCTCCCGATAGCAGGCCTAATCTATGTCATCGAGGCTCTGTCAGTCATCATACAGGTTACATATTTCAAGAAAACAGGCGGCAAGAGAGTTTTCAGGATGGCACCTATCCATCATCACTTCGAACTCGGCGGCTGGCACGAAACAAAGGTAGTACGCGTATTCTGCATATTCACCTTCATCTGCTGCGTCATCGCGTTCCTCTCGGTCCGCTAATAAATAGAAAAGAGGCGATAGCACTATGAAAAGGGGAAATACCTATAAACAGATCCTTAAGGGACGCAACGTGCTGGTAGTTGGCCTCGGCAAGTCAGGCAAGGCTGCTACAAAGGCGCTGAATGAAGCCGGAGCTATAGTCACCATTCAGGACTCCAAGACTCCTGATAAGCTCGACACACAGTTCCTTAAGTATATGGAGAATGAAGAAATAAAGTCATACCTCGGCAGTGTACCGGAGGATATGACTGCTTATGACATGCTTGTTCTGAGTCCGGGAGTACCTCCTGCGCTCGACTATATCCAGCAGGCAAAGGCTGCCGGAGCTGAGATCATCGGTGAGCTGGAGCTCGCCTACAGACTCGGAGAAGGCAATTTTGTGGCTATTACAGGCACAAACGGCAAGACTACGACAACTACACTGGTTGGCGAGATTTTCAAGGCCTCAGGGCGAAATACAGCTGTTGTGGGAAATATCGGAAACCCGGTAGTTACGGAGTCTATGGACAGCACAAATAAAGACTGGCTCGTTACGGAGGTATCGTCCTTCCAGCTCGAGACTGCCGTGGATTTCAGACCAGTCGTATCTTCTATCCTGAACCTCACACCTGATCACCTTAACAGGCACGGCAGCATGGAAGCTTATGGCGCTGCTAAAGCCCAGGTAGCTGCAAATCAGTCAGAGGACGAGTTCCTGGTCATCAATAAGGACGATGAGCAGGCATTCGCGCTTGGTAAAAACACAAAAGCGACCATAATTCCGTTCAGCAGAAAGAAAAAACTCGACTGCGGAGCATATCTTGACGGTACAAAGATTATCGTAAAGGACCTTAAAGGCACAGAGCACTTCATCTGCGACAGATCAGATCTTCGCATCATAGGCGATCACAACGTTGAAAATGTGCTCGCAGCGGCAGCGATATCGTTCTTCGCAGGTATTGATCCTGAGGTGATAAGCGCAGCAATCAAGGAGTTCCCGGGAGTTGAGCACCGCATAGAGTTCTGCGGCAGAGTCGATGATGTAGACTACTACAATGACTCCAAGGGCACAAACGTAGATGCTGCGGTCATCGCGATCAAGGCGCTCAAGGACGGAATAATCCTGATCGCCGGAGGCGACGGCAAGGGTCAGGAGTTTGGCGAGCTCGTCAATCACTTTGACGGAGCCGTTGAGGCGCTAATCCTTCTCGGAAGAGATGCTCCTATCATCGAAGAAGCAGCCAGAAAGGCCGGCTTCACAAATATTTACAACTGCAAGGACATGCCTGAGTGCGTGCGCAAGGCAGCAGAACTGGCAAGAGCCGGAGAAAAAGTGCTCCTGTCGCCTGCATGCGCAAGCTGGGATATGTACTCAAACTTTGAACAAAGAGGCAAACACTTCAAACAATGCATAAACGAGATGCTGAAGTAAAACAGAATAAGAGCAGGGCAGAGAAGGCTGCAACGCGCAGGGCCATAAGGCGCGAAAGGCGCGAAGCAATCAGCAAACCGAGCGCTGTAGATGAAGCGAGGGATTTTGGACGCGGACTCGGCAGGGTAGTGAGCGGCTACGATTTCGGAGTAGTCGTGCTCGTAATATTGCTGTCGCTTTTCGGTATCGCCATGGTATTCAGCGCGGGCTACTACCAGACCATAAATACTGCGCATCCTGATCCTACATACTATCTGTTCAGGCAGGCGCTGTGGGTCGGCACCGGACTTTTCGTAATGCTGATAGTCGCCAACATCGACTACCACATATACATGAAGGTAAGCTACCTGATCGTGCTGGTGTCGGTGGTGCTGCTGGTGCTGGTAATCATGACGAGTTCTACCGTCGGCGGTGCTCAGCGAGGCATTCGAGGCATCGGTGTAACGCCGTCTGAGTTCTCGAAGGTAGCTATGATAGTGTTCACCTCGTGCTTCCTGATAAAGGATCCGAGCAATATACGTACGCTTAAGGGACTGCTGGTGCTGATTGCGGTAATGGGCATCCACTTCTATCTGATCGTTGAGCAGCCTAACCTCTCAACGGCTATCGTAATCGTGGCCATCATGATTGCGATCATGCTGGTTGCAGGGCTCAATTATCTTTTCTTGGCAGTGCCGTTTGCCGGCGCCGTAGCAGGCTACATGTACATCATGACTGCCAAAAGCCCGGAGCACTGGTATCAGAGAATCTCAAGCTTCCGCGATCCGTTCGCGGACTTCCAGGGCAGCGGCTATCAGGTATCACAGGGCCTTATCGCGCTTGGCAACGGAGGATTAAGAGGCCTCGGCTTCGGCCGCAGTATCGCAAAGAACCTCTATCTGCCTGAGCCTCAGAACGACTTCATCCTCGCGGTAATAGGCGAGGAGCTCGGATACATCGGCTTTGTGGTCCTCATGCTGGTATATATAATCCTGCTCTTCAGGATCTTTATGGTAGCGCTCAAGGCCAAAGACAGACTCGGTTTCTACCTCGCAACGGGAGTAGGAGTCATGCTGGGACTGCAGGTCATTATCAACGTGGCGGTCGTTACCTCATCGATGCCTGCGACAGGAATCACGCTGCCGTTCATCAGCTACGGAGGCACATCCATCTGGTCGTTCATGATAGCCATGGGCATAGTGCTTAACGTATCTAAAAAACGGGTGCCCAAAAGGAAAATGAAAAATAACGCGGAGGCTTTGCCATCATGAAAATAGTTCTGACAGGAGGCTGCACCGGCGGCCATATATACCCGGCGCTCGCCATTGGCGATAAGTTCAGAGCCGAGGATCCTACAGGCGAGGTTATATACATTGCGAAGGGCGAAGACCTTGAGCGTCAGATAATTCCGGCTCACGGATACAAGCTTTACGAGGTCGATTCCACATGGTTCGACCGCAGCAATCCGGTCAGGCTCGCCACCACGATCAGGAGAACTCTGAACGGAAGGCGTGATGCCATCAAACTGATGAAGAAATTCAGGCCTGACGCAGTCATAAGCACCGGAAGCTTCGTGAGCGTGCCGGTCGTTCTGGCTGCCAGAAAGCTCGGAGTTCCTGTATATCTGCATGAGCAGAACGGATTCCCGGGTGTTTCAAACAGGCTCGGAGCTCGCAACGCAAGGAAGGTGTTCCTCGGATTCGAATCCGCGCGCGAGCATTTTAAAAACAAGGACAACATACTCTACAGCGGCAACCCGGTAAGAGCCGATTTCGACGGCAGGGACGCCTCAGCCGACAGGAAGGAGCTGGGAATACCGGAGGGAGACTTCGTCATCATGGTGTTTGGCGGAAGTCTCGGATCTGAGACCACAAACCGCATTGGCGAGGCGATCGCCAGAGAATATGCCGGCAAGGACGGATATACGGTCATCTGGGGAACCGGCAGAGAGTATTATGACGCAATAAGCAAGCGCCTGGCGGAAGAGGGCTTCAATCCTTCGAATGTCAGGGTAAGCGCCTACATAAACGACATGCCGGCACAGCTGTCGGCATGCGACCTCACAATAAGCAGGAGCGGAGCGCTCTCTGTGGCTGAGGTCACAATGGCCGGCAGAGCGGCCATATTCATCCCGTCACCGAACGTAACGGCCGATCACCAGTACTACAACGCAAAGGCCGTAGCAGATGCAGGCGGGGCAATAATAGTCAGAGAAAATGCAGACACCGCTGATAAGGTTATGGAAGAAGTCCGTAAGCTCGATGCAGACAGGGCAAGGCTGGAGGCAATGAAGAAAGCGAGCCGCAGCATAGCTCCGGTGGATGCTACAGACATAATCTACAACACCGTCGTTGAAACCTACAGGTAAGGCATTTGGAAGACAACAGGGAAGCTATCGAACAGAATACAGAGAAGCCTGAGGACCTGAATCCTGAAACCGGCAGCGTATTGGATGATGACATCGAATACACTTTTGTTGTGCCGAAAGGAGAGGTATACAGAGATCCCGATGAGGAGGATCATTCTGCCGAGGCGGACGATGACTATCTGGCAGCCGGTGACGGAGAGGCAATTCCTGAACCTGTGATGGTGGAGCCTGAGCCCGCTGAAACTGACGGGGATGAGGAAGCGGAAGAGCCTGAAGCAGTAGCGGTTCCGGCGAAGACATTAGTAGCAGACCGAAAGAACTTTGCGGATCAGCTTGGCAGGGCTAACATAGAACCGCCAATATATGCTGATACAGGCCTGCCTCCGGATGACATAACATATACTTTCGTAGTCCCGAAGGGCGAAACCTACGAGGAGCCCGATCCCGAAGAGGAGAAGGCAAGGAAGGCTGCAGCACAGATACTCTACGCAGAGACAAAGGTCATGGATCGTACGGGTGAGCAGCCTGAAGATGATGGCTCCGGAGAAAAGAAGACCCGATACGGACTTCCGGTAGATCATCCGGGAATGGGTGAGCTGGCGCAGAAACAGGAAGCCCGCAGGATCTACAAGCAGAGAAAGAAAAACCTCTTCAGGACGCGCTTCTACGTGCTGATGACAGCCGCAATACTCGGGGTTGTATGGCTGGTGCTTTCAAACTCAGGTCTGTTTACGATCGATGCCATAGAGGTGAAGGGCAATTCGCACTACACGGCTGAAGAGATAATCAACATCGGTCATGCTACTTCGGGCCGGAATATAATCTACAAAGCAAACATCAAGGAGACCAGAGAGTTCCTTGAACAGAACCCTTATATAAAGAGCGCCGAAGTAAGGCGCAAACTTCCGTCGACTCTGGTGATAAAGGTCACTGAGAGACAGGAGAGACTGGCGTTCAAATATGACGATGATTATCTCGTCATGGACGAGGAGGGCATACTCCTCAAGAAGACGAGAAACAAGCCAACGACAACCATCATTGAGGGAATAATCGTCAGCAAGATAAAGCTGGGCGAGAAGATCGGCACTGAGGACAACGCGCGTATGGACAAGGTGCTGGATCTCATCAAAATGATGATAAAATCCGACCTTTATTTTGTGAAGGTCGATGTCTCGAAGGAGAAAAAGATAAAGGCGTATATCTATGACACGCTGTGTGTAAAGACGGATTACGACACTCTGATGACCAACATGGAGGACGGAAGACTCCATCTGGTGGTCGAAAAACTCTTCGAGGATGGCATCGAAAGGGGCACCATCACATTCCTGGAGGACGGCTCGGCATCGTTCCAGCCTATATTCTAGTTAACAAGTAATTGTGTCTCGTCAAGCAAATACCCCCTAAATGTTGTGTTTTTCGCCAAAAAACTAATGCATTCGGGGTTTTTATATGTTACTATTACAATATATGTTTATAAGTATATTTATTTGAGGAGGACTTCATTATGGAATTTGTTTCCGACTTTGTTTCCGAACCGGATAATGCCGCAATCATCAAGGTCGTCGGTATCGGCGGTGGCGGATGCAATGCTATCAACCGCATGGTCGACGCCGGACTGCAGGGCGTTACCTTTATTGGTGTGAATACAGACAGACAGGCACTCTCAAGATGCAAAGCTGAGATCAAGGTTCAGCTCGGCGAAAAGATCACCGGAGGCCGTGGAGCCGGCGCTAACCCGGAGATCGGTCAGAAGGCTGCTGAGGAGAGCATCGATGAGATCATCGCTAACATCCAGGATGCCGACATGGTATTCATCACAGCAGGAATGGGCGGCGGCACAGGTACAGGAGCTGCTCCTATCGTTGCAAAGGCATCGATGGACTGCGGAGCTCTTACAGTAGCTGTAGTCACAAAGCCATTCACATTCGAAGGCAAGAAGCGCTGGAACCGTGCAGCAAAGGGTATCCAGTATCTCAGCAACTTCGTAGATTCACTCGTAGTTATCCCTAACGACAAGCTGATCGATTCGAGCGACAAGAACACTTCGATGCTCGAGGCATTCGCTATGGCAGACGACGTTCTCAGAAAGGGCGTACAGGGCATCTCCGATCTGATCTCCCAGTACGGACTTGTCAACGTCGACTTTGCTGACGTCAGAACCGTCATGGAAGGCCGCGGAATCGCTCACATGGGCGTTGGTACAGGCGAGGGAGAAGACAAGATCGAGCAGGCTATCACAAACGCTGTTCACAGCCCGCTGCTCGAGACATCCATCTCAGGCGCCAAGTCGATCCTGCTCTACGTTACAGGCGGATACGACATGGGAATGCTCGATATCAACACTATCGCTGACAGAGTTGCCAATGAGGCAGACGCAGACGCTAACATCATCTTCGGTGCTACTATCAGCGAAGAGATGACAGACAAGATTTCCGTCACAATCATTGCTACAGACTTTGGCAACACTGCAGGCATGGACGGCATCACCATTTCTCCGCAGCCTGAGAAGGACACTCTTGCAACTGCAAAGAGAATCACAGTCGACGGACTCGACGCTGTTGAAGTTGAGCTCGATAAGCTCTTCGACGACAACGACTCCGCTCCGTCAGGCGGTTCCGACGATTTCGACATCCCGGAATTTCTCAAGTAAAACGGAAGAAGTCGATTCCTACGCCAGAATATGCTGATCAGAATAACATCAGGTGACAACAGCAGGATCAGGCTCGTCAGAAAGCTCGCTACGCGCAAGGGCCGCACTACAGAAGGCCGCTTTGCCGTAGAAGGCAGGAATCTCGTCAGCGAGGTGCTCGAAAGAGGTCTCGATGTCGACTTCATAATGATACCTGCGGGAGCGTCGGATGACGCGCCTCACTTCATAAAGGATTGCATAAAGTCTCCGGACATGACCGTCTGCGAGGTTCCCGAGCGCGAATTTGCCGCGCTTACGGATGCAGTAGGCGGTATAGGAATGCTGGCTGTAGTAAAGCAGCAGGCATGCGGACCGGAGCTCATAGACAGTCTCAGTGCTGACGACAATATTCTTGTGCTCGACCGCATACAGGATCCGGGCAACATGGGTACCCTGATAAGGACTGCGGTCGCTGCAGGCTACAAGGCCATCATAGCGATGAGCGGCACGGTGGATATCTATTCACCTAAGGTGCTGCGCGCGACCGCGGGCATGATCTTCGAGATTCCGGTGATTTACGTAACCGGAGAGGACAGACTCAGAGACATCCTCAGAAAATCGGGCAGACGCATTGCCGTAACTGCAGTTGACGGAGGCGTGCCGTACTATGAGGAAGATTTGAGCAAGGGCATAGCCCTTATTATAGGCAACGAGGCAAGGGGCGTATCAGATGCCATGATAGATATGGCAGACGTTAAGGTGACGCTTCCGATGCGTGGAAGGATCGAATCTCTAAACGCGGCTGTCGCAGCGGCCATACTCATGTACGAGGCTGTGCGCGGCAGACAGGTATAATTATCAATGCGAGGTAAGAAATGGAAAAGAACAGAGCCGATGTAATCATATGCGGAACCAATTATGTGCTTTCCAGCGACAAGAGCGAGGAACGCATCAAGGATATCGCTAAGATGGTGGATGAAGAGCTCAGAGCTGTAAGCAAGGCGCTCAATGTCAATCCTAATTACAAGGCTGCGGTACTGACAGCACTTAATATCGCAGAGAAGCTGATGGATAATACAGACATGACACTCAAGCTGCAGACAGAGAACTATCAGCTCGACAACGACGTTAAGCACTACATCCAGATGTGGGAGCAGACAAAGAAGCAGGTTACAGATCTGAAGGACAAGATGTCTTCTGAGTTCGACAGACAGACACAGAACACCGAAGATCAGAAAAAGCTTCAGGAGAAGCTCGTCGAGATGGAGAACGCTTACTTCGATCTTCAGATGGAGAACGTTAATCTCAGAAACGAGCTGAAATCCATCAAGAGACTTAACAACGAAGATGAATTCTAAGATACTGACACTCCTCGAATTCAATAAAATACTTGACCTCCTGCGCGATCAGGCGGGTTCGGGACTTGCTAAGGAAAGAATAGAGCAGCTTGAGCCTATGACCAATATGCGCATGGCAAAGGATGCACTAACGGAAACTACAGAAGCGGTTTCCGTTATTGTTCATAAGGGAAGCATTCCTGTCGGCGAGATCGGAGACATCAGCGGTATGGTGTCTCTGGCCCGCAGGGGCAGATGCCTCAGCATGAGGGAACTGCTGCAGATACGCGCCAGCATAGCGGTCTCGCGCCAGGTGAAGACTTTTCTTAAGAGCGACATGCCTGACGGTCTGAAAGTCATACCCGAGATAGCGGGTCTTCTCGATCCTGCAGTAAAGCTCGAGCGTGACATTTACGATGCTATACTCAGCGAAGATGAGATGTCTGATAACGCCTCACCAGAGCTGAAATCCATAAGGCGCGAAATGCGCAATAAGAACGACCTCATCAGGAGCCGTCTGCAGAAGATGATAAGCTCATCATCTGCAAAGTCGCACCTTCAGGACGCCATCGTAACCATGCGAAACGGCAGGTACGTGATACCGGTCAAGAGGGAATACATAAGCCTGTTCCCGGGCATGGTGCACGACCAGTCGTCAACGGGAGCCACTCTTTTCGTGGAACCGCAGGCGGTAGTTACACTCAACAATGAGCTCAGACAGCTCGAAATGGACGAGCAGGCTGAGATCACCAGAATACTCGAGCTCTTCAGCAGCAGGGTCGGAGAACACAGCCAGAGCCTTCTGAATGACCAGAGGCTGATGGCCGAGCTCGACTTCATCAATGCCAAGGGCAAGCTGTCGGTAATGATGGACGGTGCAGAGCCGCATCTGAACGAGGAGAATTTCATTGACATTAAGACAGGGCGCCATCCGCTTATACCTGCGGATAAGGTGGTTCCTACCAACATAGAGCTGGGCCGCGACTGGACGACCCTTCTCATAACCGGACCTAATACCGGAGGCAAGACTGTTACTCTCAAGACGATAGGTCTTCTGTGCCTTATGGCGCAGAGCGGTCTGCATGTTCCGGCAGACGAGAGGACGAGCCTGCCTGTGCTCAAAGAGATCTTCGCCGACATAGGCGACGAACAGAGCATAGAGCAGAGCCTCAGCACCTTCTCATCGCACATGAAGAACATCATCGAGATATTCAGGAATGCGGGCGAGGGCAGCCTGGTGCTGCTCGACGAGCTCGGAGCCGGCACAGACCCGCTGGAGGGTGCCGCACTCGGCATTGCAGAGCTTGAGAGGCTCAAGGAAGCCGGCGCACTCGTTGCCGCTACCACACACTATACGGAGCTCAAAAAATACGCTCTTTCGACTCCGGGAGTCGAGAACGCATCGATGGAGTTCAACGTTGAGACTCTTTCGCCAACATACAAGCTCAGGGTGGGGCTCCCGGGCAAATCCAACGCCTTCGAGATCTCAGAGAAACTGGGACTGGATAAATCGATCATAGACAGGGCAGCGGAGCTCATGGGCGAGGAACAGCTGGAATTCGAAGAGGCCGTAAGCAGGGTCGAAGCCGACCAGGCTGCAGCAGAGGCTAAGCTGGCGGAAGCCGGCAGGGAAAGAGAAGCTGCGCAGGAGGCTATGAGTGAGGCAGAGAAGGAGCTCGCTAAAGCCAGGGCAGAAGCAGCTAAGATAGTTGAAGAAGCCCGCAAGAAGGCCGGAGTCATGCTGAGGGACGCTCAGGGCACGATCGACGAGATCACCACCGAGCTCAGAGATATACAGCACAGAAAAAAGAATGCCGGGTTTAATGAAGGCCACATAGCCGGAGGAGCTGCCGAAAGCCGCAGAAAGCTCAGACAGGCTGAATCCGCTCTTAAACCTGCAGATGCTCCTAAAGTGGAGACCATTCAGACGGGCAAGATGCCTGATCCTGAAGACCTCAGGATAGGCATGAGGGTCAAGTACACAAAGCTCGACCAGACAGGCGATGTGGAGAGCCTTCCGGACTCCAGAGGCAACTTCGGTATAAGGCTGGGGTCGATACGAATGACTGTCAACGTAAAAGACGTCGTTATCGCCGAGTCGGAGCCTCAGGGCAACAAGGAGAAGAAAAAGGCCAAGTACGGCAACATGTCGTTCGGCAAAACAAAGAACGTGAGCACCGAGATCAACCTGATAGGGATGAACCTGGACGATGCCACTGACAGGATGAATAAATACATCGATGATGCCTTCCTTGCGGGGCTCAAGACTGTGAACATCATACACGGCAGGGGTTCGGGTATACTCAGAAAGGGCCTCAGAGCTGAGCTCAGGCGCAATAAGCATGTTGAGTCGTACAAATCCGCGCCTTACGATCAGGGCGGAGAGGGAAACACAATAGTCACTCTCGTAGATCGCAAATAAACGCAAAGAACTATTAACTGAAGAGAGAATTGCAATATGTATATAGTAAGCAGATGCCTCCTTGGATTTGACTGCAAATACAATGGCGGCAATAACAAAAATGATGATGTCATAGAGTTCTGCAGAACTCATGATTATGTTACAATATGCCCTGAGACAGCTGCAGGGCTCAGTGTACCGCGCGAACCTGCCGAGATAGTGCCGATCGACGACGAGTATTTCAAGGTGCTCGACAAGTCCGGCAACGACCTCACCAGGGCTTTCGACGAGGGCTCAGAGTTTTCGCTCAACTCGGTGCTGGTAGAGCACGGATCGAGAAAACACGGCACATGCAAGATAGAGGGAGCCATACTCAAGGCGAACAGCCCGTCATGCGGATCGGGCGTCATCTATGACGGAACATTCAGCGGAAAGCTGACAGGCGGTAATGGTATGTTCACCGACAAGCTCATAGATGCCTGCCTCGAAGAGAGGGCAAACCCTGCAGTAGAAGCAGAAGACAGAGTGTTCGCAGACGACTTCAGGATCTGCGACGAAAATCATTTTATGAAAGTGTTTGGGAAGTAAATATGGTAGATTTCAAGGAACTTATAGCTGATTCAATTTACAGCGAAGAACTCGGGCTTACAAAGGATGAGATCATGAACATGATCGAGATCCCTGCCGACGAGAAGATGGGAGATTACGCGTTCCCATGCTTCAGGCTTGCGAAGGCACTCCGCAAGGCACCGCAGCTTATCGCGGCGGACATAGCGGCCAAGGCAGGCGAGGCTGAAGCTTTCGCAAAGGTAGAGAACGTAAATGCGTACGTCAACTTCTTCATCGACAGAGCATTCTTCGCCGGAGAAGTGATAGACGAAGTCGACAGGCTCGGCGCGGACTACGGAAAGTCAAACGGCGGGCAAGGCCGCAAGGTAATAGTCGAGTATTCTTCGCCTAATATCGCAAAGCCGTTCCACATCGGCCACATCAGAAGTACCGTAATCGGCAATGCGCTCTACAAGCTTTACGATGCGGTAGGCTTTGATGTTGTGCGCATCAACCACCTCGGCGACTACGGTACTCAGTTCGGAAAGATGATAGTTGCGTACCGCAAGTGGGGAAGCGAAGAGGAGCTCGCAAAGGAGCCTATCAAGGCTCTCCTCGGATACTATACGAAGTTCCACGAAGAGGCTAAAGAGCATCCTGAGCTCGAAGACGAGGCAAGAGAGACATTCGTAAGACTCGAAGCCGGTGAGCCGGCGGAGCTTGAGCTCTGGGAGAAGTTCAGAACACTGAGCCTCGAGGAGTTCAACCGCGTATACGACATGCTCGGTATCACATTTGACTCATATGCCGGCGAAAGCTTCTACTCCGACAAGATGCCTAGATTCATTCAGGAGCTGAAAGACAAGGGCCTCCTGATCGAATCACAGGGAGCACAGATCGTAGACCTTGAGGAATACGGCCTCGGAGCGGCAATGATCACAAAATCCGACGGATCGAGCCTCTATGTTACAAGAGATATCGCTGCAGCCGTATACCGCAAGGAGCACTATGATTTCTACAAGTGCATCTACGTGGTGGCATCGCAGCAGAACCTCCACTTCAAGCAGTGGAAGAAGGTCCTCCAGCTCATGGGATATGAGTGGGAGAAAGACTGTATCCATGTTCCGTTCGGACTGGTCAGCCTCTCGGACGGAGATGATATAAAGATGATGTCAACACGTGAGGGCAGAGTCGTATTCCTCGAAGATGTTCTCAATACAGCAGTTGCAAAGACAGCTGAGATCATGCGTGAGAAGGACGCCCAGGGCGTAGACATCGAAGCGGTCTCCAAGGAAGTCGGCATAGGTGCCGTCATTTTCCAGGAACTCTCCAACAACAAGATAAAGGACTACGTGTTCTCATGGGACAAGGTCCTCAACTTCGACGGCGAGACAGGCCCTTACGTTCAGTACACACATGCAAGAGCATCGAGCGTACTCCGCAAGGCAGAAGATGCCGGTGTTGATATCTCCAAGCTCGGAAACATCGACCCTGCATACCTCGGAAGCGACAGCGCTTACACGCTCGCTAAGCTCATCTACAGAGTACCTGAGGTGGTAGTGGAGGCTGCAGAAAAGTACGAGCCGTCAATCGTTACACGCCATCTGGTAGACATAGCACAGTCATTCAACAAGTTCTATCATGACGAGCACATCCTGGTTGAAGATGAGGCTGAAAGAAACTCCAAGCTGGCCCTCGTAAAAGCTTCAAAGACAGTAATTGCAAACTGTCTGGCACTTCTGGGCATAGCAGCACCGGAGAGAATGTAAGATATTTCATGAACCTGCGCCGTTGTCGAAAGGTATACTGATATGAGATTATTGTTGACTACTATAAAATCTGATTGCAAGCATACCGACCTTGCTCTGAAGTCCATCTACAGTGTCATCTGTGACTCACCTGCAGAGGTTCAGCTGAGGACTTTTGGGCGCAACGAGCTCTATACAGACATTTTTGAGAGCATTGCAACCGGTCAGTACGACATAGTCTACTTCCATGCCAACAGTTATAATGTGAGGCAGCTCCTTCACGTGGCCGAGATGGTCAAGAAGGCAGTTCCGAGCATCGCTGTCATGTTCGGCGGCATGGAGGTGTCTTTTGAGACGCGTGCATTCATGAAGCAGAACAATTTCGTTAATTACGTCGTAAGAGGCGAGGGGGAGAGTGTGCTCTTTAACTTCCTCAAGTCAGTACTTGACTATGAGTTCGATTTTGAGAACATCGCCGGCCTCGCATTCTGGGATGGAGATGAGATAGCAGTCAATCCGTACGATGCACCTGTAGAGATGGAAGCTCTGCCTTTCCCTTACGAGAAGTTTGAGCTGGATAAGGGCACTGTGTATTATGAGTCCATCAGGGGCACGTCAGATAGGTCCGTCTACTCGCAGTTCCTGCCTAACGCAAGGGTAAGAGCGCTGAGCCTAAGCAGGGTATTCACCGAGCTGAGATACTTCCTGGCGAACGAGGTGGAGCGGGTCGTGTTCCTCGACAGATGGTTCAACTACAACAGCGATAGGGCGTACAGGATATTCGAATATATCATCAATAACGACAACGGCATCACGGCTTTCGAGTTCAGCATCGATGGTGACGGACTCGATGAAGAGACTCTCAGACTGCTGGCTGAGGCTAGGGAAGGACAGATAGTTTTCCGCATGGAAATCGGCAGCACCAACGCTGAAGTGCTTGCAGCATGCGGCAGGGACGGCAATATCTACCGCCTCATGTACAACACCACAAAGCTGCTCCAGAGCGGAAAAGTGCGCACCGATATCCACATCAAGGCGGGACTCCCGCTCGAGACTGAGGCGCTGTTTGCCCGCTCCTTCAACAAGACTTTCGGCATGGCAGAGGGAATGCCTGTGCATATCGATAACATATGCCTCAGCAAGGGCACTATGCTCAGATCAAAGGCGCACGAGTTCGGCTATGTTTATGCCGAAGACGCCCCTTACGAGGTGATCGCGACGGGCAGCATGTCATCCGATGAGCTGCTGCGTTTAAGAGCCATGAGCCGCACGGTTGAGAGCTATATCGGGGATGGCGGTTTCAAAAAATCGATTCCGAGAATACTGAACGATACCGGAATCAAGCCGTACGACCTCTTCAGCAGGCTCACAGCATACATCAATACGAAAGATCTTGCCGGAAAGACCCGCAAGAAAGAGCATCTTGCGCGTATACTTTTCGCGTATACGGAAGGCCTTTACGATGACCTTGCGGACTCCGTAAAGCACGAGATCCTCAAAGACGTCATCTATGCAGACCTCGAAGCGATGGTAAGCGAAGATGCAATGAAGAAATTCGACAGAAAAGGCTGGGAATTAGATTGAGTGAAGTCAGAAACGAAGACAGAATAAGCAAATACCTCTCTCCGCGAATTCAGAATATGATGTTCGCGGAGCTTTCGCCTGAATACCTTTCCAGGACAGGAGCGCTTGAGATCCTTTCGGGCGTACCGGTGCCTGTAGGCATAGAGGGCAGCGACGCGAAGGGAGAGATCGACCTTAAAAATATTGTGCTCAACATGGGCAGGGTAATAGGCGGCGATCCGTACTTTGTATTTGCAGAAAAGTATGTGGAATTCGTAAAGCACGCTACGGGCGAGAACGCAGCACCTATGCTGGTGTCTGAAGGCGCACGTGCAGCCGACATGGGAGACTACGAGGATGCCTGCATGCTTTTAAGAGGGGCCCTCCGCATGGAGCCTAAGTCGAAGGAGGCTCTCTACCTCTACGCAAGAGTCTGCAAGGAGATATACGAGGCAGAATCAGCGGACGGCATGGGTGACGAGGAGAAGACAGGCCTCTTCAAAGCGGAGTCTTCCGAGACTTTTGAGCTTCTCACGATGATCCATCCGGATTTCGCGATGGGATACTATTTTCTCGGTTACGCATACCTCAACATGGGCCTTTACCTGAAGGCAAAGCTCACATGGCAGGACTTCCTTAAGTATTCGGCAGGCAGTGAGATGGAAACCTACGAGATGGACGACCAGCTGCTGGCATCGCTCAGAGAAGAAATCTCAGAGCGTGTTGAGGAACTTGAAGAACCTGTAGAAATCGAACATGGCTGCAACAAGATCATGGGTGGAGACTTTGTCGGAGGCAGAGACACACTTGCACGCTTCAAGGAGGGCAGATACTCCGAGTGGTGGCCGCTGTGGTACTATCTCGGCATAGCGGAATCCTCGCTGGCAAACCCTGATGCAGCAATCGAAGCCTTCAAAAGAGTGCTCAGACTCTCACCGAGCAACATCGACGCGATGGAGGAGCTGGTGCATCTGTACGAGGCAATCGGTGATGCTGTCAACGCTGAAAAATACAGAAAAAAGATAGGAATCATAAACAGGAACCTGCAGGAGGAAAAAGAGGACAACCTCTATAACTGATAAACTATGAAGTGTTTTGACGCACACAGCGATATATGGACTGATGTCACAGTCAGGAGACTGGCAGGAGAGACGAATGTCTTTCATAATCACCATTCCGCCAGGCTTAAGAAAGGCGGAGTGGAAGGCTCGGTTTTCGTGATCTGGATTGACAAGCCGGAAGACTATGCCAAAAGAACCGGGGAGATTTTCAGCTGTGTGAGTGATGAGATCTCAGAGACAAAGGACCTCAGGATCGTAAAGACATACGACGAGATGATGAAAGCCAGAGAAGACGGCATATTCTACGTGTTCATCGGACTCGAAGGAATGGCGTATGCATCATATGACGGGACTTTTACCAGGCTCGACGAGTATTACGATTTCGGTGCAAGACACGGAATGCTGACATGGAACGAAGAGAACGGCTTCGGCCACAGTGCTCTGTCCGGGAGCGATGAAGGGCTCAGTGAGCTCGGAAAGAAAGCGGTCCTGCACATGATCAAAAGGAAGATGATCGTGGACACGTCGCACCTTAATGAAGCGGGCTTTTGGGACATCGCACGTATCATGGATGGACGTCCGTTCATAGCATCGCACTCCAACTGCAGGAAGCTCAGCTCCCATCCGCGTAATCTCACCGATGAGCAGCTCAGGGCAGTAAGGGACGCAAACGGTTGTGTGGGACTCAATACGTGGAACGAATTCCTCGATAACGATCGCAGAAAGGGAGATATTAACAGGCTGGCAGACCACTGCGAGCACATGATAGATATTATGGGCATTGACCATGTAGGGTGTGGCTTTGATTTCTGCGGCTTCATAGGTGACCCTGACGATCCGGAAGGATACTCAGGAGCTGAAGCGTTGACACCCGGAATTGAGGACTCAAGCAAGATCCCTGATTTCTTTGAGATTCTTCGCGGCAGGGGGATGAGAGAGGATGAGCTCGAGAAGATCGCGTACGGCAATTTTCACAGAATCATAAGGGACGTGATAGGTTAAAACCGGCCTGCATGTACGATTTTAGAGCCACAGAAAAAAGATTAAATTAGGTGTTGACACAACACTGCCGTTAAACTATAATAATCAAGTCGCATAAAGCGGCAGACGTTCCGAGGTAGCTCAATGGCAGAGCAACCGGCTGTTAACCGGTAGGTTGTGGGTTCGAGCCCCACCCTCGGAGCCATTTTATACGAATAAGCCGGAGTGGTGGAATTGGTAGACACCTGGGACTTAAAATCCTATGAGAAGTGATTCTCGTACCGGTTCGAGTCCGGTCTCCGGTACCACCTTCCGTTTAATATATACGATTGCTAAGGCAATCACTTCAGATGCCGCGGGGTAGAGCAGTTGGTAGCTCGTCGGGCTCATAACCCGGAGGTCGGGGGTTCAAGTCCCCCTCCCGCAACCAGTTAAGCCTTTAATCACAATGATTAGAGGCTTTTTTCGTTGAAATTTCAGGCAATAGAGACTTTTTGGTAATGCAGGATAATCATTGATAACTTTTGCAATCGCAGGTGTTTATGGGTCAAAAAAGGCAATTTAGTACATCTTTTGTACTAAATATGTACTAAAAAATCGCTCGGCTGCTGTTATGCTTCCGAGCGATGATTCATATATTATTCATGATGAGGCTTATGCGCTTAGCGCTTTGATTGCTTCTACTTTTTCCGCGACTGGTACATTGATGTAATATTTTGCTGTTACAGATATATCGCTGTGACCCATGAGGGATGAGAGAGTCTGAAGTGCAACTCCCTTGGAGGCAAGTTTTGTACCAAATGTATGCCGATACGCGTGAAACCCATACTGACTTACTTTGGCATCCTCATGGATACGATCCAGAGTGTGCCTGAGGGAGTGTTTATCATACAGTTTACCTGAATCTGTAGTGAACAGAAGATCTGTATCATATTTATTCTTTTTCATATCTTCTTTCTGCCACTCCCTGTGCTCAGCAAGCCTGGAATATGTCTCTTCTGTTATTGGAATTGATCTTACGCTGTTCTCTGTCTTTGTATCATCGATAACGAGCTCATGGCCGACAGTCTTACCATTCTCGAAAATAGGTCTTTCTACTACTTGTTTATTGATCGTGATTCTGTCTGGTTGTATATCATCATATGTAAGAGCCAGCAGTTCACTAATTCTTGCTCCGGTGTTTATCGCAAGTGTGATCAGAAATCTCAATCTGCATACCCTCCGGTTTTCATAGTAGGGGAGATCTTTTATGGCTATATATTTCTTGATAGCTTCTATCTCTTCGTCATTGAACACTATGATTTCGCCAGAAGCATTCTTCTTTTTAGGCTTTGGTACTACCAGGCTCTTGGTAATGTCCTTACAAATATCTTCTTGCTCCATGAGCTTAAAGAACAGTCTCATGAGCTTATGGCAGTTCTTAACTCCGGAAGGGGCACAGGTCATGTCGTTATACGCAGCCTGCAATCCACGGTAATCAACATCTGTGATGAGTTTTTTTGTAATATCCATTGGAGCCAGGTTATTGTTATACGCATCTATATAACGCTGCTTGGTACTTTCCTTATAATTAGGATCAGGAAGGAATGTGTTACAGATAAAATCATCTGCCAGTTCGCCAAAGAACATTTCGCGAGCATTGATACCGTGATTAGAGTTAAACTTATCACGCTTTGCATAACATTCCTTTAAAGTCTTCCCATAGAACTTTTTGTAAACCTTGCGGTTGCCATTTTTGTCGAGGTAGGGCCTTACTTTGACATTGATAACAATATACGGCTGACCATTGATGGTTTGTTTTTTTCGTTTAGTTTTCTTTTCCTTTGATTCTCCCATTTTTACTGCGATTCTGTCTCCTGTGCATAAAAGCGATAGTATGTTTCCTCACCCCAGACTTCTTTAAGGAACTCTGTGTCAAGTGAGGTGTATTTCTCATTACTCATAATTAGATCGATATAGTTCTCCAGTGCATCGGCTCCCATCCTGTTGACAGCACTGAGATCGATCACGATTTTAGTTATTTTGCTGGAATTCTTTCCAATCTTTTCAGACTCGAAATAATAACCGATATCAGGGGAGGTGTCCTTGGATATAAGGTCATCTACCTTGCATTCCAGCGCAGTTGCTATATTCTGCAGTGTTGCTATTGTAAATCTGTCCGGATCACTTCTTTCGAACTGAGATACCGCCTGAGGAGTAACACCTAATATCGCTGCAAGTTCCTTCTGAGTGATACCCTTGCTTTTTCTTACTTCTTTAATTTTGTTTCCCATTGTATTGATCCTCCTGTCAGTAATAGTATATACCAAACAAAAACAAGTTTCAACTTTATTTTTACAAAATAATAGGCTTGACAAAAGTTATAGCTTTAGTTATACTGTAATACTCGATAAAGCTATAACTTGATATTAAGGAGGAAATCAAGATGAACATTTACAAAACGACTAAAAGAATCAAAGAAAAAGTAGTGCGGAGAAGAAGAAAGAAGCGAGCTTTCGGAAAGGAAGGTATAAGTGACGAAAGTAAGAACGATCAAGGAGACGATAAAAGAATTAAGAGCGATTGATCCCGGTTGCCAGCTCACTGAATGGCAATTAAGGCAGCTTGTAAAGGAAGAAAAGATACCGGCGATGATGGCAGGCAAAAAAGCACTTCTGTCTGTTGAAGCAGTAGAGCGGTACCTCGAAGAACAGCTTGGCGGCGAGCGGCTGAGCTGAAGCGAGGTGTGAAATATGCAGGTGAGCAAAACAGGGGTCAACTCAGTAGATGCTCTGTATGGAGTGATTTTCACCGGCAATATAATACCGAATTCGTGGTACAGCACCATACGGACAGAAAAAGGGAAGCCGGATCTTACAGCGATAACGATCCTCTCAGAAATCCTGTACTGGCACAGACCAAGAGAGGAGTGTGATGAGAGTGATGCCGGGGGCATAAAGCTTATTAAGCGGTTCAAAGCTGATCTCCTGCAGATGAGTTATAAGCATCTTTTGAATAAGTTCGGACTGACTAAGGATCAGAGCAGAAGAGCGATAGAACGTCTGGAGAAGCTTGGGCTGATAAAGAGGCAATTAAGAAATGTTGAGACAGACAGTACCACCCTGAATAACGTGATGTATATAGAACTCTTTGCAGACAGGCTTCTGGAGATCACATTCCCTGAGGGATACGAAACCCCTGGTAGGAAAAATCCGACCAGGGTATCTGAAAAAACCGATGAGGTCATAGGAAAAAACCAAGCAGGTAGTATGAAAAAACCTATGACAAATACAGAGAATACTACAGAAATTACAAACATAGATTACGACTCTATCTATCAAGCGGAGATCGAACGGGTCAGAGAGCAGGTAGATTACGAAGCTCTGACAAGAGACCTGCGATCAGACAGAGGAATGATAGATGAGATAGTAGAGATCATAGCAGAAAACAATCTGTATAGAACTGAGCCGCAACTTATCAACGGAGAAAGGATACCGGCATCGATCATACAAGAGAGATTCAGAAAGATAAACAGCTATGTGGTGAAGGAAGTAATAGACAGCCTGAGATCGGCACCGAGAAACATTGTAAATACCAGAGGATATATCATGACGGCACTGTACAATGCATCGTCGACATATGAGCTTGGACTGGATATGGAGGTCACCAGAGATATGTTCAGAAGGGAGGCGAGTGCATGGGAAGCATGACACCTATGAAAGCAATCAGAGCAAAGTGTATTGACTGTTGCTGCGGAGAGAAGAAAGAGATACGACTCTGTCCGATCGAATGGTGCCCACTATGGCCGTACAGGATGGGCAAGCGACCTGGAAAGGATACAGACATCGACAAGAAAGATTGAGAACAGAAAAGTAGAGATAGCTAAGACTTTTTTCTGAAAAGTGACCCGATATACGACACTTTTGAGAAGGGTATAGACCGGGAACAATAATCAGACAGATCTTCATGACAGCCAGAGATCATGAATGTGATCAAGAGGGATCCAAACTACTGCCATGGAGCTGAAGGACGAAGGAGCATATGAGGAGCACACAGTTGTGGATACAGAGGAGCCACACTGACTCCTGACAGGGGAGATAAAGGAAATGAACAATGAAAATGTATAGCCATAAAGGCCTCGCCGACTGAGAGCGAAATACACCCATCGCACAAACCTTGCGGTTCGTTCTCTGTGTATTTCGCCTCGCGGGGCGGTACCTATAAATAAAGAGCGCTCAAGAAAAGGGGGTGACGCCTATAAAAAATGTGACATTTATACAGCACGGAAAGCTGACTAATGTAGTCGGCAGGATCAGATATATCAGCGATGAAAAGAAACAGGAGAACCTGTATGCGGTCTATGAAACAGTGCCGAGGAAGTACTGGCAGGATCTTGCAAAAGAGAATCAGTCGGACTTCAGGCGAAGCGGAACGAGTGGGAACTGCATCGAGGCAAGAGAACTGATAATAGCTTTGCCGAAAGAAATGACCTGCTATGATCCGGATGAACTGCTCAGATACTTTGTTGAATCCTATCGGAAAGAGTATGGCACAGAGTGCATCGCAGCTCTTCACCATAACAAGAGGAAGACGAATTATCACATCCATCTGATCTATTCGGAGCGGCAGCAGCTGGATGAACCGGTGAGAAAGATAGCGACTCGTAACATGTATTTTGATCCTGAAGGCAGGCATGTCAGGACAAAAAAGGAAGCGACTGCCGAAGGAGAACTGCTTCCTGGCTACAGCATGATACCCAAAGGTGAAGTGTATGAAGAGCATCTATTCGATAAAAAGAATCCGATCTTCAAACAGAAATCATTCACAGAAGATGTAAAAGTTTTCTTCACAGATCTCATGAACAGACAGCTGTCCGAACCAAATCAGATGCAGGTGTTCCCAAAGAACAGTCCATTCCTTCCGACTAAGAAGATCGGTAAGAACAATCCTAATGCAGAATTCATAGAAGAGTCCAACAGACTCAAAGATGAATGGAACAGGAAGATATGGACAGCGTACCGTAATGGAGCACCCAAAGAGGGCCTGATAACGGTAAAGAGGGAACTGATATCCAAGCCGGCAGCAGAGTCAATAAGGGAAGCCGGAGGCAAAAGCGATCCTGAAAAATACAACAGCATACTTGTAAGGGCGATAGCGATAGTTGCGGAGATGTGCAGACTGCTGAGCAAACAGGGAAGGGAGACCTGGGCAGAAGCATGGGGAAAAGCACTTTACAAACTAATGGATATGGCGACAGAACAACTTGCCGGAAGAAGGATCGATATCAAAAAAGATACAAGGCAGAGAACAATGGAACGGTAGATATGACTGTGCTATAATTCGGAAAGGCTACCATACACGGTAGGCGGTTAGCCCTCTCCGGAGGGACTGTGACCCTCCGTATATATAGAAATCCTTTGTGGAAATCTGATAGAAAGGAGGGTAATGCTATGGACGTATTCCAGTTCATGCAGATCGTGGGTTTCGCGCTCGCTTTCTTCGTAGCCGGGTACAGCCTTGGCAAAAGAAAATAACCGCCCAACGCCACATTGATGCGGTTATTATCTAACTAATTCATATGCGGGCTAACCGTCTATCGGTAGCCTTTATCTATGCTTATAATAATCAAATGCTGCTGCATTTTCAAGTATTTAAGATGAATAGCGCAATAATGCTTACAATGCTTACAATGCTTTTTCAAGTACTTACGTGACAGTTCTTCAGCATGTCAAATGATTCTTGCTTTACAGGTTTTGCAAGTGAGCACTATCATTTTGTAACAGAATGAAGCAGGAGGTACACAATGGATATTGGCAACAAGATTCAGAAAATAAGGGCTGATCAAGGAATGACACAAGCAGAGTTTGCTGATAAGTTTCATGTGTCAAGGCAGACGGTCTCAAACTGGGAAAATAACAAGAACTATCCTGATCTCAGCATTTTGAGAAGTATAAGTGATGAATATGCGATCTCATTCGATACTTTGCTTAAAGATGACGTGGAGTATATTTCTCATATCGATAAAGCCAGCGACCAGGCAATCAAGGCTACACGGTGGCTCAGGATAGTGGTTCCGGTAGCAATTATTTTGCTTGTAATTACAGCTGCGGTTGCATTACAGCAGAGCAAAAGGGGTACATATGAAAGTTCTGCTTTACCGGGCATAGAGGATAAGGATTATGTATATCCTAAAAATGAGAATGGCCAGACTTATGGCCCTGACTGGATGGGTGCGGGTGAAGGTTATGAAGATCATGCGCCTGATCTTATTGCCGCTTCAGGCGTAAATGGCAAACAAGGCTATGTAAAGCGTACAGATCTTGATAATCTGGATGGGTCTCCTGTCAGCACTCCTGAGGAAGCTGACGAATATATGGAAAGAAAGAATCAAAGAAATGGGAAGAATTATTATATAGTTATCCCTGTGTTTGCTGAGGATGGTGTGACTGAAATAGATCAGTTCTGGATATACAACGGATCAGGACGATATGGCCCGGGAAACAATGACGAAACTGCTATAGTTCCGGACCTAACAGGCATGACAAAGGATGATGCTGTGGCTGCATTAAAAGAGGCAGGTCTTGAGCTGGGAAACATAACATATGTTATAAGCGATAATGAAAAAGGTGTTGTTGATAAGCAGGATCCTCCTGCAGGTACTAATCTCGGATCTGGGTCCAGCGTAGACATTACTATAAACGAAGAGTAAAAAGATAGTTCAAGACAGTTTGATCATTAGGGCGGCACAGGTCTGTGTCGCTCTATCATTTGTAAGCAAAGATTCTTTGCGTGATGAATTCGTTAGATGTTAACGCTCTTTGATAGACTTTGAGATACAATGATCTTACACTGACCGTGCAAAACAAAACCAAGGAGCATCAAGATGGAATTAGGCAAAAGAATCCTGGGGATCCGTAAAGAGAACGATCTTAC
Organism: Mogibacterium sp.; assembly: GCA_017405845.1. GTDB lineage: Bacteria > Bacillota > Clostridia > Peptostreptococcales > Anaerovoracaceae > Crickella. The sequence continues at coordinate 9,240 of JAFQZQ010000034.1, read as the reverse complement.
ACAGGATGAGCTTGCAGAGATCTGCAGCGTTACCAGACAGACAATATCAAACTGGGAGAATGGTAAGAGTTACCCTGACCTTGATACATTAGTTGTGTTAAGCGATTCTTTTGGCGTTTCACTTGATGCATTGCTGAAGGGAGACAGAGAAATGGTCAGTGAGATAACTAAAGAACAGAAGCAAGGAAGGTATCATAGAATCAAAATGGTAATTGCGGTTATTATAGTAGCTACAGTTTTCCTGGCATCTATTTTGATATTGCAAAATACATTCACAACACTTAAACCTTCGGATTATCAGATCACAGTAAGAGAGATCACTCTCGAGGACGTCACTGTTGATAAAGATAAGGAAATAGCAACTTACATTGATCCTGATGGGCCGGACTATATCATCAAGGATAATGGGGAGAAGGTTTCAATATCCTCAGAACGTCATGTAATAAATGATACGGACTATTTCAGACTTCTTACCACAGGACATTTGTATGAAGTCATCCTGACAACTGATAAGTACTATGATACATATGTATTGGGGAGTGAAGATGAACCTAATACACTTGAAATTACAGTGGAACGCTCCAATATAAACTTTAATGCAGAAAATGTTAGCAAAAGAGTATCAATGATCTGTTCAGAGGATTTTGACAAGATAATAGACTCCAAGTCAAAATCCATAGTCTGGCAGGCAAACGATTGAACCCTGCTATCATAATTAATACATAAAGATATTTACCTTAAGTGATACAATAGACGTTAGGGTAAAGGGGCAGCAGTCTGCTACGGGCTGCTGTTCTTTTTACTGGAAAAACAGCAGAATTGAGCTAGTGTAAAACGCATGTAAAACTCCGCTTGCGTGACTGCAGCGGGTATGGGATATACAATCAGGATGGATAGTAATGATCGATAAAGAAAGCAGAACTATGGATATAGGGCAGAAAATACTTGAAATACGAAAAGCAGAAGGCCTGAGTCAGACCGAGTTCGCTGAGAAGTTTCATGTAACAAGGCAGACTGTCTCCAACTGGGAGCACGGCAAGAACTATCCGGATATGGAGACGCTTATGTGCATCAGCGACGAGTATGGCATTACTTTTGATGAGCTTATCAAGAAAGATAAGGCGCTTATACGATCCATCGACCGCAGCCGAAGGGTAGCCAGAAAGAGTATCATTGCTTTTTCTGCAATCGGAGTCATCCTGATCGCAGCTTTGCTGATAAAGCTGATGCCGGGTCTGGTGTCAAAGTTTTATTATGATCCGACTCAAGTGGTTGCTAAATGTGTAGATGAGGATGGTGGGTATTTCGAAGCGACCCGACTCGATCTCGACGCAAGAGTATATAGTGAGTTATATCTTCCTCAGTTTAAGTATGATTACACGGAGTCACAGCCGATAGGATATGGTAAATATGACTTCCTGCTCGAGGATGAAACGCGAATAGATAATGCCAGGGAGCATGAAGTATCCGGCCGAATAGAGAGAAATCATATTCAGATCTATGATCCCGCTGAGTTCAGAAAGTCTGATGCGGAGTTTGTGCGTGATGTTGAATCTGATGGCGACATAAAGGACTGGATACGCGAGGATCTTTCAGCATTGGATGACGGTAAACGATACATCGCTTATATAACTCTTTATGAAGATATGGATTATGAGGAAGCCTGCAAGTGGATAGACCAGTACGATACCGGATTTCCATGGGCGCTGATAGTCACGGGAGACGATGAAGGATTTGCCGAGCCACTGGGTGTATATACCGACTACATAGGAATCAGGACTGCATTTGATCAGGAGAAATACCCATACCTTCTCAGCTTCAGAGACCCATTCATGGAAGACCTGTATGAAGATCCGCCGAACAAAGAGGAGTATGCAAAGAAACATTTCATAAGCATGCTGCAGTATCAGAAAGACCATCCGGAATTCCTGAAAATGGTAGATGGAGATACCAGCGGCGTTGAGGGAGAACCTATCCGTGAGTGGACAGCATTCAAGATACACTATGTTGAGAAGAATGGGCTCAAAGTATATGGATTTGCTGTAGATGCTACAAAAGAGATGCTGCTGAATATCGTAGACAGCGGCAAGGTGTGCAACATCAAGACGCAAGGAAATAGTTAAGGAGATTTCTAATGGAGAAAGAAAAGCTTTTGACTGTAGTATTTATGACTATAGTATCAATTGCATGCACCTTTGTAGGCGGGAACGTGTTCGATGCTTATTTTGGCACTGCTGATGTAGGAGTTGCGATTGGGTTCTTGTTTCCTACACTTGTGGTTTATTGGATATCAAAATTCTTCCCGAACAAAGAATAAAGACTTTCGTAGCTACATCGATTACGATGATATACCAGTAATTAAAAAAAGTAATTTATGGGAATAAAAAATGAAGCGCAATAATCTTCTGGCAGCCGCTAATATCGCAATAATTGTGTATTATATGGTTTTCTTCCTTTGGGCGAAGCTTTCAGAGCCGGACGAAGGGGAGACTGTGGTTTTGACCGCATATAGCGGCTTTATTGCTTATATAAACCCTTTCACGATCGGAGCATATTTACTGGGCGCAGTAGCATTGTTAAATCTGAAGTATTGTCAGAGTAAGGCATACAGAATCGGATTCTTTGTGTCTTATTGCTTTCTTGCGGTATGCTCACTTGTAGCGATCATGGGGATGACATATTGGTGGGAACTGTTTATGTATGCGCCTCATGTAATCATAATAGCAGCAGCTATTATGATTATGAGCAGAAGGAATGATAAAAAGAGAGAAGACCTCCAGGGGCGGGATAAGGATAAGTAAGCTATCAAGGATCTTACATGATCCAAATGATTGAGAGGATAAAAAGCATACAATGAAATCTGATAACAAAGTTTATAATATTCTGATGCCAATATGGTTGCTGATATTTTTTCCATCATGGCTGTGGCTGCTCCTGATACCTGCCAACTATCTAATCGACAGGATAGTGCTTAAGTGGAGCCTTGGAGATATGCCTGAAAAGGGTCTGTTCTGCAGGAAACACAACTGGAAGATCTGTCTTGCCGGGTTTGCGAGCGACTTTGCAGGAGCTTTCATCATGTATTTGGTTTCCATGATACTAGTCGGATGGGGCGGCGATGGTACGTCCTTTTTCGAAAAGGTCGGTGACGCGATGATGTTCAATCCATTCAAAAACGTACTGGCAGTATTAATGGTAGTTATTGCTATCGCGCTTTCTGCTTGGTGCATCTACAAACTTGACAATAGCATATTGGTCAAAGCAGGACTGGATATGGACCAGGCGAAGAACTCAGCAATCAGACTTGCGGTAATCACAGCGCCATATGTATATCTGATACCTTCTGAGTGGTTCTATAACTAAAGGGGGGGAATACATGAGAATTGAGATCAAAGATAAAGGGACGAAAGAATTCTATAAAGAAGTTGTGAGTGTTATGATTCAATATCCGCAACTGATCAGGAAACCTCAGATGAAGTACCGGGACGCTTTCAAATCATACAGGACTATGGGCATATGCATGGGTGTTCTGTTTGGAATGCAGCTTTGGCTTGGCTTTATTGATAAGTTTGATGCTTTGAGAGTTACAGCAATGGCCGTGGTAGCATGCGCGGCTCTTGTGGTTTTCCTTTATGATCACATCATGATGAAACAAGTCAGGAGATTCCTTGAGGATGACAAATCATCTGTCGTGACTCTTGATGAAATGGGCGTTGAGATAAATAAGTATCTGGATGATAATTCCATAGATGTCATCAGAATAGAAAGAGTGTAGACATGGCAAAATATACAACAACTGTAGGCGGATCTTTAAACGAGCTTGTAGCATACATCAAACATAACGAGTCAAGGATGGGTTCTACGATAACGCTGGAAGAAGAGATAACAGGAACAGCAGATTCTGTTAAATATTGGGTCGGTACCTATGAGAGATATGCGGTCCTCGGGGAAAACAGGGTCAGCCTTAATGTTATGCTGATTGAATACAGTGAAGGCGTGAAAGTAATAGCTACAGCATCAGGTGGCAGCCAGGCAGCATTTTTCAAGATCAATCACTGGAGTGAGGACAACTTCCTGAATGATTTTGTAAGCATAATTGAGACCTATGTGAAAAAGGCAGGCAAGTGATAATGTGGAAGAGCAAAACAACATTGATAGTATCAATCATGATAATGGCGCTTATGGTGCTGTTGCCTGCTAATGTTTTCGCTGACTCATCATGGGTATGGATATCAGAGAAAAGACCGTTTGATATATTACCATGGGTCGCATTTGGGACGATTCTGATAGAATGGCTGAGCATCTGGCTCATACCCAGGACCGGTCATACATTCAAAGTATTAGGGACAGTTATGGTAGCAAATGCAGCATCGTTCCTTCTTCCGTATGTATTTCTGAAGGCAGATCTTTCCTGGTATGGGACGTTTGAGCACATTCTTGATTCTGGTCCGCATTATATTGTAAGCGGAGTATTTCTGCTACTTACATTACTTGTTGAGATGCCGATCGTTTACAACGTGCTCAAAAGCAATGTTCAGGATATGAAAAAACTGCAACTGACAATAATAATTTCAAACGTAATAACAACAGCAGGCGTTGCTATCATTGAAAGATTAATAACGGAAGGCTATTGGTAACAGAGAGCAGGAAGGCGGCGTGATGTCTGATGAGCTATGGGATGGCTTATGAATAAAAAGAGTAATCAGCAAACATAGGAGGTTATTAAATGAAGTGTCCTTATTGTGGTAACGAGATGGAACTAGGGCTGATAGCGAGTCCATATCAAATAGTATGGACAAGAGGAGATAAAAAACAATTCCTTAATAATGTCGGAATTCCTGAAGGCTCTGTAGTTTTGGATAAATATAGCCTGAAGTCTTTTGTAGAGGGATGCGCAGTAAAGGCGTTCCTATGCAGATCCTGCAAAAAGGTAATAATTGATTACGGCAAGAAAACTGATATGGGGAAAAAATAGATGAAAAGCGTCGCTTCACTGATACTCTTAGCTATAATGCTCTGTATTCTCATCGTGGTAATTAGAATATATAAGAGATTAATGTCAGAAAAGACTGCCATGGAAAAGGATGCAATCAACAAGGGTTTGCTGGCATACTTTATTACAGATAGCCCGATATTAGGCTAGCTTGTTTATCGGAAGAATGATCCGAAGAACAGGCTGAAACAATAAAAAGATGGAAACGATATTTGAACTATCAGATATATTAGGAATAATAATTGGCGTCTTACTTGCTCTCCTTACAGCAATTGCAATCATTAGAACTGTAATAAAAACTAGAAGAGGTGAACATATTGAGGTGTCGCCTGTTGGTGTGATAAATGACTTACCAAGCAGTGTAACAGGAATTAACAAGCACGATGATTTGGTTGAACGCAATAATGAGAGATCAACCAAGAAAACGGAATAAATGTTAATTTTCGTTGCTTGATGCAACGAATTATCCGGCCTATATTCTGAAAGGAATACAGGTGGAGGCAAAGGCGATGCTAAACGATAACATAAGAACAATCAGAAAGAATAAAGGGTTTACGCAGGAGGATCTTGCCAACAGATTACATATAACGAGACAAACAATTTCCAAATGGGAGAAAGGATTGTCAGTTCCTGATGCTGAAATGCTGTCCAGACTTGCAGACGAGCTTGAAGTACCAGTAAGCGAGTTGCTAGGTGCAGGAAATATCCCTGCTGAACAGAGCGATGCTATAGTCGAGCAACTATCTCGCATCAATGAGCAGCTAAGTATTAAAAACCGCAGAGAAAAGCGCGTTTTGAAAGCTGTCATTATAGTTGCTGCAATTATGATAATTGTTCCGATGATACTGGTTGCGTGCAATATGTATATTCTTGGTACTTCTGAGGCCGAAGGATTGCCAGGTGGTTATAAGGGAACAACAAAATGGATCTACACCTTTGATGACCAAGAGTATAAATATGAGATTTGGTATGATGATAATTATGAATGCGGTACGATCTCGATTGATGAAAATGCCGGAGCTGACCTAGAGAAAGAACTTCTTGCATCAAAAGATGCAAACGACTTTGCAGCAGTACTTGAGAAATACTATGAAGATAAAGGTGGAGAACTGATTCACGAAGAGACAAAGGGATTAGATCTCAAAGAGTGAAAGTTAAAGAGCGAAAAGTGAGTCAGCTGGTACGTCCCCTGACTCAGGAAGAAGGCTTGATATGAACAATAGAAAACATAAGGCATACATACTATCAGTGGTAATAATCATATTGATTGCGGCCCTGATGACTGCATGTAAAACTGACGACATTACTGCGCGTGCTGAGAATGAGGAAAAGCTTCTTAAAGCGATGACTGAGTATCCCGGCAATGGTTTGTACGATCCCGCAGAGAATGTAATAGGTCTGGATGCACCGGAGCCAACAGAGGAAGAACTTGCAGAATCAGAACAGAAGGCAGCAGAGGAAAAGGAAGCCTGGCAGAAAGCCGTAGGAGACTGCTTTGCTGACGGCATGTTCGATACTTTCTATAAGGAATGGTTCAGAACTGGATATCTTGGCGTAGCCCAAGCGAATGGACTTGAAACAGTAGTGACCAGTTTTGGCATTGAAGACGATGCTAAGCAGTCTTCAGACAATATAGAGCATGCGCTTATAACTGTTAATGCCACGGATGAAGATGGAGCAACAAAGTCATTCGACATGGACTGGCAGATAATCTTTGATAAGGATGACACAGACCTGATACAGAAGGTTGAACTTACTGACGACGGGGGATTCTGGGAGGCATATACTGATAGCGTTGAAATCGAGGCAGGTCTTACAGCTGTTGAAGATGAAACAACTGGAACACGAACCATAGAGACTGATCATTTCTCGCTTACGCTCAGTAATTCAGACACATGGGGATATGAACTCGATGAATACGGCAGGATTACTATATACAGCAATAAGGCTCGCGATGCAGGATTTGGCGGACGCGTGATGTCCGTTGAGGTATGGAATGATCCGGAAAAAGAACCATATGACGGAGCGATTCCATACAAGTCAATAGGTACAATAGACGGGAAGCTGTTAATTGTGACATACGCTTCTGATGTTCAGTATGACTTCAACGATGAAGCGGCTGCTGATGAATATATAGCGATTAGAAATGAAACAGAGGCTATACAGGAGGGAGGAACGTCAGGGCCACTGATATTGAAATGATAGAAGTATTAGAATTCATAGCCGATAAGATAGGAACTATTATAGGTGTCGTACTTGGTATCATAGTTGTTCTTGCACTAATAAGAACTTTGATGAAAGCATCTGAAGGGGAGTCCATAAGTGAGCCTACGGTTGGCGTGATGAACGATCTTCCAAGCAGTTTGACGGGAATCAATAAACATAATGATATGGTAGAAAGAAGCAGCGAGAGAGCTGAAAAGAAGACCGAATAGAATGATAAAGATAACATGCGAATGATTGGATTTTGTACTAATTTTGTACTAAATCTAACGAGTAAAAGAGGGAAACACAGTCTTTTCAACGGGTAGAGAGTGCAGCTTCATAACCCGGAGGTCGAGGGTTCAAGTCCCTCCCCCGCAACCACTTTCAAGGCTCTCGGAGTAAATCCGGGAGCTTTTGTTTTTACTGAATTTTATTGAAATTTCATTATGTGATATCATACTGGTGTCGCAGTTCAGCTCGACAAATCGGGATTCTTAATATATAAGCGAGGACTTTGAACGGTCTTCGCTTTTCTTTATGATGAAGGTGATTGGCTAACGTAATTCGGGATTGGGACTCAACGCCCGACCACAAATGTGTTAGCCAGCCTTCATTGTTCTGCATTCGATTAAGCAAGTTGGGCAGCCTTAGCGTTCTCCCGTTTAACTATAGAATATGTCTGGACCTTGAAGAGCTGAACCCAATCAAATCAATTCCCTGAAGGAGGTCTAAATGATTGCTGTTGGAATCGATGTCTCCAAGGGCAAGAGCACGGTTGCCATCTTAGATGGTGATGGTTCCATACGTGCTCACCCATATGAGATGAATCACTCGAAGACGGAAGTCGACGCTTTGATCAAATACATAAAAGCTGTCGATGATCAGCCAATTATCCTAATGGAACCCACAAGTCATTATCACTATCCGTTGCTTAAAGCATTCATCGATGCCGGTCTTTCACCATCATTGGTAAATCCATATCTTCTGAAGAAGTATGGTGATGCTGAGTTACGTAAGACTAAGACAGACAAAAAGGATGCTCTTCGTATCGCTCGCTATGCGCTTGAGAAATGGTACTTACTGGTTCCTTACTCACCATTGGATCAGAAGTATGAAGATCTTCGCTTCTTGTCTTCTCAGTACAGTCAGCGAATATCCCTGGTGACTAAAAGCAAAGTGCAGTTGATCAATCTGCTTGATGAGTCAATGCCGGGAATAACTAAAATATTGACGCTTAAGAGCCGAAGCCCTGAAAAATGCATGCTTCTACAGTTCATCAAGCGTTTCCATTCATTCGACTACATCAATTCAATCGGCAAAACCAGATTCATGAACAGATATATTGCTTTGGCTCATAAGGTCGGTGAACGCAATGCTGAAACTAAAGGTCTTGCCATTTACGAGCTTTCAAAAGCCAGCATCACGACTCGTAGCACTGGTGAGTATATGGCTGTCGCTCTCGATCAATGTGTGGATATCCTTTCTGAATCGCAACGTGCTGCTGACGAGATAATGCTGCAGATGCAGAACATTGCTGAGACAATCCCTGAGTACAGGATACTTCGCTCTATGAATGGCGTAGGCGAAAGGCTCGGACCGATCATACTGGCTGAGATCGGAGACATACGCCGCTTTCACAGCGGAAAAGCTCTAAACGCATACGCAGGAAACGATGCTCCGCCGTACCAGTCCGGAAAGTTTGAAAGCCGGAATCGTCACATCTCCAAACGTGGCAACCCGGCTCTCAGAAAAGCTTGTTTTGAGGTCATGCAGGCCCTTAAACTGAATAAACCTCAAGATGATCCTGTATATCTTTTCATGATGAAAAAAGAACAGGAGGGGAAACCGTATAACGTAGCTAAAATGGCTGGTGTAAACAAGTTCCTCCGGATCTACTATGCAAGAGCTATGGAACTCTATAGATAGATCTGGCTACATTATTATACTTTTCTGAAGGATCCGCAACTGCGGTCATTTGTTTTGATACATCTTTTTTGTATACTGATATTGAAAAACTTGCTTGACAAACATTAGCAAGATTT
>JAFQZQ010000033.1 GCA_017405845.1 Mogibacterium sp. | reverse complement strand
CTTTTGCGGATGTAGTTCAATGGTAGAACTTCAGCCTTCCAAGCTGATAGCGTGAGTTCGATTCTCATCATCCGCTCCAAATTTTTTTAAAAAGGCAAGTTGGGCATGTGGGTCCATAGCTCAGTTGGATAGAGCAACGGCCTTCTAAGCCGTGTGTCCGGGGTTCGAATCCCTGTGGGCTCACCATTTTTCTTTTTGCCGGTCTCGTGCTGATGGGGTATAGCCAAGCGGTAAGGCAACAGACTTTGACTCTGTCATTCGTAGGTTCGAGTCCTGCTACCCCAGCCAAATGCGACCCATTAGCTCAGTCGGCAGAGCACTTGACTTTTAATCAAGGTGTCCGGAGTTCGAATCTCCGATGGGTCACCAAAACACCTTATCCCTAGGATACGGAGAGGTGTCCGAGTGGTTTAAGGAGCCGGTCTTGAAAACCGGTGATCCCGCAAGGGACCGTGGGTTCGAATCCCACCCTCTCCGCCAAGAAGCCTTTGGAGAAGTACTCAAGTGGCTGAAGAGGACGGTTTGCTAAACCGTTAGTGTTCGATAAGGGCAGCATGGGTTCGAATCCCATCTTCTCCGCCATAATCTAGGGGTATAGCTCAGTTGGTAGAGCAGCGGTCTCCAAAACCGCGTGCCGTGGGTTCAAGTCCTACTGCCCCTGCCAAAATATCGGGGTGTAGCGCAGTTTGGTAGCGCAACTGGTTTGGGACCAGTGGGCCGCGGGTTCAAATCCTGCCACCCCGACCAACTTTTTTTAATAAATAGAATGGGCCATTAGCTCAGAGGTTAGAGCAACCGGCTCATAACCGGTCGGTCCTTGGTTCGACCCCAAGATGGCCCACCATTTTGCTCAGGTAGCTCAGTAGGTAGAGCAGGGGACTGAAAATCCCCGTGTCCCTGGTTCGATTCCGGGCCTGAGCACCACGAAGATCTGTCACAGATGAGACAGGTCTTTTTTCTTTCTCTGGTGCAGCATAACGTAAAGAGTACTTGACACATAACTGTTAACTGGGTACAATGTTTCCATAAAGATGCACAAGTGTTCGTTGCGGAGACTTATGGAAAACAATCTCAAGAGAATCAGAAAAGAGAAAAAGATAGGGCAGAATTACCTGGTCGAACAGCTCGGCGTATCGAGGCAGTCGATCAGCTCTATTGAGAACGGCCGATGCACGCCATCCCTAGAGCTTGCAATGGATATAGCCTATCTGCTCGACATGCCGATCGAAGAGATATTCATCCATCCGAACCGATTCAAATAGCTCCTGACGGAGCTTTTTTATTTATGAATATTTGATAATAATCGACCTTGCAGGTCGGCAGTAGTTATAGAATCACGGATAAAGATGGCGTAGTGCCGCTTTGTCCGTTTTTTAGTTTACAAATAACATATTATTCGCAACACTGTAAACGTATAGGAATTAAACCTACAAGCGATGAATTGGACAAAAACCAAAAAACTAAATACATGCGTAATAGCATTCCTGTTTGCATCTATCGTTGTTCTGTTTACTTACGGTGCATTTGCTGCTTCTGTTCCGTCGGCTAACGGTCAGATAAACTCATATGACGGAGCGATACTGAGAAAATCTTCCACTACATCTTCGGATGCACTTTGTGTGCTGTCCGATAACACCAAAGTGAAGATACACAAGGAAGTATTTAAATCAAAGACGAGTACTGCCAAAACGAACAAGTGGTATTATGTCACTGCAAATGGCACTAAAGGCTATGTAAGAGCAGACCTGATAGATAATATCAAGTACGGATCGGTGCAGGGCAAGGTCACGGATACCGTCAACTACCGCAAAGGCGCCGGCACGGATATGACACTTGTTGGTTCTTATAAAAGCAGCACAAAGGTGACTATAGTACTTAAAGCAAATCCGGTGTCTTCGACAAAGGGAAGCAGCAACACCTGGTACAAAATAAAAGTGGGCACAAAGTATTACTATCTGTGCTCCAGCTATGTGGATCTGACAGACAGCACCACGCAGGCTTCTACGGGAACTTCGCAGTCAGGTGATACGAAAACCCCGGATACAGATTTGAACGATAAGGAGTTTGAGAAATACCTTAAGGATCAGGGATTCCCGGAGTCATACAGAAAAAAGCTCCGCAAGCTCCATGAAAAGCATCCTAACTGGGGATTCGTCGCGTACAAGACAAATATCTCCTGGAAGACTGCTCTTTCAAAGCAGACGAGCGGAGGCACCTCACTGGTATCCGGTTCATTTCCTAAGTCCTACAGGAGTGGTACCAAACAGTATGAGAAGGGCTGGTATAAGGCAAACAGCAAAGTTGTGGCTTACTACATGGATCCGCGCAACTTCCTCAATGAGAGCAGGATCTACATGTTTGAAGACCTTTTATACAAACCAAAGTATCAGACAAAAGCGGTGGTGAGCGCGATCCTTAAGCCGACAAAGCTTCCGGGATGCGGTTTCACAGCTAAGATCTTTGTAAATGCAGGCAAAAACAATAATGTGAGCCCGGTATTCCTCGCATCAAGAGCCAGGCAGGAGACGGGGAACGGCGGCAAAGCGGTCAACGGAGCCAAGATACTCGGCAAGAAGGTATACAACCCATTCAATATAGGCGCTTTTGGGTCGAATCCATTGTACAACGGACTTATCTACGCATACGGAAAGGGATGGACAACACCTACGAAAGCGGTAGAAGGAGGAGCCAAGCAACTTGCCAAGAACTACATAAGTAAAGGCCAGCACACGACTTATTATCAGAGATTCAATGTCAGAAACGGTGCAAAGAAGGTTGGCACGCACCAGTACATGACTAACATAATGGCACCTTACAGTGAGGCGGGATCAACAAAGGCGTCATATTCAAAATACGGCATACTGAGCAAGCCACTGGTATTCGAAATACCGATATACAAAGATATGCCGGCATCAACAAAGCTGCCGTAAAGCAAAACCTTGTATCGAATGCCGATTTCGGTCGGTTAGTCCAAGATAACTCGAGGTTTCACCTTGACAAATTTGGATAAATTTCAAAATCATACAAGGTTTATGGCGATTTTGAGCCCAAATACGCCCCTTGGTTTTTCAAACCTTGACAAAATAAACGTTTTAACCGGTTAAAACAAGCTAACCGGTTTTTTCTTGAGCGAAAACCCGGCGCTGTGCTTCGGCTAAGAGGAGAGAGCTTGCCCTTGCCGCGTATCACGGCGCTTTAGCTCGCTGTTTATCATATTGAGAATGGTGCGCTTGCGATAGCTCCACTCAGGCGAAACGAGTATCTTCCTGGGAACGTCGCCGGTCAGGCGGTGGATCGTAACCTCAGGCGGAATTATCTCCAGACAGCGGACCACAAGATCCACATATTCCTCTATGGAATCGAATGGAACGTAATCCGGCATCGTCCTGTAAAGGGGCGATGTTTTTACTATGTTCATAAGATGCAACTTCAGTCCGAATACAGGACGGCTGCATACTTTTCGTACAGACTCGAGCATCATCTCCTGCGTTTCGCCCGGCAGGCCAAGTATAAGGTGGGTGACTACGCGGATCCCGCGAGAGATCAAAGCTTCAGCAGCCGCCTCGTAATCCTCGTATGTGTAGCATGTGTTCATTGCCTTGAGGGTCTCGTCGTGCGTGCTCTGGAGGCCGAGCTCCACCCACATGAAGTGATCGCGGTTAATATCTTCCAACAGATCAAGTACATCATCTCCGAGGCAATCCGGCCTGGTAGCAATGGCGATCCCACTGATGCGCGGATCATCAAGAGCTGCATAGAATCTGGAGTGCAGTACATCGACAGGAGCGTATGTATTTGTGAACGACTGGAAGTAGGCGAGGTAGCAGGCATCAGGCCATTTCTCGGAGAGCCTGTCAATTTGTTCGCTGATAGAAGATGAATAGTCAGTATCTGACGACGCGGCATGAGCAGCCAGTTCGCCTGATCCGCCTTCAGAGCAGAAGGCACAGCCGCCGTATCCTTTGAAGCCATCCCTGTTTGGGCAGGTGAAGCCGGCATCGATGCTCAGCTTTACGGTTTTGCCGCCAAATACCGATTTTAAATGATCACTTATAGAATTATATCTTTCGCCGCCCTGCATGTACCGCCGGACCTCCTTTTGTGATACAATATTATGAATTGTTGCGTACAAGCGTAAACGCAGACAGTGGAAAGGAAAGAGCATTGAAAAAAACCTCGGGCTGCAGGCCGCAGATAAACTGCGAAGAACTGAATCTGATTTCCGGAGAGCTTTCCGGAGTGGCTCTTATGCCAAAGAAGCCTTCAGTCCTGATGCATGCCTGCTGTGGTCCTTGCTCAACATCGTGTGTTGAGAGAACAGCCGCAGATTATGCTCTGACCCTGTACTATTATAATCCAAACATCACTGACAGAGAAGAGTACTACCTCAGGCGCGACACCCTGCTGCATTTCCTGGATGCCTTCAATGAAGAGCATAAAGACATGTACACGGTGGGTTATATCGAGGGAGCATACGAGCCGGACAGATTCATTTTAAAGGCTTCACCGCTCGCGGATGAGCCGGAAGGCGGAAGGCGCTGCGACCTCTGCTTCGCGCTCAGGCTTACCGAGACTGCCAGGATGGCTAAGGAGCTCGGCATGGAGTACTTTACGACCACCATGTCGGTGAGCCCGCACAAGAATTATGACAAGATCAAAGCACTCGGACTTGCTCTTGAAGAAGAGACGGGAGTAAAATTCCTCGACATCGACTTCAAGAAAAAGAACGGCTTCGGCCGGAGCGTAGAGCTGTCAAAGAAATACGGGCTCTACAGACAGAACTTCTGCGGGTGTGACTTTGCAAGATACGCATCTAGATAACTAATGGGGACTAAGATAAAGGAGAAGGAACAATGAGCAAACTATTCATTCCAAAAGACTACGATCCGATTCTCGATCCGACAGAAACACAAAGAGCCATCAAGAGGATCAAAGACCACTTCCAGAAGGAGCTTGCGCACAATCTCAATCTCGGAAGAGTTACAGCTCCGCTGTTTGTCATCCCTGAAACAGGCCTCAACGACAATCTGAACGGATATGAGAGAAGGGTGGAGTTCACAATAAAGGACATGGACGAGCAGAACGTAGAAGTCGTTCAGTCGCTCGCTAAGTGGAAGAGAATGGCGCTCGGAAAATACAGCGTAGAACCGGGTCGCGGCCTCTACACCGACATGAATGCTATCAGACGTGACGAAGAACTCGACAACATCCACTCGATCTATGTTGACCAGTGGGACTGGGAGAGAGTTATGACTGCCGATCAGAGAAACGATGAGTATCTCGAGCAGACTGTCAGAGTCATCTATTGGTGTCTGAAAGACCTGGAAGACTACGTGAACGATCATTATCCGCAGATCGGTATCGATCTTCCGGACAAGATCAAATTCATCGATTCACAGACACTCGAGGATTGGTATCCGAATAACACCTCTAAGGAGAGAGAGCGTTTCGCTGCAGAGGAGTACGGCGCTATCTTTGTAAAGCGCATAGGCGGCGCGCTCAAATCAGGCAAGCCTCACGACGGCAGAGCTCCTGACTACGACGACTGGGAACTCAACGGAGACATCATACTCTGGAACCCTGTACTCGAGGACGCTTTCGAGATCAGCTCCATGGGTATCCGTGTAGATTCTGAATCAATGCTTCGCCAGCTCGAGCTGTCAGGCAAAGAAGACAGAAAAGAGATGAAGTTCCATCAGGATATCATCAATGAAAGACTTCCGCTCAGCATAGGCGGAGGTATCGGACAGAGCAGACTCTGCATGTATTTCCTCAAAAAGGCACATATCGGCGAGGTACAGGTTTCGGTATGGCCTGAAGACATGATCAAGGAGTGCGCTGAAAGCAAAATATTCCTTCTGTAAAACTTGTGAGACTATTAAATGCAGTATATCGACGTAGTCATCGACAACAAAAGCGTGAATACTGACAGCTTTTACACCTACAAGGCTCCCGATGAGGTGGGCGTAGGGGCGAAGCTGACTGTACCTTTTGCAAAGCGCAAAAAAAGCGTCGATGCATACTGTGTTGATACCGGTGTCAGCTGTGCGCTTGACGATGCCAAGGTGAAGGAAATCGATTCTTATGAGCCGGAGCGCTCTCTCAACAAAGAGATGGTGCAGACAGCCATATGGATGCGCAAGCGCTACGGAGTCAAATACATAGACGGACTCAAGATGTTTGCAGTAGACGGCAAGCGCGAAAAAGCGCTTAAAGCTGGCGCGGGCATAGAGGCGTCGGATCCCGGCTACGTACTGACAGGCGAGCAGCAGGCTGCGGCAGAAAAGATCTGCGCTTCGTTGGAAAAGCGTGAAGCAAAGACATATCTCATAAAGGGAGTTACAAACAGCGGCAAGACTGAAGTATACATACAGGCGGTTGCAAAAGCCCTTGAGACGGGCAGAACAGCAATAATACTGCTTCCTGAGATCGCACTGGCTTCGCAGGTGGCACAACGCTTCAGAGAACGTTTCGGAAGTGAAAAAATCGCCACTTTACACAGCCGACTAAAGAAATCCGAAAGACTTTCGGAGTGGCTGAGGATACGAAACGGTGAGGCAAAGATAGTAATAGGAGCCAGAACGTCCGTATTCGCTCCGCTTGACAATATTGGTGTTATCGTTATAGATGAAGAGCACGAGAGCACATATAAGTCCGATCACAATCCGAAGTATGAGACAGTGGACGTAGCTTTTAAAAGAGCTTCTGCTTCCAATGCCGTGCTTGTGCTCGGCAGCGCTACACCGGGCGTCACATCGTATTTCAGGGCCAAGGCGGGCATTTATGAGCTCATAGAGATGAAGGAGCGCATCGGCGACAGCGTTATGCCAAAGCTCGATATCATCGATATGCGAAAGGAAGCCTCTGCAGGCAATACCAGCGTTATATCAAGGGAACTCGCCGGTAGAATAGACAGGGCTCTCTCGCGAAAGGAGCAGGTGATACTCTTCCTCAACCGAAGGGGGTTCTCTACCAGGATCCTGTGTCCGGATTGTGGATTCATAATGTCTTGCCCGGATTGCGGCATATCCCTGACTTATCACAAGTCCGTAAATGCGGCGGCATGTCACTACTGCGGACGCAAATTCCCGGTTCCTGCAAAGTGCCCGGACTGCGGAAGCAAGTTCATCAGATATGTTGGCGCAGGTACTGAGAAAGTTGAAGAAGAAGTCAGACGCATATGGCCGGAAGCTGGCGTAGACAGATTTGATATAGACACCGCATCAGCTGCGGATGACCCTGTGAAGGTGATTAACGACTTTCAGAAGGGACGCACAGACATCCTCGTGGGCACGCAGCTTCTTGCGAAAGGCCTCGATTTCAGGAATGTAGGGCTTGTAGGCATAATAAATGCCGACGTAAGTCTCAACATACCTGACTACAGGTCTTCGGAGCGCACATATCAGCTCATAACTCAGGTTGCCGGACGTGCCGGCAGAGCCGGAGGCGAAAGCAGCGTTTTAATACAGACGTATGAGCCTGACAGCGACGTGATACGCGAGGCTGCTGCAGGGGATTACGAGAGCTTCTACGAATCCGAACTTCTTCACAGAAGTGTTATGAATTACCCGCCATACTCTGATATAATCTCCGTCGGACTTATCGCAGACGATGAAGATACGGCCATGGCCTACGCAAATGCTTTCAGAAACAGACTGACAGGCCTGAGATCAGCTCCAAAGGGAGCCATGGTGATGATGCCCAGGCTCGACGAAAAGCGCAGCGACGGAAAGGCAAGAGCGGCATTCATGATAAAGGCACCGCAGGGAAGCCGCGCAGGATATGTGAGCGAATACATGGCATTCCGCGACCGCATGATAGAAAACCGGGCTCCGGCTTTCATCGAAATAGATGTAAACCCATACGGGTCAATATAAATCACAGGAAAGAAGAATTATGGCACTCAGAAACATAACTATCAGAGGCGATGAGGTACTCGCCAAAAAATGCAAACCGGTAAAAGAAATAACTCCGCGCATAGCTGAAGCCTGCGCAGACATGGTAGAGACGATGCTCGCTGCAGACGGAGTGGGCATAGCAGCTCCGCAGGTAGGAATCATGAAGAGATTCTTCATTGCCATGCCGCATGTAGACGCAGAAGACGAGGAGACCAGAGACAAGATTTATGTAATGATCAACCCTGAAATCACCTACAAAGAGGGTACTCAGGAGTCCAGCGAAGGCTGCCTTTCGGTACCGGGATACATGGGTCTTGTAGACAGGCCTTATAAGATAAGGATCAAGGGCACCGACCTTCAGGGCGAAGAGCACGAGTATGAGTTCGAAGGCTTTGAAGCGACAGTATTCTGTCACGAATACGATCACCTCGACGGTATTCTTTACTCGGATATCGCAAAAGACATGATGACTGTAGAGGAATATTCGGAGATACTCCACGAGCTGCAGGAGCTTCACACGGACGATGATGAAGAATCAGATAATGCAGAAATCTGGGAAAAGAAAAAAGAGAAGGAAAGAAGCAATCAGTAGATGAGAATAGTTTTCATGGGCACGCCCGCATTTGCGGCACGGTCGCTTCAGAAGTTAATAGATGAGGGCTATGAGATCCCGCTGGTAGTTACCCAGCCTGACAGAAAGGGCAACCGCAACAAGATGGTTCTGTCCGATGTCAGAAAGCTGGCGCTGGAGCATGGGATCGAGACTGCGCAGCCGGTAAGGATCAAGAAAGATCCTGAGCTGATAGAGCGCATCAGGGATATAGCACCGGACATGATAGTCGTAGCAGCTTTCGGTCAGATACTGCCGAAGTCGGTGCTTGATATTCCGAGATATGGATGTGTAAATGTGCACGGATCGCTCCTCCCTAAACTTAGAGGAGCTTCGCCTATGCAGGCTGCAGTGCTTGAAGGCCTTGATGAGTCCGGCGTTACAATTATGCGCATGGCAGAGGGCCTCGACACAGGCGACATGATCAGCAAGCGGACATGCGACATCAAGGGTAAGGACTTCACAGAGGTTTCTGAAATACTGGCGGAAGCCGGTGCGGACCTTCTGGCAGAGACTATCCCTCACATCGCGGACGGTACTGCCGTTTATGAGGTGCAGGATGATGCCGAAGCTACATACGCAGGCATGATTTCAAAGACTGACGGATACACGGACTTCAGTGAACCTGCAGAACGTATCGAATGCAAGATCAGGGCGTTTATCGAGTGGCCGGCATGCTACAGTTATCTCGACGGGCAGCAGGTCAAATTCTACAAGGCAGAAGTTATTGATGAGGTTCCGGACGGTGAGCCGGGAACGGTAAGCAGAACAGATAAGAAAAGTTACTTCATAAATTGCGGGAGCGGCAAGCTGAGAGTTCTCGAGCAGCAGCTCCAGGGCAAAAAGCGTATGAGCGCCGGCGACTTCATGAGAGGGCATAAGCTCTCAATAGGAGACAGATTCGGCGCAGAGGAGGAGAAATAATGTATTACTACTATGACTATTCGTGGTTTGTCCTTCTTCCGGCGATCCTCCTGACAATGATCACTCAGGCAAGGATAAACAGCGCATACAGGACCTACTCACAGGTACCTGTCAGCACCGGTATCACAGGTGCTGAAGCCGCCAGAGCAATGATGGATGCAAACGGACTCTCGGGAGTGGCAATCAACATCCTTAACGGCGGTAATTCTCTGACAAATTACTATGACCCTAGGTCAAAGAGCCTTAATCTCTCCAGAGAGGTGTACGCATCCCGGTCTGTATCAGCAGTATGCATAGCCTGCCACGAGGTAGGACACGCTATTCAGGATGCAACGCATTATGCGCCGCTCGCACTGAGAAACGGTATCGTACCTGTAGTAAATCTCACTCAGATGGTATCATGGCCGCTGATATTCTTCGGACTCATCATGTCCGCAGCATCGCCTTACGGTAGCATGATGTTCCTTATCGGAGTAGTTTGCTTCCTCTTTGTAATCTTTTTCCATCTGATCACTCTGCCGGTAGAATTCAACGCATCAAACCGTGCGCTGCAAAACCTAAGGGAGCTCAGACTGGTAAATGAGGATGACTATGTCGGATCAAGGACCGTTCTGAAGGCTGCAGCAATGACTTATGTAGCTGCACTTGCAACAGCGATAGCCAGCTTGCTGAGAGTATTTGTTATAGCCGGCAGGAGGAGATAAGGCCTGTGAACAAGGACTGGCTGGCGGTATTCGAGGCATTAAAAGCCGTATATTCTGACGGGGCTTATTCGAATATTTCAATAAACGAAGCTGTTTCGCATCATAAAGGGCTGCGGGAGAGCTTCGTTCGCTCGTTTGCAAAGGGCGTCATCAGAAGCAGCATTCGCGTTGATCATGTGATCAACAGTCTTGCCGCGAAGGGCATAAACAGCATAAAGCAGAGACCTCTGATAATCCTGAGAATGGGAATTTACGCCATTGATGAGCTTGACAGTGTGCCCGATCACGCTGCAGTAAGCGAAGCGGTAGAGCTTGCGAAGACAGTGGCAAAAGGAAGCGACCGTTTCGTTAACGGTATGCTCAGGAATTATCTTAGACGCCGTGAAGAGTTTGCAGCTGATAAGCTTGAGCCATACATTCGCTATTCGATGAGCAAAGACGTATTTTCGCTTTTGAGCGACCAATACGGTGAAGAGGCATTCCGCATTGCCGAAGCACTTAATGAGCCGTCAGAGGTCTATTTAAGGACTAACACGCTCAAGACGGACCGTGATGGGCTGATCAGGAGGCTTGCCGGTTACGGTATTGAAGGCAAGGCTTCGGATGAAAACAGTGAAGCGATACTGGCGAGGGGCAGCGGCATAGTGAGCTGCGAGCTCTACCGACAGGGTCATTATACGATCCAGAGCCTGTCTTCAATGATGGCTGTAAAAGCTCTTGCTCCTAAGCCGGGAAGCAGGGTGCTGGATCTCTGTGCAGCTCCGGGCGGAAAGACCGGATATATGGCAGAGCTGATGAATAACGAGGGGAGCATAACAGCCTGCGACATTCACCCGCACAGACTGGCAATAACGCAGGCCGCAATGGACAGGATCGGTGTCAGCATTTGTTCTGTGGAAGAACGGGATGCTGCAGTACACGATCCTTCGATGGATGAATCTTTTGACTATATCCTTGCGGATGTTCCGTGCTCCGGGCTCGGAGTCATCGCAAGCAAACCTGAGATAAAACTGACGACCGATCCGTCGCAATACGACGGACTGATCGATATCCAGAAGAGCATACTTTCGAACGCTCTTCGATATCTGAAACCGGGCGGAAAGCTCGAATATTCAACCTGTACGCTCAACAAAAATGAGAACGAATCGGTTGTTAAACATGTATTAAGTAAAGAGGGCACTTCAGCAGGCATTGTTGAAATGACCACTTTTATGCCATATAATGGCAAAGTAGGATTTTATTATTGTATTATCGAGAAAAATGCAATTTGACAGGACGGAGAACTGATCACCATGAGAATTGGCTATATGACAGACAGAGGCAGACGCAGACCCACTAATGAAGACTCACTCAGAGCCTGTGAAGATCTTAATTTCTTCATGCTCGCTGACGGAGTAGGAGGCAACAGGTCGGGCGAAATCGCCAGCCAGTCGGCACTTGACGCTCTTGAAAAATTCGTTCGCCACAACCCGCCTGAATGGCTGGGCTCGCGCGATGAAGTGTTCAGATATTTCAGAGCTGCCGTCAACTACGTAAATCAGTTCATCATCAAGCTGTCACAGGCAAAACCGCAGTATGGCGGTATGGCTACAACGCTTACATTTGTATATATAAGAGACGACGAGATGTATGTGGCGAATGTAGGTGACAGCAGGGTTTACCTTGCACACGGAGACATGATACAGCAGATCACTGACGACCACACATATGTCAATGATCTCGTAAAGATGGGCGCAATAACAAAGGACGAAGCCCATCTGCACGCACGTAAAAACGTAATTACCAGAGCTATCGGGGCTAACGCTAATAACGAGCCGGACTGCTTCAGCGTGCCGGTAGAACAAGGCGACCGCATTCTGCTTTGCAGCGACGGTCTCTATGATGAAGTAGATGACGACACGATACTCTCGGTACTTAACAGATATGATGATATGAAGGTCTGCGCAGAAGACCTGGTTTATATGGCTAACGAAAACGGAGGTAATGACAATATTTCCGTTATCTGCGTTGATTTGGAGGATTAAGCATGGCAAGCAGGATACTTTCCGGGCGTTATGAGCTTCTGGAGAAGATCGGCGATGGCGGTATGGCTGTCGTATATAAGGGTAAGGATAAACTCCTTAACCGCTTTATTGCTGTCAAGATCTTAAGACCGGAATTTACAAAAGACGCGACATTCGTTGAGAATTTCAAGAGGGAATCGCAGGCTGCTGCGGGCCTATCTCATCCGAATATCGTGGGCGTTTATGATGTAGGCCGTGAGGGCAACATCAACTACATCGTAATGGAGCTCATTGAGGGCGACACGCTCAATAAGATCATCGAGAAAGAAGCACCTATGGATTACCGCAAGGTAATCGATATCTCAAAACAGGTAGCTTCAGCTCTCAGAATAGCTCACAAAAACAAGATCATCCACAGAGACGTAAAGCCTCATAACATAATGGTCACCAACGACGGAGTGGTGAAGCTGGCTGACTTCGGTATCGCAAGAGCGGTAAACGACGCGACACTTTCTACAGGAAGCAAGATCGTCGGTTCAGTGCACTACTTCTCGCCTGAGCAGGCTAGAGGCAACTACGTTGATGAGCGTTCCGATATCTATTCTCTCGGAATCGTTATGTACGAGATGCTGACAGGAAAGGTGCCGTTCGACGGCGACAATCCTGTGACAGTAGCTCTCAAGCATATCAACGAGGAGATAACACCTCCGAGGGAACTGGAGCCTAGCATCCCGCCTGCACTCGAAAGAATCGTAATGAAGGCGACCAGCAAGTTCCAGACCAACAGGTATGCGAACGCAGATGAACTGATCCAGGATCTTGACAACGTATCGTTCGTTACTCAGATCGCCGCAGATTCGATTTTCGAATCCACATCGGTTATCGAGAAGCGAAATAAGCGTAAAGAGGACCTCGAGAAAGACATCGAAGAGGTAGTAGAGGCAAGGGAACGCGACAGAAAGAAGAAACGCAGAAAAGCGATACTGATCACATCTGCTATCATTCTGTTGCTAGCCGGATTAGGCGGTGCTTATATCGCATGGCAGATGGGAGCATTCTCATCTACAAAGGCTGCCCCGGATCTTATGGACAAGACATACGATGAAGCCGTAGCCCTGGCTGAATCTGAGGGATTCAAGGTAAAGAAGGGTAAGGACATTTATTCGTCAGAATACGCTGAAGGCAGAATATGCCAGCAGGACCCTGAACCGGGAGTCGAGATGCAGAAGGAAGGCACCATCACGATCAACGTTTCGAAGGGCAACAAAGAAGGCCTCGTTCCAAGTCTCATAGGCATGCAGCAGGAGGATGTTGAGGCATACCTCAAGTCATACGGATACGAGCTCGGCAATGTAAACATAATCACATCGCATGAGAAAGAAGGCAAAGTCCTCGAGCAGGAACCTGTAGCCGGATCTACTCTCGACAAGGAGAGCTCGGTGGATATCGTAGTATCCGACGGAAAGGGCAAGGAGAAGGGAATCGTTCCTTCCGTAACAAGAATGTCACTTGAAGACGCTAAGAAGGCTATCAAGGCAGCAGGCTTCAAGGTCGGAAATATCACCTATGACTGGGATTCATCCATCGGCAAGGGATATGTCATTTATCAGCAGTATCAGGCGAACTCGCAGCTCGACAAGGGAACATCCATCGACCTGCAGGTAAGCTCCGGACCAGAGCCGGCACCTGAAATACCTGACATCTTCGATGATGTTGATGATGACGGCGGCGATAATAACGACAAAGACAACAATAAAGATAAAGACAACGACAACGGGTAGCAGAACGGACATTATATGACAGGAACTGTTGTCAAAGGTATAGGGGGATTCTACTTTGTGTATGACGGCGAATCTGTCGTCATGGGCAAGGCGCGCGGAAATCTCAAAAGAAATAAGGAACTCATCTACGTTGGCGATATAGTCGATTTTGATATCGACGAAAACGACAAGGATGGCGAGTGCGTCATCCACCGCGTCATCGAGAGAAAAAACTATCTGACAAGACCACCGGTATCCAATTTGGATATCCTGGTGGTCGTGTTTTCGTTAGTAAGACCGGATGTAAACTATCCGGTAGTAGACAAACTGATCGCAGGCTGTGAGCTGGCCGGAATAGATCCGGTCATATGCATATCCAAGTCCGATCTCGCAGGAGCTGAAGCAGTAGCGGAAGCGCTTAAAATCTATTCACCGTTATATCCGTCTGTAAGCGTTAACGGCATGAGCGGAGATGGCATCGAGGAGCTGCGTGCGCTTATAAGCGGAAAGAAGGTAGCTCTTGCCGGTCCGTCGGGAGTCGGCAAGTCGACCATAACGAATCTGCTCCATGCGGACGAACCCGGTATTGCCGAGGCAGAGGAGGCGCTCCTGAAGGCAGCTACCGGACGCATCGGGAAGACCGGACGCGGACGGCATACTACAAGGCACGTAGAAATATTCCCGCTCTCTGACGGGACCATGCTTTATGACACGCCGGGCTTTACATCGCTGGATATGCCGGTAATAGAACCGGTTGCGGTGAGGGAGCTTTTCCCGGAATTCCGCAGCCTCAGCAGCTGCTGCCGGTATTCAGACTGCATGCATATAAACGAGCCGGAATGCGCCGTAAAGGAGGCGCTCCAGCAGGGAAAGATATCAAATTCGAGATACGAATCATATAAATCGATGACCGAGGAGGTAAAGAAATGGCAAAGATAAGTCCATCGATACTTGCAGCTGATTTTGCAAGACTGGGCGAAGATGTTAAAGACATCTGTGACAGGGGGATTGATTATCTCCACATTGACGTTATGGACGGTTCGTTCGTTCCAAACATCAGCTTTGGCGCGGGTGTCATGAAGAGTCTCAACAACATCACAACGGTGCCATACGA
Organism: Mogibacterium sp.; assembly: GCA_017405845.1. Taxonomy (GTDB): domain Bacteria; phylum Bacillota; class Clostridia; order Peptostreptococcales; family Anaerovoracaceae; genus Crickella. Next base: position 19,217 of record JAFQZQ010000033.1, on the reverse strand, counting down.
TGTGCATCTGATGATCTGGGATCCTGACAGATATATCGAGAACTTCGTTACGCCGCATACCGAATTCATAGTTGTGCACTATGAAGCCTGTGACGATCTGACTCATACGCTCAGCCACATCAAGGAAGCCGGGGCAAAGGCCGGAGTTTCGATAAAGCCGGGTACAGCTCCTGAAGTCCTTGATGATTATCTGAAAGATATCGACCAGATCCTCGTAATGTCAGTTGAGCCTGGCTTTGGCGGACAGAAATTCATGGATAGCTGCCTGCCGAAGATCGCATACTACAAGGCCAAGCGCGAGGAGCTCGGTCTCGATTACGTGATATCCGTTGACGGTGGAGTAGGATCGGCCAACGCACATCTGGTAAGGGACGCGGGCGTTGATCTGATAGTTGCCGGCTCAGCCGTATTCAAGGCAGCCGACCGAACTGCAGAAATCGCAGCGATAAAAGGTTAATACATTGCATAAAGCGGCAGAAAATGCATAATAATCGACATTTTCCACACGCTGATATCTGTACAGTTTTCAGGTTTTTATTCTTCTAGAATCAGGGCAGGAGATACCTGCCATGGCCAGAAGAAAACTAGCTTTATATACGTTGCTTTACATAGCCGGTATCACAACCGGCTTTTTTATGTTTGAAAGATCGCGGACTCTGGAAGCAGCTGGCTTTAGCGCTGCTGTTATTGTCGCGGTCTTTTTTACTGACCTGTTCGGAAACGGTAAGGCTTTTCCGTTAAGAAACGTCAGAAACGATCCGGATCATGCAGCGAGACACCGAAGCATAAAGCAGGAAGTGCTCGAAAGGCAGAGAGCTGTACTGGCATTACTGTTTCTTGCAGGATTCATAGTCTTCGCATTCAGATCGCTCTCATATAACGCTGCGCTGTCGTATGTGCACGATAAAAACTATATAAGGGGTAAAGTCAACTCAGTAACAGTCAAGGACAGCAAACTGCAGATAATCATCAAAAACAGCGGTATCGGTCCTTCCAAAGTGCTGGTGACGCTTGACGCGCTTGCTGCAGACCGATCATATGGAAAGCTTGACTATTCGTCAGAGGACAGAACTGCTTTTGAGGCTCTTGGAGCGGATTCATATATTGGTGAAACGGTTGAGGCAAGAGGTGAATTCACTGAAATCGCTCCGGCAGATAATCCGGGATGTTTCGATTACAGGCTTTATATGAGAAGCAAAGGGGTCACAATCAGGTTTAAGGCGTACGTGCTTGAAGTGACAGATTCCGATGTGCCGCTGTCAGCAAAGGTGAGGCGCTATCTTTATCGTGCCAGAGAGTCCTTCATCGGAAGATTTGACGAGGACATACAGGGCTTTATACGTGGTGTGATATTTGGAGATAAATCCGAAATCGATGATGAGCTGCTGGAGGAATTCAATAACAATTCTACAGGTCACATACTGGCAGTGAGCGGCCTGCACATGGGCTTCCTGTATGGGCTTCTGAGGTTTCTGACTGCCCGCAAACGCACGCTTCCGGTCTCGATGCTGATCATTTCGGTCATAATGCTGTACGGCGAGATGACGATGTGGAGTCCCGCGACTGTGAGGGCCTGCATTGTGATGACCATAAGTTTGTGCTCAACGCATTTCCGTCGATGTGCAGATTTGCTTACTTCATTAAGCCTGGCCGCATTCATGATACTCACATATCAGCCATATCAGCTTTTCAATTCAGGATTTCAACTGTCATTTCTGGCATTGAGCGGAATCGCTTTTCTGACAAAGCCGATTTCGACGGTGACCGGAGAAGCTATCGCTGTGATGCTGGCAGTGCAGGTTGGTACACTACCGGTGATCGCGTACTCATACTGCAGGATCAATCCGTTATCGATGCTCATTAATGTGCCGGTAATACTTCTTGCATCAGTTCTTGTGCCGCTATGTATTTTACTTCTCATGCTCGAGGCAGGCATCGGAATGGTGCCGTCGTTTGGGATCGATATAGCCGAGCTGATATCTTATGCGGTTATGAAGATCAATCACATACTGGAGTTTGAAGGCTCTTTTTCGATAAAGACAGCAGGCCCGGGAGCCGCAGTGATCATAATGGTATATATTGCCGTCTTTGGCCTTTCAACAGAATGGACCAAAGTAATGATTCTCAGAAAAGAATACAGGACCATTATTAAGCAGGGTATACTGCTTCTTTTGCCTGTAACGATGCTTTTCTCGTGCATTTACGATCCGCTTTCCAATGATGAAATAGTATTTGTAGCCGTCGGCCAGGGTGATTGCACCCACATACGGGCAGATACGCACAGTGTGCTCATAGACGGGGGTGGACAGGTTGAATATGGCAGCGATAAGGATGAAGAATCCGGCCAGAATAAAGATAGCAGTTATAACGTTGGGAAAAGTATATTGATGCCATATTTGATGCATAGCGGCGCTGACAACGTTGACATCGCACTGGTAACGCACCTGCATGCCGATCATTACAAAGGCATTGTTGAACTTTGTGATGTCTTCCCGGTCGGAGCCATCGGTGTCCCCGTGGATTACAGAGGAGCATCAAACATAATGCCTGACGAGTCAGAAATACATTACATCGGACCTTATACAAAAATCGAAATATCTAAAGACGTAAGTATAGAAGCGATATGGCCGATCGAGGTATCTGATGAGCCGATGGCTGCCGATGATCCAAACGAGCACAACACCGTCTATATGATTTGCTACAACGATATAAAAATCATGGTAACAGGCGATCTTCTGGAGGAAGACGAGCAAGAGATGGTCAAATACTACGAAGGCAGCGACAAACTCAGATGCGATATTCTTAAAGTCGCTCATCACGGCAGCAAATCGAGCTCCTGCGAAGAATTCTTAAATGCAGCAAGGCCTGAAATCGCAGTGATACAGTGCGGACGCAACAACTTCTATGGCCATCCTCACCAGCAAACACTAGATCGCCTTGAAGAACGAGGAATCAAAGTGTTTCGCACCGATATTTCAGGTGCAGTCGGCATAGACATCCATGGAACCAGGATATCCGTTGACTTGTTCCACTAGACTATGGGAGTTATCTTGTTCTAACTCGATAAATCGGCCAGTTGTGTCAAGGTTTTTTGAAATAAACCTTGACAGATATGGCAATTATTTAAAAATCTACAAGATTGGGAGGAAAAAATGACCATTTTGAGCGAACAATTACTTGAAACCTTGACAAAATACGAGAAATTGCGTGATAGATACAAGGTTGAACTAGAGCATTCTCCGGACGGAAGCTTGCTGCATCAAATGGATAACAATAAACCACAGTTTCTGCATTCGTTCAATGTAAACGGTAAGAGGGTCAGGAAGGGAATCAATAGGAATCCGGGCTTGATCAAGGCTTTGGCAAAGAAGGAATTTGACACTAAGGCTTATGAGATCCTTTCAAATAATACTGTTGCAATCAGAGAGGCAATCGACAAGCTGATTCCATTCGATCCGGACAGGATCCTGGATTCAATGACTAATGCATATAAGCTGTTGCCGGACGAGTATTTCTTTGATCGCGATAAGCTCATCATTAATGCGGGAATCGATGATAATTTATTGGCGAAAATCAAAAAACATGAGGAGTGGTGGAAAAAACCATACAAAGAGTATTGGGGATATCCGGAGAACAAGACCCGGACTACATCGCGGGGGCAAAAGGTAAGATCGATATCCGAGCTCCTCATAGCTGAGGCGTTATACAAGTATTATATTCCATTCCATTACGAGGAAGAACTGAAAGTAGAAGGGAAAACTTTTGCGCCGGATTTCACTTTTGAGGGCTGGGACTACAATAATTTCTATTTGGACTATTTTGGAATGATGGATGATGAAAAGTATGCTAAGAAAAACTTCCTGAAACTGGATGATTACTACGACATTGGACTGATTCCCGGAGACAATCTGATAACGGTATTTGACAGCAAGGGAATCATGAATGCCGGCGTAATCGAATCGATCATTCAGAATGAAATTATCCCCAGGCTGTGATAAAATATCGCCGATGGCATATAAAGACTTTGCAAATGACAAGAAAAAAGGGATCCTGAAGGACGTTCTGCTTTTCTACGGTGCAGAAGATTTTCTTATGAACTGGGCTGTTGAAGGCATAGTCAATGACTATGTTGATGAAGCTGCGCGGGATCTCGATCTGATTCATCTTGAAGGAGAGCAGGTGACTGCGGCTGATATCATGGCGCAGGCGAGAGCATATTCCATGTTCTCTGACAAGAGGGTAATTGTGGTGCGCAATTATCTGCCGCTGTTTAAAAAGGCAGCAGATCCAAGCGCAGATGAGCTGCTCAGTTTTGCTGCTCAGCCACAGGATTCTTCAAATGTCATATTTGTGGTTGAAAGCAGGCACTCAGCAGACCTCACGGCTTACGGTAAGAAGCTTGCCAAGGCATGCGGAGCTTACGAGTTTGCAAGGCTTGAGCGCGCTGATCTCAAATCTTTCATAACAAAGCGCGTGCACAGCGCCGGCAAGATGATTGCCAGACGCGAGCTCGAGCACATGATAGATGTGACAGGCTACTACAACAAAGGCAGCCTGTACGATCTTGCTCAGCTCGAGAAGGATATCGACAAAATCGTCAGGGCCTGCAAAGGCGACAGCATTGATGTTCAGCTGATCGAAGAGATACTGATAGGCGACAGTGATAGGTTCGTATTCGGACTGGTCGATGCACTGATTGCAGGTGACAGGGGCAAGGCTCTTGCCATCGCCGAGGCTATTATCAGGGATGAAGACGGATCGATGGCTGTGCTTGCGCTGCTTACCAAACAGTTTGAAATAATGTATGACTCGCTCGAGCTTAATGAAAAGGGCTACAGCATTTCCCAGATGGCGAAAAAGACCGGCGTAAATGAATACCGGTTTAAACGCGCATTCAACGCTGCCGGTCGTTACAGCAGACGCCGTATCGGGAGAATACTTACGGAGCTGTACAATACGGATAAAGACATAAAAAGCGGCAACATCGATAAGGATGTTGCCCTGGAGTTGATAGCAATCACGGCCTGCCCATAGCGGCAGGCTGTTATTCTTTTGTGGAAGCGATCAGTTCGCGGGCTGCCTGAAGGGCATTTTCGCTCTCGGCTGAGCCGCTGAACAGCGCTGCAAGCATGCGAACCTTGGATTCTTCGTCAAGATGGTCGATGTTTGTATATGATTTTGCGTTATCGATTGACTTGCTGATAAGATAATTATCGTTACCATACGCGGCAATCTGAGGAAGGTGGGTGACAGAGATGATCTGTCTGTGCCCGGCTATCTCCGCAAGCTTTCTGCCGACTACAAGAGCTGTGTGACCACTGATTCCGGTATCTATCTCATCGAATATCATGGTCTCAACACGGTCAGTTTCGCCGATGATATGCTTGAAAGCGAGCATTATCCTTGAAATTTCACCGCCGGACGCGATTCTTGTCAGCGGCATTAGTGGATCACCAGGATTTGTGGAAATAAGAAACTCCACCTTGTCGAATCCCAGCGGACCGATTTCATCGAGTCTGCTTATATCTATCTTGAATTCCGAATTTGCGAATTCAAGATCGCTTAATTCCTTAATAATAGCTGATTCGAGCCTTCCGGCGATTATGTGCCTAAGCTCACTGACATGCTCCGCCTGCGATTCGAGCGCAGCGTATTTTTTATGCGCTGCCTCAGAGAGTCGTTTCTTTTCGCTGTCGAAGTTGAGCATCATATCCAGTCTGCTGCGGAGCTCATCCTTGTATTCGAGGATCTCTTCAACTGATTTGCGGTACTTGCGCTTTGCGTCCTCAATAACAGCCAGACGGCTCGAGACATCGTCCATATCCTGCTCAGAGAAGTTGAGGGAGGAGAGAAGGTCGCGCAGGCTCGAAGCTATATCGTCAAGGGCATAATATGCATCATATACCTGCGATGCCATTGAAGATATCTGCTCGCTGTAGCTTCCAATGTCGCTGAGGTCTGAAGCCACGCGGCTGAGGTCATCAAGCAGGGAAGGACCGGCTTCAAAATCCGTACCCTGAAGCAGATCATACGAAGAACGTACGCCCTGGAATATTCTGGAGCTGTTCTTCATCATCGTGAGCCTGTCCTGGAGCTCTTCATCCTCGCCGGCGTACAAATTGAGATCGTCGATATACTTGTACTCGAATTTATAGTAGTCCTGCTGCTGAAATGCAGTGGCTTCCGCCTTAAGAAGGTCTTCGTATTCCTTCTGGGCAGCCTTATATTCGTCATAGCAAACACGAAGCTTCTCAAGCTCAGGCGATAACACCTCGCTGTGGAAGCTGTCGGTTATGCGTATATGATTATCCGGATCCAGTATCTGCTGATTATCATACTGTCCGTGTATGTCGACCCAGTCACCGCAGAAGGTCCGTATCTGACCCAGAGTGACCATCTCACCGTTTAGTTTCGATACAGACTTGCCGCCGGCCAGGATCTCTCGTGAAATTATTACTTCTTCGCCGCCCTTGGTACCTGCTATTTGAATGAAAGCCCTGTCAGTACCGGTACGGACCATCGTTGTGTCTGCTCTGCCGCCGAGAACTGTGCTCACAGCTGTGATCAGAACGGATTTACCTGCACCGGTCTCACCGGTGACAACATTAAGACCTGTCCCCAGATCGAAGGACAGGTGCTCTATGGTCGCAAAATTGTTTATTTCAATTCGGTCTATCATTTGTTGTTATTCGTTGGAGTTCAGAACCTTATCGAATTCAGCCGTTATATACGGCACGTTTTCTTCTTTATCTACTATGATCAGCATGGTGTTGTCGCCGCAAACAGAGCCTACCATATGCTCAAGGCTGAGTGTATCAATGGCTTCGCCGGCTGCGCCTGCACAGCCCGGAAGGGTTTTTACGACGATCAGGTTCTGTGCACATGCGTATGAAAGGATGGTCTCTCTGAAGATTTTGATAAAGCGGTCAGAAATCGGACGGTTCTCATAATTGCTCGCAGTGTATCTGTATCGTCCGTCTTTGCCCTGGCCTTTAACAAGCTGCAGCTCGCGGATATCTCTCGATACCGTAGCTTGTGTAACGCTGTAGCCGGCGTCTCTGAGAAGGGTGAGCAGCTGGTCCTGCGTTTCAACGTCATTTGTCTTGATGATCTCTAATATTTTATTCTGTCTTGATAGTCTCATTTCAGTCTCCCTTCATCGACTTTTTTTAACTCTTGTATTATAGCATAAAAATTCGTCTTTATGCATAAATACAGAAAAAAGTGATATAAATGCAGATTTCCGTGAGCTTTTTGATGATAATCGTGAGATTTCTGTTTTGCGCAGTATGACTTAAGAAGAAGGGTGGCTATAGGCAAAAAAAGAACAAAAAACGAACATAGACAATATACACTAAAGATGGTAAAATCCAATGCATGAGGATACTTGGAATCGACCCGGGTTACGCCATTATGGGGTACGGGATAGTAGATTATAAAGGTAGCAAATTCACGCCGGTCGTCTATGGTTCCATCACCACCGAAGCTCATACTCCAAACGAGGAGCGGCTTATGATTTTATACGAAGAACTGAGTCGCATCATCGCTGAGTACAAGCCTGAAGAAGCGTCGGTAGAAGAGCTCTTCTACAACACAAACGCAACTACAGCTATTATGGTTGGTGAAGCCAGAGGCATGGCTTTGCTTGCGTGCGCAAAAGCCGGTATAAAGATATCGGAATACACACCGCTTCAGATAAAATCGTCTTTGACAGGATACGGAAGGGCCGACAAGAAGCAGGTACAGACAATGGTCAAGATGATACTCAACCTGAGTGAAGTGCCGAAGCCGGATGATACAGCAGACGCTCTTGCTGCGGCAATCTGCCATGCGCATCACGCGGGCGGAAGACTGGCGTCTTTACGCATACGTTAGGATAAAAGGAAAACATATGATCAGATTTATCAGAGGTCAATATCTATATTACGAATCAGGCGCCATGATCATAGAGACGGCAGCCGGCATTGGCTTCAGAGTCAACGTGTCCGATACCAGCAGCCTTCTTACGGCACGCGAGGGAGAGGAAGTCTGCGTTTACACTTATATGCAGGTGAAAGAGGACGGTATGGCTCTCTTCGGATTTGCAGATGCCGACGCGCTGGCGCTTTTCGAGCAGTTGATAACCGTTAAGGGGGTTGGTCCTAAAGCCGGCCTGGCGATAATGTCGCTCGGCACGCCTAATCAGATAAAAACCGTTATTTCTTCGGGCGATGCTGCATCTATCTCCATGGCTCAGGGAGTTGGCAAAAAGACGGCAGAGAGAGTCATACTCGAGCTCAAAGACAAGGTATCAGCCATTCCTATGGAAGGAGAGGACATCAGCGGCGGTATTGCTCCTGCTGCTGCTCCGGGAAGCGGCGAGAGAGGAGAAGCTGTCATCGCTCTTACAACTCTCGGCTACAGCAAGCGCGAAGCTGAATCGGCAGTTGCGTCAGTGCCTGATGAAGGCCTGAGCGCAGAAGAATACGTAAAGAAGTCACTGAAATTCTTACTATAAAGCATCATGGATAACAGAGTAACACAGACAAAAGCAACACCCGGCGAGCTTGCTGGTGAAATGACGCTCAGACCGCAGTATCTTAGCGAATATTGCGGACAGACAGCCGCCAAAGACAATCTGTCGATATATATCGAGGCAGCAAAGATGAGAGGCGAGCCTCTCGATCATGTGCTTTTCTACGGACCTCCGGGACTCGGAAAAACCACTCTTGCGGGCATCATCGCGAACGAGATGGGTGTAGACATCAAGATAACCTCAGGTCCTGCAATAGGCAGAGCGGGAGACCTCGCTGCCATACTCACCAACCTGAATGACAATGACGTCCTCTTCATCGACGAAATACACAGACTGAACCGCTCAGTCGAAGAGGTCCTGTATTCCGCAATGGAAGATTACGTGCTCGATATTATTATCGGCAAGGGACCTGCAGCCAGGTCGCTGAGAATAGATATCGCGAAGTTCACGCTCATCGGAGCTACTACGCGCGCCGGAAGTCTTTCCGGACCGCTAAGAGACAGATTCGGCATCGTAGAAAAGTTTGAATTCTACACACCTGCTGAAATTAAAGAGATTCTCCGCAGAACGGCAAACGTGCTCGATGCATCTATCGACGAAGCCTCACTGGATGAGATCGCAAGGCGTTCAAGAGGTACTCCGCGTATCGGAAACAGGCTGATCAAGCGCGTCAGAGACTTCTCTTCGGTTATATCTGATGGCAACATAGATATTGACATCACCATGAAGGCCCTCGACGCACTTGGCGTTGACGAACTCGGACTTGAGAAACTCGACAGAGACATACTTACAACGATAATAAAAGGTTTCAACGGAGGCCCTGTAGGAATCGAAACAATCGCTTCTGCGATAGGCGAAGAGAGGGTCACCATAGAAGACGCCAACGAGCCTTACCTTATACAGGCAGGCCTTATATATAGAACACAGAAAGGCAGAGTAGCATCGCGGGCTGCATATGAACATATGGGACTGATGGGCTTTTACAAGGAGCCTGAGTCTGAGCAGCTTCGCATGGACATAGAATAATAATGAAACTTGACGATTTTGATTATAATCTTCCGGAAGAACTTATAGCACAGTCGCCGCTCGAGCAGAGAGACGGATGCAGGCTTATGGTTCTTGACAGGAGTAAAAAGACGGTTGAACACCGTCATTTTTACGATATATTGGATTATCTGGTTCCGGGTGACTGTCTGGTACTGAATGATTCAAGGGTAATTCCCGCCAGAATGTACGGACTGAAACAAGGCACAGGCGCTCATATAGAGCTCCTGCTTATCAAGCGCATAGAAGGAGATAAATGGGAGTGCCTTGTAAAGCCGGGCAAAAGACTCCATGAAGGAGATACAGTAATACTTGCGGGTAAGACTGATACGGTTCCTGCAGGCAGTGAGGCGCCTGAGGAAGGCTATACCCTTGTAAACGGCATAGAGCAGCCGTTCCTTGCACACATTCTCGGTATTCATGACAAAGACAACGGAACAAGACTGGTAGAGTTTGAATACGACGGCATTTTCATGGAAAGGCTGGAGGAGATAGGCTCAATGCCGCTTCCGCCATATATCACAAGAGCCGCGACAGAAGACGACAAGGAGATGTATCAGACGGTTTACAGCCGTGTAGAAGGCTCCGTTGCCGCACCGACTGCGGGCTTGCATTTCACAAAGGAGCTTCTTGCAAAGGCAGCTGAGAAGGGCGTGCGCATTGCGTATGTGACGCTCCATGTAGGAATTGGCACATTCAGACCGGTCAAGGTAGAGAATGTAGAAGAGCATAAGATGCACTTTGAGGAGTGCTCTATCAGTGAAGAGAATGCAGCTGTCATCAATGAGACTATAGAGCAGGGTGGACGGATCATTTCTGTCGGAACTACGTCCACAAGGACACTTGAAAGCATGGCCGGAATGCCTCTGCAGCCGTTCTCAGGTAAGAACAACACATCAAAGATGTTCAGAGTAAGAGCAGGTGAGACATCTACGGGCATCTTCATTTATCCGGGGTATGAGTTCAAGATAGTTGATGCGCTGATCACGAACTTCCATCTTCCTAAGTCCACACTGCTGATGCTTATTTCTGCGCTTTACGACAGAGAAGAAATACTCAAGGCTTACAATATTGCCGTTCAGGAGAAATACAGATTCTTCAGCTACGGTGACGCAATGCTGATCAAATAGGAGAACCATAATGGGCAATTCCGCACTTTTATTCGAATTACTTCATAAAGACGCAAAGACCAAAGCCAGAAGAGGCCGTATAACGACTACTCACGGTGTTATTGAGACTCCTGTTTTTATGCCTGTTGGCACACAGGCCACGGTCAAGGCTATGAAGCCTGAGGATGTAGAGCGCACCGGAGCACAGATAATACTGGGCAATACATATCACCTGTATCTGAGACCGGGAAGCGACATAATCAGAGAAGCAGGCGGACTTCATAAGTTCATGAACTGGGACAAGCCGATACTTACCGACAGCGGCGGGTATCAGGTGTTCAGCCTCGGCCACATGCGCAAGATAACAGAGGAGGGAGTGAAATTTCAGTCATACATAGACGGAAGCAGGCACATGCTGACTCCTGAGAAGTCGATCGAGATCCAGACTGATCTCGGCTCTGACATCATGATGGCCTTTGACGAATGCGCTCCTCCTGACGCTGATTACGAATACATCGATAAATCCCAGGCCATGACAACGCGCTGGCTTGAGAGATGCATCGCGGCACATAAAAACACCGATAAACAGGCGCTCTTTGGAATAATGCAGGGCGGATTCTTTAAAGATCTCAGAGAGAAGAGTGCTGCTGCAATAGTGGACTTCGACCTTCCGGGTTACGCTATAGGCGGCATCTCCGTAGGCGAAACAAAAGAGGAATATATAGGAGTCCTCGAGTATGCCCCGGATCTTCTGCCTGAGAACAAACCTCGCTATGTTATGGGTATCGGTACCCCTGACTACATTTTCGAGGCAGTGGAGCACGGCGTAGATATGTTTGACTGTGTAGAGCCAACAAGGATAGCGCGCCACGGGATGGCTATGACAAGTCAGGGAAGGCTCAGCATAAAGAATGCCAGATTCGCCAGAGACTTCGGTCCGCTCGATCCTGAATGTGACTGCTATACATGCAGAAATTACAGCAGAGCTTACCTCAGACATCTCTTCAGAGAAAGCGAAGCTCTTTCACACATGCTGCTCTCAGAGCACAACCTCAGATTTCTCTCACATATGTGTGAGAATATCAGGGCTTCCATCGAAGAAGACAGATTCACTGAATACAAGGCGGAATTCTACTCGAAGTATTACGCGGAGAAGTGATTGTAAATATGGAAATAAATGAAACTAAAATACTGAATACAGACAGGCTTTGTCCAGCCGCCGATCATTGCGGCGGCTGTATTTATCAGGGCGTAGACTATGCTGAACAATACAGGCAGAAAGACAAAGCTGTCAGACGTCTTCTAGATAAGCACGATATCGACGAATCACTCTATCTCGGAATGGAGCCGGCGATCTGCACGGGCGGCTACAGAAACAAGATGGAGTATACTTTCGGTGACCTTGAGAAAGGCGGAGAGCTGGAACTCGGCATGCACTATAAGGGCCGCTGGATGTCCATACTGACAACGGACGAGTGCCAGCTTGTTCCTGATGCATTTAATGTAGTACTGCGTGCTGTGCTCGAATTCTGCCGTTCAAAGGGCTACAGACCTTACCACCGCAAGACGCACGAGGGACTGCTTCGCAACCTGGTGGTCAGGTGCGGAGTAAGGACGGGAGAGATCCTTGTAAACATAGTAACTGCCAGCGATGGTGCAGCAAACGGTGCGAATGCTTTCTTTGATGAGGAAGGGTTCCGTGATGTTCTGCTCGGACTCGACACCGGTGACATGAGCATCGTCGGAATAATGCGTACGTTCAACGACAGTCTGGCAGATGCCGTAATAGATGAAAGCCACAAAGTGCTCTGGGGACGTGACTATTACAACGAAGAGATACTCGGCCTCAAATTCAAGGTTAAGGCGTTCGCTTTCTTCCAGACAAACATAGATGCAGTTGAGAGACTGTACAGCGATGTGCTCAAAGTTGTTCCGGATGTAAGCGGTAAGACGGTGTACGATCTTTACTGCGGCACAGGCACCATTTCACAGCTCATGGCTTCGGAGGCCAAAGATGTGTATGGCATCGATATCGTTGAGGATTCCATAATTGCGGCAAGAGAAAATACAGAACTCAACGGCATTACAAACTGTCACTACATATGCGGTGATGTGAAAGAAAAGCTGGATGAGATACCGGTGAAGCCTGATGCTATCGTTGTGGATCCGCCACGCGTAGGTATTCACGACAAGGCGGTAGCGATGCTTTGCCGCTATTGCATCGATGAGATCGTTTATGTCAGCTGCAATCCAAAGACACTTTGCATCAATCTCGACAGTTTCCGCGCTAACGGATACGAGATCAGGCAGATCAAGGCGTATGATAATTTCCCGATGACGAAGCACGTTGAGACTGTGTGCCTCTTGAGCAACCGAAAACCAGATGCGAGAGTAAAGATCGATGTGGATCTGGAAGATTACTACCGTATCAAGGACGAACAGAAAAAGAATAAAGCCTCAGAATAAAATAAAACACCGAACTTAAAGCGAAGAGCTGCTGATGCAAAAAAGCATTAGCGGCTCTTTTCGCATCAAGGGAGGTGGTGCCTATGATCTGACTCATGTGATGACGGAAGGCGATGACAATCAATGACAATCACGAAATGGAGGAAATCATAATGGCAAAGAAAAGAAGCATCAAGGTATATGGCCAGTCAGGCTATAAGTATCAGGAAACGCCCACAATCATGCTGAAGGGAAAGTGGCTGGAAGAACTGGGATTCAAGATCGGAGACTATATCTCCATCGCCTGCGAGGACGGCAGACTGGTGATCACACCGGACGCCGAGAGAGCGGCTGTAAAGGCTGCAGAGGCTGAATACATGGAACGGGAGATGAAAGCCTTACAGAAGCGTTACGAGGCCGAGAAAGTCAAAATTCGGGCGCAGATGGTGGCTGAGCCGGGAGCGAGGTGGTAAGCATGTTTACCACGGAAGAATTACAGGCAATCGACCGGAAGTATTTCACGGTGATCGTTGCGGATGCCTATGACGTGACTCTGATCAGCAATAACACGAAGCATGTCTGGTACATCCATAATGTGGAGCTGAAAGACCGGAACGTTTGTCTGGTATATCACAAGCATAAGATCAGTCACCCCTATCACAGCCATTCCCGGTGTGGGACACTTCGGAGGGCAATCAGGGATATCAAGTCCCATGATCAGTTTCAGTTAAACGGCAGGAAGCCGGTCTATAAGCATTAAAATAGGAGCGGTAGCACCCGAATGATGGGTGTTACCGCTCTTTCTTCTTTACTTACGGTTCTTCTTGTGGTGACGGAGCCTCAGATACTCACAGACCGCATCATGCGCGTTATTGATCTCCTGGCGGCCACGGCTGGGCTTGAGGTTGATCTGGACGCAGATATCGTCGATCGGTACTCCCTGCAGGCTAAGACGGATAATCTTGGCATAGCGGGGATTTTCCTTGTCAAAGTGAGCAAGAAGCTGTACCTGCAGTTCTTCCACGGTAGGACCGGGGCAAAGCTTATCCAGAACCTGATCTTCGAGAGGCGGCTGTGTCGTGTCCTCAATATCGAAGGTTTCTCCATCGTACTCATAATCGATCGAGAGCATCTCAATGCGGTTAGGGTTGTAACGTTCGAGAAGTCCCTTGTTGGGACACCCCTTGCAACGTCTGGTGTAAGGACAGGTTTTGACGCTTCCGTCAGGGTTCTTACCGATGATGCAGCGGCCTTCGCGCTTCATGAGCATATCTGCGTTGATCTCTGCCCAAAAGTCCTTCATGTAGCCTTCAAAGCATTCTTCCTTAATCGGCATGAATCCGATCACATAGGGAATTTCGCCGAGGTGCATGGTGGTGAAGTTGGCGTCAATGTAGTCGTCTTCCTTCAGGTCGTAGAGATCCTTGCGGAAGGGAACGAGCACCATTCCCACCGGAACCGGCTGACCATCGAATGATCTGCGGTTGCTGTACTTGTGTGTGTTACTGTAATCTGCTACTCTTGCCATCTTTTTTCCTCCTTTGATTGGCGTGGAGGAGATGTGACGGCCTGCCGTTCACAGGGCTCCTCCGATTGACTTGGATTCCGGAGCAACCCCATGAGGATTTTTCAAAAGCAGCAGATAAAAATTGAATTTCGGGTTGATCTGTGCTATACTTGTTTAGTCGGGTTTGTTAGGGTTTGTTGGAACGCCTTTTCCCGGCTATTTGCATTGAAAAAATCCCTGTGATTGCTCACAGGGACATCAGATAGTTAGCAAAGTTGTCGTGCTATAGTTGGCAGACTTAGTTAAGTTGGAATTTTGAAAAAAGGTGAAAATCTATGACAAATACGGGGATTCCGCGATTGTGCGGTGGTACCGTCTTCACTCTGATACTGGAGGCACGGCAGCAGAGGTACGGGGTCAGAGAGCATTTTGCCGGAGACTCAGACGGGCTTTCAGAGATGGATACGCTGATAGGCTTGGCGCAGGTGATGGTTCCTGATCTGAAGAGACCTGCGAAGACGAGAGAAGATACGGTCCAGGGAAATACGACAGAGTTTAAGATATGCAAGACTGCAGGCGGCAAAGGATACTATCCTTTCAGCAACAGGCAGTCTAAGAAGGCGTTTGATGATAGGGTGAAGGGGTATTACGCAGAGGCACTGAAGGCGATGTGTGATTTCGTGAAGAATTTCATCTGGGTTAAGGGTAGCGACAAGCAGGATGTGAATCTTGTGAAAGCGTTGCTTGATCTGATTGAGAGGGATGATTCCATCAATAATAGCCAGGTGTTCTATATCATGCCGGATGGAAAGCCCGTTACTAAGCAGAGAATCGATCAGATTGACGGAGAAGATGTCTGTTTGGAATCATTCCTTCTTGGTGTCTGGCATTACGCGATAATGCGGCGCGAGGGAAATACGATAGGAAAAGCCACGATGAATGAGTGGTGTCCTTCAAAGGGCGGTGCTCCGAGAGAATATGAAGGTCATATGGGCGAAAACCTGTCAAGGAATATCAGACTGACCTATTTGGGGGATGTGGAGGTTCCTGATCAGGATGAAGAGATTGAGCACATTGAAGCAGAGGTTGTGGAAGGAACAAAGGATCCGGAGCCGGAACCACAGCCACAGACAGTGAATCAAAGTGTCAACAATCCTGTGGTTATCAATATCACGATGAATCAGTCCGGGAACGGACGGCAATATGGATATATCGCAGATTATCATGAGAAGGGAGAGGATTAAGCCTATGGATAAAGATGAACTACAGCCGGCTTCTTCCATGCTCCCGTCGCAGGATCATCCGCAACAGGTTACTGTTCATTTGGAGCAGTCCGGCGGCGAGGGCAAGCAATTCGGTTATGTGCAGAAATACGAGAGCACGAAGAAAACAACGCTGTTGATGATTCCGAGTAACGATTCGGATGATGACGATGACACACCGGATGAACAGATTGAGGTGGACTTCAGCTGCTACAACCTTTTTGTAATAGCAGATGAACAGTTTAGGGGAAAGTATTTTGTTGTGCCGAAGGATAAGGCAATTACGGAGAGTACCCCTTCCGACCTGATGGAGCTGGCGAATCTGACACCTGAGAAGATCGCGGTTGTTAAATCGTTTCCGGCGATATTTGCCAATCAGAATCATTCCTTTGCAAAGACGGATGATTCGCACAAAGCCTTCTTCGGAATCATCAGGGATGTGCAGATCAAGGAAGAGGGCATCTGGATATATTTTTATAAAATGAGAAAGGTCACGCAGCAGGTGTTTAATGAGCACGCGGCGGAATTTGGGATTGAAGGTACAGAGTTTAAGAACGAGCTGGATTGTACGCACTGGTCAATTAAGAGAGTCAATGTATTGGAAACATTGGAAAAAGCGGGTCACAAAATAACATTGATATAAATACAACTCACCGTATAAAGAGTTGCGGAGGTAAGACATGAGCCAGGAATACGAAGAAATGCAAGTTGAAAAATGGGTTAATTTAGAGGATGTCGCAAAGCATCTGAGTATTAGCCAAGATACGGTTCGTACATGGATAAAAGAAGGAAAACTGCCATACTACAGAGCCGGAAAAAGATATAAATTCAAAATTTCCGAAATCGATGAGTGGGTTCGGGAAGGCAAGATACAAGAGTAAACCTTAGACAAGGAGGATGATAATATGGGCAGAAAAATCCCTTCGCTGATCACCGGCATGAAAGTCGATAGAGCGACTTTTCATAATGCGCCGATTGAGAAGCTTTCTTTCATCAATTTCTTTTATGGTAACAACGGAGCAGGTAAGTCATCAATCGCTTATGCTATCGACGAGGATGAAGGTCTGACATGGGCGGACGGAAGATCCCGCGATGACTATGATGTTCTGGTTTATAATCGTGACTTTGTGGAAGAGAACTTTTCTTCTTATGGAGATCTGAAGGGCGTCTTCATCGTCAATAAGGTCAACAAGGAAGTACAGGCTCAGATTGATGCCAAGAACGAAGAGAAGAAGAAACTGGACGGGGAGTTCACCGCAACACAGGATGAGTGGCATAAGAAATCAGATGCTCAGAATACGCTTCTGACTTCATTCCAGAATGAGTGCTGGGATAAGACTGTGCAGCTGAGAGCTGATTTTGCGGATGCTCTTGAAGGAAAGAAAACGAAGAAGGGTTTTGCGGATGCAATACTTGGAGAGGCGAACCCTATAGAGCATGATGCTGAAGAGTTGAAGCGGCTGTGCAAGGTTGCGTTTGATGCTACTTCCAGAACATATCCGGAGTTTCAGAGGGTAGGTACAAAGTCCACTTACGGAACGCTTCCGGGGAAAGACCTTCTGGATAAGATAATCGTCAGCAGCGCAGAGACGGATTTTGCAAAGTTCGTCAGGAAGATCAAGGCTTCTGACTGGGTGCTTGATGGTCATAAGCACTATATACCGAATGAAGAAAACAAGTGTCCGTTCTGCCAACAGAAAATGCCGGATACTTTTGAAGAGGATATAAAGAAGTGTTTTGATGAACAGTATCAGCAGGATGTTTCCGATGTGCTGGAATTTCAGAGCACTTATGACAGCGAGATGGCGGCAATCACACGCAAGCTGCGCGGCAATCTGGATGATGTCATGCCTTCGCTGGATATGATGGATGAATATAAGAGCAAGCTGGAGCTACTTGAAAGCAAGGTTTCCATTAACAGCGGAAGGCTTGCGGAGAAGGCAAAGGAACCGTCAAAGGTTATTGCTCTTGAAGATACCGATTCCCTGCTCCTGGAAATCGGCGAGCTTATAGATGATATCAACAAGAAGATCAAGGCAAACAATGATGTTGTCAATGCGAAGCGTACCAGTAAGGCAAGATGCAAGAAGGAAGTCGTGGAGCTTCTGGCATTTTTGCTGAAGGACACGGTTAAGAGTTATCAGGATGAAAAGAAGACGCAGGCAGCGGCGATAAAGGCTCTTGAAGATAAGGGGCGTCAGCTTAAGAAGGATATCGGCACGCTTACGACGGATATTTCCAAGCTGAATCTGCAGGTTGTAAATACCGAGGCTGCAATTACCGGAATCAATAAGATCCTGAAGGATTCCGGCTTCCAGGGTTTCAGCCTTCGTGCTAAGCCCGGTGTTAAGAATATCTATGAAGTAATCAGAGAGAACGGAGAGGTTGCGGAAAACCTGAGTGAAGGTGAGCGCAATTTCATCGCATTCCTGTATTTCTATCATCTTGTACGCGGCAGCCATAGCAGCGATGAACTGAAGGATAAGATCGTTGTGATCGACGATCCAGTTTCCAGTATGGACAGTACGGCGCTGTTCCTTGTCAGCTCTATCGTAAGAGAGATGGTCAATGTATGCCGTAACAATACAGAGTACAAGAATCCGAAGGTTCCGGGTGATTATATCAAGCAGATATTTATTCTCACCCACAATGTTTATTTCCATAGGGAAATCACATATCAGCAGGTCGGATATTATGACTGTACTTCCTTCTATATCATCAGGAAGAGCGGAAATGTATCAACAGTCCATCTCTGTGAACGCGAGAAGAAGGAAGCGCGTACAGAGTTGGAGAACTATAATCCGGTTCAAAATTCCTATGCGGCGCTTTGGGATGAACTCAGGGATGCGGATTCCGTCATTCCTGCTTTGAATGTCATGCGCAGGATTCTTGAATACTATTTCCTTCAGCTCTGCGGATATGAGGGAAGCAACCTTCGTGAAGAACTTCTGGAAAAGGAAGAGAACAAGAAGAAGTTTATCGTAGAGGTACCGGGCAGTGAGCCGGATATGACGAAGTATCAGCTGGCTTCCACGATGCTTGCGTATATCAATAATCCGAACGGGATCAGCGATGGTCTGAACTTCGTGGAGGATTTCGATGATGTGAATGTGTATAAGGATGTGTTCAAGCTCATCTTCTACACGATGGGTCAGGATCAGCATTATGAGATGATGACCGGTAGCTTGCGGAAACCGGCTCCGGGATGGTGGTCGTCATATTCTCCAAAACCGCGTTGATTTCATTCTTCATAAACTCTCGCCCTCCTTGCATGAGTAGTCTGGTATGCCCTTTTTAGGGGCTTCCTTTTTGTCGTTCCCCGCCCATATCCGCAG
>JAFQZQ010000005.1 GCA_017405845.1 Mogibacterium sp. | reverse complement strand
CGTGTTTTTTAGAAGATCGTCTGTCACTTCCTGAGATCATCCTCCAAAAGACAGTTTAAGCATAAATTCTTTCAAAAAATAGCTGTTAGCACCTGCTAACCCGGCAATTTTTGTCCAAATTTCAATACCTTGCCATGCAATATCACCTCTAGGCTGCATATGCCCAAAAGACATGTAGGATAAATATTGTCCAAATGCCATTTTTATCCTATGGCCTTTCAGCCATGTAGGATAAAAACTGACAATATCAAAGTTTTTATCCTATTCTGCTGCAACACTCTTTAACCGATACATCAAAAAAGGGGGCTGTCTCAAAATGAGACAGCCCCTTCTTATTTGCAATTATATTTTTTGCATCTTATTTGTGGATCTTTTCTCCAACGTTGCCATATTCGCCGCTTGCACGTAATTCAGCAAGCTTCTTCATAGCATATTCATGTGCTTCTTCAGGTGCACCTGCAACCTTACCTTCTTTGATCTTTCCACCAAAGAATCCGGTCTTGGAACCATCAGCAAAGATGATGTTGCCACCCCAAGCAGCTGTAGCAAGGGAGATGATAGGATTCAGGATGTTGGTGAAGCACCAAGGCAGATAAGCCATTGTGGAAACCTGAAGCATTCCGGAGTGATATACACCGCAGCTGGACCAAGGTACCAAAGGGCTGAACAGTGTTCCGCCGTCTTCCTGGCATCTTGAAAGCAGGTTTCTGGAAAGTCCCATTTCGTCAACCTTCTCTTTGTACATACCAGCGGGGATGATGAGGCCCAGATACTGGTCGCACATTGTAAGGATACAGAACATAGCTGTAAGGATGATAGCAGCAGCCATGTGGAAAGGTGTTCTGATCTTCTTGATCATGTTTCCAAGGAGTGATTCTACAGCACCGGATCTGGAGTACATACCACCGAAGCCGATAGCGATCAGAGCCATGTTAATGGTCCACAGCATGGAGTCCATACCACCTCTGTTCATAAGCTTGTCAGCAAGTTCATTTCCGGTCTCAATTCCGAATCCATAGTGTGTCATGGAGATGCAGTCTGCGAAGCTTGCACCCTGGAAGATAACTGCGAAGAGGCAGCCGATGAGGGATACAAGGAGTACGCCGGGAACTGCAGGGATCTGTACAACTGCGATTACGATGATAGCAAGGATAGGCAGTAACAGAACAGGGCTCATGAATGCAAAGTTATCGGAAATTGCATTTTCAAGACCTTCTACTAATTCGGGATCATACTGTCCTGCATTTCCTGTGAAGGAAAGAGCACAATATCCAAGGAATGCGATAACGAATGCAGGGAATGTTGTTGCAACCATGGCTCTTACGTGGTCGAACAGTCCTGTCTGAGCGGAAGCTGCAGAAAGGTTGGTGGAGTCAGACAGAGGTGAGAACTTGTCTCCTGTACATGCTCCGGAAAGAACTGCACCAGCGATAATGGCGGGGTTGATTCCCATGGTAGCTCCGATACTCATGAATGCGATACCAAGAGTAGCGGTTACGGTGTAGGATGATCCAAGGGATAAACCTACGATTGCGCAAAGCAGGCAAACCAGAGGAAGGAAGATGGTCGGTGTGAAGATCTTCAGTCCATAGAATACCAGGGCAGGAATTGTACCGCACCATTCGAAGGATCCTACCAAGCATCCTACGAATAACAGGATGAACATAGCTTCCAGTGACTGAGCTACGGCATCATATCCAGCAGCAAGCATTTCCTTGATAGGAATCTTGCAAAGGAAGCCGACAAATGCGCATACACAGGCAGCGATCAGTACGTACATATGAGGATCCTGTCCCCATTCGAACAAATAGTTCGCCAACATAAGTCCGAGAAGTGTAAGTACCGGCAGTATGGCCAGAAACTTATTAGGCAATACTTCTCCTTCTTTTCTTTTACTAACAGCCATTATAAAACCTCCTGTAGTAAGAATAAGTATAAATCCAACACACTATTAGAATCAATGGCAAACCGATTGATTTACCATTGCATAATAATGTCATTTTACGTTAGTATTTTATCAAATGACAGTATGTGTTTCAACATATTATGTTGCTAAAAAATATAACCAGATTGCTACATTTGCAAGAATAATCCATTTTATAATTAATTATTACCGAAAAACAGTGATTATATTGCTATTTTATGGGTTTTATGAATAAATAAAACGGGTTGCCGCTAATGTGGCAACCCAATTCACAACTGAATGTTTTTATTTCTTTTTACGAGCTTTCTTTTCTGCTCTTGCCCTCTCGCGAGCGAAGGCCATCTTAGCCTTGTGTTCCTCGGAATCCTTCTGTCTCTGCTCCTCGTCTCTGTCGTCTACATACATGTCCGGATTCATTTTCTTAGCCAGTTCCATGACGCCGATAGCATCTGACTTGGTAAACACGAAGGCTCGGATTGTAACATCCTTGGCGATCTCCATGTAGATGTTAGGCGCTGCCTTCTTGTAATCAGGGCGCATGGCAGTTATCATGTCCCAGCTCCAGCTATATGGTACTTTGAAAACTCCAAAAAACTTGTATATGATATGAACGCCCTTCTCATCAACGATATGATCTTTATCATAGAAGATAGCGCTTATCATTACCAGAGCCATGATTATATAGAGGAGATTTCTCTGCTGATAAGAGAGGAAAAGT
>JAFQZQ010000032.1 GCA_017405845.1 Mogibacterium sp. | reverse complement strand
ATTATTGTGCTTTGAATTTTCGAGGACTAACAAGTTTTGCTTGTTTGTCTTTTCTTTCAAAGTCTCTTCATTTTCGGGACTGTCGTCCCTTAATTTCAAGACCTGTTCTGCACTATGAAGTTTTCAAGGTTCTGCTGCGCTCATTTGCGACAGCTTGTTTAGTATACACAACTCAGCGGTTTGTGTCAAGAGCTTTTTTAGAATTTTTTAAATTCTTTTTTCGCTCCCCATTGAGCTGTGGCAGCGACCTGCTGCCTGTGGCTTAAAAAATCAGGGCTTTTGTTTGCCCTGTTTTCAAGCACTCGTATATATTACTCCTTTTAGAATAATAGTCAATACCATTTTTGATATTTTTTAAGTTTTTCTCAGACCCTATTATTCCTCAAGTTCGCGTTCTGCTTCCCTTTCCATACGGGTTATGGCTGCGCTCATCATGATATCCTGCTCTGCTGCCATATCAGCCTTGATCTTGGCAATACGTCTCTGAGCATTCTTCTGCTCACGGATGCCTTCCTTTGCCTTTGCAAGAGCCCTCTTCTCATCCTCCTGAGCCTCGCGCAGCTTCTCTTCGTTACCGGTTACAAAGCTCGGTTTCGAATATTCGATGCTGAAAGACTGAGAGAATCTTCTGAGTCCCAATATAATCATGCAGATACCGATCATAAGCGTCTGGCTGAGTCTGAGGGTGGAGTTGTTGAAGAACATATAACCACCCACGATCAGCATGAGCGTGGACAGTGCAACACCTATTCTCTGCCCTGCGTTGCTTTCCATTACGTCGAGCCACTCGGATCTGAATGCCAGCACACCCTCAACCAGCATCCACAGCGCAAACATCATCTGTGCGGAGTTGTCATCTGTGATCTGACCTGAAAGAACAACGATACCAAAGAAGAGCATGAGAACGCCGTCTTTAGCGATTCCGACGCCGATCTCTGAAACATCAAAATCCGCACGCCTGCCAACGAGTATTTCAAACGCGCCAAGCAGTGTGAATACGATGCCTATAATGAATGCTACTGACAGAAAAGCCGCGCTGGCATTTGCCACACAGAATATTCCTGCACCTATCATCGCGATGCTCGCGATCATCATCAGTGTTCTCATTTGAGTCCTCCTTCGAAATCCGTTATATACTACCACTAAAATACCCGCCCTCGCAAGAGCGGGTATCTTTGCGCTTATTTGCGGATCCTACAGATTGTAGCCTGCATGGAAAGCCTTCTTGTTGAGGTCGATGAACTTAGCCTTTACGTTGGCTTCGATCTCTGCATCCCAGTCGATCTCATCGAGGCCCATAGCCTTTACGAGAGCACCGAGCAGTACGATGTTCATTGCCTTAGGATTTCCGAGCTCTGTTGCTACCTCAGCAGCTTTGAAAGAAAGTACGTCAACCTTCTCCTTGAGGTGGTCGATGATTCCTTCAGGATACTCTGCAACGCCCAGGTTGACCGGTACAGGCTGGATGCGGTAATCGTTGATTACCATCTTGCCGCCGATCTTGAGGTGGTCGAGCCATCTGAGAGCTTCCATCTCTTCAAATGCAACGATAACGTCAGCGGATCCCTTACCAACGATAGGGCTGTATACCTTTTCGCCGTATCTTACCTGTGTGGATACGGAGCCGCCTCTCTGCGACATACCGTGGATCTCACTCATCTTGACGTCATAGCCCGCCTTCATGAGGCCGCTTGTCAGGATCTTACTAGCCAGGATAGTTCCCTGTCCGCCTACTCCTACCAGGAGGATATTTCTTACATCACTCATTATCTTGTCACCTCCTCAATAGCCTTGAATGGGCAAACCTGCTTGCAGACTGTGCAGCCGTTGCAGCTTGTCTTGTCGATGACTACCTTCTCCTTTGTGTTGATCAGAGCCGGGCATCCGGTCTTGACGCACATCTTGCAGTTTTTGCACTTGTCCTGATCGATCACGCACTGTGTTTTGTGCAGTGTCGGGAACTCGTCGATATCCTGCTGGCTGAACTTCTTGAGTACGCACGGCCATCTTGTGATGAGTACGCATGGCTCGTCCTTTGGCAGCAGTGTGTTGAGAGCTTCGTTGACCTCGTCGAGGTGGTTAGGGTTGACTGTGATTATGTTTTCGTCCTTAACGCCGATAGCCTTGCAGAGTGCCGGGATATCTACCTCAGGAGCTTCCTTGCCCATCAGTGTGTAGCCTGTACCAGGGTTCTGCTGATGTCCGGTCATTCCTGTGATACGGTTGTCGAGGATGATGGACAGGTTGTGTCCGCTGTTGTATACAGCATCCATCAGCGAGTTGACGCCGGTGTGGAAGAATGTGGAGTCACCGATAACGGAAACTACCTTTGTATCCTTGCCGGCATCCTTGAGAGCGATCGATGCGCCGTGGCCCTGCGAAATGGATGCGCCCATGCAGATGCAGGAGTGCAGTGCGTTAAGAGGAGCAGCCATACCGAGTGTGTAGCATCCGATATCTCCTGTGATCATGATGCCTTTTCTCTTGGACAGAGCGTAGAACAGTCCTCTGTGAGGGCAGCCTGCGCAGAGTGCAGGAGGTCTTACAACAGTCTTCATATCTGTTGTATATGTCTCAGGCTCAACGCCGAGGAATGCCTTTCTGACGATATCTGTGTTGAGCTCATCGAACTTAGGAATTACATCCTTGCCTGTGCACTCGATGCCGAGCATCTTTACGTGCTCTTCGATGTACGGATCCATCTCTTCTACGATATAGACTTTGTCTACCTTGGAGCAGAAGTCCTTGATCAGATCATCAGGCATAGGGAATGTGAGTCCCAGCTTCAGATAGGAAGCGTTGTCCTCAAATGTCTCTCTTGCGTACTGATACGAAATTCCGGATGTGATGACACCGATCTTTGTGTCGTGCATCTCGACTCTGTTGAACTCGCAGTCGTTCGAGAATGCCTTTGCTGCTGCGATCCTGTCTTCGAGTGTTGCTCTGAGCACCTTGGCATTTGCAGGAGCTGTAACGTACTTTCTGATCTTTGGTTCATAATCAGGAACATCTGCTTCTTCTCTATCACCCAGTTCTACAAGGCCCTTTGAGTGGCATGTTCTGGTTGTGACGTGGAAGAGTACCGGCATGTCGAATCTTTCCGAAAGAGCGAAAGCCTTCTTCATGAAGTCCTTTGACTCCTGTGAGTCAGATGGCTCCAGCATAAGAAGCCTTGCCGACTTTGCTGTGTTTCTGTTGTCCTGCTCATTCTGCGAGCTGTGCTGACCCGGATCATCTGCTACTACCATTACGAATCCGCCGGTTACTCCGGTGTAAGCGAATGTGAAGATAGGGTCTGCAGCTACGTTCATACCAACGTGCTTCATAGCGCAGAACGATCTGACACCTGCGATGGATGCTCCGATTGCTGCCTCTGTGGCCACCTTTTCGTTAGGAGCCCACTCAGAGTATACGTCTTTTCCGTACTGAGGCATGTTCTCGAGAATCTCCGTGCTCGGTGTTCCCGGATATGCCGAAGCGAATCTCGCGCCGCCTTCCCAAGCTCCGCGAGCGGTTGCTTCGTTACCGGACATGATAACTTTCATAAAGCATTTCCTCCCTTTTACATTAAATCGGCAGCGCCTGTGCAGCGCTCCCGTTATTGATAATTATATGCCCTTACGCCATCATTAACTTCTATCTAATTAAATAGAAGAAAAGTAATAATTGTCTTAATTATTATACATCGGTGTAATTGTGACTTCAATGACGCTTTGCGCACAACTGCATCGCATCGTGTACAAAAAAGGAGCAAGGACTGTAACCTTGCTCCATAATACGTTGTTTTACTTCGACTGATAGTCAACACACTGCTGACGGTCCAGGAAGAAGTGTATGCCCGGCGAGCTGTCCTTCCAGCGGTCCATCTGGAACCCGTTGGCAGGTTCGAGCCACTTGCCCACTTCGTAGTAGAAGTCCGGATCGACAGTAGACTGCGCCCATGTATAATTCTCCGTTTCATCGATGCTCGTAATCTTAAGGACCTTCACCTTCGATACTCTGCCCGTCTCCATGGTAGCCATGCAGCGGTGAGCATCTCTCGGTACCAGCATCATCACAACTCGCAGATCAGTACAGCACTTCCAAGCGATGAAAGCTTCGCCCTCTTCAGGGCAGCGCATCTTATACCACTGTGTGTCGTCATCGATTATTACCTTGTCCTGATTGAGCGCGTCCTCAAGCACGGAGGAATATATATTTGCCCCCCTCAGATCTATGCCTGTCATGTCCTGAAAGCGGAAGCTACATCCGCGCGCCTTGCACCCGCAAAGCTTCATTCCCGTGAGATCATTATTATAGAAGGCAACATTGTCCATCTGCGAACCGCTGAAATCCGTTTCATGCAGGTTGCAGCCGTCGAAAGTCGCACGCCTGAAGTCTATGCCGGTAAGATCACGGCCGGCGAGATCGATCCCCTTTATTATGCAGTGCCGCATGTCAGGCATAGCGCCCGCTGAAGCCGCGCCCCGCATCTTATCAAGTTCCGCATCAAAGGCATCTGCGGACTCGAGATGCCGTTTATCACTTTCAGGAACCGGCCTGTAGGCTTCATTCTCTTTCACAAAGTCCATTTCGCTTGAAGTGAAATTCATCTCTAAATCCTTTCTGTGCGTTCGTAGGTCACCCTATTTTCAGACTGATTATACTACTTGAGCAAACTAAAAAACACGGCCCGCCATTATATTGCCGGGCCGTGTTTTCTTCTTATTTCATATTGACCGCATATAAGTGCGGTTTATTCAGCTTCACGGTTGAAGTTTGCCGAGTCAGGTACTCTGTAGGAACCCTCTCTTCCTCTGAGGAAGAAGAGTGTACCGAGGAGCAGTACAACTCCGACTACCAGTGGAATTACCGGACTGCTTACGTAGCCTGCAATCACATAGGATATTGCAGAAACAACAGCAACCGTTGTCGCGTATGGAAGCTGTGTAGATACGTGCGAAACGTGATTGCAGTTAGCTCCTGCGGATGCCATGATCGTTGTATCCGAGATCGGTGAGCAGTGGTCGCCGTATACGGCTCCTGCCATACACGCTGCGATGATAGGTGTAGCAAGCTCAGGATGCGATTTAGTGATAGCGAGTCCGAGCGGGATCAGGATTCCGAAAGTTCCCCATGAAGTGCCGGACGCGAACGCCAGTACGCATGCGATCACAAAGAGTGCCGCAGGGATGATGCCTACTGCTGCTCCGCTCATTCCCTCAACGAGTCCGCTTACGAAATCCGCAAGTCCGAGACTGTCTGTCATGGATTTGAGTGTCCACGCCAGTGTCAGTACGAGGATTGGGGAAGCCATTGCTTTCATGCCTTCAGGAACACAGCTCATGCACTGATTGAAGCTAATGGTGCGTCTGATCGTATAGTAAGCGATAATGATTACCAGTGCTACGAGAGCGCCCATCGACAGACCTATGGAAGCATCAGAATCAGAGAAAGCTGTAACAAATCCCGCGCCATCAAAGAAGCCGCCGGTGTAGATCATTCCGACAACGCAGCTTACCACGAGAACTATTACAGGGAATACGAGGTCCAGCACGTTTCCTTTGTCACTTCCTTCATCAGCGGCGTCCGCCATCTGAGCGTTGGCGTCCTGTACGGTAAAGAGATCGCCGTTCTCTATGGCGTTTCTTTCGAAGTTTACCATACCGGCATAGTCGAACCTCATGAGAATGATTGCGAACATCATTACGAGAGTGAATAACGCATAGAAGTTGTAAGGGATGCATCTGATGAACAGCGAGATACCCTCTCCTTCACCGGCGAAACTCGAAACTGCTGCCGCCCATGAGGAAACAGGAGCGATGATGCACACAGGTGCTGCTGTTGCATCGATGATATATGCGAGCTTAGCCCTTGAAACTCTGAAGTTGTCTGTTACAGGCTTCATTACAGAGCCTACAGTAAGGCAGTTGAAATAGTCATCTACGAAGATAACGATTCCAAGTATAACAGTAGCTATCTCAGCAGCTACACGAGACTTAACTCTTTTAAGAGCCCACATTCCGAAAGCCTTGGAGCCACCGGAGAGGTTCATCAGAGCTACAATGATTCCGAGTATTACCAGGAATATCAGTATACCGACATTCCAGGTATCCGAAAGAGCACTTATGATACCGAATTTATTATCACCGACTTCCTCGTAAAGCAGGTGATTCAGAATGCCGTCGAAATCAGCGCCGGCGTAAAGAATGGCTCCGGTGAGTACGCCCAGGAAGAGCGAGCTGTAAACCTCTTTCGTGATCAGCGCCAGTACGATAGCAATAAGTGGCGGCAGAACCGCCCATGCAGTTGCGTAAAGAGCAGGTGTGTCCATAAAATAATTCCTCCATATAATTAAAAAGATCCATGAATAACGCTTGAAACGAAACTGCCATGGATCAGGTAACTTGCATATTTATTTACCGCCTACCATGATAGCGCTCCACTTGCGTGACAGTCCGGTACATCTTATTGCACCGTCCCAGCAAACCGACTTCGGGATACCGGTAAGCTTCGGCGGATCACCCTTTCACGGCCGCGCCTCCCTTACGCTTATGTGACCGTTACTCTTGATCTCCGCAACCTCTATCGGGTCAGGTGTTATTCATTTGTCGATATGATAGATAATAATTACAAGGGAATACGATGTCAACTCTTTTTGTGGTTGTAAACAAAAACAATCGCAAAAACAAGTTGACAGATGTATGTATCCACAAAAGATTTGTGCTATTCCCCGTATGAACCGAGCGCGCGTATTACACGTGCCGCTATCGGAGCAGCAGCTTCAGCTCCGAAGCCGCCTTCCTTTACCCAGACAACGAATGCGTAAGGCGCATCTTCGTCATCGGTGAATCCTACGAACCACGCATCCGGGTTCCAGGAGCCTGTTTCAGCGGTACCGGATTTTGCGTACATGTCCATGCCCTCGAAGTTCCACTCACCGTAGTTTTCGACGACGTTGTTCTTCATCATATCCTTCAGCTCTGCTGCGGTATCGCTGTCGATGTATCTGCCCAGGCTCTTCCCGCCGGCCAGCTCCTTTATGAATGTGGCGCTCTTGATCAGAGTCGGCTGCACCGGCTCACCGCCATTTGCGATTGCTCCCATGTATACCATCATTGCGCATGGGTTCACGAGGTCGTCAGCCTGGCCTATACCCGCCCAGCTGAGCTTTACCTTATCGTCTTTAGGGAAGTCGAACGAGCCTGCCGCAGTCTCTATGCCGTCGATTTGTACAGGTTTTGTGAGACCGGCTTTCTCGGCATACTTCTTCATTGTCTTGGCTCCTACCTTGCGCGTCAGAGCACCGAATGCTCCGTTGCACGACTGCGCAAGCGCCTCCCTGAATCCGACCTCTCCGTGTACCGTCACGTCGGTCAGCTTGGTGTCATCACCGTCTCCGATCTGATTGACTCCGTCGCATTCGTACGTGAAGGAGTCTCTGTCGGACATGTTGTCTATGACCGCAGCAGCAGTTACAAGCTTAAATGTGGATCCCGGTGTCAGCAGGCCGTCGAGAAAGTTATTGAAGAAGTATGAACTGTCATCGTCTGCTGTTGCCTCCGGCTCGTATGCAGGGTCAAATGTAGGTGTGCTTACCATGCATACAACTTCACCGGTCTTCCAATTATATACACCTACCGCGCCGGTCCTGCCGGCAAGCGCTTCGTATGCCGTACGGTTTGCGTTTGCGTCTATCGTGAGCGCTATCTTCTTGCCGTTTGCGGTAGTGTCATATGTACCGTTAAGTATGTCGTAGCCGATCAGCTGACTCCTGAATATCGATATGGCTCCGTCTGATACATTTCCCTGCGGGTCTCCCACAGCATGCACCGTAGCAACCCTGGTCTCCCAGTCGCCTGTATATTCAAAGCCGTCCGGCGTGCACTTCAGCAGTTCCTCTCCATAGCGGTCTGTAATTGTGCCGCGGTTGATGGCTCCATCTGTATATATCTGCGTGTTTCCGTAGAATGTGGCCCACTCTCCTCCGTGCTTAACGAATCTGTAACCGAAAAGACCGGTTCCGCTAAGCAGCGCTATCACCAGCAGGAGACATATCCACGCTCTTCTCTCTTGTTTCCGCATGGTTACTCCTCCATTCTGACAGCCAGACTCGCATTTCGCCGCATGTCGGCGGCCTTAAAGTACGCCAGCATCGCCCATGAGGTCATCAGACTCGTTCCGCCTGTAGATACGAACGGGAATGTGACTCCTGTCAGCGGGAACAGGTCGATGGCTCCAAACATATTCAGCATGGTCTGCACCAGGAACATCGTTGCCGCACTGCAAGCGAGTATGGTATAGATCGTCGATCTGCCCGCTACTATGTGCATAACAGCGAAGATGGAAAGCGTCGCTATGCAGAGCACTGCAAGTACCGCTATTATGAAGCCCCACTCCTCCATCACGAAGCCGAATACCAGGTCGGTGTTCGAAGCTCCGACATATTTGAGCGATCCGTTGCCCGCGCCGAGGCCGAGCAGTCCGCCGCCCGCTCCGAACGACATGGTACGTGTCTGCTGGTAGCCGAGGTCATCCATAAACTCAGCTTCCCAGACATGTCCCCAGGCATCGAATCTTGATGCGATATACGGTTTGAATTTAAGCACGATCAGTCCCATCGCACCTGCAGCTACGCCCGTCAGGATGAATCGCGAAAAATCGCCGCTCCTGAGGAACGAAACGACCAGATACGTCGCGAAGAATATGAGCGCTGTTCCGAAATCGCTCATCAGCGCCAGACAACCCAGGCAGAACAGCGAGAACGCAGCGTAGACTATGGTGTTTTTCTTTTCATAAAGCTCTTCGAGCGTTCCGGCTCCTATCACGATGAACGCCAGCTTAACTATCTCGGATGGCTGTATGGATCCGCTCTCTCCGATCTTGATCCAGTTGGTTGCTCCGTATTTAGCAGTACCGAATATGAGGTTGATCAGAAGAGCTACGACCGACAGGCCGATCAGTATAGGTTTGATCTTACGCAGCCTGCTGATATCGCGCATATATACGCACATGAATATCATGAGGGCAAGACCAAGCAGTATCGCGAACAGCTCCTTCAGCACAGCTGACGGATCCGATGAGGCTGTGACCGCAAGATTGATCGTGGAGAGGAAAAACGCTATCATCTCCATCTCGAAGCCGCGCCTTCCCATCGCGTTGAATACCATTACATACGTCCACATCACAACCGAAAGAATCACGAAGCTTAAGAGCGCCGTTGCTGTTATATCGGTGCCCATGCTGAGCACCAGCTGCACTATCGTCATCAGCTGGAACATGGTTATCGCAAGCAGTATCTTCCACGGAGCGACAGGTTCCTTGTCGAGGCGGCGCATGAATTTGTTGTTGCGCGTCTCCTCAACGCTCGGAGGGGTTATGGTAGATCTGGTGCCACCCATCTCAATGAGATCGCCCGGGCTTATCACGTACCGCTTCTCCGGTTCGATCCTATAGCCGTTCACCTTGATGCCGTTGCTCGACCCGAGGTCTTTTATCATCCATTTATCTTCGGAACGCCGCACCAGAAGCGCATGGTTATTCGAAATGGTCCTGAGCGGGATCTTGATATCTGCCGAACGCGAGCGTCCTATCACATTCTCCCAGTGGGTTATCGGATAGTTGCCTCCGTCTTCCACCATGAAGTATCCCCATATCTCAGGGGTCGCTCTGGTGGTCAGCAGCGACACGATCGATATCAGGAGAATATACGCCGCAAGCACCACAAAGATCCACCGGAATACGGTGGTGATGTGTACCGCGAGCTCAGGATTATTCGCGGAAAAATTCAGTATTTGTTCAATTATCTTTTCTATGTCAGTCTCCTGTTCCGATAATTACACAATGATACATAATAATTATACGTAACAAAAGTGAATAATTCCTGAATCTTAAGAAATATACACCTTTCTGAAAAAACAATAAAAGAGGAGGTGTAAACACCTGTGAGCGGAGACTGAGCGGCAGCCGGTGCTTAACGATTGCCGAGCGACATTGTCAGAACGTCGCGAAGGCAGAGTTTAGCACCGCTGCGTATAGCCGCGACGAGGCGAGAGCCGTGCTCCGCGCGCAGGTGTTTACACCTCCCTATCATATTCTTTATTTCCAGGAACTCTTCAGTCCTACGATACTGTTGAATACCTTCTCATCATCAGTTGTAAGCTCTGAGTCTGAAATGTAGTAGCCCTTGCGGAAGAACTGGAATCTTTCACCCGGCTTTACATCCTTAACAGATGGTTCTGCATAGCCCCATGTTTCGATCAGGGATTCAGGGTCGAACTCCTGCTCGCCTGTCTCTTCATTCTCTTTCATGAGGTAACCGTATTCTCTGATCTTGATCTTGACAGCTGTGCTTGCCTCAACGAAGTGGATGGTTCCCTTCACCTTGCGGCCTTCGAATCCGCTGCCGCTGTGTGTTTCAGGATCATATGTGCAGTGCAGGGCTACGATATTGCCGTCAGCGTCCTTCTCTACCTCATTGCATGTGATGAAGTAAGCGCCTTTGAATCTGACCTCGTTACCAGGGAAGAGTCTGAAGTACTTCTTCACAGGAACTTCCATGAAGTCGTCTCCGTCTACCCAGAGTTCGCGGCCGAACGGAATCTCGCGTGTACCCATCTCAGGCACCTTGGAGTTGTTCTCTACAGTGCACAGCTCGATCTTATCTTCAGGATAGTTGTCGATGATGACCTTGATCGGATTCTTTACGACATTGATTGCAGGCACCTTGAGCTGGAGATCTTCTCTTACGCACTGCTCGAGCTGTGCGATGTCGATCATTGTGTCTGCCTTAGTAACTCCGATGTCATTGCAGAACTTACGGATCGCCTCCGGTGTATAGCCCCTGCGGCGGATTCCTGCGAGTGTGCAGAGTCTTGGATCGTCCCAGCCTTCTACCTTGCCCTCTTCTACGAGTCTGCGGATGAATCTCTTGCTCATGAGCATCGTAGTGATGTTGAGCGGTGCAAACTCGATCTGGCGAGGAGGATTTGGCCACCAGCCAACCTCGTTGACTACCCAGTCATAGAGAGGTCTGTGGTCCTCAAACTCGAGCGTGCAGATGGAATGTGTAATACCCTCGATAGCATCCTCGATAGGATGAGCGAAGTCGTACATCGGATAGACGCACCACTTATCGCCTGTGTTGTGATGGGATGCATGCACAACTCTGTAGATGACAGGGTCTCTCATGTTGATGTTAGGGCTTGCCATGTCGATCTTTGCTCTGAGGCAGATCTCGCCGTCCTTGAACTCGCCCGCTCTCATTCTCTCAAAGAGATCGAGGTTCTCCTCGACGGATCTGTTTCTGTACGGGCTCTCCTTGCCCGGTTTTGTGAGCGTACCTCTGTATTCCCTGATCTGGTCCGGAGTGAGCTGGCACACGAACGCCTTACCCTGTTTGATGAGCTCGACTGCAGCATCGTACATCGTATCAAAATAGTCCGAAGCCCAGAGCTTTTCGTCCCATTGGAATCCGAGCCAGTTTACGTCGTTCTCGATGGACTTTACGAATTCGATGTCTTCCTTTGTAGGGTTGGTGTCGTCATATCTGAGATTGCAGCGGCCGCCGTATTTGAGCGCTGTACCGAAATTGAGGCAGAGCGACTTAGCGTGTCCGATGTGCAGGTAGCCATTCGGCTCCGGCGGGAATCTCGTAACAATAGTAGTATGCTTTCCGCTGGCGAGGTCTTCGTTGATGATATCATGGATGAAATTGCCCGCCATGTCTTTGTATTCTTCTGCTGTTGCAAATGCCATAAATAATTACCTCCGGATCATTGTCCCAAAAATTCTCTCATATTATAGCACACCAAACACGAAACTTGGACAAATAATGCTATAATAATTAAGCGAGACAAATATGCAACTCTCGCTGATATTCGCCTCGCTTACTAAAACCATTATTCGGAGGTTCGTTTTGGAAAAGTATCCTATATATACCGAGATCAACAACTGCCGCGACTGCTATCGTTGCGTGCGGCACTGCCCTGTAAAGGCGATCCAGATCAAGGACGCTCACGCAGAGATTATTTATGAGCGCTGCACTTTCTGCGGCACTTGCGTAAACGAATGCCCTAACTCTGTAAAGCAGATCAGAAACGACACTGACAGGGTCAGAATGGCTTTTCTGTCCAAGCGCAGAGTCATCGTTTCGCTCGCTCCGTCATACGTTTCGGAGTTTATCGGCTATGAAGAGAATTTTGTCAGAGCTCTCTACAGGCTCGGATTCCAAGCAGTCTCAGAGACCGCGATCGGAGCAGCTCTGGTGTCTCAGGCTCTTGACCTTTACATGGAAGACCACGGCGGAGCGCCGTTCATTTCAACAGCATGTCCATCAGTAGTTGAACTTGTAAGAAAGTACTTCCCTCAGGACATCGACGCACTAGCCCCGGTACCTAGCCCGCTGCAGACACACAGCGCCTACCTGCGCAAACTTTACGGAAACGACATTGTCATAGTCTTCATCGGACCTTGCATCGCGAAGAAGGTTGAGGCAGACGAGCACCCGGGCTACCCTGACATTGCTCTCACATTCAGAGAAGTACGTGAATGGCTGGCAGAGGAAAACATCGACCTCGCAAACATCGACACTGGCATCCCGGTCGATTTTGTTCCTGCAAAAGCAGGCATGGCTGCTATATACCCTATCGAAAACGGTCAGATCGAGACCTCCAAGATATGGCAGGGCCGCTTTGTTGAGCAGTCCGCTCTTTCGGTATCGGGTATCACGAGAGTCATGTCTTCACTCATGGGCTCTCATACATCAGACTTCCTTGAAGCCCTTAACTGCGACGGCGGATGCATAAGCGGTCCGGGTACATCTCATAACGACTCGGCAGTAAGACGCAAAAAGGCAGTAGCATCATACGTCATTGAGAGATTGAGTGATCCTGAAGTATTTACCGGCGACGAGGATTTCGCCAGAGAGGTATATGAAAAAGGGTATGGAATACTCGGAGCGGACGCTCCTGCTCCGACCGGACTGAAATCATCTGACTATACTGAAGAAGAGATCCGCGGCGCTCTTGCCACACTCGGTAAGACAACACCGGAAGATGAGCTGAACTGCGGTGGCTGCGGCTACCCTACCTGCCGCGAAATGGCAAAGGCTCTTCTGTCAGGTCTTGCGGAAACCGAAATGTGCGTAACAAAGATGCGCAAAGATGCAGAAACGAAAGTAGACATCCTTCTCTCTACGATCCCTCACGGTGTAGTCATAGTCAACAAAGATCTTGATATCAAAGAATGCAACAAGCGCTTCATCACTATATTCGAGGATTATCCTGAAGAGTTCCTCGATGCGGAAGGACTCAGATCGTTCCGCGGCTACCCTGTCTCGGCATTTGTTCCGTTTGCGGATAAGTTCCGTGAGCAGTTCTATATGAGCAAGCCTCAGCAGTACAGGTTCCGCCACGAAAACAAGATTTACAGGGTCGTATTCTTCCTGGATGACAGCAAGTCTCTTCTGGGTGCTATGTTCGAAGACATCACTACCCCTTCAGTAAGAAGAGAGGCTGTCATAGAGAAAGCTGAGGAAGTCATCAGAAAATCAATGACATCAGTGCAGCAGATCGCAGCACTTCTGGGCGACAACGCCGCAGAGACCGAGATCATGCTCAACTCTATAATCGAAGAGTTCAACGTTAACAATAGTGAAGCCGGAGAAGACGGTCTTATGGCCGAAGGAAGCAGTGAGGGATAGCATGAACGATTTATGTATTGATATCGATTATTCACAGCTTTTCAAGCACGGTCAGAAAATCGGAGGAGATGTTTATTACGTTGACAGGAATGAAGACAGCAACGTAATGACAGTCATTCTGTCGGATGGTCTCGGCAGCGGCGTAAGAGCAAACGTGCTGGCATCTCTGACATCTCACATGGCAAGCAAGCTGTCGCTTTCACCAATGGACCTCGAGAAATCCGCTGAAGTCATAATGGACACACTTCCGATTGACAGCGTGAAAGGCATCAGTTACTCCACATTTACCATAGCGAGGATAGTCTTCTCTGATGATAAATCCTATATCCGTGTGGAGCTCGCCGAGTATGACAATCCTGAGAGTCTCCGCTTCGTGGGCAGCGAACCTGTTGAATGGGATAAGACTGCGTTCAGGCTTAGACGCAAAAAGGCCATAAAGGAAGAGATCGTATATTCATCGTCATTTGAAATGAAGGAAGGCGACAGGCTCATATTCTTCAGTGACGGAGTAGCACAATCCGGTATCTCTCTCGGTCCATCGGGCGGAGCAAGGGAGCAGGATCCGGCATATGCGGCATTCAGGCCGCACAACCGCCCTGTTCAGTCCCTGCCTTCAGTCGTGAAGTCACGCGGCTGGGGAATCGAAAACGCATCAGCTTTCATTCAGAAAAAGCTGACTAACGACCCGGGCATATCAGCAAGGCAGCTTGCACGCGCGATCGTAAGCGAAGCGAACAAAAACGACGGATACAAACCGAATGACGACATCACCTGCTGCGTCATACAGGTCAGGAAGCCGCGCCGCACTCTCATCGTGACCGGCGCACCGCGCAACCGCGAGTCAGATAAAAAGCTCGGCGAGCGCGTTATAAACTTCGATGGCCAGGTAATTGTCTGCGGAGGTACAACCGCAAAGATCATCGCCCGTGAGCTCGGCAAGGATATAAAAGCAGACAAGTCACCTGCAGGCAATCTCCCGCCTTCGAGCAAGATCGAGGGCGTCGACCTGGTAACCGAGGGCATGCTCACGCTGTCCGAGGTCGCAAAGAGGCTCAAGAGCGGCACCCTGCTGAAGCATATGACCGAGGATGCAGCCAAGCGCATGATTCAGCTTCTGAGAGAGACAGATCAGATTGAGATAATCGTAGGCACCAAGATAAACGACGAGATCGAAGATCCGTCGACAGCGGCCAAGATCGGTCTGAGGTTCCCTACCATCGATGAGATCCAGAAAGCCCTTGAAAAGCAGTACTTTAAAGAGTGCGAAGTGCTCTATTTATAGGAACGAATAGCGCCGGCATTGAGCCGGCGCATTTTTTGTGCGGTTTTCTTCTGTTATATATCGGTACGGGCCAGGATCTGAGCAGGCGTCTTTCGCATTGTTGCAAATACCGGTATGAGTCCTGCGAGCAGATTGAATCCCAGTATTACACCGAATGTGATTGCTGCTATCAAAGGCGTTACCATATACAGACCCTCGATGTAGTACGTGATGCTCACCAGCTGTGTAAGTATGAAGTACATTGCAGCTATACCCGGTACAGCCGTGATGAAAGTTATAACCAGAATCTCACCGGCGAACTTCCTGTAAATATCCTTTTTCTTGAGTCCGATGGCTCTAAGTGTACCAACTTCTTTAATTCTCGAAAGGAACGAAGACCTCAGCATAAGGAACATCTCGACAAGGGAGATCAGCATTATTATGGCTGCGACCACCACAGACGAAGTCAGCTGATCCTTGCGGGAATTGACATACGCCTTGCGGTCGCGGGTGTCGTTCATTTTTGATGAAAGGCCTTCATTCTCAAGAGCCATCTCAACCGCGGACGGATCGTTTGCATAGACGCTGAAGTTCTTCTGTTTCATTATGTAATCTGCCTTCATTGTCTCGGCGTTCACGTAGTATGTGTCGTCGTCTACGGCATCGCTTGCATAGAAACCCACAACAGTCAGCTTGCGGCCTGCAACCTTGGTGTTGATGGTCGCATTGAGCCCGAACTCTTCTTCGTGCACCTCATTCACAATAGTCTCGCAGATATTCTCAGGGGCTCTGCCACTCTTTATGGTGACCTTGTTCTTTGTCAGTTCAAGATCTCTCACCTTTCCGTTCTTTATTACGTCCTCTTCCCCGTCCTCTTCATAAATATACGAGTAATCATCGTTCGCATCATTGGCGTTGGTCAGGATGTAGATCACCTGGCTCTCATCAACAAACAGAGACGGCGATTCCGTATCAGCGATTCCAGATATCCTGTAATCATCCAGATTAGGAACCGAAAGTCTGCGCCCTATGAACTCTTCAAGAGTATTGAGCCCTACGTAGTTTCCCGTTCCATTTCTGAGGAACTTGTCAACGATGGCCTTATCTATGACCACTTCGTGCTCGTTAGCAGGCATCGAACCGGCAACCAGCTGGTCCTCTTCAAGCACGCTGTCGAGTACCAGCGATACTGTGAGGTCCTCCTGGGCGTAGTTGGTCTGCAGGTAGTCGTCCATCGGAAGGGTTATGTTCTTAAGCGTCTCGCCCGGCATAACAAATGCAACTCCGTCAAAGTCTGCTGCCATATCAAGTGTCTCTTCAGACTTTTCCGGATTCGATACCGTTATGTAGTTGCCGTTAGTCGTTCTGTAATCGACCGGCTTGAGATCGATAAGCCCGGCAACATTGCTGACCGCCAGGAACGCGAACATTGCGGCAAACACGAAGCCAAGCATCAGCACCTTTCTTGCCCTCTTGAATGACTTCACCGTCTTCCAGCCGCTGCTCACCATATTTGTAAGGCGGTATACCGGAGTATATCTGGCCTTGTATTTCGAAGGCAGGCATGCGGTGTAATCGAAGTCATTATCTTCGAAGTAGCTCTCGTTCATGGCCGTGTAGTGCTCATCGACCATCTCAATATTGGTTGTCTCGTCCACCACGTTGAGCCTGCCGCCCGTGTTGATGTACAGGTTGTTGCCTCTTATGACAACCTTGATGTCAGCCTGACGCTCTTCATCGCTGTAGACGTTGACCTTTATATCATCCTGAGCGAAGTCTTTATGGACAGCCATGTCCTTGAGATAGATCTTGTTCTCGAGCTGGTAGTCGAGATATCTAGACGAGTCGTTGCTGTAGGCCTTTACGATCTTGCCGTCTTTCATCTCGGCTATATGATCGGAATAGAATTCAGCTATATTTCTCTCGTGAGTGACGAGTATTACAAGCCTCTCCTTTGAGATCGTCTTGATTATGTTCATGATCTCAAGGGTATTGTTGCTGTCGAGATTCCCCGTCGGCTCATCAGCGATGATAATACTAGGGTTCTTGACTATCGCACGGGCGATGGCAACCCTCTGCCTCTGGCCGCCCGAAAGCGAGCCCGCGAGCTTGTTTCTGTATTGATCGATACCTACCTTCTCAAGGCAGTACCTTACACGCGCAGTAACGGTCGTGTTATCCCTTATGCCTATCATGCGCAGAGCGATGGCAACGTTCTCAAATACCGTCTTATCGTCTAACAGGTTGAAATTCTGGAAAATATAACCTATGCGCGCGTTACGTATGCTGTCGATCTTGCTCGATGAGAATCTGGTGATACGCTGGCCATCGATCGTAATGCTGCCACTGTCTACCTTGTCGAGTCCGCCGATCGCATTCAGCAGGGTCGTTTTGCCGCAGCCCGAAGGGCCGAGCAGGCAGACGATACCCTCATCCGGAAGCGTCATCGTGGTGTTGTTGATGACGTGTATCTCGTTGGCCTTGTTTCTGTTGAAGTATTTGTTGACCTTTTCGATCTTTATCATCCGCTACGCCCCCTCTCTGAATGCCTTCATGGCACTCTTCGTGAAGATGTGCCTGGAGTATCTGTTAGCGATCAGGAGCGACATGAACAGCAGCACTGCCCCAAGTGCGATGTAATCAGCCGGCATGAGGTAGTACAGCAGTTTTGTTACCTGTTTGAGCTCGTTGTGGATGAGATCCTGTAAGATTCCTTTTTTGACGAGCATCACGAATAATATATCCACACTGTATGCGATGAGCATCATTAGAACCAGCTCAACTCTCAGTATAGTGTCGGTATTGCTCTTTGTTGCACCGAGAATTCTGAGTGTTGAGTAGTAAGAATTCCTGGACCTCATGATCAGCCTTATGACAGCATATGCTATGAAGAATAGGATCAGAAACTCTACAGCGAGTCGGACGTAAGTCATCAGGCTGAGCACGCCTCCAAGGCCGCCCGTCTCATCGGTCAGCGCGTCCTTCATGGCAAGAGTAGTGAAGCCTTTCTCGTTCAGAGCCTGCTGAGTCTCAACGGACTTCTGCTCACTCTCCATGTAAGCGCTTATCTGATAGAAGCCTTTATCAAACAGCTTTCTGAAGTCATTTTCACTGATGAATACGCAGTTGAAGAACATGTCGAATTCATCCTTAGGTATGCCGGCCAGTTCGGTGCAATTGTCTTCAGTCAGTATCTTATCGACCGTATATTCGCCTTTCGATTCGAAGAATCTGTTCTTCACCTTGAGGCTGAACGGCTTTCCGACAGCCAGCTCATCATCGTAATAGTATGTCTGGTCTTCGAAAAGATAGACCTTGCCGTCAGGGATGTCTGTAGACGAATAGATACCGCGCTCGTAGTCGGTGCTTACCCTTGTACCGTTGAAGTTCAGCTCGGTCTTCGATGTGGCTGCCATCATTGAGATGAGCAGCTCGTTGCTGACCTTGTCGCTCGCATATATGGTTGAATAGCCAAACAGAGCATAGTTATCGTTGTCTCCGATGCCATCGCTCACAACTATACCTGCTACCCTTATACGCCTGTTGAACTGATAGGTCTGCATCTGACTCATATCCTTGAGTCTTACCGGCTGTCCGATATACTCTGACGGGTCTCCTACAGAAAGCACTTCAGACGAAGGATCGAGCTTTATGACTATCTCATAATCATTTTCAGGCAGATGCCCGTATGTAATATCTTCTTCGGCAAGGCTGCTTACAGGCATTACCGGGCCTTCAACGTAA
The DNA here is from genome assembly GCA_017405845.1 of Mogibacterium sp. Taxonomy (GTDB): domain Bacteria; phylum Bacillota; class Clostridia; order Peptostreptococcales; family Anaerovoracaceae; genus Crickella. The sequence continues at coordinate 28,041 of JAFQZQ010000032.1, read as the reverse complement.
AAGTCTCCGAGGCTGAAGCTGATGCCGCTGTCGACCGCAAGATCGTTCTTGACTATCTCCTTGATGTTAGGAGTAGATTCTACCGCAGCAAAGTCCTCATCAGTAAAACTGCTCTCATCGCTTTTCTTTACGATGATGCGGTCCGTGCTCGCGTTGATGAAATACGGATTATTACCGAGAAGGTCATTCTCGTGCATGCTGTTTTTCGTGGCCGCATACTGGCTCAGCACAGCTGTAGATACAAAGAAATACACGATAAACAGCAGTATGAACTTGGCAGGCAGGTTGAAGGTATTGCGTACGCCCAGCCTGATCTGCGCGGACTTTCTCATATTTCTAGGAGCAGGCGGTTCCGAATGCTGTGTGGTGATGCCTGCAGCTGCTGCTTTCTCTGCCTTGGCTGCTCTGGCTGCACGGCCTTCCCTTCTCTGCGCGCCATCCGCAGGTGCGGCATACTCGTCCGAAAGGTAATCATCAGAGTCGTAGCGCTTCGGCGCGATCTTCTTATCTTCGATTATCTTGCCGTCGTGCATCGTCAGCTTGCGCGTCACGTACGGCTCTGCCTGCTCGTAATTATGCGTAACTATAACAACGAGCCTATCCTTCGAAACTCTGGCCAGAGTCTCCATAACACTTGCAGCGGACGCGCTGTCAAGATTTCCCGTAGGCTCATCAGCTACGATTATTGGTGCATTCTTTGCAAGAGCTCTGGCAATGGCGACTCTCTGCTTCTGGCCACCCGACAGCCTCGACACTTTTGTGCGGCGGTATTTTTTGAGACCTACCAGATCTATGAGCTCATAAGCCCGCTCTTTGATTTCAGATTTCTTTCTCCCCGACAAAAGCATCACAGCTTCGATGTTCTGGTAGACCGTGTAGCTGTTTATCAGGTTGAAATCCTGGAATATGTTTCCGATATATGTTTTGCGATAGGCCTCATAGTCTTCAGTGCTGTATGCGGAAGTATCTTCGCCGCATACAAACATCTCACCCTCTTCATAGGTGTCGAGTCCGCTGATAACATTGAGCAGAGTGGACTTTCCGCTTCCGCTTTCGCCTGTTATCGCTACAAACTCACCAATGTCGAGGTTGAGATCGATGCGCGAAAAACCCATGCTGACGGAATCTTCCGCAGCATAGTATTTCGATACCCTTTTGAGCTCTATCGTGTGAGACAAATTATGTCCTCCCGCTTACGGCAAAGCCGTGTAATTCACTGGGAATTATAGCATTTAGGGTTAACAGCCGTCTGAATCCTTACAGAATATACATAATGAGTCTTTTTATGCGCCGCGCGGCCGGAGTCTGTCCCGAGTGGCGCATAAAAAGAACAGCGCAGATACTTATCTGCGCTGCCCGTTGATTCAAATATGTTGTTTTTAGATCTTTCCGTCCGATCCGAGAACGTTTACGATCTTGTGAGCTACCATGTCCTTTACAGCCTGTCTTGCAGGTTTCAGATACTGACGTGGGTCGAAGTGATCAGGATGCTCAGCAAAGTACTTGCGGATGTTACCTGTCATAGCGAGACGGATATCCGAGTCGATGTTGATCTTGCATACTGCGGATTCAGCTGCCTTACGGAGCTGCTCTTCAGGAATACCTACAGCATCAGGCATGTTGCCGCCGTATGTATTGACCATCTTTACAAATTCCTGTGGAACCGATGAAGATCCGTGGAGAACGATCGGGAATCCCGGCAGTCTCTTTGTTACTTCCTCGAGTACGTCGAAACGCAGTGGAGGTGGTACGAGAATACCTTCCTCGTTTCTTGTGCACTGAGCCGGTGTGAACTTGTATGCGCCGTGGGAAGTTCCGATTGCGATCGCCAGAGAATCGCAGCCTGTTCTGCTTACGAATTCTTCTACCTCTTCAGGTCTTGTATAGCTCTCGTGGCCGGCTTCTACGACTACCTCGTCCTCTACTCCGGCGAGTGTTCCGAGCTCAGCCTCAACGACTACGCCGTGAGCATGAGCATATTCTACTACCTGCTTTGTAATTGCGATATTCTCTTCGAATGGCTTCGAGGACATATCGATCATTACAGAAGTGAATCCTCCGTCGATGCAGCTCTTGCAGAGCTCGAAGGAATCACCGTGGTCGAGGTGAAGTGCGATAGGGATCTCAGGGTTCTCGATGATTGCAGCCTCTACAAGCTTAACCAGATAAGTGTGGTTAGCGTAAGCACGTGCACCCTTCGAAACCTGCAGGATAACCGGGCTTCTGAGTTCGCCGGCAGCTTCTGTGATACCCTGCACGATCTCCATGTTATTGACGTTGAAAGCTCCGATGGCATATCCGCCGTCATAAGCCTTCTTGAACATTTCAGTTGTTGTTACGAGTGGCATATATCTACCTCCTTTTCATGCATAAACACACTTATATTTTACCTGTTATAGAGAGCACTTTCAACCGCACTTTTATTTAATGCATAAGAGAGCAAGAGTGACAATTTGCCGATGCGAGCGTTGCGGAGGAGCCGCTAAGAATGCCGGAGAGAGACCGCAGGTGAGCGGCTGGAACGAGTCTCGCAAGCGAAGCGTCAGAGCCGTTCCCCGCGAAGCAAGGTCGAACGAGATGGCATTCTCGGCGACGCAGCGTGCGAGCAGAAGCATATTGTCACTCTTGCTCTCTCTAAGCAATAAAAGAGCCGGTCCGAAGACCGGCTCCATATTGTTGCTTTATGCAGCGTTCAGATCAATTACTCTGCTGGTGCGTAGAAGTCTACGAACTTGACGAGCTTGTCGTAACGTGCCATTGCAGCTGCCTCGTTCTCCGCGAAGAGCTTCTCTGCTCTTTCCGGATTCTCTCTGGTCAGTCTGTTGTAACGTGCTTCGTTCTTCAGGAACTCCTGATATCCGCCTGCAGGTACTTTGCTGTCCAGTGTGAACGGGTTCTTGCCCTCTGCCTTTGCAGCAGGGTTGAATCTGAAGAGGTTCCAGTAACCGCACTCTACAGCCTTCTTCATTTCCATCTGGCAGTTCATCATGCCGCCCTTGATGGAGTGCATCTCGCATGGCGAGTAGCCGATGATGAGGGATGGGCCGTCGTAAGCGATAGCTTCGTTCATTGCCTTCAGAGTCTGATTCATATCAGCGCCCATAGCTACCTGTGCTACGTATACATAGCCGTAAGCCATAGCGATCTGCGACAGTGACTTCTTCTCGATTGCCTTACCTGCAGCAGCGAACTGTGCAACCTGACCGATGTTGGAAGCCTTCGAAGCCTGTCCACCTGTGTTGGAGTAAACCTCTGTATCGAATACCATTACGTTTACGTTCTCGCCGCTTGCGAGTACGTGATCGAGTCCGCCATAACCGATATCGTAAGCCCAGCCGTCTCCGCCGAAGATCCATACTGTCTTCTCGCCGAGGAGGTCTTTACGTGCTACGATGTCAGCTCCGATTCCTGCAGCTTCGAGTGCAGCAACGAGAGCCTCGCCCTTCTCCTTCGAACCATCAACACAGTTGAATGCTTCGATCCAAGCATCAGCAGCAGCCTTTACCTCATCAGGTACGCCTGCAGCTACGAGCTCTTCAACGTCAGCCTTAATCTTTGCTCTGCGTGCCTTGATAGCCATTCTCATACCGAGGCCGTGCTCAGCGTTATCTTCGAACAGCGAGTTGCACCATGCAGGTCCATGTCCCTCAGCATTTGTTGTGTAAGGAGCTGTTGCGCCAGGGCCGCCCCAGATGGAGGAGCATCCTGTAGCGTTGGAGATGAATGTGTGATCTCCGCAAAGCTGTGTGATAAGTCTTGCATATGATGTCTCAGCACATCCTGCGCAGGAGCCCGAGAACTCGAGGAGAGGAGTCTTGAACTGCGACTTGATAACGTTGCTGTTGTCTGCGAATTCCTTCTTAACGGATACGCTCTTAACAGCATAGTCGAAGTTCTTCTGCTCAGGGAGCTGCTCCTCAAGCGGCTTCATTGTCAGCGACTTGGTTGGGCAGATAGTTACGCATACTCCGCATCCCATACAATCGAGTGGGGATACAGCGAGGCCGTACTTATAAGCGCCCTTGCTCAGCTTGTGATCAACAGCCTTGAATCCTTCCGGAGCAGCTGCCATCTCAGCTTCGTCGAGCAGATATGGTCTGATAGTAGCATGTGGGCATACGAATGCGCATCTGTTGCATTGTGCGCACTTTGTGGAATCCCACTCAGGAACCATAACCGCAACGCCTCTCTTCTCGTAAGCGGAAGCGCCGAGCTCCCACTCACCGTCAACGTGAGGCATGAATGCGGATACAGGCAGGCTGTCTCCATCCATGTTGTCGATTGGCAGCAGGATGTTCTTGACCTGCTTAACGAGAGCTTCAGGTCCCTCGAGAGGAGCCTTCTCAGCGTCTGCAGCAGGGTTAGCCCACTCAGCAGGAACGTCGATCTTAACGAGAGCGTCAGCACCTGCGTCGATAGCCTTGTGGTTCATGTCTACGATATCCTGGCCCTTCTTGAGGTAGGACTTCGTAGCAGCGTCCTTCATGTACTTGATTGCGTCTGCCTTTGGCAGTACCTCTGCGAGTGAGAAGAATGCGGACTGGAGAGTTGTATTTGTTCTCTTGCCCATTCCGATCTTAGCGCAGAGATCGATAGCGTCGATGATGTACAGCTGGATGTTGTTCTCAGCGATGTACTTCTTAGCAGCAGCATCGAGGTGATGTCCGACTTCCTCCGGCTTCCACTGGCAGTTGATGAGGAAGATTCCGCCCGGCTTAACGTCCTGAACGATCTTGAATCCCTTATCAATGTATGATGGGTTGTGGCAAGCTACGAAGTCAGCCTTGTTGATGTAGTATGAGCTCTTGATCGGCTTGTCACCGAATCTCAGGTGAGAAATTGTAACGCCGCCTGTCTTCTTGGAGTCATACTGGAAGTAAGCCTGTACATACTTGTCTGTGTGGTCTCCGATGATCTTGATGGAGTTCTTGTTGGCTCCGACTGTTCCGTCGCCGCCGAGTCCCCAGAACTTGCACTCGATCGTTCCTGCAGGAGCTGTGATCGGAGCTGGCTTCTCTTCGAGTGAGAGGTGTGTAACGTCATCTACGATGCCGATAGTGAACTTTCTCTTTGGCTCGTCCTTAAGAAGCTCATCATAAACTGCGAATACCGATGCCGGTGGAGTGTCCTTCGAACCGAGGCCGTAACGTCCGCCGATAACCTTAACATCGTTCATACCTGCCTCAGCGAATGCTGTCATTACGTCGAGGTAGAGTGGCTCGCCGAGAGCGCCTGGCTCTTTTGTTCTGTCGAGAACAGCAACCTTCTTGCATGTCTCAGGCAGTGCAGCGATCAGCTTGTCTGCTCTGAACGGTCTGTAGAGTCTTACCTTGATAAGACCAACCTTCTCGCCCTTTGCGTTGAGGTAGTCGATAACTTCCTCAGCAACGTCACAGATGGATCCCATAGCGATGATGACTCTGTCAGCATCAGGTGCACCATAGTAGTTGAAGAGCTGATAGTCTGTTCCGAGCTTCTCGTTGATCTTAGCCATGTACTTCTCAACAACTTCAGGAACTGCATCATAGTACTTGTTGCAAGCTTCTCTGTGCTGGAAGAATACGTCGCCATTCTCGTGAGATCCTCTCAGATGAGGGTGATCAGGGTTCAGGCAAGCATCACGGAATGCCTTAACAGCGTCCATGTTGCACATTTCCTTGAGATCTTCATAGTCCCAAACAGCGACTTTCTGAATCTCGTGGGATGTTCTGAATCCGTCGAAGAAGTTCAGGAAAGGTACTCTGCCCTCGATAGCAGCCAGGTGAGCTACAGGACCGAGGTCCATAACTTCCTGTACGTTGCTCTCTGCAAGCATAGCGAATCCTGTCTGACGGCAAGCATAAACGTCTGAGTGGTCTCCGAAGATGTTCAGCGCGTGAGTCGAAACTGTACGAGCTGATACATGGAATACTGCCGGAAGGAGCTCACCAGCGATCTTGTACATGTTAGGGATCATCAGGAGAAGTCCCTGGGAAGCTGTGTAAGTTGTGGTGAGTGCGCCAGCTCCGAGTGAGCCGTGTACAGCACCAGCAGCACCAGCTTCAGACTCCATCTCGACTACCTGTACTGTCGATCCGAAGATGTTCTTGCGACCTGCAGCTGCCCACTGGTCTACATAGTCTGCCATCGGCGAAGACGGAGTGATCGGATAGATTCCGGATACCTCTGTGAACGCGTAGGAGACATGTGCAGCAGCGTTGTTGCCGTCCATTGTTTTGAATTGTCTCTTCATTCTTTCATCTCCCTTAATAAAGATTTTGAAATTGAGTGATAGTTAGTAAAAAAGCACTTTTTTGAAATAATATGGTGAAATAATTATTTCCGTTGGTAGTTTTGCCCCAATGCCCCTTTTATTACATCGGAGAACTTTACATAGCCTCTACAAGAGCCTGTGTATCCTTTGCAATCATCAGCTCTTCGTTGGTCGGAATAACGAATACTCTGACCTTCGAACCTTCGCCTGTGATCTCAACTTCCTTGCCTCTGCAGTCGTTCTTTTCCTTGTCGATGTAGAGATCCATGAATCCGAGGTTGTCGCATACTTTCTCTCTCAGCTCGATATCGTTCTCACCGATACCTGCTGTGAATACCATAGCGTCTACATGACCGAGCTCTGCAGCATAAGCACCGATGAAGCGCTTAACGGATCTGAGAAGCATCTCTCTTGCAACGTGAGCCTTGTGGTTGCCCTCAGCCTCAGCCTTTGTGATGTCTCTGCAGTCTCCGGAGATCTCGGAAATAGCGAGGAGTCCGGACTTCTTTGTCATCATGTCGGTGATTTCCTTAACAGGCATACCGGTCTGCTCATAGATGAAGCTTACGACTGTAGGGTCGATCGATCCGCAGCGTGTTCCCATTACGAGACCTTCGAGCGGCGTGAGGCCCATCGATGTGTCGTAGCACTTTCCATCCTTAACAGCTGTGATGGAAGAACCGTTGCCGAGGTGGCAAGTGATAACGTTGATGTCCTTGAGGTCTTTGCCCATGAGCTCTGCGCATCTGTTTGCAACATAGCGGTGGCTTGTGCCGTGAGCTCCGTATCTCTGAACATGATACTTCTCAGCATATACCCAAGGGATAGCATAGTATTTGCACTCATCAGGCATAGTTCTGTGGAATGTAGTATCGAATACTACAACGCCCGGTGTGTTTGGCAGAACCTTCTTGCAGGCTCTGATTCCTACGAGTGCAGGTGGGTTGTGGAGAGGTCCGAGCGTGCAGAGTTCTTCGATTCCTGCCTCTACCTCATCAGTGATGATCTCCGACTTATCGAAGATGTATCCGCCCTGTACGATTCTGTGGCCTACAGCGCCGATCTCGCTCATGTCTGCGATAACGCCGTATTCCTTGTCGGTCAGTGCATCGATTACGAGCTGCATTGCAACACCGTGATCAGGCAGTGCGATGTCCTTGTCAAATACGGTACCCGCATCTGTCTTGTAATTCATGTGACCGTCTTCGCCGATTCTCTCGCAGAGGCCCTTCGCAAGAACTGCCTCGTTGTCCATGTTGATCAGCTGATACTTCAGGGAAGAGCTTCCTGTGTTGACTACCAGAATTATCATGTTTTGATTTCCTTTCATTTTTAATTTTTAGGCGCAACGCAAGACTGAAGTGCGTCTAAAACGTCGCTAAAAATCCGCATATATTGTATCACAATAATGCGGATCTCTCTACCCTATCGGGCCTATTATTAACCTTAATTTTGTATTGCGTCCTCTTCTTCTTTCTCAGCCTGTATTCTTGCCAGCTCCTTGCGGATGAGATTGACGCTGTAGCGCTTCGTATCGAACTTTCCTTCGCCTCCAGGGCCCCATGCGAGGCTCTCCATCTCGGCTCCGGCAAGCGGTATATATATCCTGAATTCAGTACCCACACCCGGCTCTGAATCAACGTATATCTTTCCGCCGTGGGTCTCAATGATCTGTGCCACTATGGCAAGTCCGAGACCTGTTCCCTTTCCGGACTCCTTAGTAGTGTAGAACGGGTCAAAGATCCTCGACATAGTCTCGGTATCCATGCCGCATCCGTCATCCTTGAATCTCAGCACCACCTCTTCTCCTGATATCCTGGTAGATACCAGAAGCGTACCGCCTTCTTCTCTCATGGCGTCATAGGCATTCAGCACTATGTTCATTACCAACTGCGATATCTGGGTGCGGTCAGCCTTTATCTTTTCGCCTTCGGCGTTGAAGTTTACCTTTATATCCACCTCTTTAGGCTTGGCAGGCAGGGTCACCTTGAGAGCACTCTGGATCACCTCGTCAACCTCGATTTCCGAGAAGTTCTCCTCTTTGCCCTTCTTTGTCAGTTCAGCCAGCCTTGTAACGATATCTTTGGCCTTAACCGAAGCATCGTAGATTTCCATCAGATTTTCCTGCAGATCGGTCGCGTCTGCCGGCAGCATCTCCATGGTCATGATGCTGTAGCCCATGATAGGCGTCAGCAGGTTGTTGAAGTCGTGAGCGATGCTGGCAGTCATTGTACCGATAGTTTCGAGTCTCTGGTGGTGTGCCAGCGCCTGCATCTTCTGGTTTATTTCCTCCATCGCCTCATTCTTCTTCTTGAGGACACGAAGTTCGGCAGAGCTGGCAGCATTCTCTCGCCTCATAAACAGGAGCAGGAGCAAAAGTCCCGTAACACCTACTACTCCGAGTCCGCCATACAGGAGAATCTCTTCTGCCGCCTTTCTCGAAGGAGCGACCGCATCCTCATAGTTTGCAAGAATACCCATGGCAAATTCGCCGTTGACGGTGTTTTCACTCGGGAGAGCTACCATTCTGGCAGTGTAAGTGTCACCTTCATCGGTCGTGGTATCCAGAGATATACCGTCGGCAATGCCCTCCTTCTGACAGCTCATCATAAAGTCTCTGAAACTTGAGACCCTGTCTCCGGCCTCTGCATCAGTTTCCATTATTACCGGTCCGTCCGGCCCGGATGTTATTGCGATCAGCGAGTCTGTATCGAGCAGCATTATCTCACGCTCATTACTGTTTCCTATTGCCAGGCTGTAGAGTCTCATAAGATCAATGATCACATCATAGGTGATGTTTCCGCTCGCCTCATGATGCCACGCCAGATAGTAATTGTTGTCTTCGTCTTTCCAGAGAGACATATCATTGGCGTCGCTTCCCGTAACCTGAGTATATGAATCCGTTCCAGATGCAGTACAGACAGTCTTGTCCTTATGGTTCATCACAAGATCGGCGTAAATCGGGTTTGATATGAGAGTATTGTTGCTTATGTAGTCCTTGAGCCTTTCGCTGTTTCCGCTTTCCCTCCAGTTTGCTATCTCCGATTTGAGCCTTTCGCGTTTCAGAAAGATCTCAGCTTCACGCTGTATCGCATTAATGGAGTTTTCGAGGTTGATATCTCCGGAGCGCATCAAACTATACAGCTGAGTATCTTTCTCAGTGAGGATACTGTTATCAAACCTCTCGAAAGACCTCCACACGCCGTTGATGCCCACCGCTATGCACAAAACCGCTATCACGAGAGCTATTATGAATAATGCTCTTCCGGCAGTTCTCTTTTTCAAATACGTTACCTCCGTTGCAATCTGCGTACTGCTGCTATATTTTACCACGAAGAGAAACAAAAAAGTACATATTCTGTGGCAAGTGTGTTAATATTACACTAGGTATGGGGTTAAAATTAATAAACAATGATAGGAGGCTCAAATGGCAGACAAAGTACTGGTTGTGGATGACGATAAAGCGATCCTGACCATGCTCCATAAAGCTCTCAAGAGCAACGGGATCGAGAACGACCTGGCCATCAGCGGCGAGGCTGCGCTTGAGCTGCTCGAGGTCAATAAGTATGATCTTATCCTGCTCGATATAAACATGCGCGGGATAAACGGGTTTGAAGTTATACAGCGCATCAGATCAAAGGGTCTGACAACCCCGGTCATGGTAGTAAGCGGGCGCAAGGAAGATCAGGACGCCCTTTACGGGCTCGAAATAGGTGCAGACGACTATATCATAAAGCCGTTCAACCCTGTAACACTTGTAGCGAAGGCAAAGGCACTCATCAGAAGAAGCCGCGAACGCTCTCCTCAGAGCACGGCCAATATCATCGAAGCCGGTCCGTTCACATACAATACGTCTACACTCAGGTTCTATAAGAACGGCGTGGAGATTCCTCTTTCCGCAAAAGAGAATTCCATGATAAAGCTCTTCATAGACAATGTAGACCACATCTTCTCAAAAGACATGATCTACAGCGTTATTTGGGGCGAGACCATCATAGACGAGAACGCCATCATGGTTTACGTCAACAGGCTGAGACAGAAGATCGAAGACGACCCATCGAACCCGCGTTACCTCATCACCGTCCGCGGACTGGGATATCGCTTCACAGTACGCTGATCTTCACAATTTACAGCAATAAAAACGTGCGCATATCCGCGGATATGCGCACTTTCATTTTCTGATATTTCGACTACTCGCCGTCAGATTCTGTTTCTGTTTCTGCTTCTTCGTCGTGATCGTGTTCTTCCTCAGAGTTCTCTTCGGCTTCCTTCTCAAGATCCTTCACGAACTTCTTAGCCTCGCTGTAAGACATCTCAACGTAGTTGACTGTCTCATCGCCCTGCTTAGCCTTGACCTTGACCTTTCCTGAAAGCGCACGTGTCAGAGGCTTGGTTGATGTCAGGAAGTATGATCCCATATTCTTGAGAGTCTTTGTGCCGTCTTCTCCCTTATACTGTTCCAGCTCTTCTTTAGGAGCATCTTCATCGATGTTGAGCCAGATCTTGATGGTGTTCTTATCAGCACGCAGCTTCATTGTGGTATGCTCCGTTACCGGAACATCGCTGTACATCTGATCAATGTTGTTGTCTTTTACGTACTTCTCTATCGTTGCCGGCTTGTTGAAGTAGTTATATCCGCCCGCAACAGCAAACATGATGATAAGTACTCCGAAAATCATAAGAGCAAGGATTATGTTATTTGGTCTGCTCTTCTTTTCCTCTTCTTTGTTTGCTTCTTTACGAGCTGCCTTGGCTTCTCTTCTTTCGGCCTTCTTCTGACGGTTTGCCTCGGTTGAAGCTTTGAGTTCTTTTTCTTCCATTTTAATTTCGTTATCTGCCATTATTAAATCTCTCTTCCTGTTTACAAAGTCCCGTATATTATAGACCTCTTGAGGCATTTCATCAATGTGGTTTACAAGGTTTTTCTACATAATTCTAAGCTGCAGCTGTCAGAATGCAATTCCCAGGATGTCAATTATCACGCCCCAGCAGATACCGAGAGCAATCAGCACGGCTGTGATTGCAATGTTTTCTTTAGGGTGATTGTTGGTCCTGAAAAGCACGAGCAATCCTACTCCCGCTCCTACCAGAAGGCCTGCCATCAGCTGTCCGCTTGTAAGAAGCCCTTCGAGATACATCTGTGTTATTACTACAGAAGCAGCGCAGTTTGGTATAAGGCCGATGATTCCCGTAAAAACGGTGCCGAGCAGAGGCGCTCCGGTCAGCAGCGATGCTATGGTTTCTTTGCCGGCAAATCCCATCAGCAGGCTGAGTGCCAGGGATATCACAAAGATGAAGCCTGTTATCTTAAGCGTATGTACAAAGGCCGAGCGAACAATGCTGCCCTCTTCCTCTTCACATCCGCAGTGATCACGTTCGCAAAGATCGTGGATGTGCTTGTCTACATGGAAGCCGTAGCGGATGACATGCGAGGCAGTGTCAACTACGATCCCGCTAATCAGTGCAATGACGAACTTGGCCGCAAGTATACGTCCGATTGAAGCCGGCGCCACCGATGAGCTGACAAATATCGGGATCATCTCATCGGAGGTGGAGAGAAACACGGCAATCAGCGTGCCCGCTGTAATCACTCCACCCGAGTACAGACTCGCGGCGCCGGCCGAGAATCCGCACTGCGGTATGAGTCCGATCCCTGCTCCCAGCAGATGGCTGAATTTATTTATACGCGAAAGCATGGCGACAGACTGGTCTTCGGTTTTATCCTCGAGCCACTCCATCACCAGATATGTAATAAAAAGAAACGGTATAAGCGTTACCGTGTCCTTGATCGTATCAATAAGTGAATCCATTATTACAGCCATGCGCCCATTATAATACATTTTATTTGAGAAGCAAGCACCTGCCGCCCGAAGTATTGACATATTATCCGTTCAGTGATATAAGAATGATATCAAATTGATATCATTGGGATAAGGAGGAGAAAGAAATGTCAGATGATAAGCATGTTGAATTTGAAACTCCAATTGAGGATGCCATCGATGTGCAGATTGCAAGGACTGAACCTGTAGTTCAGAGGATCATCAATCCGCCGAGCGGTATCCTGGTGCTTTGCATTCTCATCTTCCTGTGCCTCATGGTGCCGGTACTCTTTGTAAGCGGAGCAATGGCATGGCACGGCGGCGGCATCAGGATCATACTGGCTATATTGCTCAGCATCGTGCTCCCATTCATGTTTGCGGGGCTCCGCAGCGTAAGGCCTAACGAGGCTCTGGTACTTACCCTTTTCGGCAAGTACTACGGCACTATCGTAAAGCCGGGGTTCTTCTTCGTGAATCCGTTCGCGAGATACAACAACCCGGCATATGAAAGTCAGTCAGCGGCCGACATGGCAGAAGTCAGCAACGCCATGAAGGGCGGAAGTACAAAGAGCAGCAAGACAGGTGCAAGCAGAGTCAGAAAGACGGTCTCGCTCAAGCGCGCCACTCTCGATAACGGCACGCAGAAAGTAAACGATGCCCTCGGCAACCCGATCATCATCGGCGCTGTAGTACTGTGGCACGTTGAGGATCCTACCAAGGCAGTATTCAATGTTGAAAACTATACCGAATTCCTGTCGATCCAGACAGACTCCACCATCAGAAACATGGCAAGGCTCTACCCTTATGATGTATTCGATGACGGTCTTGATGATGACACAACGGCCAAGGCTGAGCAGACTCTCCGCGGAAGCTCGCAGGAGATTGCGGAAAAGATGAAAGTAGAACTGGCTGAGAAGGTCGCTTTCGCCGGTCTCGTGATCGAAGAAGTCCGCATCACCCACATCGCATACGCCGAGGAAATCGCAGCGGCCATGCTGCAGAGACAGCAGGCTTCGGCTATTATCGCGGCACGCGCCAAGATAGTCGACGGAGCGGTGAGTATGGTAAAGATGGCTATCGACAAGCTCAACGACGAGGATATAGTGAATCTCGACGAGGAGCGTAAAGCTCAGATGGTGTCCAACCTGCTCGTAGTGCTCTGCGGCAACAAGGATGCACAGCCTATCGTCAACAGCGGATCGATTTACTAGAGTTTCCGGTCGATTGCAGACTTCCGGAAACGATGAGAGGTATATATGCCCAAGAACAGCAACGATAACAAGGGAATAAGCGGAGCTGAACTGGATGCTCGCGAGGAAAAGCTGCTGAAGCGCAAGGCAAAGCTCGATGCGCTGGAGGCAGAAATGAAAGCCCGCGAACGGGAGCTCGCTGCTAAGGAGTCGAAGCGCAAGCAGATAGTGCTGCGCCTGCCCGAGTCTCTGTGGACAGAGATCGCAAGGTGGGCTGAAGATGACTTCAGATCCATAAACGGACAAATAGAATATTTGCTCACAAAAAGTGTCAGGGAGCGCAAATAGCTCCCTGACATTTTTATTTCTGCTTTAACAGGTATTCCAGCACTCTGTTGTTGAAATCCTTTGCCTGCTCATACACTCCGTGGCTGTAACCCGGATACATATATAACTCTGCACCCGGTATTTTTGCAGCCAGCTCTTTCGAAGCCTCCCCGCCAAGCACTTTGTCGCTGTCCGCCCCGATTATGAACGTTGGGCATGTGATCCTGTCCAGATCGTCATATGCGTTGTGCTCAAGGCAGGATTCGCAGAGGATGCGGAATCGAGTATAGTCTTTCGGCTTAGCCAGCGCGAGCAGATTGTTCATCCTTCTGCCCCGTTCCAGATAGGCACCGGTATATGAGCGCTCGGCCGTATCGAGCATTATGCCTTTATAGTCACCCTTGTCTGCCATCTTAAGCCAGGTGCCGAGCGCATCTTTCATGATGTCGTTTGCTCTCGGAGCCGTCACGGCAAGCACCAGACTCTTCACCTTGTCCGGGTGACGGATAGCCATCTGCTGGGCGATCATTCCGCCCTGTGACACTCCGAATACATGCGCAGACTCTACGCCGAGTTTATCCATGATAGCTGCAAGGTCGTCCGCCATGTCTTTAGTGGTGAAGCCATTCAGCAACCTGTTTCTTCTGCTGAATACAAGCACCCTGAAGTCTTCAGCAAAGCACCTGTACATAAGCGAGAAAGGAACCGCAACGCCTTTTGCCGTCTTGAATCCATCCCCTACACCCGGAAGCATAATAAGCGTATCATCTCCGGAGCCGAAGCTTATGTAGTCACAGTCGTGTCCGCTGAATCTTATGTTTTCGTTTCTGGCATTGAACAGCATCACGGACCTCTTCATTTATTTCTTCAGGCCGGCATTCTCCTTATTCCACAGCTTGTCATACGAGAAGCCTGTAACCTTCCTGAGCATTTCCTTTTCTTCTTCTGTCGTAACGCTCGCATCATCTCCCTTGCGGCGGGCCACCTCTTTCTGTACGAGGTCGAACTCCTCGCTTGTCATCGGGAAGAGCACGGCTACGACGAGAAGCAGTGCCGAGAGAATAGCAGGCGCCATTATGAAGCATAAGCCGATACCCTGCTGTGTTGCAGCGCTCTGTGCCATTCCGGCATTAGCGAGAGCTTCATCATAGTGTACAGCCGACAGCATGAATCCGATGATAGCTGCTGACATTCCGGAAGCGATCTTTCTGATGAACGTGGCCATACTGGATACGATTCCCGGTCTGCGGATCGATGTGATGAGTTCGTCTACATCTGTCATGTCTGCCATTATGGCGAAGATACCCGTGAGCGAGCCCGCATTGCCAAGTCCGATCAGAGTTGCCAGAGCGAGAATCGGGATGAGCGATACTCCCGGGTGCGAGAATGCGAAGAGTCCCAGCACGCCTGCGAGCCTTACAGGAGCAGCGATCACGATCGCCATCTTCTTGGAAGTCTTTCTCATCAGAGGTCCGAAGATGAGCATTCCGATGAGCTGAGCCACCATCAGTACAGCCAGTATTGGCAGATAGTAATTTACCTTGTCGTTATATGCATCGAGAGTATGCTTTACATAGTAGACAGCCATGCCCGATATGAAGTCCATGCCGCCCTGTCCGAAGAGATAGAGTCCCAGGAAGAGCAGGAATGAGCGGCTCCTGAATACGCTGGCCGCCTGTGTAAAGCTCTCGCCGAGAGTAGTCTTTACAGGATCCTTCTGCTTCTCCCACGTTCCGAAGAAAACGGTTATCGATACAACGAAGAACAGAACGCCGAAGATGAGTCCGCACTTCATGTATAAAGCAGGATCGTTGGTCGGATTGATGATCATTCCAGGGACAAGTCCGCAGATCATTGCTCCGAGAGTCGAGAAGATCATGCGCATGTTCGAGAACTTGGCACGCATCCTGTAATCGTCCATCATGTCAGGAAGCAGCCCGTTATATGGTACGCTCAGCACCGTGAAGGCTGTGTTGAACAGGCAGTACATGACCATGTAGAACACGTACTTTGCCGTCATGGACGGTGAGTTGATATTCAGCCAGATCAGAACAAATGTAATTGCCGAAGCGAAGCTGCCGATCAGGATGTAGAACCTCTTTGCTCCGAATTTGGAGTGAGTCCTCTCTGTGATATTTCCCATGATAGGGTCTGTGATGGCGTCCCAGATCTTTCCTATCATAGGGATCGTGCCGGCAAGCGCTGCGTTCATTCCCATGGCGTCTGTGAGGAATACGATGAAGAACGCGTTGATTATTACGAAGCATCCTCCTCCGAAGATTTCTCCTATTCCATAGGTCAGTCTGTTAAAAAA
This sequence comes from Mogibacterium sp., assembly GCA_017405845.1. Lineage (GTDB taxonomy): Bacteria > Bacillota > Clostridia > Peptostreptococcales > Anaerovoracaceae > Crickella. Next base: position 12,138 of record JAFQZQ010000032.1, on the reverse strand, counting down.
GCCGTAGCCGGGCTTTCTGCCTGCGATTTCCTCTTTCATGTTATGCTCTCTCTCCTTGGTATGTCACAGTTGCTGTTTTATTGTATCATATAGTATTGCAGTCTGTCCTACATCGGGCCTTTATCACGCAGGAAGCTGTTCCATTCCTTTAGCCGGCACTGCGCAGGGCCGATAAGGCCTCCGCCCTTTCCGTCAAACAGGCGGAACTTACTATTGCTCTTGCTGATCGCCGGCCAGCTCTGGAGGCCAACTCCATTTGGATCGCCGGTTTTCACGAAATTCGCCACATAGTCAGCCATCTCGTCTTTGAGTCTCCGGTCGTTCTCATCGAACGGGCGCCAGCTCTTGTCAAAGTTGCCGAACATATACCATAGGTCCGCCGCATGATAAGCCTTGAACCTGTCTCCCGGCGGCGTTTTGTCGAACATATAGCCCCATACAGGTGACTGTCCCCTTTTCGCATGAAGCTTGCCCAGACTGAGCGCAAGGTCGTATATCAGATAAGGCATGAAATCCTGCGATGTTACGCCGGCTATGATCGGAACATCCAGGTAGGAGCCCTCCTTCATTATCTTTGACGGCATCTTCGGGATTATCACTCCGTCGATTCCCGGCTGCTGCGTGCGAACACTTCCTATCTCGCGGCCGGTCTTGTACCAGGCGTCAAATATCGTCTGGTCGGGGAGCTTTCTGAACTCCTCTTCATCCTCAGCACCGGCACGCTCTCTCACCTTAGACCAGAACTTTTCATCGGATTCTTCAGGCGTATAAGGGCCTGCGAAATCAGGCACATTACCGGCTCCCGACATCATGACCGCACCTTTGACTACATCCTTCAGTATCTGGGTATAAAGCAGATCCATTACCGCCATGGCTCCTGCAGACTGTCCCATTATGGTGATGCGCTCCGGGTCACCGCCGAAATCCGATATGTGTTCCTTGATCCAGCGAAGGCCGAACACCATGTCATGAAGTCCGTAATTTCCCGATTTATACAGGCCGAACACATTCAGCCTGTATCCGAGCGATACATATACTATTCCGCGTTCAGCGTATTCGGTGCTGGTCCCATACGGGTGCTCTCCTACATTGCCGTTCTCAAACGATCCGCCATGTATGAACACGAGCACCGGATCCTTCTGAGCTACGGAGCGCGTTATTACGTTGAGAGTCATCGGGGACTCAGCGAATTTCCAGTCCGGAATATCCTGACCGTATCTGAACTCGCTGTGGTAGAACCAGTATCTGCCGATTGATTCCTTATGATACGCTCTGAACTGATAGCAGTCCGTCTCCGGACCGGTCGCGTCCAGTTCATCCCACTCCGGATATGGCTTCGGCAGCTCAAAGCGCTCTGTTATCGCGTACGGGATGCCGCGGAACATTCGTATACCGTTCTCTTCGGTTCCTGTCACCTTGCCGAGGCCGGTCTCGATAGTTATTTTATTCATCACTCTACCTCTCTGAAATGGCACTTAATATGCAGCGTCTCTGCCCTTCTCAGACTTCCGCTCCTCCACCTGATAGTGATCGGGCTCAAGGTGATACGGCAAGCTCACCTCTCTTGCCGGAGGCAGCAGCTCTCCCTTTTCTTCCAGGAATTCCCTGAGCACCCACGGCCTGTCCGTGATGATGCCGTCAACCCCCATCTCATATATCTTTTCGATATCTTTTCTCGAATTCACAGTCCACGGCACGACCTTCATTCCGAATTCATGCGCTTCGTCAGTGAGTTCCTTTGTTATTTCCTTAAAGTACGGGCTGACATCATCGATCCCGAGCGAGTGAGCCGCGCGGACCGGATCACCATCAAAATCGTGGATATTGAGACCGCCCAGCCAAGGCGATGTCTCATCCCTTCCCAGCCACAGCGTAGTCGCGTCCGGCGTGCCCCAGGCAGGCTGCTCGCTGTATAGCGCTATCGTTCTGATGCCCGGATCCAGCTCTTTCATCTTTACCAGCAGCGCCCAGTCGAAGCACTGTAGTATCACCCTGTCACGGAAGCCGAACTCATTCACAAGAGATAAGAACCTCTCGTTGAACACATCATAGTCGTAATTCTTTTCGTACTTGATGCCCTGAGCAGGATCGGGATAGACCTTCGCTTCGATGCTCATCCTTATATCCATGTTGCCACTATCTCTTACGAGCTCAAACATCTGGCGGAGCGTAGGAATGAACGTATCCGCAGGCACCTGGGTGCGTCCGTGAAGCTCATAGTATTCGATGGACGGATCCATATGACCCACGTTGAACGACTGAAGCTCCTCAAGGGTCATGTCACAAATGAAACGATCTGAGCTCTGTAAGCGTTTGCCTTCAGCGTCAGTAGTAAGGTCGGGATTCAGTGCAGGATTGTGCGACATCACGATGTGCCCGTCCGCGGTCATCTGCATGTCGCATTCGATGGTAAGCGCGCCGTTTTCCAGTGAATATTGATAAGAATACAGTGTATTTTCGGGGCGCGCATCTCTGCCGCCCCTGTGGAATTCCATGTCGTAGTATTTCATGTCAGTCTCCGCAGTCTTTTTCTCTTCATTATTGTAGCACGTTCGGGATGCATCAAGAATCATAAGATACTTATCTTGACTGCGAATTGTCGCAGCAGTATTATTGGCGTGTTATTTTCAGACAAAGGAGGATTGGGACAAGTTGGACTACCAGAAGATACTCAAAGGGATCCTTGACATCGGAGAGGCCATGACTAACAGCGGTGCAGAGATACACCGTGTCGAAGACAGCATGTACAGGCTGTGCAGAAGTTATGGTTTCAATAAAGTCAACTGCTGGGTCATTGCTTCCAATATACAGGCAACAGTCGAAACACCTGATGGTGAGATCATTACACAGATAAGACATATAGTGCCGGGCGAGATGAATTTTGACAGGCTTGACTACCTTAACAATCTTTCCCGCAAGGCTTGCCGCGAGACACCTGACGCGCCTGAGCTGAGGACCCGTCTCGAAGAGGTTCTTAACAGACCAAAGCAGCCACGGCTGATGCACTATATTGCCGGTATCATGGGAGGTGCGGGTTTTGCCGTCTTTTTCAACTGCGATCTCATGGACAGCATAGTCGCTGTGCTTGCATCGATCATAATTGTTTTTCTGGGCGAAGTGCTTGAAAGACGCGAACGCAATCCACTGGTATTCAACGCAATAATATCCTTCATAGTAGAAGCCTTCATCCTCTGCTGTGTCCACTTCGGATTCGGACATCATTCAGGCAACATAACTGTCGGAGTTGTAATGCTTCTCATTTCAGGAATCGGATTTACCAACGGCATAAGAGATCTTATACATACCGATACGCTTTCGGGAATAATCAACATATGCAGATCCGTTTTAGGCGCATCCGGCATCGCGATAGGCATAGCACTGCCTATACTGCTGATGAAGGGGGTGATGTAAGATGATGGAATTGGCTCCAAGCCTTACCGTTCAGCTGATCTCATGCACCATCGCCTGCGTTGGTTTTGCCATATGGTTCCAGGTTAAGGGAAAGCAGGTTATATATGCCGGCATAGGCGCATTCTTCACCTGGCTGGTATACGCCCTCCTCTTCGATCTGTGGGGAAGTAATTTCATAGCTACACTGGTCGGTGCAGTATTTGTTGCCGGTTACGCACAGATCATGGCAAGAGTGAATAAAGCTCCTGCAACGATCTTCCTCACTGCTTCGGTTTTCCCGCTTGTTCCGGGACCTAATCTGTACTACATGATGTACGCCATAGTTATGGAAGAGCCGGAGGCAGCCAAGTCAGAAGCACTTACATTGCTCATCACATGTCTTGGAATAGTATTTGGATTCCTGATAGTTGAGATCATCAACAAGTATTCGCTGATCATCCTCAGCACAGTGCGGAAGCACTGAGATAAACGAACAAAATAAATCCCCGCCTCCCGGAGTTCCGGCATGACGGGGATCTTTTTTACTTATATCTGTTTATTTCATCTTTGCAATTGCTGCGCCCATTCCCGAGATGTCGCCGACAAGGATGACTCCTACAAGTTTGCCATGGTCGTAGTAGTACTTTGAGTATGTGTTCTTTACATCGTCCTTGATCTGCTCGGATCTGAACTTCTTGCCAGGGTCCTTGCCGTTGGAGCCCAGTGCGAATACAGAAGTACCGCAGACCTCCATTACCAGCGAGCTGCCGATAGGTTTGTACTCTACATCATCGCCCGCAGCATTCGCTCCGGCAATGCGGCCGGTCTCAACAGCCTGAGCCCAGAACGCCTGCGGCTGGCCGTTTACGCTGCAGCAGTCGCCTGCTGTAAAGACATCAGGTGCGCTCGTTCTCATCTGGCTGTCAGCTGTGACCCACTTGTCTACTGCAATTCCGCTGTCCTCAGCAACCTTGGTATAAGGTCTCATACCTGTCGACATGATGACGAGCTGTGCCTCATATTCTGTTCCGTCGTCGAGAACTACAGCGTTCTCAGTGATCTCTGCGATCTTTACGCCCGTGACTACATCAACGCCTGCTTCAATGCAAAGCTGCTGGAGCATTTCTGATGCAGTATCGTCGAGCTGTCTCGGCAGAAGTCCCGGAGCTGTTTCGAGTACAGTCACATCAAGCCCGCCTTCCTTAAGGCCCCATGCACCTTCAAGGCCCATAACGCCTCCGCCGATGCATACTGCCTTGGATGCGCCGCGGTCAGCTATTATCTGCTTTACGCGGTCAGTATCCGAAATACTCCTGACCGAAACGACATGGTCCAGATCAGCTCCTTTGATAGGAGGTACGAAGCAGTATGCTCCGAGAGCATAGATCAGCTTATCGTACTTGAGCTGTCCCTCGCTTCCGTCATTGAAGCGCAGACTGACTTTTTTAGCCACAGTGTCTACTCCGAGCACCACTGTCTCAGGTACAAAGTTGATGTCATTCTTCTCATACCATTCCGGGCCTTCCATAACGAGACCGTTATAGCCGAAGTCCCTTACGATGCCTTTTGTAAGCATCGGCCTGTTGTATGGAAGATGGGCTTCCTGAGTGATTATTGTGACGGTCGCGGTGTGATTGCGAACTCTGATCGCCTCTGCGGCGCTTTTAGCTGCAGGGCCGCCTCCGATGATAACAAACACTTCATCAGAGTCTTTTCTGAACTTGGTCTCCTTCTTTTCTGCCTTTATAAAGTTCTCCGGACCGACTCCGCATACCGGACATGCTTCAGCGCCTTCCTCGAATTCCGCTCCGCATACCAGGCATTTTACCAGGTTGCCGCTGCCGCCCGTTGTTGCCGGCTGTACCCTTGAAGCTATATCTTCTTCTGTCGCAGGTTCAAAGTATTCCGAACCGACCATGCAGATCGGGCATGTGTCAACGCCCTCTTCGAACACAGCTCCGCAGAAGGTGCATTTTACCATTCCCACAGGCTCAAAACATTCAGAGCTGACTCCGCATACAGGGCATTCCTCGGTGCCTTCAGGGAGATATGCTCCGCAAATCGTACATCTTACCTTAGCCATATGTGCCTCCTGTTGTTAAAAGCATGCATAACCCATATTCGGTTTATCTATCGTTATTATTGTATATGTGGCGCACAAAAAAAGCCATCGGTTTTATTTCGATGGCTTGTTATAAGCAATGAGATATATCAGACTTCAGTCATTGCCTTGACATGCTCTGCTATCTCAAGGAAGGTGTTCGACTTGATTATAGCCAGTCCCTGCGTTTCATCTCCGAGAACCATAAGCTGTTCACCCGGAGAGATGTTGAAAAGCTTTCTCGCTTTGGCCGGGATCACTATCTGCCCCTTGTCGCCGACGGTCACCAAGCCGAAAATATGCTTGCCTTTCGGTGGCAGACCCAGTCCCAAATTATCTTTCGCCTCATAGTTCGCCAGATCGTCAAGTGTTACCTCAAAGATTTCCGCTAGGACCCTGCATTTATCCAGGTCAGGGATCGTTTCGCCCGACTCCCATTTCGCGACAGCCTGCCGGGAGACCCCAAGCTTTTCAGCAACATCCTCCTGAGTCATCTGATGAAGTTTGCGCATCTGTACCAGATTATCTTTGAACATCTTTCTTCTCCTTACTTATTCCCAACACCGCCCATCTGTAGACAGGAATTCTTGAAATGATCTCGTACAGGCCGTATCCAAAGGCAAATCCTGCAAGCAGGCTCAGCAGATAGCACGCAGGAGCAGGCATCAGGCCCGGTTTGGCTATGAGGAGCGCGACCGTAGAGATCCCAAGGTAATGGAACATGTACAGTCCGAAGCTTTTTCTGCTCATCCAGCGCGTGAACTTGCTGCAGCGGTCTCCATATCTTGCCATGCCGGACAGCATCGCCAGAGAGCCGAAGTATGAACACGCCGCATACAGCGCCCCTCTGTTTGCAGGCTTGTCAGCGTAATTCATGCCACCGCCTTTGCAGAAGTATACCCAGGCAAACGCTATGCAGAGAGCAGCTCCCGCAGCGATCATCGGCAGCGCATATTTTTTGAGACGTTCCACCACTTCATCATTTGAGAACACGAAGTATCCCAGCATGAAAAACGCGAAGTAGAAGCCGCACCTGTATACTGATACGATCGGAGTGTTGAGTATCTGCCCCGCTCCCCACACAGGAACGAAGAACAAAACGATCAGCCACATCGGTGTGCGCGAGCCGGCCGCCGTCAGTCTGCCTTTTTCGACCTTGCGTATCAGCACAAGCAGCATGCTGTAGATCCACAGCAGATGCATGAACCACAGCACCCCGCTGCCCGATGCAACCATGATCAGGAATATGACCGGCTTTGGAACGCCTGAAGCAGAGAGCTCCTCAAAGCCCGGTCCGAGCGACATGCTGACGTATCCCTGCATGAACTGGAAAGCGAACAGCCCTATAGTCGAAGGAACCAGCAGCTTTGTCGTCCTGCTCTTCACGTACTCCCTGTCGCTGTGCGACTGAAGAAAGTATCTGGAGCACATACCGGATATCAGGAAGAGCACCGGCATGATCCACGGATACACCAGATACATGAAAATGTCGTATGGCTGGGTGCTGAGGTCCGTTATTTTGCCGAGTCCTCCCAGAATGCCCTCTGCGTTGTACATGTAGAGAACGTGGTAGATAACTACGGTCACGACCGTGATCCATCTTATGTTGTCTATGTAGTGTTTTCTCATGTTTATCCCACCTATGCAATTATTCTTTACATTTAGTATATTCGCACAGATGAGACTGTCCACCAACCGAAGCTGACATATTCAAGGGATTTATGTTATTTTCAGTTGCGTATGAGCTCAAGTATCACGCCCTGCCAGCCCTGCAGATGTATGCTTCCCTTCGTTTGCCTATGAGTTCTGTCAGAATTCGGATCCATGTTGTCCAGCAGAATCCTGTATTCGCAATTAACTTCTATATTTTCGGGTTCTGATTTCAGGTTGGCAAGTATCAGAAGATCGCGGTCTGCTTTGCGGTGATACGCAAGCAAGCCTTCCCTGTCTTCATAGGCGGGATCAAGCTCTCCCCAGACCAGAGTCTCCCGGTAGTCAGGTTCTTTCCTCAGCGCAATTAGCTGTTTGTAGAAACTGTAAACTGAATCCGGGCGCTCAGCCTGCTCGCTCACATTTATCATCTCATAATTCGGGTTTACCGGCAGCCATGGATCCGCATCGCTGAATCCGGCGTTTTTACCGGCATCCCACTGCATAGGCGTTCTGGCATTGTCTCTTGAATACAGACTCACCGCCTTCATAGCCTCTTCTTCACTCAGTCCCGCGCCAACAGCAACCCGGTATTCATCAATAGTGCCGATATCATCGAAATCGGCAGGCGAGCTGAATACAGTGTTTTCCATTCCTATCTCCTGCCCCTGGTAAATAAACGGCAGTCCTCTCAGCATGAAATACGCCAGAGCCAGGCACTTTTTCCCTGCTTCCGTCTTCCCGGCTTCGGGCAGATAATAGCTTGCCGCGCGCGGTCTGTCGTGATTCTCGATCACGTTCGAAAAGAAGCCCAGTTCTCCTATCCTCTTTTGCGCGTCGAAGACGCAGCGCTTATAACCATCAACACTGATCCTTTTGTGATCATAGCAGCCGAGGCGGCTCTGACCTTCCACGACATGTGAGAAGTCGAACATTGAAGAAAAGTATCCGTTTTCTCCAATAAAGTCTGCCAGTTCATCATACTTCTCGTTGAATACTTCGCCTATCGTAAGGGCTTTATATGGCGCGAAGGCCACATCTCTCATCTCGCCGAGGAATTCTCCTATGCCCTCGGCATTCTCAAGCATGGCGCTTATATCGCACAGGCCGTCATCTCTGCCGGCCGGATAATCTCTGTAAGGCAGCGCCTTTTTTATATCGATTATCGCATCGATCCTGAATCCCGCAACGCCTCTCTCCAGCCACCACTTTATGATGTTGTACACTTCTTCGCGCACTTCAGGATTTTCCCAGTTCAGATCCGGCTGTTTTTTGTGGAATATGTGGAGATATACCTTTTCCAGATGTCCCGGAAGCGGCTCCCAGACCGAGCCTCCGAAGGCAGACCGCCAGTTGCACGGCACCCAGCCCGAAGGATCCCTGTCTTCGATGTAAAAGTACTTCCCGTATTTGCCGTCAGGATCCTCACACGCTCTCCTGAACCATTCATGCTCATCAGAGCAGTGGTTCACTACGAGATCCATAAGTATGTACATCCCGCGCTCACGCGCCTCTCTTATCAGCTGATCCATGTCATCCATGGTTCCGAATCTTGGGTCCACATTATAGTAATCGGAAATATCGTATCCCTGATCCGCCCATGGCGACGGATAGCATGGCGAGATCCAGATTATATCAGCACCAAGCGATTGCAGATAATCAAGCCGCGAAATGATGCCCTGAATATCTCCGACCCCGTCTCCGTTTGAATCGCAGAAGCTTTTAGGATATATCTGATATGCTGTTTTATCGTGCCACCACTTTTTTATCATAGTTCTCATTAATCACTTTCTTTTACTTTTTCCCGGTCACGGCGCTGCCTGAACAGGCTCAGCTCTGCCAGGAACACTATCATCCTCTGTATCGCCCTGTTCTTGACCCACGGCTGCCAGAATATGTGGCCTGCGTGAGGTATCCTCTCAAAGCGGACGTTTTCATAAACACTCGCCGCCATTTCAGAGTAAATGATCGGAACGACCCTGTCGTTCTCTCCATGCATGAGCAGGACCGGTCCCCTGTACGCTCCGATGCGGTCGAGCCAGTCCTCTACGGCAAAAGCATCTTCGATGAACTTACGTCCGAGAGTCACCGGCGGTTTCTTTGTACTGAACTCTTCCGGCGGATCGTGCGGATCAAAGCGGGCTCCGAGCGCTTTCCCCTTTCTTGCATCATCCGAAGCGGAAAGTGCCGGATACACGAGAATAAGCCCTGCGATGTCTTCTCCCAGCTCGGCTGCTGCCAGAGCGGAAACCATGCCTCCCATGGAGAAACCGCACAGTACAAGGTCCTTGTTTCCGAGTCTCTTGCGCAGATACCCGACTACAGCCCTGAGGTCTCCCACTTCGGTCAGGATGCTCATCTCCCGGGTGTCTCTTCCGGTACTGCATCCGTTTCCCGAGCCCGGAAAATCATACGTAAAAACCGGGTATGACCTTCTGGAAAGCTCTATAGCGTACTTGGACTCCCAGTTCTGGTCTACCCCGAATTCATGACTTATTACTATGCACGGACGGTCGGATTCTTCGTCCGGTATGTACAGGTGACCGACGATTATCGCTTCGCCGTCCCTAATCTCAACTCTGTGTTTGTACATATATTATTCTTTGCTTTTAACCACTTCCATCCGGATATCACTGATAGGCTTCAGCAGTTTTTTAAGGTTTTTAATGTCGTGATTTATCGTCGTATTAATCGAGATAGCGTCTTTGATGGCTATCGTACCGAAAAGCGAAATGATAGTCAGAAGCAGCTCATCAAGATAGGCAGCCAGCATTATGCCCGCCTATGACTATAAAAATAATTCTACCTTATAAATTTAAGAATTCAATTAGACAAACGGAGTTTATGCAACAACCATCAGATGAAAACAAAGCGCCGGAGCTTAGAGGATAAACAAGCTCTCAAAGATAAAGGCGGAAAATGGAGTGACAAACAGCTTCACAACAATCTAAACAATCATCATAGTCACGCATAACGAAAGATCCCTGCCGGCGGCAATTTGCCCGGCAGGGATCTTTCGTTTATCATCTGTTATGCTTCTATGCTTCCGGCTGTGGAGGAACGCATTTTATCGCTTCCGCCAGATCCTCATCTGTAGGAATATAGTCTGTCATAGTCCCATCGTTGAACTGCTGGTACGCGACAAGGTCAAAGTAACCTGTTCCGGAAAGTCCGAAGAGTATGGTCTTTGCTTCTCCGCTCTCTTTGCACTCAAGCGCTGTGTCTATTGCAGCTTTGATCGCATGGCTGCTCTCAGGAGCCGGAAGTATACCTTCCGCTCTTGCGAATATTTCCGCAGCTTCGAATACTTCAGTCTGCTCATATGCGACAGCCTCCATCATACCCTGGTCATATAGTTCTGAAATTATCGTGCTCATTCCGTGGAACCTCAGTCCGCCTGCATGTATCGGTGATGGAATGAACTTATTGCCGAGAGTGTACATTTTGGCAAGCGGGCAGACATTGCCTGTATCACAGAAATCGTACAGATACTTGCCTCTGGTAAGGCTCGGGCAGGATGCCGGCTCAGCAGCGATGAACCTGTAGTCTTCCTCACCTCTGAGCTTCTCACCCATGAACGGGGCGATGAGGCCTCCCAGATTTGATCCGCCTCCGGTGCACCCGATAATGATATCAGGCTTCACGCCTGCCTTCCTGAGTGCCGTGTATGCCTCCTGTCCTATCACGCTCTGGTGCAGCAGCACCTGGTTGAGCACACTGCCGAGAACATATCTGTAGCCCTCTGTTCCCACTGCTACTTCAACAGCTTCCGAGATCGCGCAGCCGAGACTTCCGGAAGTCCCCGGGAACTGCTCAAGAAGCGCAAGCCCTACCTGAGTGGTATCAGACGGAGAAGCGAAGACATCTGCTCCGTATGTGCGCATGACCTCACGGCGGAACGGCTTCTGCTCATATGATCCTTTCACCATGAAAACTTTGCATTCAAGTCCGAAGTGCGCGCATGCCATCGACATCGCTGTTCCCCACTGACCTGCTCCTGTCTCAGTCGTTACACCTTTGAGCCCCTGCTTTTTGGCGTAATACGCCTGAGCGGCAGCAGAGTTCAGTTTGTGTGAGCCCGAAGTGTTATTTCCCTCGAACTTGAAGTAAATAGCCGCCGGTGTTCCAAGCTGTTTCTCAAGATTATACGCCCGTACAACAGGTGAAGGTCTGTATATCTTGTAGTACTCTCTTATCTCCTCAGGGATCTCGATATATCTTGTGTCGTTATCCAGTTCCTGAGCTACAAGTTCCTCGCAGAATACACCTGCGAGTTCCTCAGCGGTCATCGGCTGCATCGTGCCCGGATTGAGCAGCGGGGCAGGTTTCTTTTCCATATCAGCTCTGAGGTTGTAATAATGTGTAGGGATTTCTTGTTCTGTCAGATAGATGCGGTAGTTTTCCATTGTTTTCTCCTTTTCTCCAGTCTCTGATATTGTGAGTCAATGTACATGGACAGGCTTTACCGGTCCTGTCCTTATGCCTGAAAGGGAGAAACAAAAATGCTCCCGTCCCGGCAAAATACATGCTGGGACAGAAGCATGATAATACAAAACTTCTGCGGTGCCACCCGGCTTGGCAGAGTCGCCCCTGCCCACTCACTGCATACCATCATATGCATCATTTGTTTACGAAGTTTTCTCTCCGTCTTCCATACTCAGGATCTTCATCCCTTTCCTGTCGCCCTCAGGAGTCCATTCAGTCCCGCCTCCGCATGCTGCCCTCTCACCGCCGGCAGCTCGCTCATATGTAAGCATCAGGACCTACTCACTCTCCATCAAAGGTTTATTGGTATTAAATTAATGATAATTTAGCATTGAATTTGTTAACCGTCAACAATTTCAGGTTAAATTGTTATCCAATTTTGTGTTTTTTCTCAAATACAGACCCTGTTCATTAGTTTCTTTTTTACAGGATAAGTTCCAGTACCATGCCCTGCCAGGCCTGCAGCTGAATGCATGTCTGCAATTGCTCATGCTTCACGGACGGGTCCATGT
>JAFQZQ010000031.1 GCA_017405845.1 Mogibacterium sp. | reverse complement strand
TGCTCTTATACTCATCGGCAGAAAAGTGAGAGCACACTTTGACGAACAGTATGCGCTCCACAAGAGCACAAAAGCATCAAAAGCAACAGCATAAAACCCCAATATTGTGTTTATCTTAACAGCATGGTGCGCGGCGCAGTTATTCGCCGTGCATTATGCTGAAATGAAAAGAGAAAGGAGGACGGTAGGATGAATATTGCTACTATAGCAGCAATTATAATAATAGCGGCGATACTGTTCTTCGCCATCAGATACATTTATAAGGAAAAGAAGAAAGGTAATGCCTGTATAGGCTGTCCATATGCAGACTCCTGTCCAAAGCACAGACAGAACGGAGGCGGTTGCTGATAAGCAACCGCATTTTGCTATAAAAATAAATCGCAGCCTGCTTGCTCCATGGTTTATACTTATAGCAATACTTCCGGCTGCGTTGAGCTATTTGAGAATGATGACCTGTTTTCAGACGCAAATAAAAAGGGGCTGCGATATGATACTGACAACAGACAGACTGATCCTCCGGCCGTGGGAAGATACGGATGCGGAGTTGTTATATGAATATGCTAAAGATGAACGCATCGGTCCGGTAGCGGGCTGGCCTGTGCATACAAGCGTCAAAAACAGTCTTGAGATAATCAGGACTGTTTTGTCAGCTCCCGGAACTTTTGCTGTATGTCTGAAGGAGGATGGCAAAGCGATAGGAAGCATAGGACTAATGGTGGGAGAACAGAGCAACATCGGTCTCCCGGACACTGAGGCTGAGATCGGTTACTGGATCGGAGTGCCTTTCTGGGGGCAGGGACTCATACCTGAGGGCGTGGCAGAGGTCATTCGCTATGCATTTGAAGACCTGCATCTTGAGAACCTCTGGTGCGGTTATTTCGAAGGCAATGATAAGTCAAGGCGTGTGCAGGAAAAATGCGGGTTCACATACCAGTATACGAATACAGATGCTGAATGGGTCAAGATGATGGACAGACGGACGGAGCACATTTCAAAGCTCACCAGAGAAGACTGGTCTCGGAGAGTGAAGACTATCAGAGACATGGATTAATCACAGCTTAGGACGTGAACTGTCCGAAGGGAGCAGAAAATGAAGATAATACTATGCGGAAAAGGCGGATGCGGAAAGAGTACTGTCGCAACGCTCCTCGCGAGAGCATACCAAAAGGATGGAAAGAATGTGCTGGTGATCGATTCCGATGAGTCCAACTACGGGCTCCACCGGCAGCTTGGCTTTAAGCTGCCTGAAGATTTCACACATTATTTCGGAGGAAAGAAAGGCGCGTATCGTGTTTTCGATGAGAAGGGCAGAGTCTTTGACAGCAGATGGCATATTTCGGATATACCTGAGGAATTCCTTTCCGGAGAAGAAGGACTTCATCTGATTGCCGTCGGCAAGATCGCGGAGGCAGAAGAAGGCTGCGCCTGCGGCATAGGATTTACCGGAAAGATGTTTCTCGACAATCTCGACACCGGCGATGATGACATAGTGATAACCGATACGGAAGCCGGGGTAGAGCATTTCGGACGCGGACTCGACAGATGCGCCGACGTGATACTCATGGTAATTGATCCGTCATACGAGTCGATCCATCTGTCGGAAAAAATATATGACATGGGCAAGACGCTGGGAAAACCTGTCTTTTTCGTCATCAACAAAGCGGATCGTGAACAGGCAGCCATGGTAAGAGAAGCGATACGAGACAAGGGTGCCGTTATTGCGGAGATACCTGCTCAGAACGGAATAATGATGGCTGGCCTGAAAGGAGAGCCATTGAATAGCGACAGCCCCGGGATAAGGGAAATCATGGATGCTATTTGTGATTTTAAATAAAAACAATAGCGATATTTGTTGATATCCACAAACAACGGTAGTACCATATCGCTATATTCGAAAATCAAGTTTACAAACAACAAGGTCAAATGAAGCAAAACAATATCTTCACAGCAGAATACTATTATTACTACTACCTCGACGGGGTAGCTGTTTTGCTGTGAGTATATGATCGTTATGCGATAAATGTGACAACATGAAAGTAGACGACGCTCCGCAGCAAACAGCTGCGGAGTTTTTGTTTGGGAACAGAGAAATAAAGGAGGTACACAAAAATGCCCGCAATCAAGTTTTATGATCACGAACCAATTCCGGTAGAGATGCACAAAGTAAAGATCGTTCAACAGCTTCAGCTGTTGCCTGCCGATCAGAGACTCGAAAGAATGAAAGAGGCCGGATTCAATACATTCCAGCTTCATAACGGCGACATCTTCATGGATATGCTTACTGACTCCGGTGTAAATGCGATGAGTGACCAGATGCTCGCCGGCATGATGACACCTGACGATGCATATGCAGGGAGCGAATCGTTCTTCCGTATGAGGGATAAGCTTGAGGAGATATTCGGCATGAAATACTGCCTGCCTGCGCATCAGGGAAGAGCATGCGAGAATATTCTCGCGACCAGATTCGTAAAGCCGGGAAACTGCGTGATCATGAACTATCATTTCACGACGGCCAAGGCTCACATAACCAGACTGGGCGGCCATGTTGAGGAGCTTGTAAAGGACGAAGGCCTTGTATCGCAGAGCGATCTTCCTTTCAAGGGGGACATCGACCTCGATAAACTGGAGGCATGCATAGAAAAGGAAGGTGCAGACAATGTTTCCTTCATGAGACTTGAAGCCGGCACCAACCTGATCGGCGGACAGCCTGTATCGGTGCAGAGCTTCAAGGATGCCTGTGCCGTTGCAAGAAAGCACGGAATACTGTCGGTGCTGGATGCATCGCTACTGCAGGATAATCTCTACTTCATAAAGATACGTGATGAAGAGCGCAAGGACATGTCCGTGCGCGATATCACAAGAGAGATCGCCGATCAGTTTGACATTATATATTTCTCAGCCAGGAAGTTCGGCTTCGCACGCGGCGGAGCAATTCTGGTAAGGGATGAAGAGCTGTTCCATTCGATGGAGGATCTGGTCCCTATGTTCGAAGGCTTCCTCACATACGGCGGCATGTCCGTGCGCGAGATCGAAGCAATGACTGTCGGCTTCGATGAGTCGATGGACATGGACATTATCTCTCATGGCCCACAGTTCATAAAGTACTGCGTTGACAAGCTCGTCGAATACGGGGTGCCGATGATAACTCCTGCAGGGGGTCTGGGAGCACATGTGGATGCTACCAGCTTCGTTTCACACATACCTCAGCAGGAATACCCGGCCGGAGCCCTTGTATGTGCGTTCTACCTGTGCGGAGGCATACGCGGAATGGAACGTGGTACTCTTTCCGAAGAAAGAAACGCTGACGGAAGCGAAAGATTTGCATCGATGGAGCTGGTAAGGCTGGCATTGCCGAGGCGTGTGTTCACCCTTTCCCAGGTAGAGTACGTGATAGACAGGGTAAAGTGGGTATATGATCACAGAGACATGATAGGCGGACTGAGATTCGTGCATGAGCCTGCAACTTTGAGATTTTTTACCGGCAAACTCGAGGCAACATCTGACTGGCCTGAAAAACTGGTTGCCGCATACAAAGCGGATTTCGGAGAAGACCAGTAGATATAGATTCATTTTGCATCAAAGTCGTGATATTAAGCCCCCAACTGTAAAAGTTGGGGGCTTTGCGATATACTATATTCAATTGGAAATGAGCAACGGAAAGACAGCAGAAAAAAAGATAGTACCTTAACAGGGAGAACTTTTCGCGTAACGATCATATCGTACTTTGTGTCCAATATCATGACGGTGCTTGGTACGGTTATCGATGGTTTTGTAGTGAGCAATATGATGGATGAAACTGCCAGGGCGGCTGCCGGACTTGTATCGCCTGCCATCATCCTTTTTGCTGCTGTCGGAATGTTCTGGAGAAAGGCTTCACTAAGGACGACAAAAAACATATTCTGAGCATCAGGATAGTACATAAAGAAGATGAGCTTATATTAAGATTCAGAGATGATACGCCAAGGCTTGACCCTATAGATGGATATGAGATGGTGTTTAATGAAGAGGATGAGAGCAGAATGATAGGCCTTAAAATGGTAATGGCAGAGGCAAAAGATGTCAGCTATACTTCTATGCTCCACCTCAACAATCTGGTGATCCGGATAAATACAAAGTGACAGGCATATAAAAATGAGAATGAGAAGAAAGGGTATTGTGAAATGACGGATTACGATTTGATGTGCAGACAGCTCGGAAGCTTATCTGAAGGCGTTGCGTGGGATATGACAGTGCTTTCGAACGCAGCTGCCCTTCTTTGGGATTCATTACAGGATATCAACTGGGCCGGATTCTATTTGATGAAAGAGGGGAAGCTTCTGCTTGGACCGTTTCAGGGAAAGCCGGCGTGCACGGTTATAGAGGTCGGTAAAGGCGTCTGCGGCACGGCGATTGCAGAAGACAGAACACAGCTGGTGAAGAATGTACATGAATTCCCCGGACATATCGCATGCGACTCTGCGAGCAATTCTGAGATAGTGATTCCGATCCATGCAGGAGGGGCATGCTACGGCGTGCTCGATATAGACAGCCCGCTGCTGTGCAGATTCAACGAAGCAGATAAAGAAGGACTGGAAGCCTTTGTCCGCATTCTTGAATCAATTCTGTCTTGAACGAAAGGAAAAGAACCATGAAGACCATATATTTCGCAGGAGGATGCTTCTGGGGAACTCAGAAGTACTTCGACCAGTTTGATGGAGTAATCAGGACGGAAGTCGGTTATGCCAACGGACCGGATGACGCACCGTCATATCAGGACGTCTGTGCCAGCAGCGGCCATGCAGAGACTGTTCTGGTAGAATTCGATGAAAGTGTGATCAGTCTTGAGCAGCTGATTAGATACTATTTTATGGTAATAGATCCGACATCGGTCAATAAGCAGGGACACGATGTGGGTATCCAGTACCGCACGGGAATATATTACAGCGACCCGGATATGCTTGAGACCATCCAAAAGGCGTACAAAGAAGAGGAATCTCTTATAGGACAAGCTCTTGCGGTCGAGGTAAAGCCGCTCGCAAACTTCTTCACTGCGGAGGAATACCACCAGAAGTACCTCGATAAGAACCCGGGTGGTTACTGTCACATACCGGCGGAGTTCTTCACCATAGCCAAACAATAGCAGACGAGATGAATAAAAGGGATATGGACAAGAGAAACAACGCAAGACTGCAGCTCATTTTCACGATGTTGCTCTTTGGCACAATAGGAGCTCTATCGAGATTTATCAATATGCCGTCGAGCATCATTTGTCTTGGGCGGGCTTTCTTTGGAGTGATCACTATATTAATACTTCTGACTCTGCGCCGGGAAAGGCCGGATGCGAAGGCTATCAGAAGAAATATCGGGTGGCTCCTTCTGAGCTCTGTCCTGATGTGCTGCAACTGGATATGCCAGTTTGAGGCGTACAAATATACAACCATAGCGACCAGCACGCTCTGCTATTACATGCAGCCGGTGTTCTATATTCTCATAGGTGCAGCCGTGTTCTCAGAGAAACTCACTGCCAAAAGGCTGGGATGCGTAGCTGTGGCATTCTGCGGAATGATAATGGTGTCCGGGGTCATACAGACCGGATTCCACATCTCCGAACTGAAGGGCGCTATCTTTGGCGTGTCGGGAGGATTCTTCTATGCCCTGGTCGTACTGATCAATAAGTATATGAAGGACATCTCGCCGGTGAATACCACCATCATGCAGCTGGCGCTCGTTTCGGTGATAATGCTTCCTTATTCTGCAGCTACCGGAGCTTTTGCAGAGGTGAACGTTACGGTCACAGGCATTATCTGCCTGCTGCTATTGGGAGTTTTGCACACCGGAATCGGATATATCATCTACTTCGACGCAGTGAACAAGCTGCCGACACAGACCGTGGGCATTCTGAGTTACATCGATCCTGTGGAAGCTGTACTGCTCTCGGCGTTCTTCCTGAGAGAGCCAATCACGATCTATACGGTCATCGGAGCTGTTATGATACTTGGCGCAGCAGCGGTCAGCGAACTGGCAGGCGATAAGAAAGCGGTATAAAAGGAGAAATCTCATGAGCAAGGTGCAGACTGAAAGAATCAAAAAAATGGAATCTTATCTGGATGAGGCCGGTGCTGCCATTGCAGAACTTGCAGAAGCGATGGACAGGTATGAAAAGACAGAAAGCAAATACTATAAGCTCGAAGATTACTACGGAAGCAAAAAATGGATGGATGACTTCGAGGCCGATGAGGCGGGTAAGCTGCCTGATGGACTTAAAAGGGGAGTCCTGTCCGAAGATGCGGTATATGATCTCATAACAGATCACAGGGCATTGATGGCGAGATTGCAGAGAGCTGTGCTCAGATGCATGGAGGAGAAGGAGTTCTGAAAGGGAAACGGTGACGTAAATGAGAAATCACGAAGTAACGAATGTGCAGCTTTTACTCGATGACAAGGGCGAGCTTAGAGAGCCGGGATGGTCGAGAAGTCTGGTGCAGAAGTACCGCAGGGATGACATCAAGGCACCTGCATTCCGTATAAAAGAATGGGATTATTACCTGGTGGTGAACAAGGACTTTGCTGCTGCGTTCACTATCTCAGATGATGGCTACATTGGCCTGCAGTCGGTATCGCTGCTCGTGTTTGGAGATGAGCCATGGGAACACACCGAGACCGTGCTTAACGCTTTTCCTATGGGCAAGCTGAGTCTGCCAAACGATTCTTCGTACGGAACCACGAAATACAGCGACAAGAGGCTGCAGATGAGCTTCGAGGTCAAATACCGCTCAAGGCATCTCAAATGTCACTTTGAGAACTTCTTGGATGGCAAGCCTCTTGATGCGGAGATCGTGCTGGAACAGCCGCCTATGGACTCCATGGTGATCGCGACTCCGTGGCCTCAGAAGCATGCCTTCTATTACAATCAGAAAATCAATTGCATGAGAGCTTCGGGATATATAAGTTTTGACGGTAAAAAATACCGCTTCGATCCTTCGACGGACTTCGGTACTCTCGACTGGGGCAGAGGCGTATGGACTTACGATAACACCTGGTTTTGGGGATCGGGTAATGCCGACATTAACGGAAACAGTTTCGGCTGGAACATCGGTTACGGGTTCGGTGACACGAGTGCGGCCTCAGAGAACATACTTTTCTGGAATGGCAAGGCCCATAAACTCGATGATGTGGAGTTTGTGATTCCTGAGAGCGGATATATGGATACATGGAAGTTTACATCTTCAGACGGTCGCTTCGAGATGACTTTCGAACCGGTGCTCGACAGAGCTGCCTGTCTGGATTACAAGGTGATCGTATCAGACCAGCACCAGGTATTCGGAAAAATGAGCGGCAAAGCGGTCCTCGATGACGGAACAGAGATCAATATCAAGGATGTAATGTGCTTTGCAGAGAAGGTGCACAACAAATATTGAACGGAGACCCGGCGTGAGTGTCGAAAAGCTTAAGGAAATAATCGAAAGATCGCGGCGGATAGTGTTCTTCGGCGGGGCAGGTGTGTCGACGGCAAGCGGCATACCGGATTTCCGCTCGGAGGACGGACTGTATTCCGAAAAATATAAAGGCATTTCCCCTGAAGAGATACTGAGTGCCACGTATTTTTTGCTGCATACGACGGAGTTCTATGACTTCTACCGCAGGCACATGATATATCCGGATGCGAAGCCTAATGCCGTGCACAGATACCTGTATATGCTTGAGAAGCGTGATAAACTGCGCGGCATCGTTACGCAGAACATCGACGGGCTGCACAGGGAAGCCGGCAACAAAAGGGTGTATGAGCTTCACGGGAGTGTCCGAGAGAATTACTGCGTCGACTGTGAAGCTGAGTATCCTCTTGAAAAGATCCTTCAAAGCGAAGGCGTGCCGAGATGTGACCGCTGCGGAGGCATCATCAAACCGTGGGTGGTGCTCTATGGAGAGATACCTGACAAATACACCATGATAGGTGCGCAGAGGGAAATCTCGGGCGCTGACACTATGATCGTCGCCGGCACATCGCTTTCGGTCGAACCGGCTGCATCTCTCATAGACGACTTCGGCGGAAGAAACCTCGTGGTGATCAACAAGTCGCCGACTCCTGCAGATGAAAGAGCCACACTCCTCATACGTGAAGATGTTGAAGAGGTGTTCAGAAGGCTCAGTGAAGAATAGAAAAACGGATCTCCGCGGAGATCCGTTTTGTATTGCATATTTGTATTGAACTATTTTACTTTGACCAGTTCAACAAGAACATCGACCATCTTTTCGAGAGACTGAACCGGGATGTACTCGGTGTTGGAGTGGAAGTTCAGTCCGCCGGTTGAAAGGTTAGGGCAAGGAAGTCCTTCATATGTGAGCCTTGCTCCGTCAGTACCGCCTCTTATCGGGATGATAATCGGCTCCACGCCACATGCCTTGAATGCCGCTTTTGCGTTGTCTATGAGGAACATATGCGGTTCGATATGCTCGCGCATGTTTCTGTACTGTTCGCGTATTTCGAGTGTGACAGTGTTCTCATACTTGGTGTTGAAGTAATCGACGCATTTGCGCATGAGTGCGATTTTCTTTTCGAAAAGAGCAGAGTCGTGGTCTCTTATTATGTAACGCGATTCAGCTTCCGCCGGCGTTCCGGTCAGCTGCGTCATGTGGAAGAAGCCGTCATATCCATCAGTGTATTCAGGCCTCTGTTCCTGAGGGAGCATCCTCTCAAGTTCGGTCGCGATCCTGACTGCGTTTATCAGGATGTCCTTTGCATATCCGGGATGGATGTCGCGGCCCTTGAAGTAGACGCGCGCTTCAGCGGCGTTGAAGTTCTCGTATTCGAGCTCGCCGAGAACCCCGCCGTCAACGGTGTAAGCATAGTCCATGCCGAAGCCTTCTATGTCAAAATGATCTGCTCCTCTTCCGACTTCTTCATCAGATGTGAATGCAAGACCAACCTTGCCATGCGGAATGGATGGATCGTTTATCAATGCTTCTGCCATGGTCATGATCTCGGCGATGCCTGCTTTGTCATCGCCTCCAAGGAGTGAAACTCCGTCAGTAACGATGAGATCGCAGCCAACATAATCTTTGAGCTCCGGATAGATTTCCGGATTGAGAGCTACGGTGTCGTTGAGCTGTATCACGCCGCCGCTGTAGTTCTGATGTATCCTTGCGTGGCTGGCATCTCCCGGAGCGCTTGGGGATGTATCCATGTGAGCTATGAACCCGAGGGCAGGCATATCAATGCTTACGTTTGAAGGGATTTCTCCGTAGACGTAGCAGTGCTTGTCGTCAAGCCTGACGTTTGAAACGCCCAGCTCTGTCATTTCTTCGGCCAGCAGTCTCGCCAGACGGAATTGCTTTGCCGTACTTGGAGATGTCTGACTGTCCTCATCGGACTGCGTGTCAATGGAAATATACCTCATGAATCTGTCAACTACGCTGCTCATTGATGAATAACCTCCGGATCAATTTATTGGCGTATCTGATATTCCCGCCAATGATAATAATACTGTTTTAACACTGCTTTGGCAATCGAGGCTAATTATTTGAAATGCCAAAGCATATCAAGTAGAATGACAATTCAGAGGGTATTAGGAAGGTTTGGTATGATACAGAAATTAAGGGACACATTCAGGCCTGAATCGAGTTATAAAGCGTTCTTCATATCCATAATCACGTTTGCTCTTTCGTATGGCCTGTACAAGGGAATAATCGACAACTATCTTGCAGAGGTTGCGGGCATGTCGGAGTTCGACAAGGGCGTATCCGAGTTTTTCAGAGAACTTCCGGGGCTGGCCCTCATTTTTGTGCTTGCGCTTCTGTATGAGTTCTCCGCAGTACGAATCTATCAGATAGGCGCCTTGATCATGCTTGCGGGAATGACTATGCAGACTGTGATCCCGTCCACAAAGGTGCTGGTCATAATCGCGATATTCATATATTCGCTTGGAGAGCATATACAGCTTGGAATGAGAAACACGCTCACTCTGGAATACGCTAAAGAGGGGAAAAGCGGTGTAGCCCTTGGCAGGCAGAATGCGGTATATCAGATAGGAACCCTGGCGGGTTACTTTGTGGTAATATGTATTTTCCTTGTACTCGGCAACAGGCAGTCTTTATTCAAGCCTATCTTTCTGATGAGCGCTGTGATCATATTCCTCGGATTTCTTGCATCTCTCCGGATAAAAGGAGAAAGCAAACCGGACCCGACAAAGAGAAGGTTCTATTTCCACAAAAAGTATAACAAGTACTATATGCTTGAACTTTTCTATGGTGCCAGGAAGCAGATATTCTTTACTTTTGGCCCTTATGTGCTCGTGCTGTTCTACGGTGCAACTGCCATGGACATAAGCATACTGTTTGCCATCTCATCCATTTGTTCATATTTTGTGTCGCCGCTGGTGGGGCGGATCATCGACCGTTTCGGATATAAGATCGTAATGATCTCAGATACTCTCATACTTGTAATAGTATGTTTCTTTTACGGATTCGCGCATCACATCTTCCCGATGCACATAGCGTTCATAGTATGCTGTGCAAACTACGTGCTGGATGCCATGATATCTCTGGCGTCGATGGCATCAAATGTGTATGTCCAGGATCTGGCAGACAACGCGGATGAGGTAAGAGCGACGATATCCACCGGCGTATCCGTGAATCACTTTATAACTATACTGGTTGCACTGTTTGGAGGCTGGATCTGGAAGGTCCTCGGAATAGAGACCCTGTTTATACTTTCAGCGGTGCTGGGACTGTGCAACAGTGCATATGCAGCGACGATAAAAACAAGAAGCCAGCTGGAACAAGAATAAAACAATAAAACAAAGAGCCTTACAACATATTGACATTTGTCCGTCTTCGTTGTAACATTCTTAAGTCGCACAAAGATATGCGCGCGTAGCTCAGTGGATAGAGTGGCTGACTACGAATCAGTAGGTCGCGGGTTCGAATCCCTCCGCGCGCACCATAAGAGCCTTGAAATCATTGGATTTCAAGGCTCTTTGCTTTTAATAACAAGTGATACAATTCATGATAAGTAAAAGACCGGCATTTCTGCCGGCCTTTTGTGTTTTACATGTGTAAGATGTTCCGTTAGATTGAGAAGCCCTTTGTCATGTGGTCATCATCATCCATGAACCACTTAGCCTCGCCGCAGAGGTATGCAGCGCCTGTGACCTGAGGGATGATAGTATCGAACTCACCAACCTTTGGACCCTCGGAAGCGATTGTTCCGATGAATCTTGTTCCGATGAACGACTCGTATACGAAGCTTTCGCCTACGCCGAGCTTGCCGTTCTTGTACAGCCAGGACATCTTAGCGGATGTACCTGTGCCGCATGGTGATCTGTCGAGCTGTGGGTTCTCAGGCTCGCCGAAGACTACGACGTTTTTGAGAGCGAACTTAGCATCCGGGCATGTCTCCTTGTAGTCGATATCTGTCGTGCAGTAGTTCTCGATGAGGTCTACTGTTGTGATATCGAGCTCAGGATGCTGGATCTCGAATTTCTCATTGATTTCCTTAAGAGCGAAGCTTGACCACTCCTGGAGGAACTTAGCGGATTCAGGTCCAACCTTTACGCCGAAGTTCTTCTCTGTGTCAACCAGTGCGAAGAAGGAACCGCCGAAGCAGATGTCAAATGTTACTTCCTTGCCCTGATAAAGCAGCTTGCAGTCCTCTTTGTAAACGAATGCAGGTACGTTTGTAAGTGTAACACCTGTTACCTTGCCGTCCTTGCATTTTGCAATAGTTCTGATGAGTCCTGCAGGAGCTTCGAGTGTTACGTGAGTGATTGGCTCGTTCATTGCCATGAGGCCGCCCTCGAGGATGGCTGTGACTGCGCCGATGGTGCAGTGTCCGCACATGTTGAGGTAGCCGCCGCCGTCCATGAAGAAGATACCGAAATCAGCTTCAGGATTGATTGGCTCGCAAAGGAAAGCACCGAACATATCGTGGTGTCCACGTGGCTCGAACATCAGCATTGTTCTGAGGTGATCATAGTGCCTCTCAAGATAATGCTTCTTGTTGATCATTGTGCTTCCCGGAACATCCGGGCAGTCGAGAGCGACTCTGCAGTACTCGCCCTCTGTATGTGCCTCGATCGTTCTTACTACATCCTTGTTATAAAGGTCGTAATTGATCTTCGGCTCAAGATACTTTGCCATAGGTAATTTACCTCCCTAAAATAATTACACGTGTAAAATAGTGCCTGAAGATTGTTATCTTCCGAAGTTATGATATCGCATTAGGGATTAAGCGTCAATGATTTAACGCGCAGGCTAGTGCACCGATACTTAACGTAGAATTAAGAAATTTTAAACGCGAAAACTATAAAAAAGGTGACGAAAATTACGCGGGCTTTTTATAGTTTTCGATTGGTTTTTTGTATAAGCGATGTTGATAGAAATAAAAAAAGGTGATATTATGGATTTGTCAAAAAAGGCGTTTTTTTGTGTGTTTTAAAGGCTTTCAAGGCGGATGACCGTCTCGAAAAGCAAAGACAATTATCAGGTCATCACAATTCACAAGGAGATCAGTATTATGGAAAACATTCAGATGTTACTGAAGCAGGGTGCTGTAGGCAAGCCGTGTGCTCCGATCGTAGCAGTCGGCGACAAGGTCAAGAGAGGTCAGCTTATCGCTACTCCTACCGGACTTGGTGCTAATGTTCACTCCAGTGTATCCGGTGAGGTCATCGATATCACTGAAGACAGAATCATCATCAAGCCAAATGCAAAGCAGCCTAAGACATTTGAGAAGATCAAAAAGGGATCCAATCTCGAGATGATCAAAGAAGCCGGCATCATCGGACAGGGCGGCGCCGGATTCCCTACATTCATCAAAATCTACAACGGCAAGGAAGACAAGCCGGTTCTCGATCACGGATACATTCTCGTAAATGCTTCCGAGTGCGAGCCTGGACTTGCTCACAACATTGCACAGATCGATGCAGATCCTGAAATGCTGCTCAGAGGTATCCACTATCTGATGGAGATCGCAGGAGCAGATAAGGGCATCATCGCAATCAAGAAAAAGCACAGAGAAACTATTGAAAAACTTGACGCACTTCTGAAGGATGATCCGGCAATCGAGAGACATCTTCTCCCTGACATCTATCCGATGGGCGAAGAGCGTGCTGTAGTAAGAGAGTGCCTCGGCATCGAGCTCGAGCCGGACAAGCTCCCGTCAGCTGCCAACGCTGTAGTAATCAACAGTGAGACAGTTTACAGCTGCGCAAAGGCTATCGAAGAGCGCAAGCCTCTTATCGACAAGAACATCACAGTAAGAGGAATGATCAAGGGCGGAAATGAAGCTCACGTATTCATGGACGTTCCTGTAGGCAGAAGCGTACAGGCTCTGATCGACGAAGCAGGCGGCTTCGATGAAAGAGGCTACGGCGAAGTTATCATGGGTGGATCCTTCACAGGTAAGGCTTGTGAGCTCGGAGATCCGATCACAAAGGCAACAGGTGCTATCCTCGTTACACGCCAGTTCAGAGACCTCCACGGAGCTAAGGTTGGTATCCTCGTATGTGCATGCGGCGGAAACCTCGAGAGAATGGAAGACCTGGTTGCTAAGTACAACGGAACAGTAGGTCATGTCTGCTACTGCAAGCAGGCTGCAGAGATGCCTAACGGTACACGTAAGTGCGAGCGTCCTGGTAACTGCCCTGGACAGGTTAAGAACAACCTCGAGTTCAAGAAGGCAGGCTGCGAGTACATCATCATCGGAAACTGCTCAGACTGCTCCAATACAGTTATGGCATCCGGTCCTAAGATGGGACTCAAGGTAATGCATATGACAGACCTCGCTATGATGGCTGTCGGACACCCACTTTACAGAACACTAAAGGTGTCCAAGAAGGTTTCGCAGGATCTCAACGTTGTAGACAATGTTGAAGATAACGAGACTGTAGAATAATACGTTATAACCGTTAATTATCTTCGCCCGGATAACCCCAATCGATCCGGGCGGAGGGAATTATATAAACTGCCGGCACATATTGTGAGGCAGGCAAGAATAACTTTTAGGAGGAAGATCGATATGTCAATAACAGCTGAAACAGCTAAACAGCATGCGAACGATCCAGCAGTACTCTGCTGCAGAGCAGAGGCAGGCACAGAACTGACACCTGCAAACTTTGAGGATCCGGCAATTTTCCCAGATCTGGTAGATTCGGGACTGCTGAACCTTGATGGCGCACTGAAGCTTGGCCAGGTGCTCAATGGATCTAAGCTTACTAAGACTGTTGATTCTCTCACCCCTATTACACCGGACATCGTCGATAAGTATGATGCAGCAGAGGAAGAAGCTGAAGAAGCTCCTGCAGTTGAAGAAGCAGCAGTAGAGGCTCCTGTAGCAGCAGCTCCTGCATTTGCAGCTCCAGCAGCTGGTGGATACATCAGCCTGCACATCGGAGAGGGCAAGAACATCGACATCCAGATCCCTGCAGGAATCGGCGGCGGCGCAGTCGCAGCTCCTGTAGCAGCAGCTCCTGCAGCAGCAGCGGCAGCAGCTCCTGCAGCAGCAGAGGAGACTGGTGAGGCTGTAGTAGTCAGAGAGATGACACGTAAGCACTACAAGATCGACAAGGTAGTTCTTGGTGACGAGACCAAGATCGAAGGAACAACACTGTACGTTCGTAAGGCAGCAGCAACTGAGGGCGCAGAAGCTCAGAAGCTCGTTCACAGCCTTGAACTCGACGTGATCACACCTGACAACTACCACGTATACTCCGAGACAGTAATGGATATCCAGCCGATCGCTACAAAGGAAGACGATTATGAGCTTGGTGAAGGCGTTACAAGAGTTCTCGACGGCGTAGTAATGGTAGTAACCGGTATCACAGAAGAGGGAGTACAGGTAGGTGAGTTCGGTTCTTCGGAAGGTTACATTGATGAGAACATGATGTGGGGACGTCCTGGTGCAGTAGACAAGGGCGAGATCATGATCAGAGCTCATGCCGTAATCGACAACAAGAAGAACATGGAGAGACCGGGCCCTATCGCTATTCATACTGCAGTTGACCACGTAACTCAGGAGATCAGAAACGCAATGAAGAAGGATCTCACTGATGACATGGTAGTTGAGACTCAGACAATGAAGCAGGTTAGAAGACCTGGAAAGAAGAAAATCGTTATCGTTAAGGAGATCATGGGCCAGGGCGCTATGCACGATAACTTCCTGTTCCCAACAGAGCCGGTAGGCGTACTCGGAGCTAAGCCGAACGTAGACCTCGGAAACGTTCCAGTAGCTGCTAACCCACTCGAGGTTATGGATGGCTGCATCCACGCTCTGACATGCATCGGACCAGCTTCGAAGGAAATGTCCAGACATTACTGGAGAGAGCCACTGGTTTACGAAGCAATTCACGATGACGACGTTGACCTCGTAGGCGTTATCTTCGTTGGTTCGCCGCAGGCTAACACTGACAAGTTCTACGTATCAAGAAGACTTGGCCAGATGGTTGAGTCCATGAACGTAGACGGAGCATTCGTTACAACAGAGGGATTCGGAAACAACCACGTAGACTTCACTTCCCATATCGAGCAGATCGGTAAGAGAGGCGTTCCGGTTGTTGGATTCTCATTCTGCGCTGTACAGGGAGCTCTCGTAACAGGTAACAAGTACTGCGATGCTATGGTCGACAACAACAAGTCGATGTCCGGTATCGAGAACGAGGTACTTGCATGCAACACACTCTGCCACGAAGACGCTATCAGAGGCCTGGCTATGCTGAAGGCCAAGATGGCAGGCGAGACCATCAAGGCACCTGAGAGACAGTACACACACGCAGTTAAGGAGAACAACGTAGAGCTGATCGAGAAGGCTTACGGCACAAAGATGGAACTCGTTGAGAACGAGCAGTCACTGCCAATAAGCGAGAAGAGAAAAGCTAAATACGACTAATCTGAAAAGGGAGATCATAAAGAGATATGAAATACGGTGACAAGATAATCAGAATGGAAGGCGTTATCGTGGAAGTACATGACGGAAGCGTAGCCATCGACTTCAAGGGCAGACTGGGACATCTCAGGATCCCAAAGAGGATGATCATTTCTGATTACGACCTTGAGGTCGGACAGGAAGTAGCCTGGAACATGAGCTTCATAGAACAGGAGAGTTCCACAGTCAACGAAAGATATCTCGAAACGATCGAACATTCCAGAGAACTCCAAAACGAAATGCAAAACAAAACCATGTAGGAGGTTTATTACGAAATGAGTATGACAGTTGTAAAAGGATTACAGTCTGAGATCTTCGTACCTATCACTCCTAAGTCAGTATGGGCTCCTGTAACAAAGCCGCTGAGCGAGATGACAGTTGCTCTTGCAACAGCTGCTGGCGTACACAGAGTCGATCAGGAGAGATTTAACCTTGCCGGTGACTTCACCTGGAGAAAGATCCCTAACGAGTCCACAGAGGAAGAGCTGATGGTAACACACGGTGGTTACGACAACTCCGACGTAAACAAGGACATCAACTGCATGTTCCCTATCACAAGACTTAAGGAACTCGCAGCTGAGGGATTCATCAAGGCTTGCGCTCCATTCCATGCAGGATTCATGGGCGGCGGCGGAAACATTGAGAAGTTCACCAATGAGACAGGTCCACAGGTCGCAGAGATGCTTAAGAGTGAGGGCGTAGATGCATGTCTCCTCACTGCTGGATGAGGAACTTGCCACCGCTCTGCAACAATCGTGCAGAGAGCAATCGAGTCGGTAGGTATCCCTACAGTCATCATCGCAGCACTTCCTCCTGTTGTAAGACAGGCAGGTACACCGAGAGCTGCAGCTCCTATGGTACCTATGGGTGCTAACGCAGGCGCACCTCACGACGTTGAGATGCAGACTGCTATCGTAAAGGCATCCCTCGAGCTCCTCGAGACAATCGAGACTCCGGGAAAGATCGTATCGCTGCCTTTCGAGTATCACGCAGTTATCTAGTACTGACGTACAGAGACAAACGAATAGGACATCGGACTATTCCGAAGATGGGGCTGAGAAATCAGCCCCATCTTTACAAAACAGGCTTTCAGGCTATCGCATTAAGCGCAAGAGGATAATATACAATGGAAGACATTGAACTGAGAAGATTAGTGATCAGGGCATTCCACATGGACGATGTTGAGTTCGGTGACGAAAACAAGATCACTACAGAAGGCAAAATGACCATAACAAAAGACGGCCTCGACAAGCTGGCCGCAAAACACAGCGAGGTCATAGAAAAGATAGACATCCAGATCATCAAACCTGGTGATCATGACAGATATACAAACACAATCATGGATATCATTCCGATATCCGTTAAGGTGCTGGGTAAGTGCGGTGAAGGCATTACCCACACGATCACAGGTGTCTACGTCATGCCTACGGGTGTTGACGTTGACGGCGAGCAGGCACATGAGTTCGGTTCATCCGAGGGCAACCTCAAAGACATGCTTTACCTCAACAGAGCAGGCACACCTGCTGATGATGACTATATCATCTCATTCGACATTACATTCAAGAAGGGAATGGGTCAGGAGAGATATGCTGTCATCGATGCGTACAGAATGGTAGAGGAGTGGATGAATGAATTCAGACCTCAGCTGAAGAAGTTCGAAGGCACAAAATGTACCGAGAGACACGAGTACTATGACAGGATCCGTCCGGGTCAGAAAAAAGTGCTCGTCATCAAGGAAATGATTGCTCACGGCGCTATGCTCGACACCTGGATCTTCCCTGATCAGCCAAGCGGCGTTGAGGGAGGCAAATCACTTATTGATTACGGCGCGATGCCTGTCATGCTGACTCCAAACGAGTTCAGAGACGGTGCAATCAAGGCGATGAACTAAGGAGGTGCAATATGGGAGTAGGTCCTTCAACAAAAGAAACAAGCCTTCACCACTTCAGAGATCCTCTGATCAAGCTGCTGGGAGAAGACCCGGGCATCGACCTGATGGGAGTGCTGGTATTCGGATCGCCTGAGGGCAACGAAGAAAAAATCAGATGCTCAAGGACTGCAGCAGTCGTAGCCGAGTGTGCACGTCCTGACGGAGTTATTGTAGAGACAGACGGCTGGGGAAACCTTGACGTTGACTATGTAAACTGCGTCAATGAGATCGGCGAGAGAGGAATCCCTGTAGCAGGACTCAACTGGAGCGGTACAGCAGGAACCTTCGTAGTTGAGAGCCCGTATCTGGACAACGTAGTAGACTTCAACAAGAACCCTGAGGGCATTGAGTCAAACATCGTCGGTGAGAACAACTACACTGAAGACGATGTTAAGGAATGCATCAAGAAGCTGAAAATCGCGATGCTCAAAAAAGAGCGCGGAATCAAATAATGACAATAAAATAAACAGCGGCTGTAAAAGTCGTGAAGCGGAGGCTCTGTGGCAGCCGGCACTTAGCGATTGGCAAGCAATATCGTAAGATATTGTGAAGCCAGAGCTTAGTACCGCTGCGTTAAGCCACAGCGAGGCGAGAGCCGTACTCCGCGGCAGGACTTTTACAGCCGCTGTTTTGTTGTTTTATTCGAAAAGCGGCGTTGAGAAGTAGCGCTCTGCTGTATCAGGGAGTACTGTTACTACTGTTTTGCCAGGCCCGAGCTTCTCTGCGAGCATTATTGCCGCGACCACGTTTGTGCCGGACGATATGCCGCACATTATGCCTTCTTCTTTTGCCAGGCGCTTTGCCATGTCGAGGGCGTTGTCGTCAGGGATTATGCAGGTGTTGTCATAAACTTCCGTGTTGAGGATGTCCGGAATCAGACCATCGCCAATGCCCATCTGCACATGGGTGCCAATGCTTCCGCCTGCGAGTATCGCGGCATCCTCCGGCTCGGCTGCCCATATTTCAATGTCCGGATTGTGCTCTCTGAGCACTTCTCCTATGCCCGTTATGGTGCCGCCTGTACCTATACCTGAGCAGAATCCGTGGATAGGGCCGTTGACCTGTTCAAGGATTTCCTGAGCGGTGGTGGTTTTCTGAGCAACGATGTTATTTATGTTGATGAACTGCTGAGGAACGAATACGCGAGGGTCCTGCTGCTTCATTCTCATCGCTGTGGCAAGGCACTCATGTATACATTTACCTATATCTCCGTCATCGTGCACGAGTACTACTTCCGCGCCGTAATGCTGCACAAGCTTACGCCTTTCAATGCTGACGGAGTCCGGCATCACTATTATGGTGCGGTATCCGCGCACGGCTCCTACAAGTGCGAGTCCGATGCCCTGATTGCCACTGGTAGGCTCAACGATTATCGAGCCCGGCCCTACGACACCGGCTTTTTCAGCTGCCAGTATCATCTGATATGCAGTTCTTGTCTTGATAGAACCGCCTACATTGAGCCCTTCGAATTTGACGAGAACCTCGGCATTTGTCGGTGGATTTATGTGATTGAGGCGAATCATAGGGGTGTTGCCCAAAGCCTCAAGGATATTGTTATATATCATTGATTGTCCGTTACGCTATTAGTTATAAACACAAAAAAACATACGAAGGTATTGTACAACCAAAGGCAGATTCAAGCAACAAATGGCGCTATAAAAAACAACAAATCTGCATGGCTGCAAAGCGATTGTGATATACTTTATCCAAATGTTGTGTGTTTTGGGTGCTCCTTAGTCAGTTATGGAGTCCTCGCCTTTACATACGTTAACTTTATAAATGAGCTGTACAATTATACCGGTATAGCTTCGCAGATCGTTCGTGGTGACCGTGTTGAGAGCTACCTGAATGGAGCCGAGGAGGATCGCTATTATGAGTATGTGGATTCATTCCTGAATTCCATGTGCGATGAGGTGAGTCTTGAGGACCTGAGCGTGATTACGCCTGATGATGAAGGTATTGAGTACCTGTGGGATACCGGGAAATCAGGGGCAGGACACAAGAGAGGGGACCGGGTAGACTGGAAAGATATTGACAGCAAAACAAAGGAAAACATATTAAGTGCCTGCGACAGAAACACATCCGATACAGCACCTGAGAGAAAGATGATGACTGATGATATCACGATGCTCTCGTTCAAATATAACGGAAAATAAATGTTCACACACCTGCATCTTCATACTGAATACAGCCTGCTTGACGGAATGAGCAGGATATCTGAGCTCCCGGCCTACGTGAAGGAGCTCGGTATGGATTCATGCGCCATAACAGACCATGGTGCCATGTTTGGTGTGGTCGATTTTTATAAAGCCTGCAAAAAAGCCGGCATCAAGCCTGTGATAGGCTGCGAGGTCTATACGGCAGCCCGCACGCTCTATGACAAGGATCCGGATAAGGATCGCGGTTACGGACACCTCATACTTCTGGCGGAGAATCAGCAGGGCTACAGCAATCTGGTAAAGATCGTTTCAAAGAGCTATGTTGACGGCTTCTATTATAAGCCTCGTGTGGATAAGGAACTTCTGAGACAGTACAGTAAAGGCCTTATATGTCTTTCGGGATGCCTGGCCGGCAATGTGCAGAGAATGCTGCTTGCCAGAGATTACGCAGGCGCAAAGAGAGAAGCTCTTGAGCTGAGGGAGATCTTCGGTGATAATAACTTCTTCCTCGAGATGCAGAATCACCACCTCGAAGAGGACATAACGGTTATGACCGGGCTGAAGATGATCAGCGATGAGACAGGTATACCTATGGTTGCAACAAACGACGCCCACTACATGAAGCGCAGCGATGCAACTGCGCAGGACGTCCTTATGTGCATACAGACACAGGCAAAGGTGACAGACGAGAACCGCATGAGGTTCGAGAACGACGAGTTCTACGTGAAGTCTGAAGCTGAGATGAGGGAGCTCTTCCCTGACATGCCTGAAATCATCGACAGGAGTCATGAGATCGCTGAAAGGTGCAATGTTGAATTCGAGTTCGGAAATTACCACCTGCCTGAATACATACCGCCTGACGGCAAATCGACAGACGATTATCTGAGAGAGCTTTGCTATAAAGGCCTCGTGAAGCGCTATGGCGCTGAGGCTATGGATCCTGAAAGCCTTTACAGACAGAGGCTCGAGACCGAGCTTAAAGTCATTGAAGGCATGGGTTATGTGGAGTACTTCCTCAT
The DNA here is from genome assembly GCA_017405845.1 of Mogibacterium sp. Classification (GTDB taxonomy): domain Bacteria; phylum Bacillota; class Clostridia; order Peptostreptococcales; family Anaerovoracaceae; genus Crickella. The sequence goes on along the minus strand of JAFQZQ010000031.1, from coordinate 123,148 downwards.
AGTCTGGGACTTCATACATTATGCGAAATCCCATGGAATAGCAGTCGGACCGGGAAGAGGCTCAGCTGCGGGCAGCATAGTTTCGTACAGCCTGGACATAACTGAGATAGATCCTATAAAATACAGCCTCATTTTTGAGAGGTTCCTGAATCCGGAGCGCGTAAGCATGCCGGATATTGACATCGACTTCTGCATCGAGAGAAGGCAGGAGGTAATTGACTACGTAACAAGAAAGTACGGCAGAGACAAAGTCTCGCAGATCATCACTTTCGGTACTTTGAAAGCCAAGGCCGCTGTCAGAGACATCGCCAGAGCGCTCGATGCCACATATGCTGAGGGAGACGCCATAGCCAAGGCGATTCCTAATGAGCTCGGCATCACCATTGCAAAGGCACTCGAGGTAAATCCTGATCTCAGACAGAGATACGAGAACGAGCCGCTTGTTAAGCAGGTACTCGATTTGTCGATGGCTCTCGAGGGGCTGCCTCGTCATGCGTCAACTCATGCCGCCGGCATAGTGATCTCGAAGCTGCCGCTCGATGAGTATGTACCTCTCTATTCGTCAGACAAGGGCGTTGCGACACAGTTCAACATGACTACTATTGAGGAGCTCGGACTCCTGAAAATGGACTTCCTGGGACTCCGCAACCTCACGGTTATTCGCGATGCGCTCCGCATGATAAAGGCGAATCACGGCATTGACATAGATTTTTCGTCCATGGATTTTGACGATCCTGACGTGTATAAGCTTATTTCGGACGGCAATACGAAGGGCGTGTTCCAGCTCGAAAGCGGCGGAATGACTGACTTTATGAAGAACCTCAGACCTAGCTGCTTTGAGGATATCGTCGCCGGCATCGCGCTCTACAGACCGGGCCCTATGGACTCGATTCCTAAATACATTGACAATAAGAAACACCCGGATCATGTGAAATATGTGGATCCTCATCTTGAGCATATACTTGGCGTAACTTACGGCTGTCTTATCTACCAGGAGCAGGTAATGCAGATAGTGCGTGATCTCGGCGGTTATTCTTTCGGCCGCTCAGATCTGGTACGCCGTGCCATGAGCAAGAAGAAAATGCAGGTGATGCTCGAAGAGAAAGAGTACTTCATCAACGGCAAGACGGACGAGAACGGCAATGTAGAGATAGCCGGATGTGCGAGAAACGGCGTTCCTGCATCAGCAGCGGAGACGATCTTTGAGGATATGGTCACTTTTGCTTCGTATGCCTTCAACAAGTCACATGCTGCGGCATATGCAGTGATCTCGTACCAGACAGCCTATCTTAAGGCTCATTATCCTGCGGAGTTCATGGCGGCGCTGATGACCAGCATGGCCGGTGATGCCAGACACACGGCGGATTACGTAAGGAACTGCCGCGAGATGGGCATAGTTCTGGAGCCGCCATCGGTGGTGAAGAGCGATAAAAACTTCTCAACAAAAGACGGGCGCATAAGATTCGGCATGCTTTCGGTCAAGAATGTAGGCGAAGGCATAATCGAAGCGATAATCGAAGGCCGCAAGTCCGTCGAAGGAACTCACGACATCTACGAATTCGTTGAGGCAATCGACGCGGGTGAACTCAATAAAAAAGCGATCGAATCGCTGGTAAGAGCCGGTGCTTTCGATGACATAAATCCAAACAGAGCACAGCTCATGGCGGTCTGCGATGATGCGGTGCAGAGAGCCCAGAAGAAGGCCAAGCAGGGAAGCAGGGCGCAGATAAGTCTGTTCCAGCTCGAGGATTTTGCGGACGAAGCCATATCAAGTCCGGAGCTTCCGAAAGTGGCGGATTTCAGCAAGGATACCAAGCTTGCCATGGAGAAGGAGATGCTGGGAGTTTATCTTTCTGGCCATCCTCTCGATGAATTCGCTGCGCTTATCAGAGACCATACGAGCGCGGGCACTGCCGAGCTGACCGGAGGAGGCGAGGAGTTTACCGCAGAAGGCGAAGATGCCGACAGCATGGTGATCAACACCTCCGGCTTCAAGGACGGAGACTCCGTTATCATGGCCGGAATGATAAGCAGCGTGCGCACCATGATAACCCGCAAGTCGCAGGAGATGGCGAGACTGGTGCTAGAGGACTTTGACGGGGTGATAGACGCGATAGTCTTCCCGAAGGTATATGAGCGCAAGCGCAACCTCGTCAAAAATGATATGATAGTCGGCGTGCTCGGACGTGTGAGCTTCAAAGATGAGAGCGAAGCGGAGATCCTCGTAGAGGACATCGTACCTATCGAAAACATCGCAAGCCTCAGCAGGGGAAGAGGTTCAGACAGCTACGGATATCAGGGCGCTGACAATTACGCTCCCGAACCGGCACGAAGAGCAGAAAGCAGGCCGGCTGCGCCGCTGAACGATCCTGTAAAGCTGAGGATACCTGAAGAAGTGCTGAGAGCGCATGAAACCCCGCGTAAACTGCTGATGCATCTGACTGATATGTTCAGCATCTGCCCGGGAGACAGGGACGTTCTGGTATATCTGCCGGGGCAGAAACCTGTGAGATGCAGCGCAGACAAACGTGTAACATTTACTGATGATTTGAGATCAAAGCTCGTAAGACTCCTCGGAGCAGAGAATGTAAAGGGATAATGGCAAAAAGCATAGTCATATACACATCAAAAAGAGGATCAACAAAGCAGTACGCTGAGTGGATAGCTGAAGATCTGGGCGGTGAGGCACTGCCCCTTTCGGATGCATATGGGATAGATCTCCACGGATATGACTGCATCATTTACGGGGGATGGATACGTGGCTCGGGCATTGTAGATTTCGACAAGTTTGCGAAGATGCTCGATGATGAGCTCATGAGCAGGCTTATAGTCTTCGGCGTCGGTTTTGCTGACGAAACGGCAGAAAACTACGCACAGGTATGGGGATACAGCCTTGGAAAGATCGACCCGAAAAACAATCACCGGGTGCTGCTGTACATACTCGGCGGCAGGTATGATCCGTCTGCGGTGACCGGGCTCGACAAATTCCTCATGAAGACGATGCGTGCGGTGCTTCTGTCCGGAAGCACGATTGAAGCGAAAGCTCAGGCAAACATGATGAAAGCACGCATCGACAACGGTTGCGATCTTGTCAGGAGGGAAAACATCGACTCACTCATTAAGGATGCAATGAAAATCATTCATACAAAATAAAGCTGTCAGGCGCATTGTTAAGTCGCACTTTATGTGCGTCTAATGAACCTTAATTGTAGAGGTATTGATATAGGTTATCTGTAAAAGATAAGCTATTGAAAGCCTCTATTTGTTTCGCCAAAGGCTTGAAATTACAATAATAGAGGGATAAGGGCACTTTTTATGGCGCCCGGATGCTTGTTTAAGAAAACAGGAGGAAAAGACATGTCAATAGAACTGGAATACGCATTAGAGCATAAGAATGATCCTGCGGTACTTTGCTGCAGAATGGAGCCGGGCGAGATCTCGCACCACAATCTTGAAGACCCTGCAATCTTCCCTGATCTGGTAGATACAGGCCTTCTGAAGCTAGACGGATGCCTCACGATCGGACAGTGCCTCGGCGCTACACTGAAAGAGGTTTCGGACTCACTGACACCGCTCACAGCTGAAATCGTAGATAATATTCAGGATCCGTCTGCAGATGAAGAAGAAGCTCCGGCAGAGGAAGCTGCTGCTGAGGCTGCAGCACCTGCAATGGCAGTACCTGCCGGCACACAGGTTGCATTCGGCGGCGGAGTCGTTAAGCTCTACATCGCAGAGGGCAAAGACATCGCTATCGAGTTTCCGGTATAATTGATCGAAAGAAAGGGAGGACGGATTCTGTGACACTCAGTGGAGCAGGACCCGTCCTCTTTTTATATTGCCCGTTCATACGAAATCAGCGTATACTTAAATTTAGAGGTTAATGGTGAAGAGCAGATGGTGGACAGGACATGAGAGATTTCAGCTGGGAATGCAGAACCAGAGTTAAGTTCGGAAAGGGCTGCGTCAGAGAGCATCTCGCAGACTTCGTAAGGGAGTTTGCGCTGCCGGGACGCAACATCATGATAGGATATGGCGGAGGCTCCGTAAAAAGAAACGGCGCCTACGATGATGCGGTAAGCGTACTTGAAACGCTCGGCTACAGCAGGGATGGCAATGCGACTGAGGGCAATCTTATAGTTGAATTCCCGGGAATTATGTCGAACCCTACGCTCAGAAGGATGAGAGAAGGTGCTGAACTTGCAGCACAGATGGATGTAGGCCTTATCATCGGCATCGGCGGCGGTTCTGTCATGGACTGCTGCAAGGCGATATCCGTACAGGCAGGCTATGATGGTGATGCCTGGGAAGATTTCTGGATGCAGGGCATGCCTATGACTCACGATGTGATACCTTGCGGAGTGATAGTGACCATGCCGGCTACAGGCAGCGAGGTCAACGGCTGCGCCGTACTGACAAATGAAGATACTCACATCAAGACCGACAGGGACTATCCTGCGATGAATCCGGTATTTGCTCTCATGGATCCATCATACACACTTACGATGCCGCTGAGGCAGCTCCGGGCAGGCACCTTCGATATACTGTCTCACATTATGGAGACTTACTTCAGCTATCCTGTGGAGGACAACCCTGCAGATGATGTATCCGAAGGCCTTATGAGGGGGCTGATCAGGGACTTCAGGGCTGCTGTTGCAGATCCTGAGGATTATCAGGCAAGAAGTAATATAATGTGGGCTGCGTCGCTGGCTGAGAACCGCATAATCAAGACCGGCAAGACCAAGGATTTCCAGGCTCACAACATGGAGCATCAGCTGTCTGCATATACGGACTGCAACCACGGTGAGGGGCTTGCAGTTCTGCATCCGGCATACTACAGGCACATCTGCATGGACGGTCTCGGCAAGTTTATGAGGTTTGCGGAAAGAGTCTGGGGCCTCTGCCGTGAAGATTATGAAAGCGATGAAGAGTTCGCGCTTGCAGGAGTCGATGCATTGGCATCGTTCATAAAAGAGATGGGGCTTCCGACGACACTTCGCGATCTCGGATTCGGCAGTGATGAGCACAAGATGCTCAAGGAGATAGCGGACTCGTGCTTTATATCACAGGGAGCTTTCAGACCTCTGACAAATGAAGAGGTGTTGGATATATATGAGGAGTGCTGGTAAAATCAGCAAGATTCAAACGGGACGGAGAAAAGTTTTAAGAGAATATGTGGAAGAAGCTATTTGAACCGGTAAACATGACTAAAGGCGATCCGGTGCGCCAGATCGTAAAGTTCATGATACCAATGTTAATAGGAAATGTATTTCAGCAGCTGTACAACACAGTTGATAGTATTGTTGTAGGTAAATATATAGGTGACAATGCGCTCGCCTCCGTCGGAAGCGCCAGTCCTATCCTTAATCTGCTGCTTGTGCTGTTCATGGGCATTTCCGTCGGTACGGGCATCATGGTGTCTCAGTATTTTGGCGCGCGCCAGCGTGAATCGCTTTCACGGGCGATAGGCACATGCCTTACATCGATGTTTGTTGCCTCGCTGATAGTCATGGTCGTCGGACCTCTGGTCACCATGCCTCTGCTGAAGATACTGAATACACCGGCAGAGATCATAGACTGGTGCAACGCTTATCTGAGGACGATCTTCATAGGTGTAGCAGGCTGCGCATTCTATAACATCCTGGGCGGGATGCTCAGAGGACTGGGTGATTCTGCGTCGGCACTGGTCTATCTTATAGTAGCGACAGTGCTGAACATATTTCTTGATATCTACTTCGTAGCGAAACTGGGAATGGGCGTACCGGGCGTAGCTCTCGCTACCGTCATAGCGCAGTCACTCTCTGCCGTACTGGCATTCTTCAAGCTCAAATCAAGGACAGACTGCTTCGACATGAAAGCCGCCTACCTGATACCGACACGCAAGTACCTCTACGAGCTCATAAGGCTTGGCCTTCCGTCCGGCATCACGCAGGCTATATTCTCACTTTCTATGGTAGTTGTGCAGTCGCTCACAAACAGCTTCGGACCTATGTGCATCGCCACCAACGTCATAGTCATGAGAATAGACGGATTCGTCATGATGCCGGCGTTCTCTTTCGGAGCGGCGATGACCACATTTGCCGGCCAGAATATCGGGGCGGGCAAGCTCGACCGCGTAGAGATAGGAGCTAAAAAGGGAACCGGAGTCGCGATGGCTACATCCGCAGTCATAGCAGCGATCATATTGCTTTTCGGAAAATATCTGATGATGCTGTTTACCAATACCGAAGAGCTGGTGGAGCAGAGCTACCATATGATGCTGATTCTCGGCGCAGGCTACATTGCTATGGAGGTGACACAGTGCCTTCAGGGTATAATGCGCGGAGCCGGTGATACGATGGCGCCGATGTGGCTCTCCATGATAAGCACTGTCGCGATACGCGTGCCGTTGGCATATCTCATGACCTGGATGACAAGGTCGCCTGAAGAGCCGCACGGACACTTCTACATGATGTTCGTCTCGCTGCTTGTGACATGGCTCATCGGAGCTGCGATGACATACGGTGTCTATCGGACAGGACGTTGGAAAAACAAGGCTTTGATATAGATTTGCAGACACGCTTCGGAAGCGGAGCGTGTTTTTGTTTGTACAAAATTTGCAGTCGACTGCAAAAATAATTGACGGTGTATTTTTACGAAAATATAATGTTTTTATAGGGTGTTGATTATTGGCAGGTTGAAGCAATTGGAGGGACTATATGAAAAAGAACGATTCTTTGACTCCGCTGCGTAAACTGGGCTACGAATCAGGTATAGGATCCGAGTCAATAGTTTACAACATGTTTTATGTCTACTTTATACTGTTCCTTACGACGGTGGCGGGCATAAACCCGGTGCTTGCGGGCACCATTTCACTTATATCTGTATGCGTCGACGCTATAACAGATCCGCTTATAGGCTGGATCTGCGATAAGCCGGGCGCTGACATGAAGAAGTACATGCTTATAGGCGGAGTATTCACCGGAATTCTGCTGGGACTTACATTTATCGTCATCCCGGGAGGCCAGGCAGTAAAATTCATTTATTACACATTGGTATCTTCGGTGATGTGGGTATCTTATACCATGTTCTGCATCCCGTACTACGCATGCGTCACTCAGATGACGGACAACTACGACGAACTCACAAAGATAAGGGGAATATCTTCGATGATGAACGCGCTGTTCATCTATATCGGCGCTGCTCTTCCTTCCGTGTTCGTAGGAGTCTACACTGGAGTACTGAATGAGGAAACGGCATGGACTGCCGCTGCGTTCTCCATAGGCGCACTTTCCATCATTTTCGGACTAATCAATCACTTCTCAATTAAAGACGTAAGATTCATCAAGAAGGCTGTTCAGGAAGACAATGACGGCATCATGAAGACATACAAAGACCTCCTGAAGCTTAAGCCTATGAAATGGTTCATACCATGGATCTTCTTCATGCTGTTTGCCAACGCCATCGCTACTGCAAACGTTGAGTACGTTATCATTTATAAGGCAGGCCTGCCTGCGACCGTGATAACCGAGACATCCGCGATGACGGTCATATGCTTCCTGGTAGGATCGCCTATCATGACATGGGTAGCTACCAAGTGGGACAGAAAGCACGCTGTCATAGCCGGATACGTTCTCTGTCTTATAGGCTTGGTGATAGTAAAGATAAAGGGCATAGATTCGCTGCTTGACATCTTCATCCTTCAGGGAGTTACAGGACTTGCAGGTGTAGGATTCTGGTGCTTCTTCTATGACTTCTCCTATGACCTCATTGAGCTTGATGAGTACAAGAACCGCAAGAACAGAGCAGGATGCATCACCTCATTCCCGCAGCTAGTGCAGAAATTCGGAAACGCTGTCGGACTGCAGGCTATAGGTATCGCTCTTGCGATAGTCGGATTTGACGCTGCAAAGGGAACGCAGACCGCTTCGACCCTGACAGGACTTGAGAATATTTCAACTCTGTTTGTCGGAGCCTGCCTGCTGATATCGCTCATCTGCATAATCAAATACCCGGTCAACAAGGTAAAATACGCCAAGCTGCAGGCTGCCAATGAAAAAAGACGCAGCGGCGACATTGATTTTGCCGATCCTGAGCTTGAAGAGATGCTTTAAAGGGGTGCGCCATGGCAAAGCTTCTTAACGAATATGATTTCAATGCTGTCCTCGCGGCTGAGGGAGAGCTTCTGAAAAACAGAAAGCACCTCAAGAAGAGCGCGCTGGACAGATATACTGAGTACTTCAATACAAAATGCCGCGGCTCAAAGGAAGAGATGGAGAAAGCCAGGCTTGTCATTCCCGGCGGGATACAGCATAACCTTGCCAACAATCATCCTTTTCAGCTGGCGATAGATAAAGCTGACGGGCCTTATCTTTACGACATAGACGGCAACAGGTACATCGACTTCCTGTGCGCCGGCGGACCTACAATACTGGGCAACAACTGGCCTTCGGTGCAGCGGGCTGCGCTGAAGCATCTTTCGGAGCAAGGCCCGGTATCAGGCCTTTACTCTGTATATGAGAGAGAACTGGCAGAGATGATAGTGAAGCATGTCCCAGGCGTAGAGATGTTCCGCGCTCTGGCAAGCGGCACTGAGGCAGATATAATAGCCATAAGGCTCGCGCGCGCATATACGGGCAAGAAGCATATCATAAGGTTCCGTGGCGGATACCACGGGTGGTCTGACCAGCTGGTATATAATGATGACGGCAGGGGGGGCTACATAAAGGCAGGCATCCCTTCGGACTGCTTCCGGAACACCCATGCCGTGCCTATCAATGATGTTGAAGCGCTCGAGGCGGAGATCCTCAAATACAAGGATGACGGCGGAGTGGCGGCGTTCATTATGGAGGCTGTGGGTCAGGACAGTGGCGCTGTTCCTACAACAAAGGAATACCACAGAGCTGCAAGAGAGCTGTGTGACAAGTACGATATGCTGCTCATCTACGATGAGGTAGTGACCGCTTTCAGACTCGGGATGAGCGGTGCCCAGGGCATATTCGGCACAATACCTGACCTTACGGTATTTGGCAAGATAATCGGCGGCGGTTTCGGCAATTCAGGCGGAATAGGTGGACGCAAAGAGATAATGGAGATGCTGGCGGCAGGTATCTCCGCCGAGAGCCTCAACAAGGTTAAGGTGGGAGGCACGCTGACGGCGAACCCTCTTACGACTCTGGCGGGGCTGACAGTGCTGAAAGAGCTCGAGTCCGGAGAGGTGCACAGAGAGCTTGAAAAGGTCTCGGACTACTTTATGAGAGGGCTTGCGGACATAACCGACAGGTATGATGTGCCAGCAGTGCTTTTCCACCACTCGTCCATACTCCACATAGACGTGAGCGGACTTGCATATGTCGACTTTTATCACAGCCCGGAAGATCCTGATTACATGGACTGCCTCATGGCTTCTTACATGGACTACATAGGTTTTTCCATGGCGCTCGCTGCTGAGGGACTCATCATAGCCAACGGCGGCAAGACGTACTTCCCGTACGGGAGCATAGGCATAGTTGATGACGCGCTCGATGTATACGAAAGAGTTTTCAAAGAATATGAATAGCAGAACGGAGATAGCCTGATGAGCAAAACAGGACTGGCAGAAAGAAAAAAGAACCGCAATATAGAGATAGTGATGCATAATGCACTCCACTTTTTTGAGGAGAACGGATATGACGGCACAACTATCGAACAGCTTTGCGACGCGGCCATGATATCCCAGTCTACATTCTTCAATTACTTCGGGACCAAGGAAAAGATAGTTGAGCTCGTGATGAATGACAGCCTGAATGATTGCTATGAATACCGTGATAAGCTGCTTGCGGAAAATGGCGACATGCGCGAAACTGCCGCAAAGATGCTGATGTTTATCTGTGACGCGAATGAGAAATACTGCAATACCGTCTGCGTCTTTCACAGAATAGCACTGCAGAGGCAGGAGTTCAGAGAAATAGAAGAAGCACATAATGTGCTTGGCGCGCAGATGGTAGAGGCTGCGTTTGAAAGCATGGGGGAGGCCTGCCCGTTCAGCACTGAAACACTAAAGGTCATACTGGGAGGCTGCTTCGTGGACCCGTTCCTGACACTTCCGCCTAAGGAAGCGTGCGAAAGGACAAGGCGGGCAGTTTCCGAACTGCTGGATCATTTATTCAAATAGTTAATACTGAGGATGGATACAGGAGGTATCTGATATGTCATATGACGGATTTGCAATCGACAAATATCTTGACGCAGATGCGGTGAACGCTCAGCTTGACAGGCTGAAGAGCGGTCCGGTATATGGAGTGCTGCCTGACGCGCTTGAGCGTTACGAAAGGGAGTACTTTGAAAAGAAGTGCCCACGCTCAAAAGAGGAGATAAGTGAAGCTAAAAATATAATACCGGGCGGGGTGCAGCACAACCTCGCGTTCAATTATCCGTTCCCTATAGTCATCACAAAGGCTGAGGGAGCAAAGCTTTATGATATCGACGGGAACGAGTATTACGATCTGCTTCAGGCGGGCGGTCCTACGGTGCTGGGAAGCAATCCGGAGGTGATACGCGAGAAGGTGATAGATCTTCTGAACACCTGCGGCCCGTCAACGGGACTCTTCCATGAATATGAATACAAGCTGGCAAAGAAGATATCCGATCTTGTGCCTTCCGTGGAAATGTTCCGCATGCTGGGATCCGGCACCGAAGCAGATATGGTAGCGGCCAGGATAGCAAGGTTAAAGACCGGCAACAAGAACATACTGAAAATGGGCGGAGCCTATCACGGATGGTCAGACATGCTGGCATATGGCATAAGGATACCTGGCACAAAAGGACTCCAGTCAAGGGGCATACCAAGCTATGCTTTCAGCCATACCGATGAGTTCTTCCCGGGCGATCTTGATGACCTTGAAAAGAAGCTCAGAAAAAACAGGCTGACCGGAGGCACAGCGGCCGTATACGTAGAGCCTGTCGGGCCGGAGAGCGGCACATGGCCTGTAACAAAGGATTTCATACTGGGGACAGTCGAACTCGCGCACAAGTACGGAGCCCTCGTCGTGTTCGATGAGGTAGTCACCGGGTTCAGGCTCGGTCTTTCGGGCGCCCAGGGGTACTTCGGAGTTGACCCTGATCTAACGGTGTTCGGCAAGGTAATAGCGGGCGGATATCCGGGCGCGGGCGGCATAGGAGGTCACAGAGACTGCATGCAGCACCTTGGAGCGGGACTGGATTCATCCGGCAAGAAGGTCAAGAAGGCTCTCTGCGGCGGTACCATGGCGGCAACGCCAATAAGCTGCTGCGCTGGCTATTACACCCTTGAGGAGATAGAAAGGACAAATGCCTGCGAGAAGGCGGGGCGCATGGGCGACCGCTTGACGGAGGGAATCAGGGCATCTGCGGAGAAACACGGACTTCCGTTCGTGGTGTTCAATCAGGGGTCTATATGCCATGTCGATACCGTAGGCACCATGCACTATTCCATAGACTGGAGCAAACCGTGGCAGATACCGGTCGTGCTCAAGGAGACATCAAGAAGACAAAAGGAGATGGAGCATGTCGGAGCGGCATACATGGCAGAGGGCATGATAACACTTGCCGGATCAAGGCTCTATACCAGCGCCGCATATACAGAAGAGATGATAGACGACGTGATCTCAAGATTCGACAAGGTCTTCGATAAGTGCGGCAAGCTCGATAAATAGAACGGTGTCAGACGTGTTTAAAGGGGGGACGTCATGGCTGTAATTCTCGCTTATGATATCGGTACAACAGGTGTAAAGACCTGTATTTACACAATTGATAATATACTGAAGCTAATAGGGTCAGCATCCGAAGGATACGAACTTTATACATTTCCGGATGGCGGAGCTGAACAGCATGCTGATGAGTGGTGGGACGCCATCTGTAAAAGCACTGCAGGAGTGCTCGAAAAAACAGGTATTGATCCTGCGGAAATAGACGGAATCACGTTCTGCTCGCAAATGCAGGGCCTTGTTCTGGTCGATGAGGAGGGAGTGCCTGTAAGGCATCCGATGAGCTACATGGACCAGCGTGCGTCCGAAGAGATAGAGGAAGGGCTTCGTCAGGGGGTCAAGATAGCCGGCATGAACGCGCAGAAGCTCATAAAGTCGCTGCAGATAACAGGAGTGGTTGCCGGGAGCGTCAAAGACCCTATCTGGCGTTACAACTGGGTAAGAAATCACGAGCCGGAAAACTTCAGCAGGGTCAGGTACTGGCTTGATGTGAAAGAGTACATAATAGGCCGCATGACAGGCGTGTTCATCATGACCGAAGATTCAGCGTGCTCTACCATGCTTTATGACACCCGCAAAAGATCACGGGGCTGGAGCAGCGAGATGTGCGGGATGTTCGGCATAGACATAAACCATCTGCCTCCGGTCATAAAAACGACCGATATGGCCGGAAAGCTCAGGAAAGAGCAGGCTGAAGAACTCGGACTGAAAGAGGGCACGGCCGTCTACGGCGGCGGCGGTGACGCTTCACTGATAGGCATCGGAGCCGGCTGCGTAAAGAAGGGCGAAACGCACATCTACTGCGGCACGTCGGGCTGGGTGTCGACCCTTATAAAAAAGCAGCTTGTTGATACAGAAAACATGATTGGAGGCGGACTTGCCGTTGTGCCGGGTCTGTTCAACTACTTCGCAGAGATGGAGACTGCCGGGAAGAGCCTCGAATGGGTCAAGGACCACCTCGCGAAGGATGAGATAGGTGTCTACATGGACCAGGAGGATATAGCAGGCAGCAAGGAGACTGTTTATGAGAGCCTTTATGACTACATGTCCGAGGTCATAGACAGCTGCCCGGCGGGGGCAGGTGGAGTCATCTTTACTCCGTGGCTTCACGGCAACAGATGCCCGTTTGAGGATCACAATTCAAGAGGGATGTTCTTCAATATCTCGCTCGACACCGGAAAGACGGAGCTTATACGCGCGGTAACAGAAGGCGTCTGCTACCACCTCAGGTGGATGCTTGAATGCGAAGATAAGATGATAAAAACATCAAAGACCATAAGGTTCGTCGGCGGCGGAGCTCTTTCGCCTGTGACATGCAGGATACTCGCGGATATCACCGGAAGGACCATAGAGACAGTCGAGAATCCGCAGAACGTCGGAGCTGCCGGCGCGGCTATGATGGCCGCTGTCGGGACTGGCGCGGTAAAGAGCGTCGAAGAGGTCGGAAGGCTGATCAAGGCTTCAGCCGTATACAGACCATCCGATAAGGACCGTAAGGTCTACGACAGAAACTTCGAGGTATATAAGAACCTGTATAAGGCAAATAAAAAGAACTTTGAAAAGCTGAACAGTCATTGATTTTTCAAAGAAAAATGTGATAAAAGCCTTGCAAACGGCAGGACATTTTCCTATAATATATGGGCGCGCGTCATGCGCGCCCGTATTTATTTGTCACACTGCAATCAGCCGCGGTGCCCTGAAACTCAGGGGTTTAAGGCGTATAAGATGCAGTGGAAGTTGATTAACCGGAGGTTAAAAAATGTCAGTAGTATCAATGAAACAGCTGCTCGAAGCAGGCGTCCATTTCGGACATCAGACAAGAAGATGGAACCCTAAGATGGCTCCTTACATCTTCGCAGAGAGAAACGGAATCTATATCATCGACCTTCAGCAGACGCTGGGACTTATCGATGACGCATATGATTTCATGAGAAAGGTCGGAGAGACCGGCAAGCCGGTTCTTTTCGTCGGAACAAAGAAGCAGGCTCAGGCTGCAATCAAGGATGAGGCAGAGAGATGCGGAATGTTCTATGTAAACGAGAGATGGCTGGGCGGAATGCTCACAAACCACAAGACAATCAGCAAGAGAATCGAAAGACTCGCTGAGATCAGACAGATGCAGGAAGACGGCACAATCAACAAGTATGCCAAGAAGGAAGCACTGAAGCTGATCGCTGAGGCTGACAAGCTCGAGAAGTATCTCGGTGGAATCAAGGACATGAAGGGAATGCCTGGAGCAATCTTCGTCGTTGACCCTAAGAAGGAAAGAATCGCTGTCAAGGAAGCCGCTATCCTCGGTATCCCTGTAGTAGGTATGGTAGACACAAACTGCGATCCTGATGACGTTGACTATGTAATTCCTGCAAACGATGACGCTATCAGAGCCGTAAAGCTGATCACAAGCTGCATGGCTGACGCTATCATCGAGGCAAAGCAGGGCGAGAGCTTCCAGGAAGCTCCTGCAGAAGCTGCAGAGGCTGAGGCAGAAGAGGAAGCTGAAGACGAAGAGTAATATCTAAGGAGGAAATCATGGCTGAAGTTACAGCAAAACTGGTTAAAGAACTGCGTGAAATGACAGGCGCAGGCATGATGGACTGCAAGAAGGCTTTAGTTGAAGCCGAAGGCGATCTGGATAAGGCAGTTGAAGTCCTGAGAGAAAAGGGACTGTCAAAGGCAGCTAAGAAGGCCGGAAGAATCGCAGCAATGGGTCTCGTCAGAGTCGCTCTTTCCGAAGACGGCAAGACAGCTGCAATCGTAGAAGTCAACTCTGAGACAGACTTCGTTGCAAAGAATGATGAGTTCATCGGCTTTGTAGAAGGACTTGCTAAGCTGGCTCTGGAAGCAGAGGGCAATGACATCGAAGCATTCAAGGCTATGCCTTTCGAAGGCGCAACAGCAGGCGAGGCACTGACCGCTAAGATCGCAAAGATCGGTGAGAACATGTCGATCAGAAGAATCGACAAGGCTACAGGCGAAGTTCTTGCTACATACATTCACGGCGGCGGAAACATCGGCGTTATCGTTGCAGCTAATGGTGCTGACAGCGATGAGAACAAGGCAGCACTTAAGAACGTTGCAATGCAGATCGCAGCAATGAATCCACAGTACGTAAGCAGAGACGACATCTCTGAGGATGAGCTTTCTAACCTCAGAAAGATCACTCTCGAGAGCGCACTGAACGATCCGTTCACACTTCCTAAGCCAATCCTTAACGGACTCCTTGACAAGGTTGAAGGCGTATGGGGCAAGGAAGATGTAGACACTCTCGCTGAGAAGAGAGCAGACAAGAGCTTCAACTTCAACTACCTGCCAAACTTCCTCTCAGATGAGGCAAAGACAAGACTGGCTGGTCTCGCAATCGCTGCTAAGCTTGAGATCGTTGAAAACAAGGTATTCAAGGGCCTCGTTGACGGACGTGTCAAGAAGCAGCTCAAGGAAATCTGCCTGCTCGATCAGACTTATGTAAGAGCAGAAGATGGCAAGCAGACTGTTGCAGAGTATCTGAAGTCTGTCGATAAGGATCTGGCCCTGACAAAGGTTATCAGATTCGAAGTCGGCGAAGGCATCGAAAAGAAGGAAGAGAACTTTGCTGAAGAAGTAGCTGCACAGCTGAAATAAGCAATAATGATCTTTTGACAAAAAACTCCGGGAAACCGGAGTTTTTACTTGTTGTGGGGGAAAGTGTTATAATAAACGCTATGAATGACAGACACACTATTTGTTTATTGAATGATTCCTTCCCGCCTATTATTGACGGGGTGGCTAATGCCGTGGTCAACTATGCCCGCATAATCGAAAAGTCGCACGGGCATTCACTTGTGCTGACTCCTCAGATACCCGGCAGCGATGACAGCGGATATGATTTCTCCATAGTAAGATATCCGAGCATAGACACGCGGAAGCTGATTGGCTACGTAACCGGATATCCGTTTTCTCCTGAGGCCGCGAGTGCGGTAAAGACGGAGAGGGTGGAGCTGCTGCATACCCACTGTCCGGTCACGTCCGCCGTACTGGCGAGGAGCCTTGCGGAGGCCAATGATCTCCCGCTGGTGCTCACATGGCACACGAAATACGACATAGATATCGCAAACGCTGTCAAAAGCAAGCTGCTGCAGGAGAGCGCTCTGCAGGCCCTTTTGCGCAATGTGAACGCATGTGACGAGATATGGACAGTCAGCAAGGGTGCAGGTGAAAACCTGAGGTCGATAGGCTACCGGGGGGATTACATCGTAATGCCTAATGGCGTAGACCTTCCGAGGGAGAGAGTGCCGGAGGAGTTTGTCCGCGAGGTGACTTCCGGATACGACCTGCCTGACGACGTACCATGCTTCCTGTTTATCGGAAGGCTGATGTGGTATAAGGGGCTTCGCATAATACTGGATGCTCTGACTGCGCTTGACAAAGAAGGCCTGGACTTCAGAATGGTATTTGTCGGCGGAGGCGGCGACGAGAAAGATGTCAGGGAGTATGCGCGCGAGGTCGGGCTTGATCGCAGAGTCATTTTTACCGGTTCCGTATCGGATAGAGAAAAGCTTCGGGCCTGGTACAGCATAGCAGATCTTTTCCTGTTCCCGTCGACTTTCGACACCAATGGACTGGTCGTCAGAGAAGCCGCAGCGAGCGATACTGCTTCCGTGATCATAAAGGACAGCTGCGCATCGGAGGGCGTTACAGATGGCAGGAACGGTTTCCTGATAGAAGAGAACGCGGAATCGATGGCGGCAAAGCTGAGAGAACTCATTGCAGAGCCTGAAGCGATGCAGAGAGTAGGCAGAGGCGCGGGCGAAGAGCTGTATATATCATGGGATGATGCTGTAGCGAACGCTTTTAACAGATATGAAGTCGTGATCGATAACTATAAAAGCGGTGTTTATGGCAGGCGCGATTCGCTTAAGGGTTCTTGGATGCAGTCGCAGGGTGAGCTCATGCAGATACTGGGTGATATCGAGACTGCCAGAAAAGATCTCATAAAGAACGGAGAAGAGCTGGCTGGGGAAATCGACATGTCGCTGCGCTCAGTACGCAACAAAGCACTGACTGATGCCATAACCACAGGCTATGAAATGGGACAAAACTTCAAACGAATAAAAAGAGAAGCTATGGAGGACCTCGAATCCTTAATGGACGAGGTGATCCAGAACTTCTGGGATAAGAGGACAAAATTAAAGAAATGATTACAAGAGAAAAGATAATAGTCAGAACCAGCGTGATAGGAATTGTGGTCAACATATTCCTTGCCGGTTTCAAAGCTGCGGTAGGAATCCTTTCAAATTCCATCGCGGTAGTACTTGACGCAGTTAACAACCTGACGGATGCACTCTCTTCGATAATAACGATCATCGGTGCCAAGGTAGCCGGTAAAAAGCCTGATAAGAAGCATCCGCTGGGCCACGGGAGAAGCGAATACATATCGGCGCTTATAGTAGCCGGTATAGTCATGTATGCGGGTATCACATCACTGGTCGAATCCGTAAAAAAGATAATCGATCCTCAGGTACCTGACTACTCTACGGTATCACTTGTAATAATAGCGGTGGCTGTGCTAGCTAAGGTATTTCTTGGCAGATATGTCAGAAAGATGGGCGAAGAGACTAATTCCGGCGCGCTGGTAGCTTCGGGTACAGATGCTCTGTCGGATGCCGCGCTGTCGCTTGCAGTATTGCTGACGGCTCTTCTTTATACGCTCAAAGGCATCTCGCTTGAAGCATATGTTGGTGTCATCATATCCGGATTCATCATCAAGGCCGGCATAGAGATGATAAGCGATACGGTCAGCGATATACTCGGAAGACGAACCGATGAAGAGGTCTCCAAAAAGATTAAAGAGATAGTCGTCAGAGAGCCGGGGGTGCTCGGTGCATATGACCTTTTCGTACACAATTACGGACCTGAAAGAGAATACGCATCCATTCACGTGGAACTGCCGGATACCATGACTGTCAATCAGGTGGATGTGATCACCAGAAAGCTCACTGAAGCGGTGTTCAGAGAGACCGGAGTCATACTCACGGGAGTCGGCATATACTCACGAAACTCAGGCTCAAAGGCAGAGGAAATGAGAATGGCGATTGAAGAGAGGGTGCTAGCGCACGAGTGGGCTCTTCAGATGCACGGTTTCTATATTGACGAAGAGATAAAGATGATCAGATTCGATGTAGTCATGAGCTTTGACATATCTCACAGCGAAGGCGTAAAAATTCTGAAAAACGAGATCGCAAAGCTCTATCCGGACTACAAGATCATCATTGTAGCAGACATAGATATAACAGACTAAGGAAGTATAAGAATAATGAACGACTATATTGTAAGAGCGACCGCTGCAGGAGAGACAGTCAGGGCATTTGCTATCAGATCTACGGAACTTACTGCAGAGGCGCGGGAGATACACCACACATTCCCGGTTGTAACAGCGGCTCTCGGAAGACTGCTGAGTGCTGCAGCCATGATGGGCTCAATGATGAAGGGCGAGAAGGACATGCTCACACTTCAGATGAAGGGCGATGGCCCTATAGCCCAGATGACGGTAACGGCCGACAGCCACGGCAATGTTAAGGGATTTGCGGCAAATCCTGCAGTTGACATCCCGCTGAAATATGCAGGGAAACTTGATGTCGGCGGTGCAGTAGGAAAGGGCTTCCTCACCGTTATAATGGACCTCGGGCTCAAGGAGCCTTACAACGGGCAGGTGGAGATACAGACCGGAGAGATCGGCGATGACCTCGCATATTATTTCACGGTGTCCGAGCAGACTCCTTCCGTTGTCGGCCTGGGCGTAATGGTCGATACTGACAGCTCCGTAAAGCATGCGGGAGGATTCATACTGCAGGTGATGCCGGATGCTGCGGAAGAGACTATCGCAGCCCTGGAAGCAAAAGTAGCGGGAGCAGAGCCGGTGACCACAATGATGGACAAAGGCATGAGTCCTGAAGATATACTCGAATACTATCTCGGGGATCTGGGACTCAGGATCAATGAGAAGCTTCCGGTAAGATATTACTGCGGATGCTCCAAGGAGAAGGTTGCCGGAGCACTCGCGACTATCAGCACTGAAGACCTTAAAGAGATGATAAACGACGGCGAAGAGATAGAGGTGAAGTGCTATTTCTGTAATTCCGCATATAAGTTCAGCACATCAGAACTTGAAGAGATGATAGCTGCGCGCTGACAAGGAGGGTACTATGTTCAGAACAATGAGAAGAAGCGTACAGGCACTCAGCCGCGAGGAAATGATCGATCTGCTTAAGACAGAAACAAGGGGAGTAATGTCTGTGCAGGGCGATGACGGATATCCTTATGGGTTTCCTATCAATCATTACTATGATGAAGAGGCGAATAAGATATACATCCATGGCGCCACATTTGGCCATCGTGTAGATGCTGTCAGGAGAGATCCTAAGGTGTCGTACTGCGTATTCGGCCAGGACTATCAGAAGGAAGGCGACTGGGCAAAGTACGTTAAGAGCGTCATCGTGTTCGGTAAGGCTGAGCTTATAGAGGATAAGGATGAGATCGTACGCATAAGCAGACTGCTATGCGACAAGTTCCCGTGCCCGCCGGAGTATGTCGAACATGAGATCGAAAAGGACACGCCGAGGACGCTTGTAATTGCGATAGATATTGAGGACATTAACGGTAAACTCGTACATGAAGCATAATATGTTCAAAAGTGAAAGATGCGTTATAGTCGGCGGAGCGGACATACGCGATTACAAAAGGATACGGGAATATCTGCAAAAGGACGACTTTGTCATATTCTGCGACAGTGGTCTTAAGCACCTTGACAGCCTTGGTGCGGCGCCTTCGCTTCTCATCGGAGACTGGGACTCCCACGAGAATCCGCATATGGATGTCGAGACAATCACCTTGCCGGTCGCAAAGGACGATACGGATACCGTCTATGCCATGCGTGAAGGCGTGAGAAGGGGATTCAGGAATTTCCTTCTGATCGGCGTCATAGGGGCAAGGCTCGATCATACACTGGTAAATGCATATGTGCTTACTGCACTGGAGAACAGAGGCTGCCGCGGTATGATCGTCGATGATTACTCCGAAATGGAGCTGATATCTTCACATGCCGGTACAGACGGAGTTTGCCATCCGGGGAGTGCGCAGGTAGAAGACAGATACCCGTTCTTTTCGCTTATAGCGCTTGAGGGGGAGGCAACCGGAGTTACCATTAAAAATGCGAAATTCTGTATCAACGATGCAGTAGTGGGACCGGATTATCAGTATGCCACAAGCAATGAGGTGATATCCGGCAAAACCGCTGAAATAACGGTTTGCAATGGCCGCTTGCTCTTAATAAAAATCACAGAATGACATTTTGAGGCCGGTGCTTCCGTTGATTAGCTCTTTTAATTCGTGATAGACTATACAGAATGAAAAGGAGGCTGCCAATGGATAGAACAGGTGCATCAGGATTGACGTTTAGCCCTACCATAGAAACAAAGGTGCTGAGGGACGCAGGGATTGGTCTCTCTTCAACATATACTATATTGCCCGGTTTTTGCGATGTGCATGTGCACTTCAGGGAACCGGGTTTTTCTTATAAAGAAACGATAGCGACGGGTTCAAAGGCAGCAGCTCACGGAGGATACACTGCGGTCTGCACAATGCCTAATCTTGCACCTGTCTCGGATTCTGTCGAACACCTCAAAATGCAGCAGGATATAATCGACCGCGATGCCTGCATCCACGTATATCCGTACGCTGCCATCACTGTAGGACAGAAGGGCGAAGTGCTTGCCGACATGGGAGGTATGGCAGACAGCTGCATATCGTTTTCTGATGACGGACACGGTGTTCAGTCAGATGGCATGATGAGAGAGGCTATGATGACGGCAAAGTCGCTCGGAAAGATCATAACCGCTCACTGCGAAGTGAACAGCCTGCTGAAAGGCGGATACATACATGACGGCAAATATGCAGCAGCGCATGGCCACCGCGGCATATGCTCAGAGTCCGAATGGCGCCAGATAGAGCGTGACCTCAAGCTCGCAGATGAGACAGGCTGTGCATATCATGTATGTCATATCTCCACAAAGGAGAGCGTAAGCATCATAAGAGATGCCAAGAAGAGCGGTGTCGATGTGACCTGTGAGACCGGTCCTCATTATCTGCTGCTGGATGACAGCATGCTGAAAGAAGACGGAAAATGGAAGATGAACCCGCCGCTGCGAAGTGCATCAGACAGGGATGCTCTGCTTGAGGGCATCGTAGACGGAACGATAGACTGCATAGCGACCGACCACGCGCCGCATTCGGCAGAGGAGAAATCCCGGGGACTCGAGAAGTCCGCATTTGGAATAGTCGGGATAGAGACAGCATTTCCGCTGGTCTACACCTATCTGGTGATGCCGGGCATCATCTCCATGGAGAGGCTTGAGCAACTGCTGGTATATAATCCGCGCAGGCGCTTTGGTATACCGCTGGGAAATGATTACTCTGTATGGGATCTTACAGAAGAATGGACTATCGAAAAAGAAGAGCTGCTCTCGATGGGCAAGGCAACACCTTTTGAGGGCTGGAGAGTTATGGGACGTAACTACCTGACAGTTTGCGACGGAAAGATAGCATACAACGCCGCAACGGATCAGTAAACAAATAAACAGAAGGGGCATGTTAATGAGCAAGAGAAAAGATATCAAAAAAGTACTTATCATCGGATCGGGTCCTATAGTTATAGGACAGGCTGCAGAGTTTGACTATGCGGGCACACAGGCCTGCCTGGCGCTCAAGGAAGAAGGTTATGAGGTCATCCTCTGCAACTCCAACCCGGCAACGATCATGACCGATACGTCGATTGCCGACAAGGTATATATGGAGCCGCTTACACTCGAGTATGTAGCAAAGATACTCAGATACGAAAGACCTGACGCCATAGTGCCGGGCATTGGAGGCCAGACAGGCCTTAACCTGGCTATGCAGCTCGACCGTAAGGGAGTGCTTGCAGAATGCGGTGTCAAGCTGTTGGGCACACCGGCGGACTCCATCGAAAGAGCTGAAGACAGAGAGCTCTTCAAGGAGATGTGCGAGTCGATAGGAGAGCCGGTAATCCCGAGCGAAATCACGTACAACATGGAGGAAGCAAAAAAGGCTGCTTTGGATATCGGATATCCTGTCGTACTCAGGCCGGCATTCACGCTTGGGGGAACAGGCGGAGGCTTTGCATACAACGAAGAAGAACTCGAAGACATTGCCATAAAAGCTTTCAACCTTTCACCTGTTAACCAGGTTCTGGTAGAGAAGTCTGTAAAAGGCTACAAGGAGATCGAGTTTGAAGTAATGCGCGATGGAACAGACAAGGCCATCACCATCTGCGGTATGGAGAATGTAGATCCTGTAGGCGTCCACACGGGAGATTCGATCGTAGTAGCACCTATACTCTCGCTGAATGAGCATGACCTTAAGATGCTGAACGAATCGGCGATAAAGATAATACGTGAGCTGAAGATAGAGGGAGGCTGCAACGTTCAGTTTGCGCTTCACCCGGAGACGAGCGAGTACTACCTGATAGAGGTAAACCCTAGGGTATCGAGATCATCGGCACTGGCATCCAAAGCATCGGGTTATCCGATTGCAAGAGTTACCGCAAAGATAGCCATGGGAATGACGCTCGATGAGATCGAGGTTGCCGGAGGACTTGCTTCAACTGAGCCGAGCCTTGATTATATCGTAGCAAAATTCCCGAGATTCCCGTTTGACAAATTCAGCGATGCCACGAATGTGCTGGGTACTCAGATGAAAGCCACGGGAGAGGTAATGGGAATAGGTTCCACGCTCACCGAGAGCTTCCTGAAATCCATCAGATCGCTCGAGACGGGTGTATGCCACCTGCATCTCGCAAAGTTTGACGGTATGAGCCGCAACAATCTCAGAGAATATATCTCTGAATTCAAGGACGATAATATGTACGCTATAGCCGAGCTTCTGAGACGCGGTATCAGCGTGGATGAACTGCACAAGGTCACAATGATCACTAAGGTCTTCCTTGAAGCCTTCAAGACCATAATCGATATGGAGAAGATCCTCAGGGATCGTGTCAATGATGTAAAGACCCTCAGGGCTGCAAAGATCATAGGATTCTCAGATAAGGAAATCGCCAAGCTGTGGAATCTCAGCGAAGTGGAGGTGTATCAGAAGAGAAAGGCTAACGACATTGTCCCGGTCTTCAGGATGGTCGATACTCTCCATACAGGAAAGTACATTGCATATCTGTATTCCTCATACACCGGAGAGAACGAATCCAGGCTTACGGATAAGAAAAAGATAATAGTACTCGGAGCCGGACCTATCAGAATTGGTCAGGGCGTAGAATTCGACTACTCGACAGTGCACGCCGTACAGACAATAAGGCGCGCAGGATACGAGGCAATCATAATCAACAACAACCCTGAGACGGTTTCTACAGACTACACTACGGCAGATAAGCTGTACTTTGAGCCTCTTACGGTAGAGGACGTAATGGCAATCATCGACTTTGAAAAGCCTGAGGGCGTAGTTGCCACTCTGGGCGGACAGACGGCGATCAACCTTGCCGAGCCTCTTATGGAAAGAGGTGTCAGACTTATCGGTACCGGCTGCGAGGCCATCGACAGGGCCGAGAACAGGGACAGATTTGAGAAAGTATTGAAGGAGCTTGGGATACCTCAGCCTCCTGGGCATGCGGTCACAAAGATAGAAGATGGAGTGAAAGCTGCCGAAGAGATCGGTTATCCGGTGCTGGTAAGGCCTTCGTTCGTGCTTGGCGGACGTGCGATGCAGATCGTCGGCGACGAGGCACAGCTCAGGCAGTATCTCAAGACTGCTGTAGAGATAGACGAGGACAAGCCGGTACTTGTAGACAAGTACATCCTCGGTAAAGAGGTGGAAGTAGATGCGGTTTGCGACGGACGCGATGTATTCGTGCCTGGCATTATGGAACTCGTTGAAAGAACGGGCGTACACTCCGGTGACTCCATCTCGGTATATCCGGCCTTCTCGATAAGCAATAAGGTAAAGGGCAAGATCCTTCAGTATGCAAAAAAGCTCGGGCCCGGTATCGGAATAATCGGCCTCTACAACATTCAGTTCATAGTCGATGAGAATGAAGAGGTGTATATCATCGAGGTCAATCCGAGATCATCGAGGACGGTGCCATTCCTCTCGAAGTCGACCGGATACAGCCTGGCTGATATTGCGACTGAGGTTATGCTTGGCAAGTCACTCAAGGAGCAGGGCATCTTCGACCTGTATCCTGAGGAAAAGAAGAGATATTACGTTAAGGTACCGGTGTTCAGTTTCAATAAGATAAAGGGTCTGGATACCTACCTGTCACCTGAGATGAAATCGACAGGAGAGGCGATAGGCTACGACAACAAGCTCAACCGTGCGCTCTACAAAGCGCTCACTGCATCCGGCACAAAGCTCCGCAATTACGGAACCGTGTTTGCGACGCTTGCCGGTGACGACAAGGCTGAAGCCCTGCCTCTCATTCGCAGATTCTACAATCTCGGATTCAATATAGAAGGGACTCCGGGAACCGCCGCATTCCTCAAGGAGAACGGCATCAGGACCCGCGAAATGAAGAAGATCAGTGAGGGCTCGAACGAGATACTCGAAGCGATTCGCAAGGGCCACATAGCTTATATCATCAACACGCGTAAGGTGGGCGATCACGTTACTGCAAACGACGGAGCGCTCATAAGGCAGTGCGCAAGCGAAAACAACGCTACACTGTTCACTTCGCTCGATACAGTCAGCGTGCTGCTCGATGTACTCGAAGAAACGACACAAACCATTTCAACCATAGACGCTTAAGAGACTGCAGATATGAAACAGGAAATACTCACAATCACAGAAAACAGGCAGCTCACTCCTTCTACCTGGCTAATGAGGATGGCCGGAGATGTGAGCGCAATCAAGGCACCGGGTCAGTTCATTAACATCAGACTGGACGGGCATTTTCTGCGCCGCCCTATAAGCGTATGCGATGTGAGCAGTGACGAGGTGACCATAATCTATAAGGTGCTCGGACACGGTACTGAAGAGATGACGCATTTTAGTCCGGGGGCAAAGCTCGATGTGCTTACGGGACTTGGCAACGGATACGATCTTGACGACGCAGGGGAGAGACCGCTTCTGATAGGCGGGGGCGTAGGGATACCGCCGCTTTATCTGGCCACGCGCTGCCTGGCAAAAGCCGATACCACGGTTATACTGGGGTTCAATAGTGAAGACGAGATCTATTACGTCGATGAATTTGAAAAGCTCGGTGCGCGCGTCATAGTTGCAACAGCCGACGGCAGCCGCGGGGTGCGCGGCTTCGTAACCGATGCTTTCAGAGAGCTGGTCAATAAGGGCGAGATCTTTACGCATTTCTATACCTGCGGACCGGAACCAATGCTGAAGGCGGTATACGAAAGGGTATATGAAAAAGCCGGCATCAGCGGCCAGATGAGCTTTGAGGAGCGCATGGGCTGCGGATTTGGCGCCTGCATGGGCTGCAGCACAAAAACCAAAAACGGCAATAAACGCATATGCAAGGAAGGGCCGGTGCTCAGAACGGAGGAGATAATATGGTAGATACAAGAGTTGATCTTTGCGGCATCACCATCGATAATCCCGTGATCCCGGCATCGGGCACTTTCGGATACGGTCATGAATTCGCAGAGCTTTACGATATCAACTGCCTTGGTACATTTTCATTTAAAGGCACCACTCTCGACCCGAGATTCGGCAACGAAACGCCGCGAATCGCCGAGTGCCCGTCAGGCATGCTCAATGCTGTAGGACTCCAGAATCCGGGAGTAGATGATGTTATCAGGGAGGAGCTTCCAAAGCTTGAAAGAGTATTTCACAAGCCGGTAATGGCGAATGTGAGCGGCTTTTCGACCGATGAATACGCCGAGGTAGTTAAGAGACTCGACAGATCATCCATGTCTGATATGATTGGCTGGTATGAGATAAACATAAGCTGTCCTAACGTGCATGGTGGCGGCATGAGCTTCGGTACAGATCCGAAGATGGCCGCTGAAGTCGTAAAGGCCGTGCGCTGGATCACCGACAAACCGGTGATCATGAAGCTGTCGCCGAACGTGACAGACATAACTGAGATCGCGAAGGCGTGCGAGGCTGAAGGAGCCGATGGCATCAGCCTGATCAATACGCTTATGGGAATGCGATTCGATTTGCGCACTCGCAAGCCTTTGCTTGCGAATGTAACAGGCGGACTGTCAGGTCCTGCAGTATTCCCGGTGGCTCTTCGAATGGTCTATCAGACGGCTAAAGCTGTAAAGATACCGGTGATAGGAATGGGAGGCATATCATCGGCTGAGGACGTGCTCGAGATGATGATGGCAGGAGCTGTTGCCGTTGAGGTAGGTGCAGCCAACCTGGTTGATCCGTATGCATCGAGAAATATAGTCCGCGATCTGCCGGAAGCAATGAAAAAGTACGGAATCAGCAGCTTCTAAACGGAGCTTTATTGTATAATAATCGGAAGAGAATAATGTAAGAATTGAGAAGAGGTGCGATATGGCTAATCAGAGGGACGTAATAATCGCATGTGATTTCAAGAGCGCTGATGAGACGATCAAATTCCTTGACAGGCTGACCAGAATAAGGGGGGAGGTCATCAGCTGCGATGATAATCGCTTTGGCGAAGGAAGACCGTACGTAAAGATCGGCATGGAGCTTTTCTACGCTGAAGGGCCCGAGATGATAAAGCTGCTCAAGGAGAGAGGACACAAGGTATTCCTTGACCTGAAGCTTCACGACATCCCTAACACCGTAAAAAAATCCATGCAGGTGCTTGGAGCTTACGGTGTCGACATGGTGAATGTGCATGCTGCCGGCGGTATTGGTATGATGAGAGCAGCCAAAGAGGGGCTGATGCTCGGAGCTGCCAGATTTGCAGACAAGCCAAAACTGATCGCAGTCACTCAGCTGACATCCACTGATGAGGAGACTCTTCACAATGAGCTCCTTATCAACAAGCCTATGGATGAGGTAGTAAAACAGTACGCTATGAATGCTAAGGCAGCAGGACTCGACGGAGTAGTCTGCTCGGCTTTTGAGGCGGCTGAGATACACGCTGCCTGCGGCGCAGATTTTCTGACAGTTACACCAGGAATCAGATTTGCTGAGAATTCAACAGACGATCAGAAGCGCGTAATGACGCCTGCACAGGCAAAGATTGAAGGTGCAGACTTCATCGTGGTAGGCAGACCTATTACAGCTGCTGACAGACCTATTGATGCATACACAAGATGCAAAGAAGAGTTTCTCTAAAATATAGAAGGATAAACATGGATAAGAATACAGATATCAAAAGACTTATAGCTGAGGACCTCCTCAGGATCAAAGCAGTGTTCCTCAGACCGGAGGATCCTTTCACATGGGCAAGCGGAATCAAGAGTCCTATTTACTGCGATAACAGACTGACTCTGACCGCACCTGACGTAAGGAACGATGTTGAGGAAGCTCTCGCATTCACTATCGGAGAAAAGTTCCCGGAAGTTGAAGTGCTTATGGGAACCGCAACGGCGGGTATCGCTCATGCTGCCATCACTGCGCATCTGATGGATCTCCCTATGGGATATGTAAGATCAGGGGCAAAGGATCACGGCAGAGGCAATCAGATAGAAGGAAGGCTTGAGCCGGGTCAGAAGGTCGTTGTCGTTGAAGACCTTATTTCGACCGGCGGAAGCTGCATCGATACTGTCAACGTGCTCAGAGAGGCAGGAGCAGAGGTGCTTGGTGTCATCTCAATCATGACTTACGGCATGAAGAAGGGCATAGACCGCATGGCTGAGGCCGGCATCGAGTGGGTCTCGCTTACAAATTTCGACGAAGTCATCGCTGCTGCGGCTGATAACGGATACATCTCTTCAGATGATATCGCCAGACTCAAGGCGTTCAGAGATAATCCGTCCGATGAGAGCTGGATAGGAAAATAAAAAGGAAAAGGGACTAAACAATAATGATCGCTCTGGTGATAGGAGTTGTTGCCGGCATCGCATCCACGATGCAGGCTAGTATCAATACGGAAGCCAGAAAGTTTTTCAGATCTCCGTTCATCACGGCAGGTATCAATTTTGCTGTGGCTTGGCTGCTTCTTGCAGCCTTTATTATTTTTAATGAACACAGGTTGTTCATACCGCTTGGGACGATCGCTGAGAATCCGCCATGGATCTGGTTCGGAGGGGTCTGCGCTATAATCATAGTGACCCTTAACATTGTTTGTGTGCCTAAGCTCGGAGCTGCAGGAAACGTGATAATACTGAACTTCGGCCAGGTTGTTACCGGACTTGTCATAGACCATTTCGCGTTGTTTGGCACAGATCAAGTGCAGATGACACTCACAAGGCTTGCAGGTGCGGCACTCGTGCTGGCCGGAATGGTGATCTCAACATGGGAGAAGGGCACCGGCGGCGGTGGGCGAAAGGCTTTGCCTCTGTTATACGCGATCCTTGCATTCATAGACGGCATTGCATGCTCAACCCAGATAGCGGTCAACGGGACTTTAAAAACAGTGGTAGAATCTGCCAGCAAGGCTACCCTTGTTTCCATGTCTGTGGCGATGCTGTCCACGTCCATTGTAGTCATCACGCTGTTGCTGACTAAAGGCAGAAGGGGCATATTCGATAGCGACACAGGAGTCAGACCGGATTTCAGGATCTGGATGATCAGCGGAGGCATGTTTGCCCTTACTGTTGTAAGCGGCAATGCGGCGGTTGCGCCTGTGCTGGGGACGGGACTCAATACCATAATGAACCTCATAGGAATGATGGCCGCAGGTCTCGCAATAGACGCGGCAGGGTTCCTAGGCATAGAAAAGAAACCTGTAACATTCAGAAAAATTGCCGGCATGTTTCTTATGCTTGCCGGAACTGCAGCTATATCGTTTATCTAGAAAGGGAACAGCAAAATGAACATCATAAGAATCGCCAGTCTCCAGCTGAAGGTACACGAAGACAAATATGAGAACATAGAGAAGCTGGCTGAGCTGGTAGCGGATGGGGCGGCTGAGGGCGCTGATATCATAAGCCTGCCTGAAATATGGAACAGCCCGTATCAGACCGATCTGTTTCCTGTAAATGCCGAGCCTACAGAGGGTGACAGCTGGCTTGCCATGTCAACCATAGCCCGTAAGAACTCCGTATACCTGGTGGGAGGATCGATCCCCGAGATGGGTGAAGACGGAAAGGTCTACAACACCTGCTATGTTTTCGACAGGGAGGGCAGACAGATCGGCAAACACCGCAAAGTGCACCTTTTCGACATATATGCTCATGGCGAGCAGGTCTTTAAGGAGTCTGACACTCTTACTGCAGGAAGCACCTTTGACACTTTCGAGACCGAGTGGTGCAAGATGGCAGTCAACATCTGCTTTGACATAAGATTCCCCGAGAGTTCGCGCATACCGGCTCTGGCAGGAGCAAAGGTAATTTTCAATCCGGCCTCTTTTAATATGACCACCGGACCTGCTCACTGGGAAATCGCATTCCGCCAGAGAGCCATAGAGAACCAGATTTATATGGTAGGCACTGCAACAGCCCGTGATCCGCAGGCCGGATACTTGGCATATGGCCACTCGATTATCACCGATCCTTGGGGCAGGGTCCTGATGCAGATGGACGAGAAGGAAGGCCATAATATCACAGAAATAGACCTCGATTATATAGATGAAGTAAGACAAAAGCTGCCGCTTCTTTCAGCGCGCAGGACGGATATATACGATTTAAAGTATTAGTGTTATAATAATATGGTTAATAACACGGCGGTGCCGTAGTAACTAAACCAAGGAGGGACTTGGAATGGCAAGCAATAAAACAGGAATCGAAAATTTAAACGCGAGCGCGGGCGGTGGTCTGGGCAGTACGCTGATTAAGATAGTTGCAGTCGGAGTTGCCGGAGGAGCACTTCTTATCAGTGGGGCTAAGCAGCTGGGTGAAGCCCTGCTCGACAAACAGGCAAGCGATCAGAAGAAGCTCGAGGACCAGCGTGCAGCTGACAGAGAAGAAATCAGACGCATTGTTGAAAACGATCCGATCGAGCAATAAGCGGATATATAAGAGAAAGGAGAATTGCATAAATGGATTCAATAATGGCATATGCACAGGAAAATTCGGGAGCGACTTCCGGAAGTTCAGGTATTTGGTATATCATCATGGCCATAGGCCTCTGGAAGATGTTCGAGAAAGCCGGAGAACAGGGCTGGATTGGTTTCATTCCGTTCTATAATCAGTATAAACTTTGTGAAAAGGTAATGAACAACCCTTGGTACTGGCTGAGACTGTTCGTCGTTATAGTACCGATCGTCGGATGGTTTATGTATTTCTATTTCGCATATCAGATGGGAAAGGCTACGGCAAAGGCTTACGGACAGTCTGATGCCTGGGCATGGGGATATACATTCCTTGCCCCTGTATTCTACTGCATTACGGGATTCGGCAATTATGACTACTACGGGCCTTATGGTGAAGGCGACAGACGCACGGGTGAAGCACGCCAGGCTAAGACTGTTGACTTCAACGTCGTTAAGCAGGAGCCGGTAGTTGAGAAAGTTGAACCTGTAGTCGAGAAGGTTGAGCCTGCAGCAAAGGAAGCCAGCGAAGTGGAGTTCGACTTCAATCAGGATGTAACTGAATAACAAAGTAACAATAAACAAAAAGTGCGTATACATCTGACGATGTATACGCACTTTTTTAGTTAATTTTACGCAGTTTATTCAGTACATTGCTGAATATTTCCGGCAGATTGGAGTGAAACTCCAGGTATTCGCCTGTAGAAGGATGGATGAATCCCAGTGTGCCTGCATGGAGCAGCTGACCGTGCACCTCAATGCCTTCGATCTTTGAAGACTGCCTGCGCGATCCGTAAAGCTCATCGCCTGCAAGCGGGTGATGCATATATGCCATGTGGACTCTTATCTGGTGGGTACGGCCTGTCTCGAGCCTTGCTTTTACAAGCGTATACTTGCCAAAGCGCTCCAGCACTTTTATGTGCGTGACAGCATTTCTTGCCGCACTTCCGTTGACAGCATGGCGCATTCTGTTGCGTTCATCGCGTCCTATAGGCTCGTCGATGGTCATCTCGTCTTCGCGTATGTTGTCATAAACAAGAGCTGTGTACTCTCTTGTGACACTGTGCTCTTTGAGCTGTGCCGCGAGAGATTCATGCGCTTTGTCGTTTTTGGCTATCATAAGAAGGCCGCTGGTATCTTTGTCTATCCGGTGGACTATACCGGGGCGTATCACGCCGTTTATGGACGAAAGAGAATCGCCCATATGATACATGATAGCGTTCACAAGTGTGCCTGACGGATTACCCGGACCCGGATGCACAACCATACCGCGCGGCTTGTTGATGACTGCCACATCCTCATCTTCGTATACTATCTCTAAAGGGATGTTTTCGGCAGTGATCTCAAGCGGTTCCGGCTCAGGCATGTCTATCGTTACCGTATCGCCTTCCGAGACAGCACGCTTTTTTGAGGTGACGATATCACCGTTGACTTTAACGCGTCCCTTCTCGATAAGCTTTACGGCATAGCTCCGTGACAGCTCGTCGGTATTGTAGCCTATGAATGCATCGAGCCTTACCCCTGCGTCCTCTGCGGATGCGGTTACGGTCAGGATATATTCGGCCATCTAAGCCTCCTCTTTGTCATCTTTGTAAAACAGTACCAACACTATCATGGTCAGGATGCAGCCACATGTGACCCCTATGTCTGCAATGTTAAAAACTGCAAAGCTGCCGCATGAAATCATGTCTGTGACAAAACCGAGCGTGAGACGGTCGATCATGTTGGATATTCCACCGGCAGCTACAAAAGTGAAGAGTGTAGATATGAGCACCTGGCCATCGCGCGATTCTTTGACAATAAAAATAATGCAGAAGATTATCATAACGCTTGTCAGAAAGATCGTGACAAACTGGTTGCCGCGAAACATGCTGAAGGCTGTGCCGGTGTTCTGCACATAATTGATGCTCATCCAGTCGCCGATAACAGGTATTCTGTCGCCGGGCTGCATATTTGCTCTAACGAGATATTTGGTCAGCTGATCGAGAATTATCACGATCGCCGCAATCAATGGGTAAATAAATCTTTTCATGGATAAAATAATACTATTGAAATAGGTCGTCATTCAACGGTTTTGGGTGCAATAGCCGGTAAAAATTGATAAAATAATCTCATGCTAAAGGAAGTAAGAAGTTTGCTGGCAGATGAGCCGGTCAATACAAGAAGGCAGCTGGACGTAGATATAGCAAAAGCCGAAATGGTTTTAATGCTGCCTTTCATACATTGCATTATAGAGTGTACCAGTGATGAGGGACTGTGCAGCGGTATCCCTTATCTTTTCGATACCATAATCGGCGGACCTTTCAGTGGACCGATGTATCTTTTTGCGATGGGTATAGGACTTGTATACAGCAGGAAGGTAACGGTAAGGCAGCAGCTGAAGCGAGGTCTCATACTTATAGGTATTTTCTATCTGAACAATACATGCAGATTCCTGATCCCGTATCTGATAGGGTATAAAATAACCGGCGACAGAGAACAGTTCATTGAACCTCTGTTTTACAGATGGCTTGGAAACGACGTGCTTCTGTTTGCCGGCCTGGCCATTATAACGATCGCTGTTTTCCATTACTTCGAATTATCCGACAGGGCAATGCTCGGAATCGCTGCAGCAATGACAGTGTCAACAAACCTGATAGGCGATGTCGATACGCATTCCATGTTCGGAAACATATTCCTCGGATATTTTATCGGTACCGATGATGCAACAGGACTGGTGATCTCCGACTTTCCTTTGCTGACATGGCTGATAATACCTGTTGCAGGTATGGCGTTCGGCAGGGTGCTTAGAAGAGTGAAGGATAAGAAGGCGTTCTACCGTATGGTCTCTCCGATTCCGCTCGTCATAGCACTGGCATATTTCCCTATAGGCATACATTTCGGATGGGGTATGTTCGGAGAGGGTCAGAACTGCTACTATCACATGAACCTTTGGGATGTCTGCATATGTCTCTGTCTGGATATCGGTATGCTGGGAGTGTGGAACCTTCTCTCCAGATCGTTCGGTGCAGGGGCAAGGGCATTCTTTTCGGAAGTCAGCGCAAATATAACGGCGATATACTGCATACACTGGGTGTTCGTAAGGACCATCACAAATGTTATACTATATATTGTTAACGGAACGCAGTTGCTCCCTCTTTGGGAAACTATGCTGATTGCTCTTGCAATACTTATCGTGACGGTCATACTGGCGCACTATTATAAGATTTTTAAATCAGAACACCTCAGGAAACCGGTGAATAATGGAAAATAATAAAAGACTAAGTCTGAATAGAAAAGTGATCAAAAGCATCGTTCTGTTTGCAGCGGTGCTCATCATTGCTACGGGAGCCCTTGTCTGTATCCAGTATTACTTTAACCAGATGCAGAGCTACAGCAAGCAGGCCTTTAATTATTCGCGCACTGCTGCAAATATCATTGACGGCGACAGGGTGCTCGATTATGTCGAGACCGGTGAGAAGGATGATTATTATTATAAGATCCTCGACTTTTTGAACGTCACTCAGCTTGAGACCAACCTCAAGTATTACTATGTTTTTGTGCCTTATGAGAATGATCTGGTATATGTGTGGGATGCAGTCAATGTAGAAGGCGCGTGTGAGCTGGGCCAGCGTGAAGAATATATGAGCGAAGAGAGCAAGGCGGCTACTTTCAAGATATTCTGTCAGGACCCTCCAGAAGAAATCAGTATACAGAAGGATAAAAAATATGGGCATATAGCATCGGCTTATTCTCCGATATTTAACAGTGAAGGAGATCCGGTTGCGGTCGTGGGTGTTGATCTTTCAATACCGGGGTTCAGAAAGAGCATACTGATGTACATGCTGCTCGTAGTTACGGCAATCTCCACCATTACTCTGATCGCGCTGTCGATATTCTATTCTTCAGTAGAAAAGCATATCATCAGACCTATACGGCAGCTGCAAACGAGCACCGGAAGGATGATCAGCAATCTTGAGAGCGATCAGGTGATCGACATCGATGTACATACAGGAGATGAGATAGAAGAGCTTGCTGATTCAATCAAAACGATGGACGGAGATCTGCGCAATTATATCAGCAGACTGTCTGCAGTCACGGCAGAGAAGGAGCGCATAGGTACCGAGCTGAACGTTGCAAAACGCATTCAGGAGGGCATGCTGCCTAATATTTTCCCGCCGTTCCCTGAAAGAGAAGAATTTGAGCTTTACGCATCAATGACCCCTGCCAAGGAGGTCGGAGGGGACTTCTATGACTTCTTTATGGTAGATGATACTCATATCGCTCTCGTCATGGCTGACGTGTCCGGCAAAGGGGTGCCTGCTGCACTCTTTATGGCGATATCCAAGGTTTTGATCAAGACAAGCGTACAGGCAGGCCGCGGCCCGGCTGAGTCGCTCGAACGAGTCAACAATCAGCTCCTTGAAGGCAATGACACAGGCCTCTTTGTTACGGTATGGCTTGCCGTGATAGATATTACGACCGGGAAGGGTGTTGTTGCCAATGCGGGTCATGAGCATCCTGTGCTTAAAAGGGCTGACGGAGACTTCGAGGCAGTGAAATATAAACATTCACCTGCGGTGTCCACCATAGAAGGCATTACTTATAGGGAGCATGAGTTCGTTCTCGAACCGGGAGACTGCCTGTTTGTCTATACAGACGGAGTCACTGAGGCTACCAATGAACATATGGAGCTTATGGGTGAGGAGAGGATGCTCGAAGCCCTGAACAAAAACAAGGATGCCGGTACCGCGGAGATTCTGTCAAAGCTTAAGAAGGAGATAGACCTCTTTGCGGGCAATGCGCCGCAATTCGATGACATCACAATGATGATCTTCAAATATAAAGGCAGTAAATAAACAGTCTGTTCAGATTGAGAACAAAGAAAGAGCGCTGAAGTCCTGATGACTTCAGCGCTTTCAATTGGTGGTCTGTGAGGGACTCGAACCCGCGACATCATGGTTGTGACCCATGCGCTCTCCCAGCTGAGCTAACAGACCTTATTGCGTGCGCTTTTAATCGCGCACGACTATTGTACTCCTTTTCACAGGTGATTTCACTACTTTTCTTTTTTTACTTCAGGA
Organism: Mogibacterium sp.; assembly: GCA_017405845.1. Taxonomy (GTDB): domain Bacteria; phylum Bacillota; class Clostridia; order Peptostreptococcales; family Anaerovoracaceae; genus Crickella. The sequence continues at coordinate 88,319 of JAFQZQ010000031.1, read as the reverse complement.
AGCTTTGGAGCTACATAAACCGTCTGATTGTGGGTGAAAATCACCATACCCGGCTTTGCTCCGTTAGGCTTCTTGACGTATCTGACCGGTACGTAGTCGACCGGCACATTGTCGCTGCCGGCGGCCTTGCTGTGGTATGCAGCAATCGATGCGGCCTCATAAACCAGTTCAGCCGGCAAATCATTTACGTTCCGGCCGTCCTCAAGCCTGACTATGACATGCGAGCCCGGGATATCCTTTGTGTGCATCCACACGTCTGTCTTGGACGCGAACTTCATGGTTAGCCAGTCGTTGTCCATGTTATTGCGTCCTACCAGCACCTCTGTGCCGTCGCTGAGCGTATATCTGAGAGGTTCAGGCCTGCGGTTCTTTTTCTTTCGCTGTGAAGCTTTCTGACGCCTTCTGACATAGCCTGTCTGTTCCAGCTCATCCCTTATTGTATCGAGAAGGGGAACGCTGTCGGCAGCTTCTATGTTCTGTATGACGGATTCGAGATATTCGATGTCTCTGTCGTTGTCTTCGAGCTGGGTCTGCTTTTCATGTATCGCAGTCCTGGCCTTTGAATACTTCTTGAAGTATTTTTGGGCGTTAGCAGCTGCTGAGATTTTCTCGTCAAGAGGAATTTCGATTTCGCTCCCGTCGTAGTAATTGACCACTCTGACTTTGCGGTCGCCCGGCTTTACGAGATGGAGGTTCGCTGTGAGGAGCTCTCCGTAAAGCCTGTACTTCTCGGAATTCTCCGCACTCATGAGGTCTTCCGACAGCTTTTTCTTTTTCAGGAGAGCCTTGCTGAGCGAAGCCTGCACCGATTTCAGGAGGGGCATGGACTTCTGACGCACCATGTTTGATGCTACGCGGTTTGAGAAGTAATAGTCCACGCATTCCGATACGGTATCGAAGAACATCGTATCGAGCTCATCGAATTCGGTAAGATCGGTGACATGGAATTCTCTCGGTGTCCCTTCGTCATCTACATACACGCGCGGCGCTGCAATGCCGTCATCAATTGAAGAAACGATCTGCAGGAGATTTCTTGCCGGCACTACCGACATAACAGAAGCGTCATGATCGGTATAGCAGTTAGCAAGCAGCTCGCGGCTGATAGAAGGGGAGATGCCGGCTATGCGTGACATCAGAGCGCGATCGTCGTGAGGAAGCAGCGTTTCAGCTGTTACCTCTTTGAACGGCAGCTTGTCCTGTGCAGGCGGATATTTGTATATCATGCCCGGAAGCAGCTGGCGGTATCTGTTCACATCAATTGATATGCGCTTTATTGCGTCAATGATTTTACCGCTTTCAATGTCTATGAGCACTATGTTGCTGTGCTTCGACATGATCTCAACTATAAGCCTTCGGCAAACCGAAAATCCCAGTTCATTCTGGGCTTCTAAGTCAATTTCGATGATGCGCTCGGCATCCTTCTGTCTGACGTCCGTGATGCGGCCTCCCTGAAGATGCTTTCTGAGCAGCATGCAGAAGGTAGGGGGCTGATCGGGATTCGTATAGCTGCCTCCGGTGAGGCAGACTCTTGCTGAACTGCTGTTACACGAAATGAAAAGGCGCACATTCCCACGCTGGGTGTGGATGTGCACCAAAAGATCCTCGGGACCCGGCTGATAGACTTTCTCTATCTTGCCGGGTACGATACGTTCTTTCAATTCTTTTGCAACAGCGTATGTAATAATTCCATCGTAAGCCATGCCTTATTCTACTATGTAAAGAATTAATATTGCAAATCCTGGAGCGCAGGCTTGAAGCTCTGCGCGTTTCCGTCAGCATCCAGGGCGTAGAGCCAGTCGCCTATGTAAACGCTTCTATTGATGGCAGAACCGTCAAGTTTATGTTTGTCGGTCTGACTTATCTTATCTCCCGCCTTGAAGAGGAGTACGCCGGTTTCGAATCCTTCATCTATGGTTTCGACGGGTTCATCCTCAGTCATTACCTCTTCCTCTTCAACGCTGTCATAGTTCCATACTTCATATGGTATAGCGTAGTAGCCTGCTCCGCTGTTGACCATCAGCGCATGGTGGTCATACTGAGCGATGCTCGACATGTCCTTGAACTCCTTGCTGTCGAGAACCTTAGGCTCGGACGGATTGGATATGTCGAAGAGCGCCAGCTTGAGCCCGCTGTCATATTCTCCGCCATAGCCGTTGTCACCTGTTGCGTGACCGATACCGAGCAGCCTGTCCTTGCTCACCGGAACGAGAAGGGTGGAGAAGCCGTCTATCTTGACTTCGCCTTCGATGCGCGGATTTGCAGGGTCAGCGAGGTCTATTATAAAGAGAGGATCTATTGCCTCGTAGGTTATAACATATGCCTTGTCGCCTATGAAACGCACTGCCTTGATGCTCTCGTTGCGGGCAAATCCGGTTACCTTGCCGGCTTCCTTAAGCTTTGAGTCGAGTACATACATGTTGTTGACATCCATTCCTGCACGCTGCGACGTGGTGGCGATGCGGAAGTATCCGTCGCGCTCATCCATCGAGAACTGATTGTCGATGTAGCCGCGCACCTTTGTTGTGGCATTGAATTTCACTTTGAGGCCGTCAAGACCTGCGCGGACGATGCGTGTATTTACGGATTCGCCCTCGTCTGACCAGTCAGACGAAGTTACATACAAATTATGGTCGTTGCAGTATATCTCGCTGCTCGCTCCGAAGATGGCTTTTGTGGCTGATCTTCCTTTTTCACCCGATGCAGTGTCTACTGCACTGAGAACTATGTATGAAGACATTTTAGGGTCAGGCACGCAGCAGATCTCTGTCGCCTCGAGGCTCTTAAGTTCATTGATGCTGCCGCACACAGGCACCGGGCGACCGCCTCTGTGCACATAGTCGTTGGTCACGAGGTAAACATAGTCTCCGACCATGCGGCTCGAGAGTATGTCTCCTGACTGGCTGAAGTCGTACAGCTCTTTCGGCTTGCTGCGGTCGCTGATGTCGTATACGACTATGCCGGATGAGGATTCGTCGCTGTCGTCCTTGTAGATGGTGCCAACTGTTATGAGCTTGTCTCCCTTAACATATATGTCGCTGATGTAGTTCTCGATACCGCTGCTTCCAATTGTGGACAGCTTCTTTGTCTTTCCGTCCTTTGCGGAGAGAATGACCACTTCGCGGCTGTCAGTAACATAATATATATATTTGCCGTCAGTTTTTACGATATCAGCTTCATCAACTGCATCTACCTGAAGGTAGGTCTCGGAGTGGTCTGCGGATCCGGCTGACTTAGCGGTCATTGGGTTGCTGACAGCCATTTCTCCTGTAGCCGCATCACTGCTTTCGTACTCGAGCGTCTCTTCCGGCGAGCCCATATCCAGACTGAACCTTTTGAACACAGTCTCCGGCTCCATGCTCTTTATGAGGTTTTTGATTTCCGTCTCGCTTTTAAACGTATAGAGCTCGCCGCCGACTGCTGAAGTGTCAGGCGGAGCTGTCATGATCTCTCTGAGTCCGCCGATGCCGAAAACTGCTATGACAGCGACTGCTGCTACCGTCATCCATTTTCTGAGAGAAGGGCGGGCTTTTTTACGTGCAGGCTCAAAGCTCTTTCCGGATTCTGCCTCCGGCTGCTCCACAGTCTGTTTCTCTTCGGCGGCATTCAGCATTGCCAGCATGCTTTCTTCAGAGAGACTCTCCGGAGCGCTGATGCCGTCGCTGTCGAATAATTCTTTTATATATTCATGATCTTTGCTCATTTTGATTCTCCTTATGATAAGAACTCGCGCATCTTTGCCAGACTTCTGGAAAGCTTTGATCTGATGCTCCCCGGAGTCAGGCCGGTGAGAGGGGCTATCTCAGAACTGCTGAGACCTCCGATGGTGCTGAGCAATACGATGTTCCGTTCCTCTTCGTTCAGCTGCGAGAGAGCCTCGGCCAGCTCTATAGGAAGAGACGGGGAAGATACTGCGCTGCCTTTGCCTGCGTCATATAACCGCTCAAGGTTTTCCCGCGTGCCTATCATTTCCCTGATACGCGAGGCACAGCAATTCGAGAGGATCCTGAAGATCCACGATCCAAAGGCTTTGCTGCTTCTGAGGCTGCCGATACCCTGCCACGCAGCCAGCACGCACTCGCTCACAGCGTCTTCGGCTTCGGTAGGATCACCCAGCCTGTAGAGCGCGTAGCGGTAAAGCCTGTCCTTATATGCGCCGTAGAGCGAGCAGAATGCCTCCTTGCTCCCGGCTATCGCTTCGTTGATCAGTTTTTCATCCATTCAATTTGCCTCATATCATCATTGTCGATGCTTTTTAAGAGCTCTCATAAATATAGTATCGTAAAAAGGGCAAAGTGTTGCAAAAAATATGTTATGATATTCGTCGTAAATAAATTAGAACAAACAGGAGGAATTATCTATGGACAGAGCTGACATAGCTTCTGCAAAGCACAGAAACGGATATAACTGCTGCCAGGCAGTAGTCTGCACATTCGCTGACGAGGTAGGCATCGATGAGTCCCTGCTCTACAAGATGGGTGAAGGCTTCGGAGCCGGAATGGGAACTGCACAGGGCGTGTGTGGAGCCATAAGCGGAGCTGCGATGGTTGCAGGCCTTGTACACAGCGACGGTAATACAGAGCATGCAGGACTTACGAAGGCTAAGACGACAAGGGTCGCCGGAATAATGCAGAAGAAATTCGTGGAGCAGGCAAAGGCTCTCATCTGCAGGGATATCAAGACCGGCAATGACGGAAAAGCATTCACATCCTGCGATGAGTGCATCAGAATAGCCACCAGACTCGTCGAGGAGGAGCTCGGCCTGTAAAGGTAATGTATTCAGATGGAAAAAAAGAGTATTGGGATAAATAACAGCAACGATTACAGGACCGGCCTGATATGCGTGCTTGCCTGCCAGCTGATATGGGGATTTCTGCCTGCGTACTGGCAGGCGCTGGTACCGATACCGTCATGGATAATCATTCTTTACAGGATGACTACTATGTTCGTGTACTCGTATATCGCTGCGCGTCTGATGTATAAGAAGGAAGAGATCTGGGAACCTCTTAAAGAAAAGGGGGCGCTCAGAAGATACCTGATCGCAGGTCTGTTGCTGACAGCAAACTGGAGCATCTACATCTGGGCCATGACCACGGGTCACATGATACAGTCTTCAATCGGCTATTACATAGAGCCTATCGTGATCTGTCTCTTCGGTGTCATTATATTTAAAGAAAAGTTCACAAAATACAACGTAACCGCGATGGCTCTCGCTGCAATTGCGCTCATAGTGATGCTGATTCACTACAGACAGCTTCCGGGTGTGGCGCTGGGACTTGCCCTCACGTGGGCGACCTACTCGGCTATCAAAAAGTCTTCCAAAAACCCGCCGATCATCGAACTCGTATATGAAACGATGTTTTATGCTGTGTTTGCAGTCATAGGGATATTTGTGATAGAGGCGCGCGGCATGGGAGCACTGAGCCTGGGAGTTCCGGGCAAATACGCCCTTATGTTTCTGAGCGGCCTGGTGACGCTGATACCGATCGCGCTTTTCGGCAGTGCTGCAAAAAAAGTATCGCTGTTCATAATCGGACTGACACAGTATATAAGCCCGTCCATAACGCTGATTCTCGGAATCTTTGTATATAAAGAGCCGATCGATACGGTTCAGGTTTTATCCTTTGCCGTTATCTGGATCGGCCTGATATTCTTCAGCTATGGAGAATATAAAAGCAATAAAGAGCTGTTAGAGTCCTGAGTCGAATGAGAGGAGGTTGCGGGCCCTCATCTCGACAGCTTCGGCCACTGCCAGCACAACATCGAGCGATGGACCATAGAATACCGCTCCATGGTGCGGTATTATGCAGGCGTGAGTGTCTTTAAGGGTGGAGACCACTGTCTCTGCAAGCTCTTCGGAACCCGGCAGGGCATAGTCGGTGATTTTCACATCGCCAATCAGCTCCTGCAGTTCGCCGCCTCCCAGCGCAAAGCCAGCCTGGCAGGCCGCGAATACGCTGATCGCGTTCGATCTTGTCTGTATCATTGCTTTGCAGTCCGGAAACGCTTTGTAAACAGCTGCATGCATCTTGACCTCAGTGCTCGGCATGCGCTGCTTGCCGAAATCGAGTGAGTGTATGTTCACTTTTACTATATCTTCGATTCTGATATCGAAGTAATCCATAGAGGAAGGGGTGATGAGCATTTCGTCATCGTTGAGTCTGATCGAGAGGTTGCCCCATGAACCGTATGAGAGATCGCGCTTCACAAGCTCCTTACCATAGTCGATGAGGCTGCTCCTTACAGCGAATTCTGCTTCGTCATATTCGACGTATTCTACGCTGCTCTCCTCGTTGCGGTTTATATAATCTGAAATGAAGTCCTTTCTGAGATTCTCAGCAAGGGCTTTTTCGATTGGAACGGTGCCGCCAAGCACCTCGCCGTGCATCTCTGCCTCGCATGCCTTTTCTACTATATGGGCTCCGGCAACGGCTTTTCTGCAGTTTGTGCCAACAGCTAAAGCCCCGGTGCCTTTGATGAGGCAGACCGAAGAATCCTTCAGCCCCGAAAGTATGCTTGCAGCGGATGCGTCAGGAATAACCTTGAGCTCCGAACCGGTAAGGCGCGCGAGATCTTCAAGGGTGACAGGCAGCACGTCGGCTTTTTCAGACACGGCAACAGTGTCGGTTGAGCAACCGAAAAGGATGGCATTTATGTCGCTCCTTTTTGCGAATATCTCTCCAAGATCACCGGAATTGATGTCGCATACCTCGTAGCTGTCCTCCGTGATCTCGGCAAGAATGTTGTTACCGCCGGTGCTGAGGAAAGTGTTGGCATCCACGCGCACGCAAAGCTGGCCGTACATCCTTTTAAACCTTCCGTGAAAACCCTTCAGGGCTTTCGTCATCATTGTTGCCGCCTGATCTCTGTCCATTGTATGCTCCTTGCTTTTGATGGCTAAAATATTAACATAAGGAGAAATTAAAAATGTGAATATTATATAAACTTATAGATAAATAACAGCAAAAAAATCGCCGCACGGAGGCGGCGCGGAAAGTCGTCTTATACGGGCAGATTTTTAAAGTGATATTGACAGCAGCCGTGCAGCTAAACCGTCCCATGTGATCGATGAAGTATCAGGAAGAGGGCCGGGCAGAGCACCTTCAACGAAAGCGGCTGTGACGTCTTTGAGAGTGCGATAAAGATCGTTCACAAACGCCTCGCGTCCCGCATCTGTGGGCTCATCGATGCTCTTCATCTGAGGCATGGGAACGAATACGGCGTTTGGCCCACCGACGTTCGCGTTGATCCAGCTCTGTATGCCCGGAAGATCAGTGCTTACAGGCACGGCTCCGGCTGACATCGCTTCTATCAGCACAAGAGGCAGTCCTTCGAAGTACGACGGAAGTATGAAGATGTCCGTCTGCCGCATGAGATCTGCCAGAGCAGGCTGCGGGATCTGTCCGAGCCAGCTTACATATGCAGGGAGGCTTCCCATTCTGTCTTTAAGCACTTCATCCTGGCAGCCGCCTGCCATCGTAAGACTGAAGGCAGGAACATCGCTGTCATCTGAAAGCTTCTCAAGCGCTGCGAGCATTTCAGGCACACCCTTTGGTCTGCTGATCTTGCCTGCATAGGTGAACCTCAGCGGTTCGTCTTTTTTCCGGGATTTTCGGCCTTCGGTATTGAACAAGCCGGCATTGTAGCCACTGCCTATAACTGACACGCGGTCTTCATCCATGCCGAATATATCTATGATCGTTTTACGCTGCTCTGAGTGAAGAGCCAGGGCAGCATCCAAATCCCTGATATATGGTCTTACGATCTCGCGGAGATTGTCGCAGTTTATCATCTGCCGCAGATCTGTACCGTGGGAGATGCCGACTATTGTTCTTTCCGGAAAGTGCTTTTTTACAAGCGCAGTCAGCAGAAACAGGTGGTGGCAGATTATGATATCGGGATCGAGATCCGATACTGCGCGTTCTGCAGCGTCGATGAAAGCAGCCTCAAACTGAGATATCATCTCAGGAGTGAGATCGCGATATCTCGTTGAGGTGTACGGCATTATATCAGACATGCCTACTACCGGGAACGGAAGTGAATTAAACTTCGCCTGCACGCTGCTGCAGTTTGCGGCTTTGCACGGGGCAGCCAGCAGGTCAGATTTGTCCGCGGTCTCCGAAAAGAAGACTGGATAGCAGCCGACTCCTTCCGGGAAGTCTACGATATCGTCAGGGAATATGCCGCAGACGACAGCCTGACTGTGGCCCGTGCGGGCAAAGGCTCTTACGAGCTCCGTCATATATGTGCCGCTGCCTGTTGAGTGCGGCTTTTGCGCTGTAATGCTAAGTATTTTCATGGCCCTATAATACCATATCTTTCATGGCTCTTCACATAATCTTTACTTGCAAAATTACCTGAGCTAATGTATAAATAATAAGGAAATTCAATACCAAGGGGTAATATAGAATCAGGCTGTTCCGGGACAAGGGACAGCTGTTTTTGTAAGGATATAACAGATGGGGCTCTTTTACGAAACAGATAAAACATTTGAACAGCTGATGGACGAAAAGAAGAATTTCGTCTTCATCGGAGAGGCGGGCTCAGGCAAAAGCGAGATAGTGCTCAATATTGCCAACAAGCTTGCGCAGAAGACGGGCAGGCAGGTAGATCTCTTTGACCTCGACCAGACCAAGCCACTGTACAGATCGCGCGATATGCAGCGGGATTTCGCGGACAGGGGAGTCAACATAATATATCAGGAGCAGTACCTCGATGCACCTGTTATGGTTGGAGGCGTAAGGGTATCGCTTATCTCCGATCACTACACTTTGCTGGACATAGGAGGGGGCCATCAGGCCGCCAAGTTTGCAGGCGCATACAGCGATCTGCTCAGCAAGGATGACGCCGTCCCGGTCTACATTGTCAATCCGTACAGACCGTGGACAAAGAGCGTAGATGCCATCGACGGCACAATGCAGCACATTCTCGGGTCAATGAGACTCGATCACATATACATTCTCGGCAATCCGAATCTCGGATACGCAACATCAGTTAATGAATTCATGGAAGGGCTGGACAAGATCGACGAGCTTTTCGACGGCTTTACCACTGTCAACAGCGCCTGCATCAGAAGAGATATCTTCGAAGAAGCGCAAGCAAAGACAGATAAGTCCCTGGTGCCTCTCGACCTCTTCCTGACCTACTCGTGGGTTGATTAGTATAAAAGGCATTGTTAAGAAGGAGGAATATTAATGGCAAGAATCGAAATCACGACTGAAGCCTGCAAATCATGCTCCTACTGCGTCATCTCGTGCCCAAAGAAGTGCATCGAGATCGGCGAGAAAGTTAACTCCAAGGGATATCTCTATGCGACTTCCGTAAGACCTGAGGACTGCATCGGATGTGCGATGTGTGCTCAGATCTGCCCTGAATCCGCAATAGAGGTGTGGAGATAGGAAAGGAGATCGATATGGCAGAAAGAGTATTCATGAAAGGTACAGAAGCGATAGCTGAGGCTGCTGTAAGAGCAGGCTGCCGCTTCTTTGCAGGCTACCCTATCACTCCTCAGAACGAGATTCCTGAGTACATGGCAAGAAGGCTTCCTGAAGTAGGCGGCACATTCGTACAGGGCGAGAGCGAAGTCGCTTCCGTCAACATGCTGTACGGCGCTGCTTCGACAGGTATCAGAGCAATGAGCTCATCCTCGTCATGCGGTATCTCGCTCTACAGCGAAGGCGTTTCGTACTGCGCTTCGGCACGTATCCCTATGGTTTACGTTAACGTTCAGAGAGGAGGCCCTGGAATCGGAGCCATCCAGCCGGCACAGCAGGACTACATGCAGGCTACAAAGGCATCCGGCAACGGCGGATTCAGAATGATCGTACTCGCTCCGGATTCGGTACAGGAGTGTGTGGACATGGTTTACGAGGCATATGACCTCGCTGAGAGAGACCAGAACCCTGTGCTCGTTCTCACTGACGGCGTTATGGGCACCATGATGGAGCCTGTAGTTCTTCCGCCGATGAAGTCAGACAAAGAACTTGAAGAGTGCAGAGCAAAATTCCTTCCTAGAGCCATCATCGGACACCCGCTCGGACAGCAGGCAACCTGCAGACCGGGTTCAGTAGGCGATGGTCAGGAACAGGCAAATATCGAAGCAGCTGCAATGTACGAGACATGGGATAAGGACATCAGAGTTGAAGAATTCATGATGGACGATGCAGAGATCGTATTCGCTGCTTATGGAATCAGCGCACGTATCTCCAGAGCAGTTATCAGACAGCTCCGCAAAGAAGGAATCAAGGCAGGCATGATCAGACCGATCACAATCTCGCCGTTCCCATATGATTCATTCAGAAACCTCGACTTCAACAGAGTCAAGGGAATCATCGATGTAGAGATGTCTATCCCTGCTCAGATGAGATGGGATGTCGACTTTGCAGTACAGGGCAGATGCCCGATCCACGAAGTGCTCAGATCAGGCGGCCAGCTGCTGACAAACGATCAGGTACTGAAGGGCGCAAGAGAATTCATTAAGGAGGTGCTGTAATGGCTGAAGAAAAGAAAGTCTATACCAGGACCAAAGGTATCATTGAAGGTGCAGTATCCGGATTCTGCCCGGGCTGCATGCACAGCACGATCCACAAGATCATCGGCGAGGCTGCTGAAGAGCTCGGACAGCTCGACAACCTCGTAAGAGTAGAGGGCGTAGGATGCTGCGGACTCGGACAGTTCTACGTAACATGCGATGAGACCATCGCTGCTCACGGAAGAGCCGGCGCTGTAGCAACAGGCATCAAGAGATCGTCCCCGAATTCACTCGTTTATACATACCAGGGCGACGGAGACCTCGCTGCTATCGGACTCGCTGAGACACTTTCAGCTGCCAACAGAGGAGAGAACTTCACGGTTATCTTCGTAAACAACGGTATCTACGGAATGACAGGCGGACAGATGGCTCCTACAACACTCGTAGGCATGAAGTCCACAACTACACCGGGCGGCCGTGATCCTGAAGAGCACGGATATCCGATGCACATGAGCGAGATCATCAACCAGCTGACAGCTCCTTATTATATCGAGAGAGTAAGCTGCGATACACCGCAGAACGTCATCAAGGCGCGCAACGCAATCAAGAAGGCATTCAAGTATCAGCTCGAGGGTAAGGGATATTCGATCGTTGAGATCGTTACATCCTGCCCTACAAACTGGGGACTTGACCCTCTGAAGTCGCTCGACTTCCTCAGAGAGAAGATGTTTGCTGAGTATCCTCTCGGAGTATTCAGAGACGGCGGAGAGAAGAAGCAATAGGAGGTAAACCATGGAAAGAAATCTTATGATCGCCGGATTCGGCGGACAGGGAGTTATGACAATGGGTAAGCTCCTCGCAGAAGCTACATCGCAGGCAACAGACCTCAACGTCACATTCTTCCCTTCATACGGAGCTGCCATGAGAGGCGGCACAGCTAACTGCTATGTTGTTATTTCTGATGATCAGATCGGAGCTCCTGTAAGCTACAGCCTCGAGGACCTCGTAGTAATGAACGGACCGTCGCTGCACAAGTTCCTGCCTAACCTCAAATCGGGCGGAAACCTCTTTGTGAACAGCACCATCGTCACAGATCCTGTCGACAGAGATGACATCAACATCATCAAGGCACCTGTAACGCAGATGTCCATAGATATCGGCAATCCAAGAGCACTCAACGTTATCATGCTCGGTGTATATGTAGGCGCTACAAACGCAGTTCCACCTGAAGTAATCGAGAAGGGAATTGCTCATAAGTTTGCAAAGAAGCCGAAACTCATCGATCCTAACGTAGAAGCGTTCAGAATGGGTCTCGAGATCGGAAAGGCACAGGCTAAATAGCTCACTGATAATTGAGTAAATAAGCATAAAAAATCACACTTGGAAAAGTGTGATTTTTTAATGCTTATGTTTGTGCGAGTGGGCAGCAAGTATGTTCGCTGTCTTTTCGAATGGTGCGGAGTAGTAAGATCTACCGGTCCGCTTCCGCTTGCGCCTGAAATACGGAAGCCTGTTCCACAGCATCGAAGGTGCCCCGATAACAAGGAGGTAGAACGGCCCGAGTATCAGTGACTGCAGAGTGTGGCCGTACTCGTGCTCAAGAAGGAATCTTCCCTGGGCGCCGCCGGCTCTGCGCGGAACAAAAATGTACTTTCCAAGCGATACGCCCGCGTCCTTGTCCCACGCGGTGGCCTTGGCACCTCTGTAGTCGAAGTGGCCATACTTGCGGTGTTTGGCGTAAAGAGCCGCGCCTACAAGAGTCTGAGGCAGTCCCCAGGTCCACTGTGCGGCAGTGTAAGCGTGCTTTTTCAGTTTTGCTTTATCTTTTTTTTTCATAGGGTTATATTATCATATTCGATGCTGTCGATGTATAATAAAGCAATAATCCAGCAGGAGAGAAGTGGTACAGTTATGAGCGAATATACATTAAGACCAATGGAAGCGCAGGACAAGGCAAGCATTATCGGAATGATGCGCGGATTCTATGCATCGGAAGCCGTCCACACTAACGGTTCCGAAGAGGTTTTCAACAACGATGTGGATGCCTGTGTTTCTGACAATCCGTATGCTTCGGGATACGTGTTTGTGCGTGAAGACGGAAGCATATGCGGCTACTCGATGCTGTCTCACAGCTACAGTACGGAGTACGGCAGATATTCGGTGTGGATAGAGGATCTCTTCCTGGAGGAAGATGCCAGGGGCAAAGGATTATCTGACATGCTGTTTGATTTTGTCAAAGAAAAATATCCCGACCACATTCACAGGCTTGAAGTCGAAGAGACCAACCTGCGGGCCATCCGGACATACAAAAAGAACGGATTCAAAACGCTGCCGTATGCCGAGATGATCCGTGAGCCGGAATAGAATGACAAGACTTGCGCTGTTTGGTATAATTGTAATGTTAGTTTGCAGAAAGAGACTGCAAAGGAGAATACTATGAAACCAAATACAAAGATAGAGATTTCCGTGTTCGGTGCGCTGATTATAAGCGCGGCTATCTGGGGACTCGCTGTCGCAACATCGAAACTCGTCGATTCATTCGTATCTGAAGGTGAATCCGGAAGCGGCGACTGGAGCCTTGATGAAAGGGAATACGGAAGAAACTAAAAGCTCTCATTCGAGCACGAAAGGAAAACAATGGAGAATAAAGGCACTTACTACATTTCAACACCAATCTACTATCCGAGTTCAAATCTGCACATCGGACATACTTACTGCACGGTAATGGCAGACGCAATGGCCCGCTTCAAAAGACTGCAGGGCTACGATGTAATGTTCCTTACCGGTACAGATGAGCACGGACAAAAAATCCAGACAAAGGCTAACGAAAAGGGCGTTACGCCTCAGGAATACGTAGATGAGATCGTTGCCGGCATCAAGGATCTGTGGTCGACAATGGAGATCTCTTATGATGACTTCATCAGGACTACTGAAGAAAGACATATGTCCAGGGTCCAGAAGATCTGGCAGAGAATGTATGACAAGGGCGATATCTATAAGGGTACATATGAAGGCCTGTACTGCACACCTTGCGAGTCGTTCTGGACTGAGAGCCAGCTGGTTGACGGCAAGTGCCCGGACTGCGGACGCCCGGTCGTAAAGGCCCAGGAAGAGGCTTACTTCTTCAAAATGAGCAAGTATGCCGACAAGCTCCTCAATATGTTTAAAGAGAATCCGGACTTCCTGGTTCCTGAATCGAGACGTAACGAGATGATTGCCTTCGTTGAGCAGGGCATGGAAGATCTGTGCGTATCCCGCTCGACATTCGACTGGGGCATTCCTGTTCCTAATGATCCTAAGCATGTAATGTATGTATGGGTCGATGCTCTTTCCAACTACGTCACAGCACTCGGCGGACCTGATGACTGTGAAAAGTATAATAAGTACTGGCCTGCAGATGTTCATCTTGTTGGCAAGGAGATCGTCAGATTCCACTCGCTCATATGGCCTGCAATGCTGATGAGCGCAGACCTGCCTCTGCCGAAGCAGGTAAGAGGACATGGCTGGCTGCTTCTCGGCGGAGAGAAGGTAAGCAAGTCAAAGGCAGCAAAGGGACAGGATGTAATAGATCCTGTAGTACTGATCGACCGCTATGGAATCGATGCTCTCAAGTACTTCCTGCTTCGTGAATACACATTCGGACAGGACGGCGTCTTCACAAATGAAGTCATGCTCAGAAGGATGAACTTCGATCTCGCAAACGACCTCGGAAACCTTCTTTCGAGAACTGTCTCCATGATAGTGAAGTACTGCGGCGGCAAGGTTCCTGAAGCTGCAACAAAGGATGAGATAGACGAAGAACTCATCAGCCTCGCTACATCGGCAGCTGACAAGGTTGCTTCAAACATGGATGAATTCAAGTTCAACATGGCACTTGAAGAGATCTGGATCCTCATCAGACGCGCTAACAAATATATCGATGAAAAGACTCCTTGGGTCCTCGCAAAGGACGAGACAAAGAAGGCAGAGCTCGACACCGTAATGAGGAACCTGGCAGAAGCCCTCAGAATCGTATCCGTTCTGATCGAGCCATACATGCACACCACTACAGACCGCATGAGAGACCAGCTCGGACTGGCAGACGTTCCGGTCGTATGGGAAGACGCGTTCGAGTTCTATCAGATGGATGGATGCGAAGTGCATAAGGGCGACATGCTGTTCCCGAGACTCGATATCGACAAGGAACTCGAAGAGCTTTACGCACTCGGAGCGAAATAATGTTATTTGATGCACATACACATCTGAATTTTGAAAAATATACTGATGATGAAAGGAGGGCTCTGGCGGCTGAGATCGAGGCGTCAGAGCTCGCCTTCATAATTGACGTGGCTGACTGCATTGATTCTGCAGTGCAGGCACTTAAGGATGCGGACGATTACCCGTGGTGCTATGCGGCGGTGGGGATACATCCCGACCATGCATCCGACTATACCGGCATCTGCGGCGATGATCCGGAGAAGCGGCAGGCAGCAGAAGCCAGGCTCGAAGCCGATATCGAAGAGATCAGGAAGCTGGCAGCACATCCGAAGGTAATGGCAATCGGGGAGATAGGCCTCGATTTCTATTACGGAACTGATGACCGCAAAGAGCAGCAGGTGCTGTTCAGAAGGCAGATCAGGCTTGCCAACGAGCTCAAAATGCCGATAATGATCCACACCCGCGACGCACATCAGCTGACGATGGACATCCTCAAGGAGGAGGGAGCCTTCTCTGATGAAAGAAAAACGTGGTTCGCGCCGAGACCGGTGGACGGCAGGGAGGTGCCTGATGCGCGAGTGCAGATGCACTGCTTCTCGGGCTCACCTGAGCTTGCCCTCGAATACGTAAAGCTGGGTGCCACCATGTCACTCGGCGGCCCGGTCACATTTAAAAACGGCAAAAAGGCAGCTGAAGTAGTAAGACAGCTGCCGATCGAATACCTGATGTCCGAAACAGACGCACCGTACATGGCGCCCGAACCACTCCGCGGCCGCCCAAACAAATCCCCATACATCGAACATATAGTGAGAAGAATGGCGATGATAAAAGGCCTGGAGTACGAAGAAATATCACGAATACTTACTGAAAACGGAAAACACTTTTTTAACATAAATGACTAGCTCAAATAAGCATGCGGCGAGCGTGTCTCGAGGATCTTGCCAGCTGCACCGATGGAGCGAACGCGAACCGGCTGACGTTGTGCGGATGTTTGAGCGAAGCGAGTCCCGCAAACGTCCCGGGGCGCGGAGCGACTGAGGATGCAATGGCAGATCCGAGAGAGGCGAGACAAATGCTTGTTTGAGCTAGTGAACTAATGAGAATGAAACGGAATTACATCATCGACACCATCATAGACAACGGCCTTATAGCCCCTTCGTCGGCAGTCATCGTCGGCGTTTCGGGCGGACCTGATTCGCTCTGCCTGCTGCATGCGCTGAACAGCATAGCAGACATGTACGATCTGGTCCTTGTTCCTGTGCATGTAAATCACATGCTGAGGCCTGAGGCTTACGACGAAAGCATGCATCTGGGCGATATCTGCGAGCGCATGGATCTTGATCTCAGGATCTACGAAGCTTCTTGCAAGGATGTAGCAGATGAGCTCGGCATCTCGGTAGAGGAGGCCGGGAGGCAGGTGAGATACCAGATCTTCGACGAGGTGGCAGCCGAACTCGAAGAGAGCGGTGTGCCGGGCGAGAGGATAGTCATTGCTCTTGCACATAACGCGGATGATCAGGCCGAGACCGTGCTTTTCAGACTTATACGCGGAACCGGCCCGCACGGACTTGCGGGGATCCCGACTGTGAGGATGTCAGAAGGCGGATATCTCATTGTGCGTCCGCTTCTCAGCGTTGAGCGCAAGGATATCGAAGCCTACATAAAGGAAAACAAGCTGAAACCAAACATCGACAAGTCGAACGATGAGAATACATACACCCGCAATAAGATCAGAAATGAGCTGATCCCATATCTCGAGAAGAACTACAACCCTAAGATCAAGGATAACCTCAGGCGATACGCCGGCCTTGCATACATGGATGACTCTCTGCTGAGAGATATTGCGCTTGCGGATTACTTCGACTCCGTCGAGGTGAGCGGAGAGAAGGAGGAAGCTGTCCTCGACATCACAAAGCTGAAGGATAATCCGCCTTCGATCAACAGCCGCATCGTCGGCATGATATTTGAGCTTCTCAGGCTTGA
This sequence comes from Mogibacterium sp., assembly GCA_017405845.1. Lineage (GTDB taxonomy): Bacteria > Bacillota > Clostridia > Peptostreptococcales > Anaerovoracaceae > Crickella. The sequence goes on along the minus strand of JAFQZQ010000031.1, from coordinate 71,671 downwards.
AGACAGCGCTACATTTGAAAATGTTTCGGCTATCACCGGACTTATCTACAGTGACCACCCGTCGGCGGGCATCGATCTGCCTTACGGCATCAGAGCCCGCAGGGAGTACGACAAGATAATCTTTTCGGGTGAAGAAGAGATAATAAAGCCTGATGAAAGCATAGCCATTTACCCGAGAGTTCTGATGGCTAAGGAGTTCACTCCGGATGAGGATGTGCCTTATGCTGCATTCGACTTTGACGAGTTCAATGCGGAATATCCGGGCAGACTGGGAGACATAGAGCTTCGCACGAGGCGTGAAGGCGACTATCTGCCTATGAAGCACGGGAATAAAAAGATCCAGGATCTGCTTGTAGATTCAAAAGTAAGGAAGTCTGCAAGGGACAGCATACTGATGGTCTGTATCGACAGTGAGGTGCTCTGGGTACTCCCGAGCGACTACTTCGCAGGAGAATCCGAGAAGACTAAGGGCAGGTTTTCACCAAAATTTCATATAACGAATGCAACGAAGAGGGTTCTTTTGATTGAACTTGATGAATCGATATGATAAAATTTGTGCTTAGGACACAAATTAAGAGGCTTTTTTAGTGCCGCTTTTTAGATAGAGAAAGGAAAATAAGAATTGAGAAATATCGGACGCAGTATAGGAACATACCTGATCATCTTTGTGGTCGTGCTGAGCCTGTCCATGATGGTAAGAGGCATGGCGGGATCTGCCGATATCAAAGAGGTCAAGTTTTCACAGTTTGCGACACATCTCGAAAAAGGGGATTTTGAGACTATCAACATTACTGACAGAAAGCTGACCGGTGTAAAGAAGGATGGCACCAAAGAGGTGACATATGCGCCGTCGCTGCTTGAGATCAGCTGGCTTGAGGAGAAGACCCTCAACCCGATGCTCGAAGAGCACAAGATCAACCTCGAGAGTGAGCCGCCAAAGAGCGAGTATACTCTGCTCAACATATTGCCGACGTTGCTCATGGTGGTGGCGATGGGCTTCCTGTTCTATTTCATGATGAGCCAGGGAGGCAACAAGCAGGCGTTCCAGTTCGGAAAAAACAGGGCGCGGCTGTATAAGAACGGCTCCAAGTCGATCACATTCAAGGACGTAGCAGGCCTCGAGGAGGAGAAGGTAGAGCTCTCCGAAATCGTTGACTTCCTGCGCAATCCGGGCAAGTACACCAAGCTCGGCGCGCGCATCCCTAAGGGAGTACTGCTCGTGGGCTCACCGGGTACCGGAAAAACCTACATCTCGCGTGCTACCGCGGGTGAGGCAGGCGTTCCGTTCTTTACCATCTCGGGATCCGACTTTGTTGAGATGTTTGTAGGTGTCGGAGCTTCCAGAGTAAGAGACCTCTTTAACGAGGCTAAGAAGAACGCTCCTTGCATCGTATTCATCGATGAGATCGATGCTGTCGGAAGACGCAGAGGCGCCGGACTCGGCGGCGGAAATGATGAGAGAGAGCAGACCCTCAACCAGCTCCTCGTTGAGATGGACGGATTTGACGGAAACCTCGGAATCATCATTCTGGCTGCGACCAACAGGCCTGACGTACTCGACCCGGCTCTGCTCAGACCGGGCAGATTCGACAGACAGATCGTGATCGGCATGCCTGATGTTAAGGCAAGAGAAGAGATATTCAGACTCTATACAAAGAACAAGCCACTCGACTCAGACGTTTCACCTGAGATCCTCGCAAAGAGGACACCGGGCTTCTCACCGGCAGATATTGAGAACCTAATAAACGAGGCAGCTCTTCTGACCGCAAGAAGAAACGGAACAAAGATCAGAATGGACGAGATCGAAGAGGCTACTACAAAGGTGATGGCAGGACCGCAGAAGAAGTCCAGAGTCATCTCCGATGCTGAGAAGAAGCTGACCGCATATCACGAGGCCGGACATGCGATCGTAATGAGAGCTACACCTGGTTCGGACCCTGTACACCAGATAACTATCATACCGAGAGGAATGGCCGGAGGATTCACGATGTGGCTGCCTGAAGAGGACAGGTTCTTCGAGACTAAAGGCCACATGATAGACAACATCAAGCACCTCCTCGGCGGAAGAGTAGCCGAAGAGCTCAAACTCGATGACATCTCGACCGGAGCAAGTAATGACCTCGAGCGTGCAACTGAGATTGCGCGTCAGATGATAACAAAGTACGGCTTCAGCGAAAAGCTCGGTCCTGTATCGTTCAGCTCCAGCGACGAGGTGTTCCTCGGAAGGGATTTCTCGACACGTCAGAACTACTCCGAAGAAGTTGCTTCTGAAGTCGACCACGAGATCAGAGCTCTGCTGTCAAGGTGCTACGCCGAAACAAAGAAGATACTTGAGGACAACGATGCAGCCTTCGAGAGAGTTGCTCAGGCTCTGCTCCTCGTAGAGACACTCGACGGAGACCAGTTCGAGAGACTCTACACTGGTGAAGCGGATCCTGAAACCATAAAGCAGGAGATCGACAGCGAAAACAAAGAGATCATGCTCAAGAACAAGAAAGAGGCTGAAGAATCGAAACGGATCGAAGAAGAGGAGAAAAGGCTGATGAGAGAAGAGCTCCGCAAGCTCAATGCCGCAGCTATGCCTGACGATCGCGAAGTAGTAAGCTTCGATGCAGACGACAAAGACCCTAAGTAACCTTATAACCGGAGAACAGATAACATGAAAATTAACGTAAACGATTGCCTAAAACTGGATGCATTCAGGGGATGCCGTGTTCTTGCCTGCAAGAATGAGTGCACAAGACGCGTGAGGTCGGTATCGGTGCTCGATGAGTACGATCTCGACATGGGCGTGGAGCGCAACGGTGTGACAGACCAGATGGTTATAACACATTTCTGGTCGAGCAGGGACGACATCAGTGCCCAGAAGAAAGCAGTGACCGATCTCGGCAATAAGGGTATCAGTGCCCTTGTGATATATCTCAATGACAAGGGAGTCAGTGAGGTAGATCCTGAGGTCGTAAAGGCAGCCGAGGCAGTGAACCTTCCGCTCATCGCCATCGATGACAACGGAAGCATCACATACAGCATGCTCATAGAGCAAGTGCTCGATAAGATACTGTACGGAGAGAATTACACTGACAACATTCTCAACAACACTATTTACCATCTGCTCAACTTCGAAAAGCACAGCAATTTCCCTGCTGCGCTCAGAGAAGCTGCTCTGGCCAACAATTATCAGGTAGTTCTGATGACCGAGGAGTACAATACCATCCTCACAGTTGAGACCAGGCATCTCGTAAAGATCGAAGACGCTGTGCAGGCTGCGCGCAAGCTCGATGCATTTTCGATGACGGGCTTCACCCGTGTTGAGATCGAAGGTGTAATCACATACTGGGGCTTCATTAATATCAAGGACAGAAGATACATCCTCGTCATTGTAGATAATGAGGACGAATATTCAGCAGCCGAGATGAGCAAACTGGCTCAGACAATTGAGCTTGCCATCGGAATGTGGAAGTACACTCCTGACAGAGACTCCAGGGCTGAATTTATTAAATCAGCAGTTCGCGGCGACATTTCTTTCTGCCACACTCTGCTCGATGAATCCGGACTGCGCGGCATGCAGTTTACAAGCGCGTTCTACATCAGAAACGCGGGCGACTATATCGATACGTTCATGGACGTCCTTGCCGAGTATAAGAAAAAAGCTGATTTCGGTCTTCTGACAACGACTGAATCAAACGAAATATACGGCATCGTATACACTGATGGCGGTCAGGAGAAGGGCATAGAAGTCAAGAACGCATGTCTCGAGATGTTTGACAAGCTCAAGTCTGTAAAAAAGGATGAGAGGATATTCCATGTGACAGGTCTTGAGAGACTTGAGAGTTGCGTTGACGGCTTCAAGATGATCAACAAGACAGCCAGATATATGGAGAAGGTGTTCCCGTACAAGAGAGTGTTCTCGAAGTACGAGATCTCCATGGTCAGCGACTGCGTATACATGCAGAGCGGATCGCAGATGCAGCGCAAGATGTATCTCGACCTTCTGGAGCCTTTCGAACGCGAGGTTTCACAGAACAAAGGAAGAATGCTCGTGGATACGCTCTCCACATTCGTGCTTGACGCAGGTATGAATTCGGGAAGAACAGCCGAATTCCTCGAAATACACAACAATACGGTGCAGTACAGGCTCAAGAAGGCAAATGAGATCCTCGGAGCGGAAATGACTGCGAACAGAGTCATCCCTGGGCTTACTCTGGCACTGGCTCTCAAGAGACTTGAAGAGGAGGACTGATATGCTTCTTGCTATAGATGTAGGAAACACAAATATAGTGCTTGGAGTATTTGAAGATGATACTCTCATAGAGAGCTGGAGACTTGCAACTGATAACAAGCGCTCTGCCGACGAATACGGCACAATTATCGGATCGATGTTCAGACGCATTGAAATCACCGAAAAGGATATAGATGACATAATCATCGCTTCGGTAGTTCCGTCGCTGCTGTTCACACTCGAGCATATGTGCCTTAAGTTCTACGACAAGAACCCTATAGTCGTGGAGCAGGGAATTAAGACAGGCATAAAGATCAAATATGAGAACCCGCGTGCACTCGGAGCCGACCGTCTGGTCAATTCGGTTGCTGCCCATGAGAGATACGGCGGAGATCTCATCGTTATCGATTTCGGAACGGCTACAACATTTGACTGTGTATCAGCAGACGGAAGCTTCCTCGGAGGAGCTATAGCACCGGGAATCAAGACACAGGCTGCTGCTCTCTTTGAGCACACTGCAAAGCTCCCTAACGTAGACCTCGAACTTCCGGGCAAATTTATCTGCCGCAACACATCAGAATCCATGCAGTCCGGACTTATCTACGGACACATGGGCTTCACTGAGCACATGATCAAAGGCATGAAGAGCGAGATGGCCAAAGAGCTGGGATGCGATCCTGATAATATCAAGGTCATAGCCACCGGCGGTATGGCCACAATGGTAGAGAGCGGAGTCGACTGCATCGACGTGATCGACAGACGTCTCACACTCGACGGCCTTAAGATGCTGCACGAGAAAAACAAAGGCCTTAATAAAAAGCGCGTTCTGCAGGATAAATGAATATAGGTAAATTGACATTAAAAAGCCCTTGGGTACTTGCCCCAATGGCGGGATTCACTGATGCTGTCATGCGCACACTCTGCGAGGAGCAGGGAGCTGCACTAACATACACCGAAATGGTGAGCGCGAAAGGCCTGTATTACGGCGGAACCAAGACGGGAAACCTCACTTATATACCTGAGGGTGCAGGACCTACGGCGATACAGATATTCGGGAGCGAACCTGATATCATGGCATATGCAGCGCAAAGGCTCGACAGCCTGCCGAATGAAGTGCTGGATATCAACATGGGATGCCCGGTGCCGAAGGTTGTCAGAAACGGAGACGGATCCGCACTCATGAATGATCCGGATCTCGTCTGTGAAATAGTGAAAGCTGCATCATCTGCTACAGAAAAGCCTGTAACAGTAAAGATACGTAAAGGCTTTGACAAGCCGAATGCCGTAGAAGTGGCGCTTGCAGCCCAGGAGGGCGGTGCAGCGGCTGTCTGCGTGCACGGAAGGACCCGCGGACAGTACTACAGCGGTGAATCAGACAGAGGCATAATCAAGGATGTTAAAGAAGCGCTCAGCATTCCGGTAATAGCAAGCGGGGATGTTGTCGATGTGGAGTCAGGCATGAGCATGCTGGCTGAAACCGGCTGCGACATGGTCATGATTGGCCGCGGTGCACTCGGGAATCCGTGGTTGTTCCGAGACCTCGATGCCGCATATAAAGGCCTTGAGATACCGCCTCGACCATCCGATGACGAGAGGATAGCCATGATGATCAGACATCTCGAGATGCTCTGCGAATTCAAAGGCGAGACCACCGGTGTCAAGGAATTCAGAAAATACATAATCAGATATACGAAAGGCATGCACGGAGCAGCTGCTATCAGACGCAGGGCAAACGATGCAATTAGCCTTAAAGAAATGAAGGAAGTCATACAGATTGGCTGATAAAAACAATAGAAAAATTTTAATAAGAAAGCTGCTGATCCCGACCATACTGGTTCTGGCGGCTTTTGTTTTGTCCGGATGCTCAACATGGAGCAGCTTCAGACAGACATTCATCAGTGAGCCTCAGAGCGAGACCGAGCCAACCATCACCATCGGAGTCATTGAACCGCAGTCAGGCAGATATGCTGCGAAGGGTAAGGATGAGATAAAGGGAATTGAGCTTGCAAACAGCATCTACAATAACGTGGACGGCTACAAGGTTAATCTTGTAAAGGTCGACACCCAGTCAACGGTTGCAGGCACAGAAACAGCAATTAAGGCGCTCATTGAAATGAAACCGGTAGCGATAATCGGATCGGCCGGGGAGGCATCATCACTTACGATAGGAGAGTACGTCGATGAGGCACAGATACCGGCAATAACTCCGGCTGCCACGAACCCGCTGATAACTCAGAACAGCAACTTCTACTTCAGGGCTTGTGTAACGGAATCGCAGATGGGAGATGGACTTGCTGAGTATGCCGCAGGGCAGCTCGGATCCAGAAGCATCGCGGTAGTAAGTCTTAAGAACGACAGCAGCACGTCCGCTCTGCTCGAAGGCTTCGACAGACGCATCAAAAAAATAGCCGGAAAGCGCAGCAGAGCTGTTGTACTGACCGAAGAGATCAGCCCTGTAGAAGAAGAGATGAAGAGTGCACTCATCAAGATCCGCAGAAAAGGCGTAGAAGTATGCTTCGTGTCGATGGGGGCAGAGGAGATGGATACATTCCTCACAATGGCGGAAGAGATGGGAATCAATAACGTGACATTCATGGGCACCAGAAGCTGGGGAGATGCATCGTTTATCTCCATGATGGAAAAGCACCCGGACGTCAAAGTGGTGTTCCCGTACGAGTCTGTATTGACTAAAAACGATGACACCTCTGATACATATACAGAGGAAGCACAGAGGTTCCAGATCGAATATGCCAACAGGTACGGCGTGGATGACACACCGACCGATAACGCAGCTCTCGCTTATGATTCATATCTCCTCCTGATAAACGCCTTCCATAATGCGAAGTCGACAGAAGGAGTGGACATACGAGCCGCGCTCCTCGATTTCAATGGACTTAAGTGCGCGACAGGACTGTTTACATTTGATGAGACAGGAAACGTAGTCAGATCCGTAACGCTCTCAACCATAAAAGACGGCAAACCGGTCACGGAATATGTAACAAAAAAGGAAACCGAAGCCAAGGAACTTGAAGACCTCGAGAACGTAGTCACTGAGGATTCAGCCAGCTGATAAGGAGGAACAACATGGGATATCTTGAAAGGATAGATGCTTATAAAGACGACATGCTTAAGGACCTCGCAGAGCTTGTTTCAAAGCCGAGCGTGAACGCGGAGGCTGTAAAGACGAAGGACGGAGAAATCCTGCCGTTCGGAGCGGGCGTGCACGAATCGCTTCTCTGCGCTCTGGATATGGGCAAGAGACTTGGGTTTGACAGCTATAATGATGAGAATTACGCAGGTCATATTGAGTGGAAGTCTGATAATGGCAGCGATGACTACTTTGCGATAGTCGGGCATCTTGATGTTGTACCGGTAGACAGTGGCTGGGCTACTGACCCGTTCACAATGACAGACAAGGGTGACGGCTTCGTTTACGGAAGAGGAACGTCTGACGACAAGGGCCCTGTAGTTGCCGGCCTTTATGCTCTTAAGGCCCTGAAAGAGGAAGGCTTTAAGCCGAAGATGAATATCAGGGTGGTGCTCGGACTCGATGAGGAGACCGGCGAAATAAGCGCAGAACACTATACAGAGCACTGCGGTCAGCCGGTAATGGGATTCACACCGGACGCCGAATTCCCGCTCGTCAACGGAGAGATGGGCATACTGCTGTTTGAACTTGCAAGGAAGTTCTCTTCAAAACCGGGAAAGGACGATCTCAGACTCACAAAGCTCGAGGGCGGCACAGCGCATAATGCTGTACCTGCATATGCCAAGGCTGTCATAGCAGGAAGCAAGAGCCAGTATGATCTCATTGCAGACAGGGTAAAACTCTACTGCGAGGAGAGCGGATACAAGGTAAAGACGAAGAAGCAGGGTTCATCGCTTGTGGTAGAGGCGTTCGGAACAGCAGCTCACGGAGCTCATCCTGACCTCGGCCTCAATGCTGTCAGCATACTCATGGATTTCCTTGGAAGGATCAGCTTCGCTAACGAGGAGCTCAATGAGTTCGTAGCGTTCTATAACGAAAAAATCGGATTCAACCTTCATGGTGAGCAAATCGGGTGCTTTTTTGAAGACGGACCGTCCGGCCCATTGATTTTTAACGTCGGAGTCGCTAATATTAACGAAGACATAGCATCGGTCTCTGTCAATATCAGGTATCCGGTCAGCTGCACAGACAAGCAGGTGCTCGGAGGTATTGAATCAGTACTTGAAGGAAGTTCCATAGGCATCGTTACCAGAATGGTGCAGGAGCCTCTGTATAAGGATCTTGACGATCCTATGGTAGTGGAATACATGAAAGCCTATATAGATGAGACAGGCGACAGTGATGCTCTGCCAATGACCATCGGAGGCGGTACATACGCCAAGATGTTCAATAATACACTCGCTTTCGGGGCAGCTTTCCCTGAAGACGAAAACACCATGCACCAGGCGGATGAGAAGTTCAGCATAGAGTCGTTCATGAAGATGACACGCGTATATGCAAGAGCAATCAAGTCCCTCTGCTGCGAATAATTAGCGCCGCTAAGCGGCAAACCACAATATAATCTGTTTCAGGGCGTGGTGAAAGTCCACACCGGCGGTGATCTCAGGAGGCATCCTGCGTAAGTCCGCGAACCATTTTGGCCGAACCGGTGAGATTCCGGTACCGACGGTATAGTCCGGATGAAAGAAACAACATTGCAATTCTGATTTGTGATGAATGGCCTTGACATTATCAAGGCCATTATTAATGCCTGACAGATTCCACCAGTTCATGATATAGAAAAGGAGGAATGTGTTATGAACAACAATATGTCTACAGCCAAGCTGGCAAAACTCGCAATGATGACGGCGGTATCTCTGGTGCTGCTGTTTCTCGTAAGGATCCCATGGCCACCTGCACCTTTCCTGGTCTACGATCCGGCTGATGTACCAATCTACATCACCGCGTTCGCATTCGGGCCGGTAGAGGGACTTGTGGTAACGCTGGTCGTCTGCCTTCTTCAGGCCTTCGGACTCGGCGGAGACGGATTTTACGGATTCATCATGCACTTTGTAGCTACAGGTATAGTAGCGGTAGTCATTGGCATGCTGTATAAAAAGAACAAGACCAAAAAAACCGCGATCAAGGCACTTGTCGTAGGCGTGATCTTAGCGGTTCTGGTTATGTGCATCATGAATCTTATAGTGACACCGGCATATATGGGAGCACCAACTTCAGCAGTCGTTGCGATGCTGCCGACAGTAATCATACCGTTCAACCTGGTAAAGGCAGGAGCTAACTCAGTTCTTACATTCCTGCTCTACAAGCGCCTTTCGGGTCTGCTGCACGGATCGGGCAGAACGGTCGTTGCAAAAGAACAATAAGATAATTTGAAAGAAATAGATCAGTTTACAAGAAAACTGAATACTGAGGAAGATACACGCGCGCTCGGGCTTGAGATCGCATACGCTCTCGAGCCCGGCGATGTTGTTGCGCTCATCGGAGATCTCGGAACGGGCAAGACAGCCCTTACAAAGTATATCGCCGAGGGCCTGGGCATCACTGAAGAGATAAACAGCCCGACGTTCACTATAGTAAAGGAATACAGGAGCGGAAGACTGCCTCTGTATCACTTTGACGTGTACAGGCTGGGCAGCGGTGAAGAACTGCTGGATATCGGAGCAGAGGAGATGCTGGACGGTGACGGTGTATGCGTTATCGAGTGGGCGGATATCGTTGCGGACGTTCTGCCTGACGACGCGCTGGCTGTTCAGCTTGCTTACGGAGAAAACGAAGGGGAGCGCACTGCAGAGTTTCTGTAAAAGATATGAAGATACTTGCGATTGAAACAACAGGAAAATACGGATCGGCGTCGGTCATAGATGAGACCGGCCGCGTTTTCAGTGCTGACTCCCGCGAAGAGATGAACCACCTCAAGGGCATGATAACCCTTATAGACGAAGCGATTCGCAGTGCAGGCATCACAAAGGATGAGCTTACACATGTAGCTGCTTCAGTCGGTCCGGGTTCATTTACCGGCATAAGGATAGGAGTCACAACAGCCAGGGTAATGGCGCAGATGCTGGGCATACCGTGCATCGGAGTGTCTACTCTCAAAGCCATGGCTGAAGGGATTCTCGATGAAGCGATCTCAAAGGATGCGCTCTATGTTGTGCCGGTTATAAATGCAAGAAGGCATCAGACATACGCGGCTGTATACGAGGCTGAGTTCACTTCGGACCATGAAAAGCAGTCTGCTGTAAACATCATGGAAGAAAAGCAGTACATGATAGAAGACCTGCTTGAAGAGCTCAGAACAAAGCTTGCGGAGACTGACGGAGCCAAGGCGTTCTTTACCGGAGACGGCATTGATGCCTATGGCGACATTATAAGAAGCGCAATGCCTGAAGGTTCGTATCTGTTTGCGGATGAGGAGATCAGGTATCAGCACTCCGAACCTGTAGCAAGAGTAGCGCTCAGAATGGCAGAGGGGGGTAAGACTCTCGGATATGACGAGCTGATGCCTGAATACATGCGTCTTGCGGAGGCAGAACAGCGTCTCAAGGCGGGCACACTGAGTGACAGGATAAAGAGGGCTTCCGTATGAGTGAAGAGATCAGAGTAAGACAGGCAAAGCTTTATGACGTGCCGGCCATGGCGCGTATAGAGCGCGACTCGTTCGGAGCTCCATGGAGCGCCGAGGAAATCACAAAAGATGTCACTGCCGGAGGCAACGTTTATGTTGCCGTTGCGGAGTGCGGAGATGAGAAAGCCGGCTACGGCGAGATAAGAATGGTCGCCGGAGAGGCGCAGATATACAATATAGCGGTTGCTCCTGAATTCAGAAGAGAAGGCATAGGCGAAGCACTGCTGCGCCACATGATCGAAAAGGCCGAAGACGACGGATGCACTCTGGTTACACTCGAGGTCAGAGGCGGAAACGAAGCCGCGATGGCACTCTATCACAAACTGGGATTCCACGAAGTAGGCCGCCGCAAAGGATACTACGCCAAAGGCGGCGAGGACGCAGTCCTTATGGATCTGGACCTGCGCACAATCGAGATAGAAGTAAGCATTTAAATAATGAAAAACGGACACTTTCTTACATTGGGAATAGAGACGAGCTGCGACGAGACAGCAGCCTCGGTGGTAGCCGACGGCCGCTTTGTGATGAGCAATGTTATCAGCTCTCAGATCGACATTCACACGGCCTACGGCGGAGTCGTGCCGGAGATAGCGTCAAGAAAACACCTCGAACGCGTTAACGATGTGATAGGCAAGGCTCTCGACGATGCAGGCGTAAGCGCAAAGGACATCGATCTTATCGGTGTGACATACGGACCGGGCCTTGTCGGCGCGCTGCTTATAGGTGTTGCTGCTGCAAAGGCGATGGCGTACGCATGCGACATACCGCTGGTGGGAGTAAATCACATGCATGGGCACATTGCAGCTAATTACCTTGAGCACCACGAGCTGGAGCCTCCGTTCATGGCCCTGATAGTGTCGGGCGGTCACACAGAGATAGTGAACGTGCCTGAATACAACAAATGCGAGAAGCTCGGCGGCACGCGCGATGATGCGGCCGGGGAGGCATTTGACAAGGTTGCCAGAGTTATCGGGCTCGGCTATCCTGGCGGCCCAAAGATCGACAGGGCTGCCAAAGAGGGCGATAAGGACAGCATAGCATTCAAGAGGGTATATCTTGAGCACGGAAGCCTGGATTTCAGCTTCTCAGGCCTCAAGACCCAGGCTCTCAACTATCTCAATCAGCAGAGACAGGCGGGGCGCGAGATAAACGTTAATGATGTGGCGGCAAGCTTCCAGGAGGCTGTCGTTGAAGTCATTGCAGACAAAGCGGTAATGGCCGCTGAGAAATACGGACAGAAGAGGATCGTAATGGCGGGCGGAGTAGCTTCCAACTCAAGGCTGAGAGCTCTTATGGAGGAGAAAGCGGGAGCGAAGGGCATAGACGTACTGAAACCGAGCCCTGTTCTTTGCACGGACAACGGTGCGATGATAGCTTCAGCTGCATACTACGCATTCAGAGCCGGAGAGAAACCTGATCTGGAGCTCGATGCGATTCCGGGATTGGAGTTTTAGACAATGCTGATAATTACGGGCAAGGACATCAGCAAAGCGTACGGAACAGACATCATTTTTGAGGATGTCTGTTTTGGCGTGGAAAAGGGCGACCGTATCGGCATAGTCGGAGCAAACGGAACCGGTAAGACGACCCTGCTGCGCATTATTGCAGGAGATATGGAGCCGACTTCCGGAAATCTGTACATAAGGAATGATTTCAATATCGGCTATCTGCGTCAGCAGAACCACTTTGGCGGAAGCGGCACCGTAAGATCGCAGGCAGAAAAGAGCTTTACCCACCTCTTTGAGATGGAGAAGAAGCTCGAAAGGCTGCAGCTTGCCATTTCGGATCACGAAAGTGAAAGCTTCGAAAAGGATCTGGAAGAATACACCCGTCTGATGGACGAATACGAGCAGAAGGGCGGATACACATACAGGAGCGAGCTCGGAGCGATGCTCACGCATATGGGCTTCGATGAAGAGGCTCAGAACAAGGAGATAAGCAAGCTCTCGGGAGGAGAGAGGACCAGGCTGGCGCTCAGCTGCCTGCTGCTCAGCAAACCCGATGTGCTGATGCTCGATGAGCCTACAAACCACCTCGATCTTCATATGCTGGAGTGGTTAGAAGCGTATCTCGACAGTTACAAGGGTACCATCATGGTGGTATCCCACGACAGATACTTCCTTGACCGCATTACAAATAAGATATTCGACCTCGGAGGAGGAACCCTGGAGTCGTATACAGGTAATTATTCCACGTTCCTGGTTAAGCGCGCAGAGCATCTCGAAGCCATGCGCCGCGAGTACGAGAAGCAGCAGGCTGAGATCGCAAGGCAGGAGGAGATGATACGCCGCTTCAAGCAGCACGGCACCGAGCATCTGGCCAAACGCGCTGCATCGCGTGAGAAGCGCCTGGCCATGATCGAGCTCAAAGAGAAGCCGAGGCTGAAGCAGAACAAGATGAAGCTCAGCTTTGAGGCGGACTTTAAGAGCGGAGGAGAGGTTCTCGAGGCTGAAGAACTTTCAAAAAGCTTTGGATCACGAAAGCTCTTTGACCACGCAGGGCTCCTGATACGCAAGGGCGAAAGAGTCTGCATAATTGGAGACAACGGCATTGGAAAGACGACGCTGCTCAAGATCCTGATGGGGCTTGAAAAGCCTGATGACGGCTATCTGAGGACGGGATACAACGTAAACTTCGGATACTATGACCAGGGCCAGCTCCTGCTCGATGAGAATGAAACAGTACTGGGAGAGATGAAAAACGCATATCATCTCTACACAGATACCGAGATGAGATCGCTGCTCGGACGCTTTCTCTTTACGGGAGACGATGTGTTCAAGCAGGTAAAGGATCTGTCCGGCGGTGAGAAGGCAAAGCTCTCTCTTCTGAAGCTGATGCTTTCAGGAGCGAACACACTGATCCTAGACGAGCCTACCAACCACCTCGATATCGAATCCAAGGAGATTGTCGAAGAGGCTCTGATGGAATTTGAGGGCACGCTGCTTATAGTTTCGCACGACAGATATCTCCTGAATACCATCCCGGACAGGATACTCGAGCTTACAGAACACGGCCTTGTAGAGTACAAGGGCAAGTTCGACTACTATCTCGAAAAAACCGGGCACTTTGCAGGCCGGGATCAGGCTGAAAACAGCAAGGAAGTTCCTGAAAAAAGAAGAAATGAGCTTGAGCTCACAAGAAAGCTGGTGAAGAATTCCGAGGCCGAGAGGCAGGCTAAAAAGCAGAACGAAGCGGAGGAGCGCCGCAGACAGAGAAGAGCAGAGAGCGTCGAAAACAGGATACACGAGATAGAAGCTGCGATAGCGGACATTCAGGATGAGATGGCACTGCCTGAAAACTCCACAGATCCGGAGTGGATGCACAGGGAATCCTCGAGAATGGCTGAGCTTGAGGCTGAAGTCACAGATCTTTACGACGAGTGGATGGAGCTTCAACAATAATCTTTGTGAAAAACTTAAACAATTTTGTTAAAAATTCTACGCAAGTCGTTGAAATAGTTAACTTTACTAGTCTATAATTGTCGTAGGACATAGAGATAAAACGGAGATAAAAAAGGAGAAAAGATATGGTTTTTGAGAAAATTCAGGCACTTATCGTAGAGCAACTTGACGTTGATGCATCGATGGTAACAATGGATACGGACTTCATGAAGGACCTCGAGGCAGACTCACTTGACGCTGTTGAAATCATCCTCGGAGTAGAGGAAGAGTATGGCATCGAGATTCCTGATGATATTGCCGAGAACTTCACAAAAGTCGGCGATATCGTTAAATACGTAGAAGCAAACAAATAAAACAGAGGTGTGCAATGGGCAAGATGAAAGTATCAAACGCGATCATCCGCCGGCTCCCTCGCTACAGAAGATATCTCGGATATCTTCAGGCAAAAGGCATCAAAAAGGTATCCTCAAATGAGCTCAGCGAGATGATCGGATACACTGCATCTCAGATCAGACAGGATCTCAATACTTTCGGTGAGTTTGGTCAGCAGGGATATGGCTACGAGGTCGAAAAGCTTTACAAGGAAATCAACAAGATTCTTGGCCTCGACAGAGAATACAAGACTGTTGTAGTCGGCGTAGGTAATCTGGGCCAGGCAATCACCAACTATACGTATTATTACAAGATAGGTTTTAATATCATCGGTCTCTTTGATGCGAACCCAAAAATCGTAGGCAATGTAATCAACGATGTTGAGGTTCTGGACGTTGCCGATCTTGAAGAGTACTGCAAAAGAGAAAAAATCGATATCGGCATCATTTGTGTCAACAGAGAAAATGCACAGAAGGTGGCGGACGCGCTGGTTTCGGGCGGCGTAAAAGGCATTTGGAACTTTGCACCGATTGATCTTGCTTTACCGGAAGGCATCGCGCTTGAGTCCGTACATCTTTCGGACAGTCTCCACGCTCTGTCATTCATGATCAAGAGAATGAATGAGGACAGGGACTGACGGTTACAGAATCCGGACATAAGAAAATCCCGTAGCCTTCGCTACGGGATTTTGATCATTATTGATGATCGATTATGCCTCTACAGGAGCTCCTACAGGGCAGTTAGCAGCGCAAGCTCCACAGTCGATGCAAGCGCTCTCATCGATAACGTAAGGTGTACCCTCAGTGATTGCCTCTACTGGGCAGTTACCAGCGCAAACTCCGCAACCGATGCAGTCTTCAGTAATCTTGAATGCCATAATATTACCTCCTTAGTATTCAATATCTACTACGCCTAGAGTATAACACTCGTGTTGCGGGTTGTAAATATCAAAAAAACAAAATGATACAATCCTACCAAAACGGTGGGAATTAGTAATTGCAAGGATATGAAGGTAGTTTCATTCACCGGAAAAAGCGGAACAGGCAAGAGCTTTCAGGCCACTGCACTCGCGCAGCGGCGTGGTTTTGATGCCATAATAGATGACGGTCTGCTCATATATAAAGGGCAGATAGTTGCAGGCAGTTCGGCAAAAAAGTGTGCTTCGAAGGCGGCTGCCATGAGAACGGCGCTCTTCAACTATGAAGATCACAGGGAAGAGGTAAAGAATGCCATAGAGCGCTACAATCCGAATACGCTGATGATCATCGGTACCTCGGACAGGATGACCGATATAGTAGCCGAGCAACTGGGATTGCAGCATCCTGAGGAGCGCATATACATTGAAGATGTCACGACAGAAGAACAGCGCGCGCTTGCCGCTCACTACCGGGTAGTAGAGGGCGAACATGTAATACCGGCTCCTTTGGGGCAGCTCAGACGTGACTTTGCCGGATATTTTATGGACCCTATAAAGCAGTTCATACACAAGGCGCGCGGCAATGCCGTCGATGCGGGTGCTGATCAGAGGCAGGTAGATGACGGCCCTAACGACCGAACTGTAGTGAGGCCTACATTCAGCTATTTCGGCAGCTTCACCATAAGCGAGCAGGTCATAAGGGACATAATCAGGATCGCAGCCGAGCCGTATGAATCTCATCTCGTGGTGGTCGACAGGATGAACAACGGCAAACAGACCAATATGTCGGTTACAATAGATGTTATGGCCATCAGAGATCCCGAGTCAGTTATAAAATGCATGGATCTTCAGCAGGACGTCTACGGCGCGCTTGTGAACATGACTGCATTTACAATAGACAGCGTCAACGTAAGGATCAGAGATATAGTCAGGGACAGGGAAGAGATGCTGTCGAGAAAACTCCACTGACAAGAAGGGACATGAATGGTTTTTGAGAATATAAAGGATATAGATCTAACGCATATATTTGAGTGCGGTCAGTGCTTCAGATGGGTGCCTGACGGCCCGGATGCATATACCGGAGCCGCAGGCTCTTTTGCTGCCCGCATAAGCCTTTCCGATGGATGTCTGAACGTAGACGCGACAGGCGGAGACAGGGACTTCTGGAGGCGCTATTTCGATCTGGATACTGACTATGGTGCAATAAAAAAGAAGCTGACGGACTCAGAGCCTCTGCTAAAGCCTGCAACCGAATACGGCCATGGCATACGCATACTCAATCAGGATCCGTTCGAGACCATAATCTCGTTCATAATATCCCAGAACAACAACATTCCGCGCATACGCAAAAACATCGAGTCTCTGTGTGCTGCGTATGGAGAACCTATTGAAGGCAGCGAGCTGTGCGCTTTTCCGTCGCCTGAAGCTCTGGCAGAAGCTGAAGTATGCGACCTCGCAGAGCTAAGGCTGGGATACAGGTGCGAGTATATAAAAGCGAGTGCGGAGCGGTATCTGAGAGAGGGATGCCCGAAAACGCGCGAAGAGCTTCTGGCATTTCACGGCATAGGGCCAAAGGTGGCAAACTGCATCATGCTCTTTGGCCTGAGGGATACGGCGGCGTTCCCGGTCGACACCTGGGTCAGGCAGATCATGAACGATATGTACGGTTTTGACCTGAAGGATGCAAAGGGAATGCAGACCTTTGCAGCAGAAAAATACGGCGATTTGGCGGGTTACGCACAGCAATACCTTTTCTATTATTACAGAGACAGAGCAAGGAAATAAATGTGACGATTTCTTCACCCTTAGGTGTTGACACTTATGACCGCGGTGAGTACAATATGTTTTGGAAATTGGCACTCAAACATTCAGAGTGCTAACAAATAGAACTAAGATGGAGGCATGAAATGAGCATTGGAATCAAACCACTCGGCGCAAGAGTAGTTATTAAGAAAATGGAAGCCGAAGAAAAGACTGAAGCAGGTCTGCTGCTCTCGGGAAGTGCAAAAGAGAAGCCACAGCAGGCTGAAGTTCTTGCAGTCGGCCCTGGTACAGAAGAAGAACCTATGCAGCTCAAGGTAGGCGATATCGTTATTTTCAGCAGATATGGCGGAAACGACCTTAAGTATAAGGGCGTTGAATATACAATAATCAATCAGAAAGATATCCTCGCTACCATCGAGAAATAGGAGCGGGTACCACATAGAAGGAGGAATCACTAATGGCTAAAGAACTTTATTACGGCGAAGATTCCAGAAGGAAGCTTCTTGCCGGAGTTGACAAACTCGCAGATACAGTAAAGATCACACTCGGACCTAAGGGCAGAAACGTACTGATCGAGAGATCATACGGATCACCGCTGATCACAAATGACGGCGTTACGATCGCAAGAGAGATCGAGCTTGAAGACCAGGTAGAGAACATGGGCGCACAGCTCGTAAAGGAAGTTGCTACAAAGACAAACGATGTCGCTGGCGACGGAACTACTACAGCTACATTGCTCACACAGAGCATCGTAAGAGAAGGCTTCAAGAATGTAACAGCCGGAGCAAATCCGATGATCCTCAAGAAGGGCATCGCAGGCGCAGTAGGTGCTGCAGTTGAGAACCTCAAGGCTGCTGCAAAGCCGGTAGACGACAAGGCTGCTATCGCACAGGTTGCTTCCGTATCCGCTAACGACACAGAAATCGGCGAGCTCATCGCTGAGGCTATGGAGAAGGTCGGCAAGGACGGCGTTATCACAGTTGAGGAGTCCAAGACTCTCGGCACGTCGCTCGACGTTGTTGAAGGACTGCAGTTCGACAGAGGTTATCTGTCACCTTACATGGCAAACAATGAGAAAATGGAAGCTGTAATGAGCAAGCCTTTCATTCTCCTCACAGATAAAAAGCTCAGCAGCATTCAGGACATCATCCCACTGCTCGAAGGCATTATGAAGGCTGGCAGAAGCCTCCTCATCGTAGCAGAGGATGTAGACGGTGAAGCTCTTGCAACACTCGTTCTCAACAAGCTGAGAGGAACACTCGACGTAGTTGCTGTTAAGGCACCTGGATTCGGCGACAGACGTAAGGCCATGATGGAAGACATCGCTATCCTCACAGGCGGTGTTGTAGTTTCGGAAGAGCTCGGATATGAGCTTAAGGAAACTACGATCGACATGCTCGGTCAGGCAGAGACAGTTAAGGTCAACAAGGACAACACCGTTATCGTAGGCGGCGCAGGCAGAAAGGAAGACCTCGCAGCAAGAGTTGCTCAGATCAAGGCATCCATTGAAGAGACTACATCTGACTTCGACAGAGAGAAGCTGCAGGAGAGACTTGCTAAGCTGAGCGGCGGAGTAGCTGTAATCAACGCAGGAGCTGCTTCCGAGACAGAACTCAAGGAGAAGAAGCTCAGACTCGAGGACGCACTCAATGCTACAAAGGCTGCTGTTGAGGAAGGAATCGTCGCAGGCGGCGGAGTATCCCTCATCAGAGCAATCGCTGCAGTAAAGGCATATGCTGACCAGCAGGAAGGCGACGTTAAGACAGGCGCTAAGATCGTAGAGAGAGCTCTCGAGGAGCCTGTAAGACAGATCGCTGAAAACGCCGGATTTGACGGAGCAGTCGTAGTTGCCGAAGTCAAGAAGGCAGAGGGCAATGTAGGATTCAACGCTGCAAATGAGACCTATGAGGACATGATCGCAGCAGGTATCGTAGACCCTGTAAAGGTTACAAGATCGGCACTGCAGAATGCAGCTTCAGTTGCAAGCATGCTGCTCACAACAGAGGCAGGCATCACACAGATCAAAGAGCCGGAACCTGCAATGCCACAGGGCGGAGCAGGCGGAATGGGCATGATGTAAGTCCCGTTCAGGCAAACGCTACATAAAAAATGAAGGCATCCTTCATCAGGAAGGATGCCTTTTTTAGTTGCTATTGAAGTTTTTTCAACCTGTATATAAAGAGGATGTTCAGAATGGTTCCTTTAAGGATACTGGATATGGTCATCGCCCACCATACTCCGTTGATGCCTAACAGCGGCATAAGAAGGTAGCACATCGGTATCCTTGCAGCTGTAAGAAGCAGGCCTATAGCGGCCGGAAGCTTCGTCTGACCAAGGCCGTTGAACGCGCCTGTGGTAGCAAGCTCATAGCTCATAAACAGCTCTGAAAGACCTACTATCCTGAGGTAGACAGCCCCGCCCTCAATAATCTCAGGTTCTCTGATGAATAAGCTGAATAAAGGAACAGCGCCTAGAACCAGAAGGGCCGTTGCAAGTATTCCAAAGACGGTCATCATGAGAGTCGCTGTCGTAAATCCCTTTTTCACTCTATCGTAGTTTCCGGCTCCGTAGTTCTGCGATGTGAACGCGCTCATCGCATAGGAGAATCCTTCAGCAGTCATCCAGGTCAAAGACTCGATCTGACCGCCTATCCTCTGCACTGCGATGGCCGCGTCACCGAATGTGACGATAATGCGCGAGATCACCATCGCAACGAAGGCGTAAACGATATTAAACAGCGCCGGCGGAGTTCCGAGTTTTATAAGCTGCAGCATGCCGCTTTTCTCCGGGACAGTGAAGAGGTTAAAGTCTTTAAAGAGGTAATCATCGCGTATAACGAAGCGGGCAAACAGAACTGATGCGACCATTTCGGAAAAGATAGTCGCTATAGCGGCACCGTTTACTCCGAGAGCAGGGAACGGTCCGATTCCGAATATGAGGAAAGGGTCGAGCGCAATGTTGAGCACCATGCCCGTCGCATTGTACTTGAACGAAGTCTTGCTGTCTCCTGTTGCCGTAAGCAGGCCCTGCATCACGTAGTTGAAGCCCATTACGATATGTCCCAAAGAGACGATTGAGAGATAGGACTCGGACATGGCGACTGTCTCAGGGTCATGAAGCTTGAAGAAAGCTATAAAAGGATGCCTGAGCACTATGCAGACAGTTGCGTAGATGATCATGAGCAGGAGCATCAGCTGAACGGCCTCTGAGGCAAAGCGCCTGGCTCGCTTCAGGTCGCCTTCACCGATGGATTGACCGGTCATGACCTGTCCGCCTATCTGAGGAATCATCGCGATGCCCTGGCCGAGCCACATAAAAGAGCCTGCAGCTCCGACTGCAGTAACTGCCTGATTGCCGAGCTGGCCTACCCACATGGTGTCGAACATACTGTAAGCCATCTGTATGAACTGTGAACCCATGATAGGGACCGAAAGCCAGAAAAGGGCACCGGCTATTTTGCCGTTCAGGAGGTCTATTCTGTTACTCTTGTTTTCCTTCTCCACAAGCACCTCTGTTTTCAATCTTTGCCTATTGTACAACAGCAAAAAGTACATAACAATCATTAGATGCCGGCGGAACGTCAGAAACAAGGAAAGAGGTAAAAAGTTAGTGGCATAAAACTTTCAAAAATCGCTTTATTTAGCCCTTTTTTAGTGCTATATTAGTGAAAACCAGTCAAAAATGGCTGAAAGTTAGAAGGCTTTAACGGTTAACAATAGGCTAAATTACCCCCCAAATAACAAAAAAGAGGTGAAATATGGCAACTGTTCTCAAGGAACCATCAAGAACTTTCAATGAATATCTTCTCATTCCGGGATATTCCGGGATGGAAGCCAGACCGGAGAACGTATCACTTAAGACTCCGGTAGTTAAATACAGAAAAGGCGAAGAGCCGGCTCTGTCGATGAATATTCCGCTGACATCCGCTGTCATGCAGGCTGTTTCCGACAACAACATGGCTGTCGCTCTCGCAAAGGAAGGCGGCATCTCGTTCATCTTCGGATCCCAGTCCATAGAGAGCCAGGCTGCAATGGTCAAAAAGGCCAAGAGCTATAAGGCGGGCTTTGTTCCGAGCGATTCCAATCTGAGACCTGATGCAACTCTTCAGGACGTGCTCAATCTCAAGGCTGAAAAGGGACATTCCACAATAGCTATCACAGAAGACGGCACTGCTGACGGAAAGCTCCTCGGTATCGTTACGAGCAAGGACTACAGAATCTCGCGCATGAGCCGCGATACAAAGGTATCCGAATTCATGACACCGTTCGATAAGATGGTTTATGGTCACGAGGGCATCACACTTTCAGAGGCAAACGATCTCATCTGGGACAACAAGGTAAATCAGCTGCCTATCATCGATGACAACCAGAGACTGACATCATTCGTATTCCGCAAGGACTACGATTCGCATAAGGAGCATCCGCTTGAGCTCCTCGACGCCGACAAGAGATATATCGTCGGAGCCGGAATCAATACAAGAGACTACAAGGAAAGAGTCCCGGCACTGCTTGATGCAGGTGTTGACGTTATGACTATCGACTCATCTGAAGGCTACTCCGAGTGGCAGGCTGTTACTCTTAAGTGGATCAGAGACAACTACGGCGATACAGTAAAGGTCGGAGCCGGAAACGTTGTTGACGCTGACGGATTCAACTTCCTCGCAAACTGCGGAGCTGACTTTGTAAAGGTCGGCATCGGCGGAGGATCCATCTGCATCACACGCGAGCAGAAGGGTATCGGCCGTGGACAGGCGTCGGCAGTTATCGAAGTCGCCCAGGCAAGAGATGAGTATTACAAGAAGACAGGCGTATATGTGCCTATCTGTTCGGACGGCGGCATAGTTTATGATTATCACATGACCCTTGCGCTCGCAATGGGAGCCGACTTCATCATGCTCGGCAGATATTTTGCAAGATTCGATGAATCCCCATCCGCAAAACTCATGCTCAACGGCAGCTATGTTAAGGAATACTGGGGAGAAGGTTCGGCAAGAGCACGCAACTGGCAGAGATACGATCTCGGCGGAGATGCCAGACTGAAATTCGAAGAAGGCGTAGACTCATACGTACCTTATGCAGGATCGCTCCACGATAACGTTGAGATGTCACTTGGAAAGGTGAAGTCTACAATGTGCAATTGCGGAGCGCTCAACATTCCTGACTTCCACAAGAACGCAAAGCTGACTCTCGTGTCGGCTGTCAGCATTGTGGAAGGCGGAGCACACGACGTAATCCTCAAGGAAGTATCCAGCCGCACATCCGGCGGCGGACGTTAATATAAGCAGATTTCACTCAATTGAGTTTCACGGAGGTATATAAAAATGGCAGACATCAGACCGGAAACAATGGAACGTATCACAACACGTGCACTCGCTGATAAGTTCATCGAGGAGCAGCTCGCTGAAATCAAGGCTCAGGTAGGAGACAAGAAGGTGCTTCTTGCCCTGTCAGGCGGCGTTGACTCAAGCGTAGTAGCTGCACTGCTGATCAAGGCGATCGGTGATAACCTGGTGTGTGTTCATGTTAACCACGGGCTTCTCCGTAAGGGCGAGCCTGAGATGGTCATCAAGGTGTTCAGAGAAGAGCTCGGCGCCAACCTCATCTACGTAGACGCTGTTGACAGATTCCTCGACAAGCTCGCCGGAGTTGATGATCCTGAAACAAAGCGCAAGATCATCGGCAAGGAGTTCATCGATGTATTTGCTGAAGAAGCTGCAAAACTCGACGGTATCGCATTCCTCGGACAGGGCACCATCTATCCGGACATCCTCGAATCCGACGGGGTCAAGGCTCACCACAACGTAGGCGGACTACCTGAAGACCTCCAGTTCGAGCTCGTAGAGCCTGTAAAGCTGCTTTACAAGGACGAAGTAAGAGTAGTCGGATCCGCACTCGGACTTCCTGACAACATGGTATACAGACAGCCGTTCCCTGGCCCTGGCCTCGGTGTAAGATGCACAGGCGCCATCACAAGAGACAGACTCGAGGCACTCAGAGAGGCAGATGCCATCGTAAGAGAAGAGATCGGCAAGATGGAGAACGTTCCTTGGCAGTACTTCGCAGTCATTCCTGACATGCAGTCGACAGGCATCAAGGACGGCAAGAGATATATGGGATGGCCTGTAATCATCAGAGCCATCAACACTGTTGACGCTGTTACGGCAGAGTCGGTAGAGATCCCTTGGGACATGCTCAGAAGAATGAGGGATCGCATTATCGAAACTGTTCCGGGTGTAAACAGGGTAATGTGGGATATCTCGGATAAGCCGGTAAGTACAATCGAGTTTGAATAAAACACAAATGTCAAGGGGCACTACCTTTTATCCCCAAAAGGGCAAAAAACAGTAGCGTCCTGAGACATCAAATCAGTCTATAAAATTAGGACTTCAAGAGAGTTAATTCTTTCTTGGAGTCTTTTTGTTTTCTGCGCAGGGTGGCTAAGACCGTCTGTCCGTGCTGCCTTCAAAACTGATGATAAATCGGACTTCAAGATAGACTGCGTCAGAAAGATATATGCATACTGCAACAGACACGGGCTGTTTCAGCTGCGAGACTGAATGTATATAATAAATCCGTGCCGGAACGTTACTGACAGTATCGTTCCGGCGCTTTTTCGTGCTCAGATTTATTTACATTTAACTTGTTATCATATATCCTATAATATAGAAAAATATGTTCTTCTTAACTCTTCCGGATTAAAAAGGAGGGGCCTTATGACCAGCGTGACCGTTGTTATACTGTCGACTGCATTGCTTCTGGCTATGGTTCTTAACCTTGCTCTGAAGCCGTCTTTCTCTGCCAGGCTGACAGCTGCGTGCATGATCATAGCCTTTATCGGGGGAGTTATTATTTACGGCGTTGGATTTGCTGAGAGTACCGGAGACATTGGACTCAGCATGATCCGTACGCCTTTTTGCGTTATCAAGATGTTCGTCGGCATCAATGACTACGGATCGATCGCCGGCACCTCGCCTGTAGCGACTTCTGCAGGGCTCATAGTATTCTGGATAATGCATCTGCTGGCGTTCTATTCGATGGCGAGCGCTGCCATGTTCACCCTCGGCGAGGAAGCTTTGAGATATCTGCGCATACTCCTCTCCGCAAAGGGAGATCTGACTCTGATCTACGGCATCAACGAGCGCAGCATCAGCCTGGGCAAGGAATGCCGCAATGCAGGAGCAGGCTCGGTAGTATTCATTGCAGAGGATGCCGATCATTCAACGATAACAGATCTCAACAACATGGGCATGTCCCTGATCACCGGCCCGTCTGCGGTAGCTTCAGACAAGTCTGTTATGAAAAGGCTCAGGGTAAACCGCCGAAAGGTAAATGTGTTCGCGATGGATGAGGAAGACAGCGACCTTTTCTATGCTCTCGGTCTGAAAGACGCTCTTAAGGAAGCGGGCGTAGATCCGGAAAACACGGCCATCACACTTCCGGGAGCAGAAGACATCATAACCTCGATGCTTCAGGCTTCCGCCGATCAGTACGGATTCGGATACGTCAATGTCTATGACAGCGCTATGCTCTCGGCAAGGGCGCTTATCCGCACATGTCCTCCGTGGGAACTTGTGAGATTCGGCAGTGACGGACGTGCTCTGGAAGACTTTGACTGTGCGATAGTGGGATTCGGCAGACACGGGCAGGCAGTCCTTAAACAGCTGATGATGAACAGCCAGTTTGCAGGCAGCACATTCCATGCAGCCATATTCTCGCCTAATTTTGAGAATGAATCGGGCTACATGAAATCCGAGTGTGCCTCGCTTTTCGAAAAATACGATATAAAAAGCTTCAAGGCCGATGGCAGAAGCATAGAGTTCTATAACTATGTCGACAGACACATAGCCACGCTCAAGCTGATAGCGGTCTGCACAGGGAGTGAGGACAGCGACCGCGAGATCTCAGACAACCTCATGATGTACCTTAAGCGCCGGAGCGCGGAACACATATGCGTCGTAAGGTGCGGAGAAGAAGGCGTCAGATATCAGGAGACCGTGGGCAGCCCTATCGTTACCGCAGAGATCAACTCCCTCGACTATCTGTCCGCGCAGAAGGCAGACCGCGACGCTATCATCATCAACAGCAATTATGACGACTCCGGCAGGACGGATTGGGAGAAGTGGATGGCGTGCGATTCGTTCAGCAAGATGTCATCTCGAGCTTCCGCTGATTTTCTCCCGGCTTTCATACGTGCAGCAGGGATCACTGAAGAAGAGGTGAAAGCAGGCGGCTGGCCTCCTTCTGAGGATGTCCTCGAAGTGCTGGGTGAGACGGAGCATCTCAGATGGAACGCGTTCCACTTTGTTATGGGATACTCCCCGATGAGCAATGAGGAGTTCGACGAAAGGGCTGAAACCTATAAGAAATGCATCGCAGAAGGTCTGCCGGGCATAAGGCTTACCAAAGACCCCGAGAACCGCAAACATGCATGCCTGATCCCGTGGGAAGAGCTGGACGGTCTGTCTCAGAAAGAGCGTTCAGTGACCGGGCGTGATGTGGATTATAAACGATATGACATCAACAACGTACTGATCATTCCGGAAATACTTAAACAGAGAGAAGCAACGGCAAAATGAGCGGCAAAA
Source organism: Mogibacterium sp. (assembly GCA_017405845.1). GTDB lineage: Bacteria > Bacillota > Clostridia > Peptostreptococcales > Anaerovoracaceae > Crickella. The sequence goes on along the minus strand of JAFQZQ010000031.1, from coordinate 45,801 downwards.
AAAGATACATTCGTATAACGCTTGCGATCGCGGCTGCATACGCGGCAGTCCTTGTATTGCTGCTGGCTGCAGAATCAAAAGCGGAAGGCTCTTCCATCCACAGCATTGGGGATGCATTATGGTACTCCATCATCACGCTCACCACAGTCGGATACGGAGATATCTCTCCGGTCACGCCGTTCGGTAAAGCCCTGGGCGTGATACTTGCTCTCTGCAGTCTGGGACTGTTCACTGCGCTGATAGGCGTGCTGATCAGCTTTATCAGCGGGCAGGCCGGACCTCGCATGAGGCTGCGGGCGGTCAGAGACCGCAAATGGTATGTCATCAATGACGAGAACGAGCAGTCAGAAGCACTGGCAGAGTCTGTCCTCGCTGACGATCCTGAAGCGGTGATAGTCTTCCGCCGCTCAGCAGAGAAGCGCATGAGCGGACAGCCGGTAGTGCGTCTGGACTGCAGCCTTGAGGATGTTGTCGATATAAAAGGCAGCGGAAAGGACATCATGAATTTCTGCATGAGCGATGACTCATGGGAGAACTACCGTCAGGCATCGGAAGCTGCCGCGCTTGGAATGGATACCTATTGTATGACCGACCTCGGCTCAGATGAGATATCAGATAATCTCCATGTTTTCAGTAAAAAAGAGATCATAGGCAGGTGTTACTGGAGAGATCATCCTGTGCGCAAAGGTGAGAAGACCATCGTGCTGATAGGTAGCGGGAGCATCGCAGCAGAGCTGCTCGAAAGGGGGCTTATCACAAATGTCTTCGAGCCCGGCAGGTACATCAGATATCATGTCTTCGGCGACTCTTCGGAATTCAGAAAATCGCACCGTGAAGCTGTAAGAACACTGTGCGGCGGAGACCCCGAAGACGATACTCTGTTCCTCCACGAGGAATGCTGGGAGTATCATCCGGAGATAATCCGCAATGCAGACAGGATCATTATCTGTGAAGACGATGACAGAAGCGATCTGGCAACGCACAGAGAGCTCATAAAAATGTTCCCGACTGCGGCAGAGATCCATATCAGACTCGACAATGACGCGGAAAAGATACAGAGTTTCGGTAGCAGCAATAAGATATTTACTATGCGCTCACTTGTAAGAGACGATATCAACAGGCTTGCAGTCATGCTCAACGATATCTACAGTGAAAGAGCGGACAAGCCAACTAAATGGGATGATCTCAGCGACCACCTGAAATGGTCAAATATCGCAGCAGCCGATCATATGATAGTCAAGGTCAGATATCTCCTGGATGACGACAGCATCACAGAGCTCACTGAAGAGAACTGCTGCAGGGCGTATGAGCTGTTCAGCAATGCGGATCCGGAGAAGAGAGATATCTGCAGGGAGATGGAACACAGGCGCTGGCTGAGGTTCCACTTGATGTATAACTGGACGTATTCACCGGAAAGGGACGATCTGATGCGAAGGCATCCGATGATGCTTCCGTATTCGGAACTGACTGAAGAAGAAAAAGAAAAAGACGCTTATGCATGGGAGATGCTTGCCGGAGTAGCAGAGAGATCAGCTTTCTGATCAAGGGGGACTGTTATGAGAAGAATCGCGCGCAAAACCATCAGCATTTTAATGATCATGCTTATGATCATGCCTTTTACGTGGCAGGCATTCGCTGACGATGCCTCGCCTGAGGATCAGGAAGCAGCAGCTGTGCAGAACGAAGAGGTGCAGCCTGATACGCCGGCAGCGGCGGAAACAAATGAGGCAGCAGCTCCAACGGAGCCTGCAGCTGCAGAGACTGCTGCAGTGACGGAAACTGCCGAATCTGGATCAGCGGAGGAACCGGTGCCTGCAGAGGCAGAAACGCCTGCCGAGCAGGAAGACCCCGGAGCTGAAGCAGCAGAGACGCCGGAACCTGAGGCAGCTGAAGCAACGGCAGCAGCCAAAGCTGAACAGACACCGGATGCATCTGAGCCTGCGGCTGCCGCTGACGTACCTAAAGGGCAGAAAGAAAAAAACATCACCATTTCCGGCACTAAGCTCGACGGCAACGAAGACGGCAGCGGAGAGGGATGGACTTATGAAAAGGACAGCGGCAGGATAGTCCTGAGGGATTATACCGGCGGCGCCGATATCACATCGGACGGCACTGGAGTCGAGATAGTTTCTACCGGATTCAACAGGATCGGAACGCTTTCGTGCGAAGGCGACATCAATGTGATCGGAACAGGAGTCCTGCTCATCGACAAGGTGGAGCTTCCGGTAGGATGTTCGTTCAATCTGCTTTCTCTGCAGGAGTACTACGGAGAAGACGGGGGCAGTGTTGCGGTGTTCGTCCTTCAGGACGACGGCTCATACATGCTCATGAACGGAACTGTCAAAGGCATTATCGATGAAAAGCTGGAATTGCCAGAAAACATTAAGCTTGTTCTTCCGGCCAATTCGGTGCTTGAACTTCAGGCTCTCAAAGTCAAGGTCAAGACCGGTGAAGACGGCAGCAAAACGGTCATACGTGATCCTTCCGGTTATAGCGAATCGGAATTGGAAGGCACCGAGACCGAGTTTTACGGCGGACATTTATATGTAGGCGATCTTACCCTTAATGAAAGCGCAAAAATCAAAAACGATAAACTGTCGGAAGAACTCGTTGCAAGCATCAATGTGATGGGAAATCTGATAAATAACGGACTCATCAGCGGAGGAGGCGTAACTGTCATTCAAAAGGATGACGGATCCGGTGGCCTCTATTCCGGAACCGGGACCATTGAGGATTCTCATATCACCCTCAGGACGGGCCAGACGATGAGCATCAACATCAAGGATTCCATTCTGAATCTGGAAGAGGGAGAGTATACGATCGAAGAATTAGGGGTAGCAGGCAGTTCGGAGCTGTATTATCACGGTCCTTTCGAGATAAAGGAAATGAAGGGTCCTTCCGGATCTTCGTTGGATATATACAGCTTCCAGATGGAAGATTGCATGAGGCATACAGGAACGGTCGATGGTGTTTCGGTCTTGATCAAATCCGGCATCACGGAACTCGGTCCGCTCCTCAAATTTAAGAATAATGGTGTGATAAGCACCGGAAAATACGGTGCTACTGTCTTCGACTATGTCGGGTTACCGTCTTTATCTGAAACTGAATATGCCGGGTCAGCGACTGTATCTGACGGGACAGAAGCACCTGTATTCCTTGGACCGGACGATGTCACAGTTCCTGATCCGGGTTCGATCCCTGTAGTGTCTTTCTATTTACATAAGACGATAGAATGGTGCCATAATATAATCCTGGAAGAGAATGTGAGCGAAGACCCGGAAGAAGTCCTGGACTACGCGATTCTGAATGATTACGATGCATCAACGGATTATAACGGCTACATAACTTACGAAAACCTGATCGATACGTATTTTCCTGACGGAGTGGATTTTCTGAAGGACGGGCAAAGCATAATCTTTGAGGTGTTCAGTAAAGATGATGACGGTAAGCTGCACATGGATATCCTCGGTGCGGACTCTTATACGGGTAAGGGGTACGTGGATTCCAATGGAGTGTTCCTGATAAGGCTGGGATATCTTGACCCATGGTCGAATTCTCACGGAGGGACCACCGGAACCACTACACGTGCCAGCCAGACCGGCTCGGGCAACATCGGCGGCAATTCAAAGTCGATTATTACAGGAACAGGCATAACAAGGTTCTCGTCAGAGGATCCTGATCCTGACCCGGATCCGGAGCCAGATCCTGATCCGAAACCGGACCCGGACCCGAGACCAGATCCTGATCCAAAACCGGACCCGGACCCGAAACCTGATCCTGTAAAACCTGATCCGGAATACAGGATCGCCGCAGTCACTGCGTTAGGAGATACTCTTGCGCTCCAGATCAATGAGTTCGATCTGAATGAAGGTGATGAGAATGCAGAGAAAGTGCCGTACTATAACCTGTCGGCATATATCAACGGAGCTCAGGTCAGCGAACTGAGCGCACCGGTCAAAGTAGAAATGGACTACGTGCTTCCTGAAGAGTACAAAGACAAACCTCTCTATGCGGTCTTTGCCAACGAGGACGAGACTTCTGATGAGACGCTTACGGCTGTCAATGCCGAATATGATGAGGAGACCGGAACACTCACGTTTGAGACCTCTCAGCTGGGAGAGTTCATGATCGTTGCATTCGAATTCGACGGTGAAGAGTTCTCGCCGGAATTCTATGACGAGTTAGAGAAGATCGAAGAGGTAAAGCTGTTTATAAAGCATTTGGATATGTAGTGGGACTGTCATGAGAACGATTACACGAAAAACTATCAGTTTACTGATGATCATGCTAATGATCATGCCTTTATCGTGGCAGGTCTTTGCGGATGATGTTTCACCTGAGGTCCAGGAAGCATCAGCCGTTCAGAGTGAGGCGGTACAGCCTGAGCCTACTGCAGCGGAAACAGCTGCAGCGCCGGAACCAGTGAAGACTGAACCTGCAGCACCGGCGGCAGAAGCAGCTGAGCCTGCACCGGCGGAAGAAAGCGCAGCACCGGAAGCTGTCGAAGCACCTGCAGCAGAAGCAGCGGAAGAGCCTGAGCCTGAGGGTGGATCGGAACCGGCCGTATCTGAGGAAGAGACGACAGGTACAGTGTCAGCACCTGCTGAGGAAAATGCGGCTTCAGCACCGGCTGAATCAGAGACAGAATCACCAGGAACAGAAGCTCAGACGGGTAAAAAAATCACCATTGCCGGAACGAAGCTGGACGGTAACAGCGACAGCAGCGGAAGCGGCTGGACTTATGAAAAAGACAGCGGCAGGATCGTTCTGAGAAATTTTGCCGAAGGGGCAGATATCTCATCTGACGGGACCGGAGTAGAGATAGTATTATCAGGGTTCAACAAGATCGGTACCCTTTCGTGTGACGGGCAGATCGATGTGATCGGGACCGGCATCCTTCTGATCGATAATATCGAGCTTGCAGAAGGGGCAGACTTCAACCTGCATCCTATCAAAGAATACTATGGAGAGGACGGCGGCAGCGTTGCGGTATTCCTCATGCAGAAGAACGGTTCATATAAACTGATAAACGGCAGCGTAACAGGTGTCATTGATGAGAAGATCGATGTTCCGGACAAAACTACGCTTGTGCTTCCTGCAGGGACTACGCTTGATATCAAAGCAGACCGGTTCCTTGTTAATTCTGATGAAGACGGTAATAAAACTATCAGAAATATCACAAATGAATCCTTAGATGTTTATAAATCAAAAGATTCGGAAACGGTAGAAACTTACATCGGAGGGCTTTCGGTAAGCGATCTGATCGTCAATGCAGGTGCGTTAGTCATCGGTCATTCGATTGGCATAATCATATCATCAAGTATCGATGTGCATGACAGGCTGGTCAACAAAGGTACTATACGCGGCGGAGAGGTTCTCCTGGATGGTGATTATTCCGGCTCAGGATCATTTGAAAATGCCGATATCTGGATCGGTAAGGATCAGGAGCTGACGATCACTATCAAGGATTCCACTCTTAAGCTGTCCGGAAGTTATACCATCAAAAAGATCAGCAGCAGTGGTGCTTCCAAACTGGTGCTTGGCGGGAACTCTGAGATCCGGAATGTAAAACTGTCTTCCGGTGACACGCTTCAAATCCACAGTTTGAACCCGATAGAGCAAAGCGATATTATCAGACTGACCGGTTCTGTTGACGGCGGATCTGTTCTCTTCAGGGCTGGTATAGCAGAGCTTGGCAAAAATCTGAAGTTCCTTAACGGAGGGACTATAAGCAACATTTACCAGGATATATTTTCCGGAGCACCTGTGTTCAATTACAGCAGTTTACGGATCCTGATGGACGGGATAACAAACCCGGTGTTCTTCGGCCCGAATGATATCACTATGCCGGATAAGGCTTCGATACCGGTCACATCCTTCTATTTGTATCAGTATAAGTTTAACGGTATTTATGAACTATCCGAGAACTACAAAAGTGGAATGGATTATCATGAACTCGATCCATTCGATGCAGCGGCTAATGCGATCACTTACGATAAGCTTTATGAATGCTACGCTCCGGATGAATCTGAGCGGCCGGAGGGATTTATAGCATTTGAGATATTCAGCCGCAAAAAAGGGAAACTCTCCAGGTCTTTTCTTATCGATGGTGACGAGTACTCTGTTGATCCCGAGGGAGTTTTCCTGATACGTATGGCATATATGTACAGCACGTCCGGATCGGTCGGTGGATCATCAAAGGTATCCACACGCGCAGATCAGACCGGCTCGGGTACTATTGGCGGCAACCCAAAATCGATCATGACCGGGACCGGAAGAAAGAAAAACTCTGATCCGGTGGATCCTGTAAAACCTGATCCTGTAAAGCCGGATGACCCTGATCCTTCCAGGCCTGCTAATGAATACAAGCTCGCTGCTGTAAAAACTGTCAGCGATACTCTTGCGCTCCAGATCAATGAGTTCGATCTGAATGAAGGTGATGAGAATGCTGAGAAAGTGCCGTACTATAACCTGTCGGCATATATCAACGGAGCTCAGGTCAGCGAACTGAGCGCACCGGTCAAAGTAGAAATGGACTACGTGCTTCCTGAAGAATACAAGGACAAACCTCTCTATGCGGTATTCGCCAACGAGGACGAGACTTCTGATGAGACGCTTACGGCTGTCAATGCCGAATATGATGAGGAGACCGGAACACTCACGTTTGAGACCTCGCAGGTAGGAGAGTTCATGATCGTTGCATTCGAATTCGACGGTGAAGAGTTCTCGCCGGAGTTTTATGGCGAACTTGAGAAGATCGAAGCGGTAAAGCTGTTTATAAAGCATTTGGAAGAAAAGAAGGATAATGCGGGACTATGATATCTGCATCCTCGCAGTAGCCGGGGACGCTTCAGTCGCGAATAAGCTTGCGGAGAGCATCCGCAGGTACAGACTCCCGTCGGGGACTGTCCTTCCGGACAGCAGCCTGGATTACAGGCGGGTCTGTGTTGAAGTGTCCGGCAAAGACTTTGATGACGAAGCCCGCGACATACTGGATCACAGCCGCTACCTGGCGGTGCTCTGTTCGCCTGAGACCAGGACCAGTGCGTTCGTTCTTGACCGCCTTGCATATTTCCGTGAGATCGGAAAAGAGAATAATATTATCGCTGTTATAGTCCGGGGAGAGCCAGCTGACTCTTTCCCGGAGTCTTTTATTGAGAAAAAGACCGTACAGAAGATACTCCCGGACATGACCGTTGTTGAACGTGTAGAGACGATAGAACCGGTAGCTTCAGACCTCAGAGCGGAGACACGTTCGCGGTGGAAGGAGGCTTTGAGCTACGAGACGGTCAGGATCATCGCATCCGTATTGGGGCTGCATCCGGACGACCTTGAGCAGCGCCACCGCATGCGTCACAGAAAAGCTGTCATCACACTTGTGTCAGTGATAGCGGCTGTATGCCTCGGAGCAGCGGGTATTTTTGCATATTTGGGGCATGTAGCGCGTACGGAAGGAGAAATAGCCGATCAGCAGGCAAAACTGTGCGTAGACATAGCTGAGAGAACTATGAACGAGCTGCCGGCGGCATTCGCTGATGAACCGCAGGCAATGATATACATCCAGCAGGCAGTAGACAACGCAAGGAGTTCCCTGGAGGAACTCGGGCTTGACGCGCCGTCTGATGGCGGAGCTGTAACGGGAGGCTAAACATGTACGATTACGATGTTTTCTTCAGCTACCGTCACAGGCCGCTGGACAGTGAAATAACGCAGAAACTCTTCAATCTGGCAGAGAATTACCGTTTGCCTGCGCCTTTGCGTGAAGAAGGCCTGAGCGGAGTGAAGCGTGCATTCAGGGATACCGAGGAGCTTCCTGTCAGCAGGATACTCACCGATACCATCGACAAGGCCCTGCATTCAACAAAGTATCTGGTCGTAGTTTGTTCGACCGATACACCGTCGTCGGAATGGGTAGACAGGGAGGTGGCAACATTCATTGAGCTCGGCAGGGCGGACCACGTCTTCCCGATACTCATAAGCGGAGATCCGAAAACATCCTTCCCGGTCTCCATGAAGCTTATACCGGACATCATGGACAGGCTCATGGACATACGTGTCCCGGGAAATGACACCAAAAAGATGATGTCATTGGCGTCAACGGAGATGCTCAAGGTAATCGCTTGCGTTGCAGGCTGCACAGAGGATGAGCTTCTCAGGGAACACCGTATAGAACAGAACAGAAAAACGATAAAACGCGGAGCTGCAGCAGCGGCTGCTTTCGTACTGATACTGGCAGTCTCGCTGAGCCTGATGATACGCGCGCAGAACTACAGAAAAGAGGCTGAGAAGAGAGAGGCAGCCTCGATGCAGATACTGAATGAGCTTACCTACGGGCTGCCTGACAGGCTCTCAAATGTGCCCGGCTCATACAGCCGCATAAGGGACATACTATACAGCAATACCGAAGACATAAATAAGATACTCAGGCTGACACGCAACAAGGAGGCAGGCGAGTACGAAGCAGCTGTAAACTACGAGAAGCTGGCTACCGCAGAGAACGTCCTGGGCATGCATAACGAGGCGCTTGATTCCGAGAACACCGCCATCTCGCTTTTTGAGACTCTCGCGGGGTCCGGATATGAAAAGGCTGAATCGGGCACGGCCTCCGGCTACAACAACAGGGCGATAATCCTGAATTCCGCTGGGCGCTATGAGGAGGCAGGTGCGGATTACGACAAAGCCATCAGTCTGCAGCAGGCTCTTGCCCATGGAGACGATCTTGTTCTGGCGAGGATGATATTCAACTCCGGAGGCAATGCAGTCGATCTCGGAGACGGAAATCTTGCAGCCGAGCGATTCGAGCAGAGCCTGGAGCTTCTCGGCGGTATGGAGAGGTCTGCAGATGTGCTCGATGCCCTTGGCACAGTGAAATACGATTACGGAGTCCTGCTTTACAGGTCGGGGCTTTACGATGATGCCTCAGCGATGCTTTCCGATGCCTGCGTTGACCTTACGGAGCTCATCGAGGTGAATGATTCGCTCAAAAACAGGAGCAATTATGTGCAGACGGCATCGGTGCTCGCAGCCTGCCTTACGGATTCAGGCAAGTATGAAGAGGCTGACAGGTACTATGAGGAAGCCATCAAAGCTGCAGAGATACTGGCGCAGGACAAAGAGAACATCTCCTATCAGCAGACTCTGGCTGAGCTGTACAACAACAGAGGGCTCAGCCATAATATCCGCGGAGACTATGAGACCGCAGATGAGTACTATGCTGCAGCTTCGGAGGTCTATGGCAAGGTCTATGCGAAGACGGGCATGGATCCGGACCGCGCGGCATATGCGATGAGCCTGCTCAATACCGGCGAGAATGCCTTCAAGGCTCGAGATTACGAGTGGTCAAAGCAGTTCTTCATCAAAGGCCTCGATGAGTACGGCAGGGCGGCAGACTCTCTGGGGACATATCATAAGGCGCAGTATCTTACATGGCGCTCCTATTACGAACTGATACATCTCAGGGACTATGACGCAGCTCTTGCATCTGCATCAGCCGCATATGAGATGCAGCCTGACAATACTCTCGTGAAGATGAATTACGCTTATGCCTGCCTCTACTCGGGCAATGAGGTAGTGGCAGAGAAACTGCTCAGCGAGATCGCAGCGTCGGGCCTCGGAGAGGCGGATACGATAAAAAGAGATCTGCAGGCACAAAGGGAAGCCGGACTGGAAAGCAAATCGATCAATATATTGCAGCTTACAGGAGGAAACGATGGCTAAGGACAGGATATTGATAATTGATTTCGGAGGTCAGTATAACCAGCTGATTGCGCGCAGGGTGGCTAAGACCGTCTGTCCGTGCTGCCTTCAAAACTGATGATAAATCGGACTTCAAGATAGACCTTCTAACTAATGAAACTGTTGAAAATACAGAAAGAAAGGAGTTGTCGGAGCACAGAATCCTTATCCGAACTAAGAGCAAATAAACTGTCTTGGAACACAGATTATGCAAGCTGACTTACGACAGATTCTGAGAAATACTCGTACATAGAATCCAGGCGCAGAAGCACAGATTCCAAGAACAGCACAGGATAACAGATTTTGCCCTTATGACGATAAGCGATAGTGCCTCATGACAACAAAAAACAACGGCGCCGGAGCGATACAGTGTGTATTGCTTCGGCGTCTTTGATTTGCGCTGATATGGTTTATTCCAATGTGTTTTTAATAAGGTAGCTGTCTTCTTCGATCGGCCTCAGCTCGCTTAGTTCGTATGGCGTATCCTGATATACAAGATTGAGCCAGTTGGTATATGTGCAGTTGGAGCTTGAGCGCCACGAGAGTATCGGCTCCTTGGAAGGGTCGTCATCCGGGTAATAGTTGACCGGTATCTTAGGGTTAAGACCCTTTGCAAGATCCCGCTTATATTCTTTGTCAAGATCATATCTGTCATATTCCGAGTGTCCCGTAACAAAGACCTGCCTCGATGAATATGCAAGGATAAGATAGCTTCCGGCCTCAGGGCTGTCCGCAACTACGTATAGTTCAGGATTGCTTCTGACTTTTTCTTCGTCCAGTCCGGTATACCTCGATTGAGGAACGTAGAACTCATCATCCATTCCACGCATGAGGATCTTCTTCCTGTGAATGACATGGTGAAGATACACACCGCTCAGTTTTTCAGGCAGCAGCTTCTTCTGTATCCCATAGTGATAGTACAACGCTGCCTGAGCACCCCAGCAAATATGGAATGTCGAATAAACATGTGTCTTCGACCACTCAAATATCTGACAGAGCTCGTCCCAATACGTTACTTCCTCAAACTCCAGCTGTTCCACCGGTGCACCTGTGATGATAAGCCCGTCAAAACGCCTGTGCCTTACATCCCTGAAGGTCTGATAGAACTTGTTGAGGTGGGATCTGTCCACATGAGTGCCGCGGTGAGTAGCTGTAGTAAGGAATGTGATCTCCAGCTGTATCGGAAAATTTGAAAGAACTCTCAGTATGTCAAGCTCGGTATCTTCCTTAAGCGGCATGAGATTGAGTATGGCGATTTCCAGCGGTCTGATATCCTGAGAGACCGCACGGCTCTCATCCATTACGAATATGTTTTCATCTTCCAGAATCTTCTTGACCGGAAGATCGTTCTGTATTTTTATCGGCATTGGCTTCTCCTGTCCCATTCAATGCGGGAAATGTTGCTGAAAACAATGATATTATGCCGTTTCACATGCTGTCAAATGGTATTTGCAGAGAAAACGGAGTCAGTTCTCTTGCATGAGTTTTGCTAATTAAGTATGATTTTTATCATGAGAAAGAAAAGGGAGGTATAAGAGAACATGAAAGATTACGAACTCGGCACAAAATGTGTTCAGGCCGGATATACACCTGGGAACGGAGAACCAAGACAGATCCCGATCATACAGTCAACGACTTTCAAGTATGATACCAGTGAAGATATGGGCAAGCTGTTTGATCTGGAGGCATCGGGGTATTTTTACACCAGACTTCAGAATCCGACCAACGACATGGTCGCAGCCAAGCTTGCAGTTCTTGAGGGCGGAACAGCAGCGATGCTTACATCATCCGGTCAGGCGGCTAATTTCTTTTCCTTGTTTAATATCTGTGAATCAGGGGATCACATAGTCTCATCCGCATCGATCTACGGTGGGACGTTCAACCTGATCTCGGTGACAATGGCCAAGATGGGCATCAGTGCAACCTTCGTTTCTCCTGACTGCACAGAGGAAGAGCTGAACGCGGCGTTCAGAGACAATACAAAAGCAGTTTTCGGCGAGACTATAGCCAACCCTGCGCTGACTGTTCTCGACATCGAGAAGTTTGCAAAGGCTGCACATGAGCACGGTGTACCGCTTATTGTAGACAACACCTTCCCGACTCCGGTCAACTGCAGGCCGATCGAGTGGGGAGCAGATATCGTTACACATTCAACTACCAAGTACCTTGACGGACATGGTGCCGCAGTCGGCGGAGCGATTATCGATTCAGGCAGATTCGACTGGATGGCGCATAAGGACAAGTTCCCGGGGCTTACGACACCGGATGATTCATATCACGGCATCATCTATGCAGAGAAGTTCGGAAATGAAGGCGCATTTATAACCAAGGCGACTTCGCAGCTGATGAGAGACTTCGGCAGCATTCAGTCACCGCAGAACGCGTTCCTGCTTAATTTGGGACTCGAGTCACTTCATGTCCGCATGCCTAAGCATGTAGAGAACGGGCAGGCAGTCGCGGAGTTCCTGAACGAGCATCCGAAGGTAAAGAAGGTCAGCTACTCCGGACTTCCGGGAGATCCGTATTATGAGGTCGCTAAGAAGTACATGCCAAATGGCGGATGCGGAGTCGTTTCATTCGAGCTCGCAGACAGAGACGCAGCTGAGAAATTCATGAGCCGCCTTAAATTGGCCGCGATCGAGACACATGTTGCCGACGCAAGGACATGCTGTCTGAATCCGGCTACGTCAACACACCGCCAGATGACGGATGAGCAGCTTCAGGCTGCAGGCATTCCTGCAGGACTGGTAAGAATGTCCTGCGGACTCGAAGATAAAGAAGACCTTATTGAAGATATCAGACAGGCACTTGATTTTTAGCAGGAGAGATTTATGGCAGAAAACAGGATCCTTATAGTGGATTTCGGAGGTCAGTACAATCAGCTGATCGCCAGAAGAGTTAGGGAATGCGGCGTTTACTCAGAGATCAAGGGCTTTGAATCCATTACTCTTGATGAGATACGCGGATTCGACCCTAAGGGCATCATTTTTACAGGCGGGCCACAGAGCGCATATGGTGAGAATGCTCCATCGATAGATGACGGCATTTTCGAACTTGGCGTTCCGATTCTGGGTATCTGCTATGGTGCACAGCTTATGGCATACAGACTCGGGGGAAAGATAGAGTCCGCACCTACCAGTGAATACGGGCGTACGGAAGTTGTTGTTGACGGCAAGGAGGGCATTCTCCGTACTGCTGACGATGTCAATGTGTGCTGGATGAGCCACACCGATTACATCAGCGAGCCGCCGCAGGGCTTCACTGTCACAGCTCATACTGACGACTGCCCGGTAGCTGCTATGGAGGACAGATCCAGAGGTTTCTATGCCGTTCAGTTCCATCCGGAGGTCAATCATACGGAGCACGGCGCTGAGTTCATAAGGAATTTCGTGCTCGATGTATGCGGCTGCGATCAGGACTGGCAGATGGGTTCGTTTGCCGAGACACAGATCGCCGCTGTCAGGGAAAAGGTCGGTGACGGAAAAGTCCTGCTGGCACTGTCAGGCGGAGTCGATTCATCGGTCGTTGCCGCATTGCTTGCAAAAGCGATCGGTCCTCAGCTCACATGCGTGTTCGTTGATCACGGTCTGATGAGAAAGAATGAGGCTGATGAGGTAACTGCCATATTCGGAAAGGAAGGGCAGTTCGATCTGAACTTCGTAAGAGTAGATGCGGCTGAGAGATTCTATGCCAAACTCGCGGGCGTTACCGAGCCTGAGAGAAAGCGCAAGATAATCGGCGAGGAGTTCATCAGAGTATTTGAAGAAGAGTCAAAGAAGATAGGCGCAGTCGATTTCCTTGCGCAGGGTACCATCTATCCGGATATCATCGAGAGCGGTCTGGGCAAATCCGCGGTCATCAAATCGCACCACAATGTGGGAGGCCTTCCTGACTATGTGGATTTCAAAGAGATAATCGAACCGCTGAGGATGCTGTTCAAGGACGAAGTAAGGCAGCTCGGACGCAAGCTGGGTCTGCCGGAATACCTTGTCAGCAGGCAGCCTTTCCCAGGCCCTGGTCTCGGAGTCAGGATAATAGGAGACGTAACAGCTGAAAAGGTGCGCATAGTGCAGGATGCGGATGCGATCTACAGAGAAGAGATAGACAAAGCCGGGCTGGCAGGAGAAATCAGCCAGTACTATGCGGCTCTCACCAACATGCAGACAGTCGGAGTAATGGGAGACTTCCGCACTTACGATCATGCCATTGCATTGAGAGCGGTGATAACATCGGATTTTATGACTGCAACGGCTGCTGAGATACCATGGAATGTTCTGCAGAGAGTGATGACGAGGATCGTCAATGAGGTCGACCATGTCAACAGAGTATTCTACGACCTCACGAGCAAACCACCGGGGACGGTAGAACTTGAATAGAAAAAACCGATAAATATGAAGCCGGTAAATATTTTCAGGGTATCGAGAATACGCGACGAAAAACTGTTCAATATCATGGAGAAGCATGAGGCCAGCGATCACGAGAATCATGTGATACGCATCCATGAGATCGAATCTCTTCGCATACTTGCGGATGCCCTTGCTGAAAATGGGGTAAAGATGAAGGAGGCAGACGGGTTCTATTTTGGGTTTGTGATACCTTTGATAGGCAAGGAATTTGATCTCCTCAAGGTCACAGGCAAATACTGCCTGAATATTGAGCTGAAATCACAGGATGTAGGCGAGGAGCAGATCCTTGCCCAGCTCAGGAAGAACCGCCATTATCTCACTCTTCTCAGAAGGGAACTCATGCTGTTCACGGTCGTTACCGATACACTTAAGTGTTACAGGCTTACGGATGACGGTGAGCTCGAAGCAACAGATATAAGGCAGGTAACCAGGGCCGTCAGAAAGTGCAGAACTGCATATCACGGCAATATCGACAAGCTGTTCCGCACATCTGAGTATCTGATCTCTCCTGAGGAAGACCCTGAAAGGTTCCTGCAGGGGCAGTATTTTCTGTCTCCTGCCCAGGACTATGTCAAGGCAGAGCTGCTCAGAGATATAGCAAATACATCTTACTGCGCGTTCTTCCATATATACGGGAACCCGTGTACGGGAAAGACTCTGCTTATCTATGACCTGGCAAAACACCTGTCCGACAGCGGCAGAACGCTGATAACATGCGGAGAGGAGCCTTCAGAAGGACTGCTGTCAATAAGCGATTCGATAGAAAACCTGGATTTTATTTCCGTATCTGAGATCTCCGCGCCTGAGCAAATCAGCGAATATGATTTTATTCTGATGGATGAAGCTCTGCGCGTCAGCCCGGAAGTATTCAGCATCATCATTGAGGCTGCTGAGAAATATGAGCAGGTCTGCATTTTTTCAACAGCTCCTTCCGCAGCTCTTACGGATCCTGAGCGCGAAAATGATATAGAAGGAAGGATACGCACCCTTGGTCTGGCCGGAGAATATGAGCTGTCAGAAAGGCTGAGGGTGAACATGGAGATACAGACATTCATCAGAAAGCTCATACATCTGGGTTACAAAGCTGAAAAGACCTATGAGTTCGAACACATTTCAGTCAATTATGCCAATAATACTGATGAGGCTCGCGACATAATCAGCTATTTCCGTGATAAGAGGTATTTGTTCATAAACGCACACATACAAGAGGATGATCCTTTTGCGGATCTGGAGGAAGATTTCAGGAACCGGCATATAGTCGGACGGGAATACAACAGAGTGGTCATGCTGATGGACAGTTCCTTCTCATATGATGGTGAAGGATATCTCCGGGGGATCCCGAAGCCTGATCCGGATCATCCGTATCCAAACATATTCTATGCAGGCATCACCCGTGTCCGCGAACGCCTTGCGCTGGTGATCCTGGATGCTCCGGAGCTGCTTAACAGTATACTTTCTATATTAGATTGAGAATCAGTAATGAATACGTGGTATACTTACGTCTGTGGGCAGGGACGGGATTGTTGATAATCAGTTTTTATTTTTAGGGAGAATCAGTATCATGGATAAGAAAGAAGTATTTGTAGACGTTTCTGCCAGACATATCCATCTGACAAGAGAGGATCAGGATGTGCTGTTCGGAAAGGGTTATGAGCTGGAAGTATACAAGGAGCTGGCAGGCGGCGGCGGATTTGCAAGTGTTGAGCAAATCGCAATCGTAGGACCAAGAAGCACATTCCCGAAAGTCAGGATACTCGGACCATGCAGGAAGCAGTCGCAGGTAGAAGTTTCCAAGACAGATGCAAGGGCTCTTGGAGTAGACGCACCGGTCAGACTCTCGGGCGACCTTGAGGGAACACCGGGAATCAAACTGGTCGGACCTGCAGGGGAAATCGAACTTAAGAATGGCGTTATCGTTGCAAAGAGACACATTCACATCGGAGCTAAGCAGGTAAAGGAATGGGGACTCAAGACCGGAGATATCGTAGCTGTAAAGGTAGAGACTCCTGACAGATCACTCATCTTCGGTGATACAGAGATAAGAGTACAGGATGAAGAAGACCTTGCGCTGATGCACATTGACACAGATGAGGCAAATGCTGCAGGAATGAGACCTATGAATGGTTTCATCGTAAAGTTCTGATCACTGCGTCAAACTGAAAGCAATATAAAAAGCGGCAGCCGTACGGAAGTGACGGCTGCTGCTTTTTTCATTTGTTTGATTCCGAGCTGTTTATGTATTTTATGAATGCCCACAGGCTTGCGGGAACATGTTTTATTGAGTAATAAAGCTGCAGAGTCTCGTTGAACACTCCTTCGAGAGAATATGCATACAGACCCTTTGTGTCAGTCGCTTCCTTCTCGAGCATGATAGAGAACCCCTGAGTGAGTTTAGTAAGGAGCGTCTGCTTGGCCTGGGATTCTACAACAGTGACGTTTTCAAATGATGCATCGAAAGTGCGCTGCAGTATCCTGCGGCAGTATTCGTGATAGGGCAGCTCCTGCGATTTTGTAATGAACGGCAGATTGCGTATGACTCCCTGGATGCTGCCGTATTTCTTTACAGCCTCTCCGGAACAGTAGATATAAGCATCACCTGACAGCACGTTGACCGTTCGCATGGAATGATCCTTCAGGGCTTCCCATACAAGGATGTTAGGGATGAGGACAGCGTGTATCTTACGCCTTTTCAGCTGGTCGTACAGATTTGTACGGCTGTCAAATGAGACTTTGAGCTCAATATCCGGATGGGTATCTCTGAACCTGCTGAGTATTGACAGGTCGAAGAACTCTCCATAGATGCCGATCCTGAGCTCGTTTTCGTTTACCTGCTGGAGCTGCTTCCTGAGGCCGTCATAATCTCTCACCAATTCTTTTGCGCCATCATAGAATGTGTGCCCCGCTTCAGTAAGAAAGCACTCCCTTGTCGTTCGGTAAAAAAGCTTCATTCCAAGCTCATCCTCAAGCTGCGCAATGTACTTGCTGACCGTTGTCTGGGCTACGTTACACTTCTCCGCCGCCTGTGTAAAACTTCTGCTGTTGGCAGCAGCAAAGAAGAGATCGAGTTTGTTTAGATCCATACAGAATCACCTCCGAAAATGAGTTTACAATGAATGGAAAACAAAGTAAAGCACAGTCAGCACGATTTGGAATAGATAGAAACTATTAACCAATAAGTTTCCTTGCAAATAGGTCGGGAGCAATTGACCGCGATGAAGGATTATGAAAAAATTAGAATGACAAAAGTTTAACAAGGAGGACGGCATAAATGATAACTCTCGGCATCGATATAGGATCGACAACTTCAAAGTGCGTACTCATGAGAGACGGGCAGGATATCATTGCCTCCAGTCTCAGGATCGGCGGCCTCGGAACCGAAGGCCCGGCAGAAGCGCTTGCTGAGCTTTGGGAAAAAGCAGGAATTACTTCCGAAGATGTGGACCGCACTATTGTTACCGGATACGGACGTAATAAGTATGAAGGCGCGGACGGAGAAGTAAGCGAACTTACCTGCCATGCGCTCGGCGGAAGGTGGGTTTTCCCTGAACTCAGAACACTGATAGACATAGGCGGACAGGACGCCAAGATAATATCTCTCAGCGAGAGCGGAAGAATGTCCAACTTCGTTATGAACGATAAGTGCGCAGCAGGTACCGGAAGGTTCCTGGACGTAATGGCAAATATTCTGAGAATGAATGTCGATGAACTCGATGAATGCGCTTCAAAGTCAGTAAAGCCGGCTTCGATCTCCAGCACATGCACAGTTTTTGCAGAGTCTGAAGTAATCAGCCAGCTCGCCAACGGAGTCGAAAGACCTGACCTTGTAGCGGGCATCTGCGAGAGCGTTGCATCGAGAGTCGGTGCTCTTGCAAGACGTGCAGGAGTAGTTCCTAAGGTCTGCATGTCGGGCGGTGTCGCAAAGAACGGAGCTGTCAGAAGAGCACTTGCAAAGAGCCTCGGAACAGACATCGATTTCGACCCAATGGCTCAGTACTTTGGTGCAATAGGAGCAGCACTGTATGCATACAGGCAGCTCACAAAATAAATTAATTTTTTAAGATATTGTAGGAGGAAGAAATGGCAGAAGAAGTCAAAAAGCCTGAAGAAGTCAAAAAACCTCGTAAGCCGCTCGATCCGAATTCGGCAAAGTACAAACTCGGAAAGATCGCGTCTGACGCCTTTGCGACAGCAATCGAGGCAAAGAAACAGGGCAAGCCTGTAGCATGGGTATCCAGCAATTTCCCTGTTGAGATCCCTGAGACACTCGGACTTGCTACAGCATATCCTGAAAACCAGGCAGCAGGCATCGCAGCAAGAGGCGCCGGAGAGCGCATGTGCGAAGTCGCTGAAGCTGATGGTTACTCAAATGATATCTGTGCTTACGCGAGAATCAGTCTTGCATATGCCAAGCTCAAAGAGTGCCCTGAGCAGGATGTAGCCATGCCGGATGTACTGCTTTGCTGCAATAACATCTGCAACTGCATGATCAAGTGGTATGAGAACCTCTCAATAGAGCTGGGCATTCCTATGATTATGCTCGACATCCCGTTCAACCCTGACTACGAAGTATCCGATGCAGAGGTCGCTTACGTAAGCGGACAGTTCTGGGATGCTGTTCACCAGCTCGAAGATCTTTTCGGACTCAAGTGGGATGACGACAAATTCGAACAGGTTACAGGATTCAGCTGCCGTGCAAGCCGCGCTTGGCTCGAAGCTACAGCACAGGCTAAATACACACCGTCTCCGTTCAACGGTTTCGATCTGCTCAACCACATGGCTGTAATGGTTACAGCACGCGGCAAGGAAGAAGCAGGAGAGGCTATGGAGACACTTCTCAAGGAGTACAAAGAGAACCACGAGAAGGGCGAGAGCACTTTCCGCGTAGAAGAGAAGCACAGAATCATGTTCGAGGGTATCGCCTGCTGGCCATATCTCAGAGCAACATCAAGAGGCCTCAAGGACCGCGGAATCAACATGGTAACAACTATCTATGCTGACGCTTTCGGATTTGATTACAACTCATTCGACGAGATGATCAGGGCTTACTGCAGCGTACCTAACGCTATCAACCTTGAGAAATCCAGAGATAAGAGAGTCAAGCTCTGCAAGGACAACAACGTTGAAGGACTCCTCGTTCACACCAACAGATCCTGCAAGCTCTGGAGCGGATTCATGGCAGAGATGAGCCGTCAGATCGGCAAGGAATGCAACATCCCTGTGACATCATTCGACGGTGACCAGGCTGATCCGAGAAACTTCTCAGAAGCTCAGTACGATACAAGAGTCCAGGGTCTCTGCGAGATCATGGAAGCAAACAAGGAAGCTAAGGAGGCGTAGTGATGATCCAGGATACAATCAGAAAATTCCACGAGGCAGCAACATCACCTCGCGCACAGATGGAAAAATACATGGCTGAAGGAAAGAAAATCGTTCTGACAGCTCCTGTATATACTCCGGAAGAAATCATCCACTCCATGGGATTCGTACCAATGGGAGCATGGGGAGCTGACATGGAGCTCAACAGGGCAAAGGAATACTTCCCTGCATTCCTCTGCTCCATCGTACAGTCGATCCTCGAGCTCGGTATCAATGGCGCATACAAGGGTGCGAGCGCTATCGTAATCCCTTCACTCTGCGACACACTCAAGACTCTCGGTGAAAACTGGAAGTACGCAGTAGACGATATCAAGTTTATCCCTATGACATATCCGCAGAACAGAAAGCCTGACTACGGCATCGCATTTACAAAGGCCGGATATGAAAGAGTTATCAGAGACCTCGAAGAGCTCGGCGGAAAGTATGATCCGGAAGCTCTGAAAGAGTCCAACAGGATCTACAACGATCATAACGCAGTGATGAGAAAAGTTGACGAAGCACTCGCAGTTCACCCTGAGATCACTGCTGCTGAGAGAAGCGACATATTCAAAAGCGCTTACTTCATGACCAAGGAAGAGCATACAGCTCTCTGCGAAGAGTTCCTTGCTGAGCTCGGGGAAGCTGGTGCTGAAGACAAGCTCGGTATCGTGGTAAGCGGTATCCTCACAGATGCTCCTCAGCTGAATGCGATCTTTGACGACATGGGAATGCACATCGTAGCAGATGACGTTGCAGCTCAGTCCCGTCAGTACAGGACAGATGTTCCTGAGATGGATGATCCTCTCCAGGCACTTGCAGTCAAGTTTGCAAACATGGACAACTGCTCGGTTCTCTACAATGTAAAGAAGCCAAGAGTACAGTGGATCGTCGATACAGCTAAAGAAAGAAACGCTAAGGGTGTCGTAGTGGTTATGACTAAGTTCTGCGATCCTGAAGAGTTCGACTATGTAATGATCAAAAGAGCCTGCGAAGCAGTAGACCTGCCGCTCGCACTCGTGGAAGTCGACAGACAGATGGTGCACTTCGAACAGGTGCGCACAAACATCGAGACATTCCGTGATATGCTGACGATGTAATAAGGAGGAAGAAATGAGTGAAGTAAGAAGACCTCTCGAAGGAATCAAGGTAGTAGAGCTTGCGACTTTTATCGCTGCTCCTTGCACCGCAAGATTCCTCGCCGACCTCGGAGCTGACGTCATCAAGGTTGAGGCTCCTATGGGAGACCCGCTGAGATACACAGCAGCCAACGAGGGCCGTCCTCTCGACCAGAAGGAAAATACATCCTACGATCTTGAGAACGCAGGCAAAAGATGTATCGCTCTTAATATCAAGTCGCCTGAAGGCCGTGAAGTGCTTGAGAAACTGATCGCTGACGCAGATGTGTTCATCACAAACAACCGTCAGCCGTCGCTTATCAAAAACAAGCTTGACTATGACACACTTCATGCAAAATATCCTTCACTCGTATACGGATTCATCTCCGGATACGGCGAGAAGGGACCGGACAAGGATCTTCCGGGATTCGATTTCACAGCGTTCTATGCAAGAGGCGGAATCCTCGGACCTCTCAGAGACAAGACAAGCACACCGATGCTGACAGTCCAGGGATTCGGTGACCATCAGGTTGCTATGAACCTCGCAGCAGGAATCCTGGCTTCTCTGTTCAAGGCAAAGATGACAGGTGAGGGAGACCAGGTAGTTGTATCTCTCTTCCACAGTGCTGTATGGGACGTTTCCCTGATGCTCCAGTCCAGCCAGTACGGCGCAGACAGCTGCAAGTTCCCTATGGAAAGATGGGAGAACGGCAACCCGCTCACAATGGTCTACAAGACAAAGGACGAGCAGTGGCTGCAGATCGCAATGCCTCAGTATGACAGACACTATCCTGTATTTATGCAGGCAGCAGGACATCCTGAGATGATCGATAACCCTAAGTTCTTCCCGCAGAAGAACCTCTATCCTAACAGAAAAGAGTTCTCAGAGTGGATTTCCGCACTGTTCCTGACAAAGGACTGCGCTGAGTGGTGCAAGCTGCTCGACGCTGCAGACATCCCTTACGCAGTAGCTCAGAACTGGGATACTCTCCTGGTAGACAAGCAGGCATGGGCTTCGGATATTTTCTACGAGATGCAGTACAGCAACGGAAACAAGCGTACTCTCGTAAGACCACCGGTCATGTTCAAGGAAAACGGACTGCCTGAGTACAACAGAGGACCATATCTTGCTGAACATACAGAAGAGATCCTCGGACAGTACGGATACACTGATGAGGAGATCTCAAAGATGCTCGCAGACGGAGCAGTAAAATCGATGGATCCTGCTCTCAGAGACTGATCCGGAATAAAGCGAAAGAAATATATATCACTAACGGGATCAGAGATATTTTTGAGGGTAAGAAACCAACACGGAGGAATAAAAAAATGAAAATTGCTGCTTATGAAGTAAGACCTGATGAAAAACCGATTATCGAAGGACTTTGCAAGGAATACGGGATCGAGCTCGTTTCGACACCTGCAAACCTTGACGCTTCCACAGTCGACATGGCTGAGGGCTGCGACGGTGTAACAATGCTCGGACAGAGCGATCTGTCAGATCCTATCATCGACAAGCTTTCAGATTACGGCTGCAAGGTCCTGGCTGCACGCTGCGTCGGATTTGACCACATGAACAGACATTATGCAAGATCCAAGGGAATGCATGTATGCCACGGTTCATATGCTGCTAACGGCGTTGCTGAGTATACCGTAATGGCTATCCTCATGTGCATCCGCAACTACAAAAAGGCTCAGGCTAACACTGATGACAACGACTTCACACTGAAGGGCAAGATGGGAAGAGAGCTCCGCTCACTTACTGTCGGTGTCATGGGAACAGGCAAGATCGGACGCACCGTTATTCAGCTTCTTTCAAGCTTCGGATGCAAGATACTTGCTTATGACGTATATCAGAATGAAGAGGTCAAGAAGTACGCTACTTATGTAGATCTTGATACTGTTCTTGCAGAATCTGATGTCATCACGCTCCACATGCCTCTGCTTGAAGACACAAAGGGCATAATCAACAAGGAGAACGTAAGAAAGATGAAGGACGGAGTAGTCCTGATCAACAACGCAAGAGGTGAGCTCTGCGATGTTGACGCTCTGATCGAAGGCGTTGAGACTGAGAAGATCGGTGCGCTCTTCATGGACGCTTTCCCTGGCGAAGTTGGAATCATCCACATCGGACACGATGCTGACATCATCAGAACAGCCGGAATGCCTTATTTCAAACTCAAATATCTGCGTTCATTCGTAAACGTATATCACACACCACATATGGCTTTCTTCACACAGGAAGCAGGAGAGTCCATGGCAAGATGCGGAGTAGATGCTATCTATGAACTCATGACCAAGGGCGAAACACAGCACGAAGTTCCTAAGAACATTTAAGGAGGAAAAGATGATTCTTGATAAGAAACATGCCATGCAGCAGAAGCTCTTCCGTCAGTTCGCTGAGACAGAGTTCACAAAAGAGCTGCAGGAAGAACTGGATACTACCGGTGCTTTTAACTGGGATATCCACAACAAGATGGCAAAGTACGGATTCATGGGAGTCAAGATCCCGGTAGAGTACGGCGGAGCAGGCGGAGACTATCTGTCATACGTCGTCATGAATGAGGAGCTTGCTCGTCAGGATCTCGTACTGTCGATTTATGCAAACACATCGAACTCCCTCGGCGGCGGCCCGCTGCTGCTTGCAGGAAGCGAAGAGCAGAAAAAAGAGTATCTGCCTCCTGTAGCAAGAGGAGAGAAGATCCTCGTATTCGGACTCACTGAGCCGGGTGCAGGTTCAGACGCAGGCGGAACTACAACTACAGCTATTCCTGACGGTGACGACTTCATCATCAATGGCCGTAAGTGCTTCATCTCCGGAGCTCCTATGGCTGACTGGATCATCATCTTTGCTAAGACTGATCTGAGCCAGAAGGGTTCAAGAGGAATCTCGATGTTTATCGTTGACATGCATCTTCCGGGAGTATCCCTGGGTGCAGACGAGAAGAAGATGGGAATCAAGGGTTACCCAACCAGCGACGTAGTATTCGAAGACGTACGCGTTGGCAAGGAATGCCTCATCGGACCTCTCAACAAGGGATTCCAGTATGCTATGAGAACTCTTGACGGCGGACGTCTCGGAGTTGCTGCAATGTCAGTAGGCGTTGCACAGTGCGCTCTCGACGAAGCTGTTAAGTACGCAAAGGAAAGAAAGCAGTTCGGACGCAGAATCGCTGACTTCCAGGGAATCAGTTTCATGATCGCTGAGATGGCTGCAGATGTTGAAGCTGCAAGACAGATGACATATCACGCTGCAGAGCTCAAGGATGCTAATGATCCTGAAGCAGGAGTTGCCTGCTCAAAGGCTAAGTTCTTCGCTGCTGAAGCTGCAAACAGATGCGCTTACAAGGCAGTACAGATCCACGGCGGATACGGATACATTCAGGAGTACAAAGTAGAAAGACTCTACAGAGACGCTCGCATCCTCTCGATCTTCGAAGGAACTACTCAGATCCAGCAGCTCGTTATCGCAAACAGTCTGCTTAAGTAATACAAGGAGGTAAGGACAATGAAAATTATGGTAACAGTAAAGCAGGTTCCTGATACCTCCGGCAAAGTCGCTGTAAACGAGGATGGTACACTGAACCGCGCAAGCATGCAGACGATCATCAATCCTGATGACCTCAACGCAGTAGAAGAGGCACTCAGCCTCAAGGACGAATACGGATGCAAGGTAGTCGCATTCACGATGGGACCTATGCAGGCAGAGCCGATGCTCAGAGAGCTCCTGGCTATGGGAGTTGATGAGACAGTTCTGATCTCCGGAAGGGAATTCGGAGGTTCCGATACATACGCTACATCGCAGATCATCGCTGCAGCTATCGATACTTACGGAATCGACGATGACGATATCATCATCGCAGGACGTCAGGCCATCGATGGAGATACTGCTCAGGTTGGTCCGCAGATCGCTGAGAAGCTTCACCTCCCTCAGGTAACATATGCAGGCGAAGTGAAGAAGGACGGCAACACTCTTACAATCAAGAGAATGCTCGAGGATGGCTACATGACAGTCAAGGTCAATACTCCTTGCATGATCACATGCATCAAGGAGCTCAATGATCCTAGATACATGAACTTCCGCGGCACTATCGAGTGCTGGGACAAGCCTCTTACGATCATGGACTACAATGCACTCAAGGATCACGAGCTGATCGACGCAACAACTATCGGTCTCAAGGGATCCCCGACAAACATTTATAAGTCATTCGCACCTCCTGTTAAGGAGCCTGGCATGATACTTGAAGGCTCCGGCAAGGAAACCACTGACAAGCTTGCACACATCCTTACAGGCAAGCACATCATCTAGGAAAGGAGGACAGACATGGCTTACAACAGTGCAGATATAGCTGCTTTCAAGAACGTATGGGTATTCTGTGAGCAGCGTCAGGGCAAAATGATGCCTACAACATTCGAACTTATCTCCGAGGGAAGAAAGCTTGCTGACGAGCTCGGCGTTGAGCTGTGCGGCATCCTGCTTGGTGATGACGTAGACGGCATCGCAGCAGAACTCGGCGGATACGGAGCTGACAAGGTTTATGTTTACAACAGCCCGCTCCTCAAGCATTACACAACAGACGCTTATACTAAGGTTATCGTAGACGCAGTAGAGGAATTCAAGCCTGAGATCATGATCTACGGCGCTTCCCACATCGGAAGAGACCTCGCACCAAGATGCGCTGCAAGACTTCACACAGGTCTTTGCGCAGACTGCACACACCTTGACGTAGACCTTAACGGTTACGTTGAGTTCCTCAGAACAGGATCCAACGTAGACGTTGACAACACAAACTTCGAGACAAAGATGTTCGATGTAAATACGAACCTCAAGATGACTCGTCCTGCATTCGGCGGACACCTCATGGCTACTATCGTATGCCCGAGATTCCGTCCTGCAATGGCAACAGTCCGTCCGGGCGTTATGAAGAGAAGACCTTTCGACGAAGAGGGCGTTAAGAAGGTTGAAATCGTACATCCTGATTTCGAACTTACCGAAGCTGATGTAAAGACTGAGGTAGTCGAAGTAGTAAAGGCAGCCAAGAAGCTGGTAGACCTTATCGGAGCTGAGTACATCGTCTCCGTAGGCCGCGGTATTGCAAAGGACGTTGAAGGCGGAATCGCTCTCGCAGAAGAGCTCGCTGACGTACTCGGCGGCGTAGTCGGAGCTTCCCGTGCTGTAGTTGACGCAGGCTGGATGACAGCAGATCACCAGGTTGGTCAGACAGGAAAGACTGTACATCCAAAGGTCTACATCGCACTCGGTATCTCCGGAGCTATCCAGCACAAGGCCGGAATGCAGGAATCCGAATACATTATCGCTGTTAACAAGGATGAGAACGCTCCTATGTTTGAGATCGCAAACTACGGTATCGTAGGCGACCTGTTCAAGGTAGTACCTCTTCTGATCCAGTCGATCAAGGACGCAAAAGCTGAGGCATAATATGAGTTATAAGATCTTTACCATCAGCCCCGGTTCCACTTCCACAAAGTGCGCTGTGTTCGAGGACAGCAAGCTGCTGTTCAAGGAGAACATCAGCCACGAGCCGGAAGTGCTGAAACAGTTTCCGACGGTAAACTCGCAGAGACCTTTCAGAGTAGGAGTGGTCATGGCCGTGCTTCACACCCATGGCTTCCAGCTCAGAGACATGGACGCATTCGCTGCGTATTCGGGAGGTCTTGAATCAACTCCGGGAGGCATCTTCCCGGTAAACCAGAAGATGCTCGTAGACGCAATGTCGGGAAGGATCGCAGACCATCCGGCGGTGCTCGGTTCGCAGATAATAGGGGAGTTCGCAACAGCTCTCGGCAAACCGGCATATGTTATCGATCCGCCTGATGTCGATGAGCTCGATGACATTGCAAGGATATCCGGAGTCAAAGGCGTTTACCGCGAGTCGCACGTACATGTGCTCAATCAGAAGGAAGTAGCAAGGCGTATGGCTTCCGAACTCGGAAAGAAATATGATGAATGCAATTTCATCGTATGCCATATTGGCGGCGGTCTTTCGATCGCAGCACATTGCCATGGTAGGATGATCGACGCGAATGACGTAGTCAATGGTGACGGACCGATGGCTCCTAACAGGACCGGTTATGTTCCGCTCATGCCGATCGTAAAGATGTGCTATTCCGGAGAGTACAGCATCGATGATATCAAGGCGATCATCACAAAAACGGGTGGCCTTAAGTCTCTTGCCGGAACGGATAGTATCATAAAGCTCAAAAATATGAGAGACAGCGGAGACAAGTGGGCAGGTCTGGTATATGATGCATTTGCCTACAATCTTGGAAAATACATCGGCTCTTATGCCTGTGTTCTCAAGGGAAAAGTCGACGCGATCATCCTCACGGGCGGCGTAAGCAACGACGAGGAATTCGTCGAAAACATTCGCGGATATGCGGGCTGGATCGCTCCTGTGAAATCATACGGCGGGGATTTCGAGATGGAAGCACTCGCAGAGGGAGCTCTCAGAGCTCTCAGGGGCGAGGAGGAACTTAAAGAGTATACCGGAACTCCGGTGTTCTCGGGATTCGAATTCTAAATATCATTACCGGAGAGTTTTTTATGAACTCTCCGGTTTTTTTGTGCAATTTGTGCCATCAAAAGAACAAGCTCAAATGCTGATAATCCTGTGTTCGACTGTGCTATCATAAGAGGGACAAAATGAAACCAGATCGGAAAAGAGAAGCCGGATAAATGATAAGACTCAGACCTCATCATCTGCTATGCATTCAAAATTATGTAGGCAAAGGATATGATGAAGCTTTTACTCTGCATATGAATGAACTGACCGGACTGCTCATAGCAGAGGCTGATACAGAGATCCTGCTTGTAGAGGGAGGAGATCATCTCTGTTCCGCCTGTCCGCATTTTGACGGATCCGTTTGTGAGTGGTTCGGTCTGTGCAGAACTACGCTGAATAAATGAGAAGAAAAAGAGCAAGTCGTTTATTAATAGTGATACTTACAGCATTCATGCTGGCTGCGTTCCCGGTCCGGAACTCATTTGCTTTTGACGGACCGCAGTCTTCGTTTGAGTATAAAACATTCAAAGACAACGAAACCTACGGCAGGGCACTCAGCAGGATGATGTACGACGTATATAAATCTTTCAGTGGCAATATGTTTGACGATCAGACCATGCCGGTCCCGGGACTGGTCAGGACCTGTGTGGAGATTGAAGGCGAGAGCAAATCTTCCAATAAGTACATTCCGCAGGGCCTTTGCCGTGCCGACGACTACATGTTGGTAACTGCCTATGATGTCCGCAAGAAACTCAACTCGGTCATCTATGCCATTGACATGAACAACATGGAGCTCGTGTCTACGCTTACCATGCCTAACATGTTCCATGCGGGAGGCATCGCTTTTGATGGTGAAAACATATGGATGACCGGAGAGACCTCGGACAAATATAAAGGGGATCCTTTCGTTCAGTACATGACGTATGAGACGTTCCTGAGCCATCTGGATAAGCCGGTGAGTGTAGTCAAGGAGTCAGAGCTTTCACCGTATATATATATCAAGAACAAACCTTCATTCCTTGAGTGCGATAACGGAAAACTCTGGGTAGGTACTTACATTGGAAGGAAAAATACAGCAGAAGCCTATATGTATGGATACGAGATTATCGGAGAGCCGGGTGAGCGCAAGCTAAATACATTAATGTATTCAATAATAGCGGGAATCGACTCCAGCGCGCAGGGTGCGGATATAGACGGAGATTATCTGTATGTTTCGAGCTCTTACAATTCGGCATCGCCACTGAAAACCTCATTCGTATCCAAGTACAATCTTAAAAGATCAAGGGCAGGAACGGAGAATTTTCATGTAAAAGGTCATGAGATGAAGAGGGTGGAAGTCCCTAAGATGAACGAGGAAATTATCGTCGACGGACCTACGATGTATATAAACTTTGAATCCGGAGCCTCATACTGGAAATTGGTTCTTATTCATACAGACAGAATACTTGCAGTAAGCCGGTCGTTATGGGGTGATTGAGAATGAAAAAGAAAAAGATACTGAAGATACTGGGAGTGATCATTCTGATTGCAGTGATTGCGGCAGCCGTACTGTTTATTCTCATGATCCGCAATCCGGGAATGTTTCTGAAATTTGGCGCAAAAGAGCTCAGTACGGAGCAGGCCACTGAGATATCTTTTGTTTACAATTATGATGATCCGTCCAAAACCCAGACGATCCCATTCTACTGCTTTACACCTTCGGAAAGCGGCAATTATATTTTCACAATCACGAATATTGAGAGCAACACGGAAGCGCTGGTCTCCATGAGTGCCGTGGACAGAAATTTAGACGAATATTTTACTGCGGATAACCGTGCCCGTGCCTCCGGAGGGCCGAAGAATGAGATATCAGAAAGCATACCCCTTCAGGAGTCAAGGGACTGCTTTGTGCTGATCTTCGCGCAGCCGCTCAAGGATGATGATATAGAGGAGCTATCCGGATCATTTGTGCTGACAATAGAGAAGGATACAAGTGAGGAAGGCCCTCAGTCGCTTTCGGTGGGTGAATCGGTGACACTGAAGGTAAAGGCTGAAGGACAGTCATGCGCGTCGTTCATCCCGCCTGAGACCGGATACTACAAATTTGAGAATTCAATAGTTTCAAAAGATTCATCAACGGGCTTCTCGACGTTGTCAGCGGTTTCGTCTTCAGACGAACTCGGCGTAGGCATAACAAATGAGATCTGCATGCTGCAGGAGGGAAAAGAGTATTACGTGTGGGTTGCTGTCAATGAAACCAACAGAAAGGTTTCCAAGGTAAAACTCTCATGCAGTCATCTGAAGACAGAGCAGGCCACCGGTATATGCTATCTGGACATAAACGAAGCCACCGTTATTGAATATACTGCGGATAGTGACTTCAATCTGGCAGTCTATACGGTTTCGAAAGGAGATCCGGGAATCTTAATCTATGAGAGACCGGGATTTCCGCTGCGCACAGACGACAGATCTGAAGCTTCGCTCAGCGACAACCCTGAAGACGTAGCAGCTGTGCTTAGCGTAGAGAAAGGCACGAAGCTCCGCATATGCGTGTACGGAGACATTTCAGACTGCAGGGTATTTATGACCGGTTATACAGGTGACGGCACAACGCTGAGTATGGATGACCTGGTGCCGGTACCGGAGAAAAAAGCAGAAACCGATACCGATACCGATACGGATGAGGTGCAAAAAAACGATTCAAATAATGAGTGAAATTGTTGACATTGTACTTTTTTTGAGTATGATGCACCTTTGAAAGGAGAATAAAGCGAATGGCTTGGTACGAAGAAGCTGTTTTTTATCATATATATCCTCTGGGGCTGCTGGGAGCTCCGGAGCACAATGACCATAGTGGGACAGTACACAGAATTCCGGAACTGAAAAAGTGGGTAGATCATATGAAGAATTGCGGTTTTACCGCTCTGTATTTCGGCCCGTGCTTTTCATCCGGACTGCATGGATATGATACATCAGATTACCGCACGGTCGATGAGAGACTGGGCGATAACGAGGACCTGAAAGAACTTGTCCGCTATTGTCACCAAAACGGGATACGCGTTATTCTTGACGGAGTATTCAATCATACAGGACGTGAATTCTTCGCATTCCGCGATCTGAAAGAAAAAAGAGAGGGAAGCCCTTACAGAAACTGGTATTGCAATGTAAATTTCTGGGGAAATAACAGCTATAACGACGGCTTATCTTACGACAACTGGGGAGGACACGACCTGCTGCCTAAGCTCAATATGCATGAGCCGGAAGTGAGAAATTATCATTTCGATACTGTTCGCTTCTGGGTATCTGAATTCGATATCGACGGGCTCAGGCTTGATGCTGCCGATGTGCTTGATCAGGGGTTCATGCGCGATTTGCGGGGGCTCGCTGACAGCATCAAGGAAGATTTCTGGCTGATGGGCGAGGTAATACATGGCGAATACGGCCGCTGGGTCAATGAGCGCACACTGCATTCGGTAACCAACTATGCCTTGCATAAGGCTCTGTACAGCGCTCATAACGATCATAACTATTTTGAAATTGCGCACACCATACGCCGTCAGAGAGACATGGGTCTGGGCGACAGCGTGCACCTGTATGATTTCGCAGACAATCATGATGTGGAACGCATCATGACAAAACTGAGGGATAAAAGACATTTCCTGCCTGTACATGTGTTATTATATACATTACCGGGGATCCCATCTGTTTATTACGGATCGGAGTTCGGCATAGAAGGCAGAAAGGAAAGAGGTTCTGACGCATCGCTGCGACCGGCGCTCTCACTGGACGAACTGTCAGCAGGGGACAATGCTTCGCTGCAGATTATAAAAGCTCTGGGAAAGATATATGGAGAGGAATCCGCGCTGTGGTATGGCGATTATCGCGAGATAGATCTGACTACTACAAAGTACGCTTTCATGCGCGGAGACATACTCGTAAGCGTCGCGAACAGTGATCAGGAAGAGCATTTCGATCTGGCGCTGGATGGTTCATATACCGGAGCACTGCGCGGCGGGGAGATTTCTTCCGATAATGGCAGACTGAGGTTCTCAATCGAAGGCAACAGCGCTGAGATATGGATACCGGCTTCGGAGAGGAAGCATTACGAACCGATCGAGTATCATCCTCAGAAATCGGTTGCTGAAGAAAAACAGGCGGAAATGCCTGAAGAGATGCCACGCAGGGCTGAGCCCGGCAAAAGCCTTGAAGAGATGAGCGTTGAAGAACTTCAGGCTGAAGTCCTGGCAAGGCTGGCCGCAAACGGTCCGGTTACAGACCGCATGATGCAGGATGTAAGAGAAAATGTATACAGAGATTCTTTGCTGAACTGGGTAAAGAGTTTTCGGTAGGTAATTAAACAGGAGAAGAATAATGGCTAAAGAAGAAACAATGAATAAAGAAGCGGTGGTTGAGAATACACTTCCGCAGCCAAGAAGGAGTATCGCTTTTATCGGTTCCGAGTGCTACCCGTTCGTGAAGACGGGCGGCCTTGGCGACGTAATGTACGCTCTGCCGAAGGCTCTTGCCGCACTTAACTGCGACGTTAAGGTTATCCTTCCGCGCTATCACTGCATTCCATGGGAATATCAGGAGAAGATGGTATATCGCGGATCATTCAACATGGATCTGTGTGCTGACGGTACACCATACTATGTTGGCATTATGGAATACGTATGGGATGGAGTCGTATATGATTTCATCGATAACGACTACTTCTTCACAAGCGGCAATCCGTATGTAAGTCTTGTAGATGACATTCCTAAATACTGCTACTTCTGCAAGGCTGCTCTGGCAGCACTCAATTATATGGACTGGGTACCTGACGTGATCCACTGCCATGACTGGCAGGCAAGCCTTGTGCCTGTGATGCTGCGTACACAGTTTGCCAATACGGCGATCAAAGATGCAAAGACAGTGCTGACAATACACAACCTGCGTTTCCAGGGCGTTTACAATATCCCTACACTGCGTTACTGGACTAACCTACCTGATGATGTTTTCAATATCGATGTATTCAAGACCGGCTATGAAGACGCAAACATGCTGAAAGCGGGACTTGCATATGCTGATGCGATCACTACAGTCAGTGAAACTTATGCGGGAGAGATACAGACTCCGTTCTTCGGAGACGGCCTGGACGCACATATACGCCATCATTCCGGAAAGCTGCGCGGTATCGTTAACGGCATAGATGTTGTGCAGTGGGATCCTAAGACAGACACAAGAATCGCAGCGCCTTACGATATCACGGAAGTGCTGGATAAAAAGAAGGAAAACAAGCGTGCTCTGCAGAAGGAGCTCGGACTGGAGGTAGATGACAGCAAGTTCGTGATAGGCCTGATCTCCCGTCTGACGAATCAGAAAGGTCTTGATCTGGTCAATGAGATCCTTCCGGGACTCATCGACGGCAATACACAGATAGTGGTGCTCGGCACAGGCGATGCCGTTTATGAGGCATCGTTCCGCAACTTCGAGAACTGGTACAAGGGCAGCGTATGCTCATGCATCATGTACGATGAGTCAAGAGCACACAGGATCTATGCAGGTGCAGATGCTCTGCTGGTTCCTTCACTGTTTGAGCCATGTGGACTTACACAGCTAATCGCCATGCGTTACGGAACCGTTCCGGTGGTCCGTGAGACCGGCGGACTGAAAGATACAGTTGAGCCATACAACGTGTTCTATCAGAGCGGAAACGGCTTTACATTTGACAGGTATGAAGCAGGGCTGCTCTATGATGCTGTGAACCGTGCAAAGACTGTATACTTCACTGACCGCTGGCACTGGGATGAAATGGTGCAGAGAAACATGGCAAAAGACGTGTCATGGGAAGCATCAGCATGGAAGTACAGAGATCTCTATCTTGAGCTGAGACCGTGATAACGGACTATCGTATATTGTCTTTAATATAGCTGATAACGGAGCGGGCGAGAGGGCCCGCTTCTTTTATTGATCTGATACCTATGCCAAGAGAGCGGTAGAATTCGGGATCAAGCATGCGGTAGTCATAGCTTCCCGGGAATCTCTCCAGAGTCAGCTCAGGGAGTATGGATATGCCGAGGCCGTGCTGCACCATCGAAAGAACGGCAAAATCGTCTTTTGACCGGTACTTTACGGAAGTATCAAGACCGGCACTGAGAAGAATATTGTTGGCATCGGTGTCATATTCGCGATATGTCATTATGAGAGGGTAGTCCTGCAGTTTTTCCAAAGGGACATAGTCATAATCCGAGAGAGCGTGATCCGGAGGAAATACTACAACCATTGGATCTTCCAGTACAGGTATGAAATCCACCTCGTTGTTTTCAGGTGCGCTCATCAGCGCCAAATCGAGATCTCCGGCAAGCAGTCCGCGCAGCATTTCTCCCTGTCCGCTTTCAACTATGTTGAATTCCACTTCGGGAAAAGCTGACTGATAATGTCCAATAACCTGCGGGAGCCATGTGGAGGAAGTGCTTACGTATGAGCCGATACGTATAGAGCCTCTGTGAAGCCCGCGGATCTCATCTGCTTCCTGAAGGAAGCGTTCCTCCTGAGCTGCCATTGCGCGCATGGCGGGTATAAGAAGTGTTGCTTCACTTGTAGGCTCTACGCCTCTCTTGGTTTTGATGAGCAGAGGTATTCCCAGCTCATCTTCAAAAGCCTTCATCATCTGCGTCAGATTGGACTGGGTGTATCCGAGAATTTCTGCGGCTTTTGTGAAGCTTCCGCAGTCTATGGAAGTGAGAAAGACTTTTACCATCTTGAAAGTATTCATTACAGCCTCTTTTCCGCTTCAGCGCAATTGTTCCGCGTATATTTTATATGTTAGAAAAATTAATATCAAGCATCATAACTATTAATTTTTCATCAAGATAAATGTGCGGTATATTGTGATCAGAAAGAAAGACCTGATAAAGGTCCGGAGATAAATGAATATAAGGAGGTACGAAATGGATATTCTCATCACAATGGCTTACACAGCACTCATGACATTCATAATGGTAAAGGTTACTGAATTAGTACCATCAGAAAAAAAGTAAAAACCTTTTAAAAAGTCTATATCAAATATGAAGGCGATGGCAGCCGCGAGCTGCCGTCGCTTTCCGCATAAATAAAAAGCGACGATGTGGTAGAATAAAATGCGGAGGAAGACATGATGAGGAAGGATCTCGGAGTAAAAGAATTGCTGATAATGGGAGGAGCACTGTTCTCGATGCACTTCGGAGCAGCATGCATGCTTTTTCCTGTTCAGTGGGGTAAGGATGCCGGTACGGCTTTGTGGCCGGTTTTTATCGGAGTCCTGCTTTCAGGAGTTATTCTACCGTACTTTGGATACCTTGCACTGGCGCGCGGTGACGGCACCTTCCTTGAGCTTTCGAAGCGCCTGTCGCTTGGATTCGGAACGTTTTTCGTGGCTCTGACGATTTTTGTGATCGGACCTCTTTACATGGTGCCTAGAATGAGCGCGGCTGCATGGGCGGGCATCGTACAGATCACCGGACTGCAGAGCGAAAGCATGCTGCCTGTGATATCTTTCTCAGTTATTTACTACCTGATCACATACTGGTTCGTCGTTAATCCGGGAAAGGTAATTGATAAGATAGGAAAGATATTGTTCCCGATACTTATTGTCGTGGTGACAGCTGTAATAACAAAGAGCATCCTGTGCCCGATAAGCGACGTATGGGCGCCACCGTCATTCAATCAGAATCCGGTAGTCTATGGTTTCCTTGAAGGATACGCTACGGCAGACCTTCAATGTGCCATGCTCTTCGGAATAATTGTGATCCAGGGCATAAAAAATGCCGGCATAAGCGAAAGAGACACTAACCGGAATCTTATAAAAATAGGATTTGTGGGCCTGGGATTGCTTGCGGTCACGATTCTCGGCCATATGATAGCCGGAGCTAATACCGGCGGCACTATAGATCTGACACTCTCAGCGCTCTACACGGAAATGGTAAGGGTGTTGTGGGGTAATACAGGAGGCATCCTATTCAATATCGCTCTTGTCACAGCAGCTCTGACAACTGCGGTAGGAGCCGTCTCCTCGACATCGGAGATATGGCAGGAACTCCTTGCCTCAAAGAATCCTAAGCTTTTCTCATACCGCAACTTCTGCATAATATCATGCGTTTTATCGGCGATAGTATCGTTTGCTGACCTGGACACGATAGTAAAGGTCATAGGCCCGATCCTTGATGCATGCTATCCGCCTGCAATCGTAATAGCGATTTTCTACTGCGTTTATGGAAGAGCGGATAAAGCTGTGAACATGATGGCTGCGAAATGGGCTGTGATCAGCTCTTTGGCCGTGAGTGTTCTGCAGCTGGCGGTACGATACAGCGATATGTTTACACTTGGATGGGACGGTCTGAGCAGCTTTTATAACAGGCTTCCTCTTGCGGGCTACAGCCTGGCATGGCTGCCGGTATGTCTGGTAGTATATGCGGCGTTGTTCATGATACGCAGAAGCGAATAAATTCCTTCTATGATTTCGCAAAGATCCTCAAGGATGTTCCCGTCAATGATTGTAGGCGGATTCGTAACAGTTTATTAAAAGAAAATGCCATACAGTCTTATCTGTATGGCATTTTCTTTCTGATTGATTCAAGACGGTTCAGGGCGGCATATAAGGTGCTGTCCTGTTTTGCGAAGTGGAATCGTATCAGGTGATTGACCGGTTCTCTGAAGAAGCTTGAGCCCGGAACAGCTGCCACTCCGACGATGCGGGTCAGATCTTCGCAGAACTCAAGATCATCTTTGTAACCGAATTCCGATACATCCATCAGGACGTAATAAGCACCCTGAGGATTCGTATGATTCAGGCCGATGTCGTCGAGGCCTTTCAGGAACAGGTCTCTTTTGTGAGTGTATAAGTCAACCAGTCCCTTATAGTATTCAGGACCCGCCTGCAGGCCCGGTATAACAGCCTCCTGAAGCGGATGCGGAGCGCCTACTGTTAGAAAGTCGTGGACTTTCTTGACACATTCGGTTATCTCAGGCGGAGCGATAACATATCCGATCCTCCACCCCGTAATAGAGTATGTCTTTGAGAGCGATGAGCACGATAAGGTGCGTTCGCGCATGCCCGGGAGCGAAGCGATATAGGTGTGCTGATATGGCTCATAAATAATATGTTCATAGACCTCATCGGTAATGACGTAGGTGTCATATTTGATCGCCAGAGCTGCTATTATTTCAAGTTCTTCGCGCGTGAATACCTTGCCGGTAGGGTTGGAAGGGTTGCAGAGTATCAACGCCTTAGGATGCTGCCTGAACGCATCCTCAAGAACTTCCGGATCGAAATGGAAGTCAGGTGGAACAAGCGGCACATAAATAGGTTCTGCTCCCGACAGAATGGTATCCGCACCGTAATTTTCATAGAAAGGGGAGAATATGATGACTTTGTCACCCGGATCCGCAACGGTCAGCACTGATGACATCATCGCTTCGGTGCTTCCGCATGTTACGGTGATCTCGGTATCAGGGTCGATGTCCATTCCCATGAAGCGGCTCTGCTTTTCAGCAAGCGCCCGGCGGAATTTAGGGTCTCCGAACGTGATCGAATACTGGTGCACATCGAGCATGTCCGCAGTCTCGCCAAGTCTTTTGAGCAGCATCTCCGGCGGAGCAAAGTCCGGGAATCCCTGCGACAGGTTGATTGAATCATATTGATAGGCGATTCTGGTCATGCGCCTTATCACGGAATCCGTAAAGTGTTCGGTTTTCTTGGATAACTTTTGCATTTTGGCCCCTCGTTTCTCATCTTTCACGGTGTATCTTTATTGTAACAATTGCTCTTTTGGCAAACAACATTCATGGGATCTTTCAGCAGATGAATATGATAAAACTTTGTTCATATTGAATGCTATTGAATCGCAGGCATGGTAATTTGAATTGTATTAGTTCTGATTACAAACGGAGGATAGTGAGTATGAAAAAAGCTTTATCACTTTTACTGGTACTGATGATGTCTGTACTGGCTTTGACCGCCTGCGGAGGATCAGGTGGCGGTGAATCAGGTTCAGATGATGCGGTATCGGTAGATTCGCTCAAAACAATAGGGGACATTATCGCTCTCGATTCCGATGATGACCAGTATTCAGTTATCTCCCCTTGAGATCACTGATATTGAGGATCTCAGTGACAAGATGCTGACTCAGGAGCAGATGGATGCGCTGGGAGACGCCACTTCTATCGAAGAATAAGACGAAAATTGTATATAAATACAACAAAACGGCTGCATTTTTGTAGCGGCCGTTTTGTTTTGCTTTGTTTTGTTTGCGAACAAATACCTTTCAATGTAGAATAGAATCAGGGAAAATATTAGTGCTATTATCATAAGCTCATAAGGAGGAAACTTATGAAGGTAATCGCAAGTGATGAAAGAACTGCCGTGGTCTCCAGGGTCATGGGACTTTTGGATCCGGGCAGCTTCATGGAGATGGGCGAACATGTATCGGCGAGGTTTACCGAGTTCTATCATCCGGACTCCGTTAAGGAGTCAGACGGTGTAGTGACCGGTTACGGCACGATAAATGGGAACCTTGTATTTGTCTATGCCCAGGACAATGAAGTAATGGGCGGCACATTCGGTGAACAGCACGGACGCAAGATCGTAGACCTGTATGAGCATGCCATCAAGGCAAATGCTCCTGTTATCGGACTTCTTGACTGTGCAGGTTTCCGTATTGAAGAAGGGCTGGATGGACTTTATCAGTTTGCGAAGCTTTATAAACGTCAGACGGAGGCTTCGCATATCATACCGCAGATTGTTGCGGTAATAGGACAGTGCGGCGGAGGAATGTCGATCGCTGCACAGCTCGCAGACTTTGTCTTCATTGAGAAGGATAAGGGAAGCATATTCGTTAACCCGCAGAGAGTTGTAAGCAATGCCATCGGAGATAATCCATATGTTGAAGCACTCAATGACGGCACATTTGAGTGGGCAGAGATCGTAGAGAAGATCCACAGCATAGTAGATATTCTGCCTTCGAGCAGCAAGTTTGCACCGGATTTTCTCGAGGTAAGCGATGAAGATCTGAACCGCAGCTGCGACGGTATTGAAGACAGCCTCGGAGATGCAAGAGCTATACTTGCAGAGCTGTCTGATGACGGCCGCCTGATAGAATGCAGAAGCGAAGAAGGTCAGAGCATAGTAACCGGATTCATCAGAATTGCCGGTATGCCTCTTGGCGTGGTAGCCTGCAATGAGTATGAAGGCAAGAAGCG
The DNA here is from genome assembly GCA_017405845.1 of Mogibacterium sp. GTDB lineage: Bacteria > Bacillota > Clostridia > Peptostreptococcales > Anaerovoracaceae > Crickella. Next base: position 7,473 of record JAFQZQ010000031.1, on the reverse strand, counting down.
CCTGACTGCAGCCGGCTGCAATAAGGCTGCAAAGCTGATCGACCTCTGCACCAGATTCCACATTCCGCTGCTGACTATAACAGATACCGACGGATACAATACTGACTCGGCTACTGAGATTCTGTTACCAAGCGCAGCTGAAAGAATGGTCAGAGCACTGACGGCATCAGATGTTCCTAAGATCAACCTCGTGACCGGCTCAATCGTCGGCAGCGCATACAGCATGATGAACTCAAAGGGACTGGGTGCGGACTACGTATTCATGTGGGATTCAGCCAATGTAAGTATCGTTGAGCCGCGCCAGGCTACGGAAGTCATCTTCGGAAAATGGTCTTCCGAACTCGAGCAGCAGTTCCGCGACACTCAGTCAAGCGCTGTCGCTCTGGCAAGACACGGCTTTGCTGACAAGGTGATTGCGCCTGAAGACTCCAGAAAGTATCTGATCGGAGCTCTTCAGACGTTCGTAAACAGCAGGTAGGTGATGATATGAGTTTAGGACAGATATTCTTGACCGCGCTGCTGTATACGCTTATCGGAATGGGCACGGTATTCGCTGTACTGATATTCATTTCGATCTGCATCTGGCTGCTTGGTAAGGCATTTGCGCCAAAAAAACCGGCAGTACAGGTCGCTGCAGCAGTGGCAGAGCCTGAAGAACCTGAGGGCATCAGGCCTGAAGTCGTTGCCGCAATCATGGCAGCGATCCATCAGCAATTAAAAGATGAAGAGGGTGTACCTGAAGAAGGATACATCGTCAGAAATGTACGGAGGGCAACATGGAGACATACATCGTAAGAGTAAACGGCGAAGAGTTCGAAGTCGAAATAGAAAAGGCAGACGGCAGCGCAGCTCCTGCAGCACCGGCTAAGGCAGCAGCTCCTGCACCTAAGAAAGCGGCAGGCAAGTCCGGCGGCGGAAAAGGAAAGGGCGATCCGGTCGTATGCGGTACTGCCGGCAAGGTCTTCAAGGTCGTCGCAAGCGAGGGACAGCAGGTCAAGAGCGGAGACACGATCATCGTGCTCGAGGCCATGAAGATGGAGATCCCTGTCGTTGCACCTAAGGACGGCACAGTCAGCAAGATCGTTGTTTCAGAAGGAGAAGCCACCACATCAGGCCAGACTGTAGCTTACGTAGAATAGTACCGGGAGGTAAAGAAATGGGAGATACCTTATTCAACCTGGCTCACCAGACCGGCTTTTTCAACCTGACCGTAGGCAACGTGATAATGATCGCAGTTGCTCTCGGACTGTTGTATCTGGCCATCGTCAAGGAATATGAGCCACTCCTGCTCCTTCCGATATCATTCGGCATGCTTCTGGTAAACCTGTATCCGCCTATCATGGAAGAAGGCGGACTGCTGCATTACTTCTTCATGCTCGATGAGTGGACCATTCTTCCGTCTCTCATATTCCTGGGAGTCGGAGCGCTGACGGATTTCGGACCGCTGATCGCCAACCCTAAGAGTTTCCTGCTCGGAGCTGCAGCCCAGTTCGGAGTATTCGGAGCTTTCCTGCTGGCGATGCTCATGGGATTCAATGAAGCTCAGGCAGCGGCAGTAAGTATTATCGGAGGAGCGGACGGACCTACATCCATCTTCCTGGCAATGAAGCTGGGACAGAGAGAGCTCATGGGTCCTATCGCCGTAGCGGCATACTCGTACATGTCACTTGTACCAATCATTCAGCCGCCAATCATGAAGGCGCTCACAACAGAAGCGGAGCGCAAGATCAAGATGGAGCAGCTCAGAGACGTTTCCAAGAGAGAACGTATCCTGTTCCCGATCATCGTTACGATCGTAGTTTGTCTGATCCTGCCTTCCACAGCACCTCTTATCGGAATGCTCATGCTGGGCAACCTCTTCCGTGAGAGCGGAGTCGTACGCCAGCTGCAGGATACAGCTTCCAACGCACTCATGTACATTGTAGTAATCTTCCTGGGAACATCCGTAGGAGCTACTACAAGCGCGGAAGCATTCCTCAAGTGGACAACGATCAAGATCGTCATCCTCGGAATGATAGCGTTCAGCTTCGGTACAGCTGCCGGAGTACTTTTCGGAAAACTCATGTGCAAGCTGTCGGGCGGAAAGATCAACCCGCTCATCGGTTCAGCCGGAGTATCCGCAGTTCCGATGGCAGCAAGAGTTTCACAGAAGGTTGGTGCAGAAGCCGATCCTACGAACTTCCTGCTCATGCATGCCATGGGCCCTAATGTAGCCGGAGTAATCGGTACAGCAGTAGCTGCCGGCGTATTCATGGCTATATTCGGTGTCTGATATCAATGGAGGAATAAAATGGGAAAGAAAATAAAAATAATGGAGACTGCGATCAGAGACGGTCAGCAGTCACTGATCGCTACAAGAATGCCTTTCGAAGACATGGAACCTGCACTGTCTCTGATGGACGAGGTCGGTTATGAAGCCATCGAGTGCTGGGGCGGAGCTACATTCGACGCATGTATCAGATTCCTCGACGAGGATCCATGGGAAAGACTCAGAAAGCTCCGTGCCGCAATGCCTAATACGCAGCTACAGATGCTGCTCAGAGGACAGAACCTTCTCGGTTACAGACACTATTCGGACGACGTAGTTGATTATTTCGTCAAAAAATCAATCGACAACGGTATCGACAGAATCAGAATATTCGATGCGCTCAACGACCTCCGCAATGTAGAGACCGCAGTAAAGGCAACAAAGGCATACGGAGCTCACGCGCAGGTAGCGATGTCGTATACTATCGGCGAGCCGTACACACCTGAATACTGGAAGGGACGTGCTCTTCGCATTCAGGAGCTCGGGGCAGACTCAATCTGCATCAAGGACATGGCAGGACTCATGGTTCCGAATGCGGCGGGCGAGATGATCTCGATGCTCAAGGAGACAGTAGACATTCCTATCCAGCTTCATACACACTGCACAAGCGGCGTAGCGCCTATCACATATTACGTGGCTGCACATGCAGGCGTTGATGTCATTGATACAGCCATTTCGCCGTTCTCAGGCGGTACAAGCCAGCCTTCCACTGAGGTTATGGTAGAGACATTCCGAGGCACTGAGTATGATACAGGCCTGGATATCAGCAAGCTCGAAAAGATAGCTGCTCACTTCCAGACCATCAGAGACAAGGACCTCAAGAGCGGCCTCATGAACACCAAGGTTCTCGGTACAGATATCAAGACACTTATCTATCAGGTACCTGGAGGAATGCTTTCAAACCTTGTATCGCAGCTTAAGGATCAGAATGCAGAGGATAAATATCTTGAGGTACTTCAGGAAGTTCCTCGTGTAAGAAACGACCTCGGAATGCCGCCTCTGGTAACACCGTCATCACAGATCGTAGGAACACAGGCTGTTCTCAACGTTCTGATGGGTGAGAGATACAAGGTGCTGTCAAAGGAGACTAAGGAGATCCTCAAGGGCAAATACGGTTCAACACCTATGCCTATGAACCCTGATGTTCTCGCTAAGATCGATCAGAGCGAGAGAATCACCTGCAGACCTGCAGATCTGCTTGAGCCTGAGCTCGAGAAGCTCACGGCAGAAGTGGGAGACTACAAGGAGCAGGATGAAGACGTGCTGACATATGCTCTGTTCGGACAGGTAGCGCTCGATTACTTCAAGAGAAGAGCAGCGCTCCGCAGCGAGATGGATCCTGCAGCGATCGACATGAAAAACAAGGCGTATCCTGTATAAGTGGGAAAGCGAGGTGACATAATGGGTTTTGTAAAAGAGAATGGCAGGACCATTCCTGTAGCAGATAAAGTGTTCGCTCTGAGCGGACGCGCCAAGGCGGCTATCGCCGCAAAAGGCAAGGACGCAGTTGTAAACGCTACAGTAGGCGCTCTGCTCGATGATAACGGTGATCTCGTAGTAATGTCATCGGTCGCAGAAGCGATCCGCACGCTTACACCGGCGGATTATGCTGAGTATGCGCCGATCACAGGAACACCTGCATTCAAGGAAGCGGTAGCAAAAGCCCTTTTCGGCAATTATGAGCCGTCCGGTCATATCAATCTGTGTGTGACTCCGGGAGGAACCGGAAGCATTACAAGCGTGATCCAGAACTATTCCAACTACGGAGACAGTGTTCTTACACATGACTGGTGCTGGGCAAACTATAAAAACATTGCAGTTTCACAGGGACGCAAACTCAGGACTTTCAGATTCTTCAACGAAGAAGGCGGTTTTGATGCTGTTGACCTTGAAAAGCAGCTGAATGAGCTTGCTGCAGTTCAGGATCAGGTAGTGCTGATGATCAACACTCCTGCTCACAATCCGACGGGCTATTCACTCAGCCTCGTAGACTGGGACGCAATGATCTCTGTAATCAACAAGGCAGCATGCAAGGTTGTGCTCTTCCTCGACATTGCATACATCGACTATGCAGGCGAAGAGGACGAGGTACGTGCCTTTATACCTAAGCTGGCTGATCTCGGAGATCATGTTCTCACGATTTTCGGATACAGCGCATCAAAGACGCTCACAGCATACGGCATGAGACTTGGAGCCATCGTATGCATGGCAAAGAACGAGGAAGACGCCGAAGAGTTCAGGCGTGCAGCTGAGTATGCTGCGCGCTCCACGTGGTCTAACTGTAACCGTTCGGCCATGGTAGTCATGGGCAAGATCTACGCAGACCCTGAACTCAGGGCCAAGGTAGACGAAGAAAGAAGAGTATATCGTGACATGCTGCTTGAGCGTGGACGTATCTTTGAAAAGACTCTTAATGATAACGGAGTTAAGTGCGTACCGTTCAGAGCCGGATTCTTTGTTACCATTGCATGCGATGATCCTGCAGAAGTCGGCAGAAAGCTCGAGGAACAGGATATATTCTGCCTGGCACTGGCAAAGGGAATACGTGTGTCCATCGCTTCGATCTCGAAAGAGAAGTGCGTAAAATGCGCTGAAGCAATTGCGGCATTACTCAAGTAAAGTAGTTAACTGACAGCCGCAGCTTTATAAGTTGCGGCTGTCATATTTAGAAAGGAGACTGAAATGCCTAAGACCATTGGTATCATGGGCGGCATGGGTCCTGCTGCGACAGTAGACCTGATGAGCAGAATCATAAGCATGACAGACGCCTATTCTGACCAGGAACATATTCCTATGATAGTCGATAACGATACCAGGATTCCTGACCGTACGGAAGCGATCCTGGGCAGGGGTGAAAGCTGTGCGCCTGAGATGCTGGCAAGCGCCAGAAGGCTCGAGGCAGCAGGAGCGGACTTCATCATAATAGCGTGTCATGCTGCTCACTGCTTTGTAGATGACATAAAAGATAAAATCAGCATTCCTATCATTGAAATGCCTGAGGAGACAGCTAAACTGCTTAAACTTAACGGAGTCGACAGAGCTGCTGTCCTTGCGACAGACGGTACTGTTCAGAGCGGACTCTTTGGTCATGCCCTTGAGCGTATGGGTATCCAGACAGTATATCCGAATGAAGAACAGCAGAAGCTGGTAATGTCTCTGGTATACGACTATGTCAAAAAGGGCGAGGCTGTCATTCCGGATGCAGTCCGCGAAGGTATGCAGAACCTGATCGGAGATCTTGGCAAACAAGGGGCAGAGGTGCTCATACTCGCAAGCACTGAGTTTCCTATCGCTTTCAGCTTAATGGGACTGAGATCGGATGCTTTTGTAGATCCTACCATCATTCTCGCAAAAGCCGCCATCAGAATGGCGGGCGCAAGTGTCAGAGCGTCAGCTGATAACAATAACTGACGGTAGTAATTATGTGGGTAACTTTGTTTTTATCCATATGTTTAGCTATATTAGAGGAGATTGCATAGGTTTTTAGGAGGTTAATATGGAGAAAATCAAAAATTCATTGCCGATTCAAATCTTTATTGCTCTCGGCCTGGGTATTGTAGCAGGATTGATTTTCCTGGCGATGGGCGCAGCTGATTTTACCGAAGCTTATATCAAGCCGTTCGGTACTATCTTCCTGAATCTGCTCAAGTTCATCGTAGTTCCGATCGTAATCACTTCGATCGTTCAGGGTGTTGTATCACTCTCGGACATCAAGAAGGTAGGAACCATCGGACTCCGTACTATCATTTATTACTTCTGCACTACAGCATTTGCTATCGTTATCGGACTCATCTTCGCGAACGTGTTCAAGGGAACCTATAAGGTGCTGGAGACAAGCGATCTTGCATATGAAGCCGCTGAACCGACGAGCTTCATGGACACGATAGTCAATATCTTCCCGTCCAACCTGTTCGAGCCAATGGTAAATAATACTATGCTGCAGGTCATCGTTATTGCTCTCTTCGTCGGATTCGGCATCATCCTTGCCGGAGACAAAGGCCTTCCGTTCAAGGAATGGATCGACAGTGCATACGAAGTGTTCATGGTCATCATGAGAGGAATCATCAAGATGACTCCGATCGCTGTATTCTGCCTGATCACACCGGTAGTAGCTGTAAACGGACCTCAGGTACTCGGATCACTCGCTATGGTACTGCTGACAGCTTACATCGCATACGCGGTGCATGCACTGTTCACATATTCTATTGCAGTCAAGACTCTCGGTCACATGAGTCCGGTACAGTTCCTTAAAGGAGCGCTCCCGGCATTCCTGTTCGCATTCTCGAGCACATCTTCAATCGGAACACTTCCTGTAACCATGGAGTGTGCTGAGAAAATGGGCGGCCGTAAGGATGTAGCAAGCTTCACACTTCCGCTTGGTGCTACCATCAACATGGACGGTACCGCTATATATCAGGGTGTGTGCGCAATCTTCATCGCGAGCTGCTACGGCATCAACCTGACACTCGGACAGATGGTCACCATCGTTCTGACCGCAACACTCGCTTCGATTGGAACAGCAGGAACACCTGGTGCAGGAATGATCATGCTGGCAATGGTACTCCAGTCTGTAGGCCTGCCGGTAGAGGGTATCGCACTTGTAGCCGGCGTTGACCGTATCTTCGATATGGGACGTACTGGAATCAACGTAGTAGGTGACCTTTCAGCTGCTATGATCATCAGTGACTATGAGACAAGAAGAGAAGCAAAAGAAGCAGCAAAAGCATAATAAAACTAAAGAAGAAGAGAAAGTTATAACAAAAGTGACTAATAATAACGTTATTGAAAAGGAAAGGCATACAAACCTTAACACAAAGGATATTGCCATGATCGCGGTATGCTCCGCGGTCATGGCTGTATGTTCATGGATTTCGATTCCTGCGGCAATACCGTTCACGCTGCAGACATTTGGAGTCTTTCTGACTATAGGTCTGCTGGGAGGCAGAAACGGAAATATTTCGGTGCTGGTCTATCTGCTCCTTGGAGCAGTGGGGCTGCCTGTATTCGCCGGATTCAGCGGAGGAATCGGAGTGCTGTTTGGTGCAACCGGTGGTTACATCATAGGATTCCAGTTCTCAGCTCTGGTAATGTGGCTCATGGAGGCGGTCTTTGGAAGAAGCTATAAAGTGCTTATCCTGTCCATGATCGCCGGACTTCTCGTGTGC
>JAFQZQ010000004.1 GCA_017405845.1 Mogibacterium sp. | reverse complement strand
TCACTCTCCAGAATACCTGGATAAGCTGATGCCTTGGTCAGACTCCATGCAGGAGGCCTGCGGCAAGTAGCTGGAAACATCAAATTGTATCTAACTCAGAGCGGTGTCCACAAGGCACCGTATTATTATGCGCTTACCATCAATATATTCTGTCCTGACTATTTCCTTTGGTATTCTCGCCAATTAGATCACCTCGTTTTCGCCCTAACCTTTGCCTTAACTTTTACCTTGATTCCTGATGCAGTTTCGATGCAGCTTTAGTGCATAGTGGTCAGTATAGTTTTTCGACTTCCTCACGCAGAATCTTTCTCCATCCATCACCAATATCATCAAGAGGTTCTAATCCCCATGTTATGCGATCCTCGTTGATTATTTCGAGCATAATAGGTTCAGTTTCTCTTATTCGGATATGTATTAATAATTCTCTACGGAGATCGTTTAGATACTGCACACGCTTCTGATACCAATTGTCTTTTTTAGAATGTCGAGCAACTGTCTTGATGTTGCAGCCGTATTTCTTGGCGATCTTTCGCAAGCCTTTGCTTGGTATGCTGCACACATAATCTAACTCTATCAGAGTCCAATCATATCGCTGCCATCCATCTTTTTTATCTGCTCTGTGTTCTGCCATATGCACCTATATATACGCACGCACGCATACGCACGAGAGCCGGAATAAAGCTGTTTTTCGTACCCACCTTTGTGCTACTTTTGTAGCCACTTTTGAATAGACAAATGCTTGAAATTTCAAGGAGAAACAAAAAACAGTAATTATGGTACTTGCGTAGGGGTTTTAGGGAGGGTTTTAGGGATCATCCCTAACAAGGCATAGGTGTTCATATGCAGTGCTTGCTATTCTTATCAGCCGTATATCAGGATCATGGCTGAAGAGGGTGCTTCACTATCATGATGCCTGTTCCTACCATCAGCAGACAAGTGAAAGTCAAGGCTGCAATCAACCTCTTTACAGTACGTTCATGTCTTGCTGCATCACTCTCGTATAGCCATGAGAAAAGATAGCAAGCTTATGCGTATGACATTCACTTATGAGGGCAAGCGTTACGATGTATACGGCAAGAGTGATCGTGAACTTATCCGTAAGCAGACAGAGAAAATCGAATCTCTCAAGCGTAGTGAAATACAGATAGAATCCTCAATGACTGTTCGTGCATGGTCGGAACAGTTTATCAATGGTATTTATCCTCTTAAATGATTATACTGATAAAAAGCATATTAAGTCGGGATATGTGGAGGATCTATAGTGGCATCCAGCAAAGAATACCTGAACTACATATTAGAGCTGCTTTCAGAGCTTAATAGGATTACTTACAGAGTAATGATGGGGGAATACATCATCTATTATGATGGTAAGGTTGTCGGAGGTATTTACGATGACCGTTTTCTTGTGAAGCCGACGAAGTCTGCTGTAAAAATGATGTCTGATGCCAATCTGGAGCTTCCATATGAAGGTGCTAAGGAAATGTTGCTCGTGGATGATGTAGAAGACAAAGAATTTCTGCGTGAACTTATCGAGACAATGTACAATGAATTGCCGGCACCAAAGAAAAAGAAGTAAGCATAAGCGCTCTGCTTGAGTGGGAAAAATATGATGGATAATGATAATTGCTTTGAGAAAGGGGGCACATTAATGAAGAAATTAATTATAGGTGTGATGCTTACCATTGCGGTGTTATGTCTTGCAGCTTGTGGGGGCTCGTCTGTAAAGGTGGGCTCGTTCTCATCTCGCTACTTTAACGGGGATGATTATGATAACGCTGTACAGGAAGTCTTTACTTATTTCAGCGACTGGGAAGGCTGCACTATGACAGAAATCGGATATGCCGGAGATGACGCTGTCAAGGCAGAAGCGGAAATCCGTGGGTTGGCGCCTGAGCAGGTTATGGTACTGACATCCACCTTTACTACGGACGGGGAAGACCACCAGAACGGCCTCGAACCAAATTACACATATGAGGAATACAAGTGGATTCTGACAAGAAACACTACGGCGGAGCCATGGAACCATGAAGATCATGGTTACGGCTAAACCGATTAAGAAGGTGCTAAGTGGTTGGATGAAAAGAGATGGCGTGCTGTCCTCCTTTCATTTCAATGTGTTCAGAAATAGCGTCTAAATTCGAGCCTCGTACGCTCCACCATGAAAACCTTGGGATTCCAAGGCTTTTTCTTTTTCATAGGTGGTTAGATGTGGTTAGATAGTGGTTAGATTTGCTCATTTGGAGCATTTTCGGAGCACTTTTTTAAGCAAAAGCCTGTGAAATAAGCTTGAAGTATAAAAAACACTTTGTAGAATATAGGTATCGGGCGCTCGATGAGATCAATTTAAGGAGGTTCACAAGATATGAGACTCAAAAACTTCCTGATAGTTGTTAAAGATATCGAAAGATCCAAACAGTTCTATCATGATCTGTTCGGTCTGGAAATGATCCTTGACAATGACGGCAACATGATCCTTACAGATGGACTGGTTCTGCAGGAAGAGAAATACTGGAAGGAGTTTCTGGGAAAAGAAATCATTCCGGAAAACAATTCCTGCGAGCTCTACTTTGAAGAGGCTGACATTGAAGGTTTTATAGAAAAGCTTGAAAGCTATTACCCGGAAGTGAAATATGTCAACAGACTTATGACGCACAGCTGGGGACAGAAGGTCATACGCTTCTATGATCCGGATGGCAATATGATAGAAGTGGGGACTCCGGCGTAAGATGGCAAATACAATAACCTGCATCAGAATGGTTCTCAGTGCAGCCTTATTGTTATGTCCGGCATTTTAGACCTCGCTTACAGCGAATACTTGTTGTCAGATCATTTCATTAATAATAGATATTGACTAACGACCGAACGGTAGGTAAAATAGAGATGCCAGTTACAGAAAATGCGCTTGCTGTTGGAAGGAGCACTATGGAAAAGGGCAATACAAGAGACGAAATACTGAAAGTTGCGCTCGATCTGTTTTCCGTAAACGGTTACGAAGCGACGAGCATCTCACAGATTGCGGATGCTGTCGGAATACGCAAAGCGTCTCTTTACAGCCACTTCAGCAGCAAACAGGAGATACTCGATAATGTTGTAGCAGCAGTACTGACTGGTTATGATAATCATTCTATATTTGCCAATACAAACTGGGATGATCCTGAGTTCACCAGGGATAAGCAGGGAATGACTGCAGAAGATGCTGCCGACATGATACAGAGTCAGGTAAGACGTATACTTCATGATCCTGCAATCAGCAAGGGAAGAAAGATGCTCATGATCGAGCAGTTCCGAAACAAGGAACTCGCCGATTTGCAGACCAGAGTGAATTACGAAGATATCATAAGATATTTTGAAGGGATGATCAGATTCCTTGTCCGCATGAATAAGCTGAAGGATTCAGATACTGAGATCATGGCTGCGCAGCTTTCATCGCCAATCACTGTATGGATCAACCTGTGCGACCGAGAACCTTCCCGTGAGGAAAAAGTGATGGAACTGGTGCATAAACATGTGCTTCAGTTCTTTGAGACATACGCAAAGTAACAATATAAACGATAAATCATATAGAGTTATGCCGGCCGGCCATACAGGCTGACCGGTAAAAAAAATACACTCCAAGCTACCGAACGATAGGAAGTGAAAGAGGGAGATCAATAATGTGCACAAGCATTGTAGTAAATAAGAATAAGACGATCATAGGATGGAACCTGGATCTTCTGGATATGGAGTACAGAGTAAGGTCTGCAGATGAAGGTGTATACATAGAGGTCAATGATGCGAAGGAAGGGTGGATGCCGCTGTTTGGCGCTAACTCCCGGGGGGATTTTGTCGGAATGCCTACATGCTGGCCTGCTGACAGAAGAAGCGATCCTTCAGGAGACGGTGAGAACGTCATAATGCTTGACATCGATCTTTTACTGCAGAAGAAGACGCTGCAGGAGATCCGGGATATAGCGGCCGAAAGGCCAGTTTACAGTATACCTGGGCTGACCTTCATGTCTGCTCTGTCAGATGCTGACGGCAACGTGCTTCATATCGTGCCGGGGCAGGGTTCCAGCTATTATGAAAAACCTGAATACAAGATATTAACTAACTTCTCACCATACAAGCAGAACTCGGAGACACATCCGTGGATGGGCTGGGACAGATATCACATAGCAAAAGATATGCTGGATAAGGTATCAGATGATTTTGATGTGGATGATTGCTTTGATGTACTCAAAGCGGTCTCTCAGGAAGTCTGCCCAACCGTCGTGTCCATGGTATATGACGTAACAGACAGGACTGTTTACTGGTGTGAGAACAGAGCCTGGGATAAGAGAGAACTGTGGAGGTGGAAATAGTCATGAAGATGAAAATAGAAAAATACATTATTGAAAACCGCAAATTGATGAGAATGCTGACCGTTGCGGCAACACTGTTCTTTGCTGGCGCGGTGTTCCAGATCACAGCAGACAAGTTGCCGGAAGGTATAATTTATTTCGTGGCTGCAGCTTGCTTCGTATCGCTTGAAAGAGTATGCGTCAGGAAAGCAAATGAAACCAGAAACAGTAGTGAGGCAACTGATTACGAGGAAGATGACAATGAGTAATACTGCTGCTACCAGATATGACAATAAAGCGCTGATCACATTCTTCACTTTAGTGATAATACTGTCGCTGGCGGCAGAGGCATTTATAGTAAATGGCGGCCCGCTCTGGATGTATTTTGTGCTGATGTGGATCCCTGCGTTCTCTGCGATCATTGCAAGTTCGGTTTCGCTTAAAGGAGATAAGGAGAAGTTTTCTTTGAAAAGCTTTCTTTCCTGGCTTGGGATAAGAAAATGCCGGATCTGCTACATACTGCTGGCGGTGCTTATGCCGCTCGTCTATCTGCTTATTCCTTACATGATCTACTGGAAGATACATCCTGACAATTTTGGATATACGGGCGTGGCGCTGAGTCTGATTATGAAAGACTGTCTTCCTGCGATGGTCATCGGCATATTCCCGGGCATCCTCTCCGCGATGGGCGAGGAGATAGGCTGGCGGGGATACATGCTTCCTGCACTCACTGAAAGAAGCGGTATGAAGAAAGCACTGATCATAACGAGCTTGTTCTGGGCATGCTGGCATTTGCCGCTGCTCGCTTTCGGAGACTACATGGCAGGTGCGCCGGTGTGGTATAAACTGCCTGCATTTGTGCTTTGCATATTACCGGTTGGGATCATTGTTGGCGGTCTGACATATATGAGCAATAGCGTATGGCCGGCGGCATTCCTACATGCGGCACATAACAATTATGATCAGGCAGTGTTTGGCGTGATAACTAGAGGCGACGACATGATGTACTACGTCAGCGAGACCGGATTCTTAACAATAATCTGCGCATGGGTGATCGCAATCATAATGATCGTCAAAATCAAAGGTACTGCAGCGAAAAAGGAGAAACAAGTATGAGCAGTATTTACGAGTTTGCCGTTGCGGCTTTACCATGGATCGCGCTGGGACTCTTACTGGCTGTGTTTTGTGTAAGATCAGCAAGCAGAAAAAAGAATCAGAAAAAGACAGACGACTATAGTTCTGAAGGAATGTCCATTGGGATGTGCTTCGGAGTTGCAATAGCAACAGCACTTCATATCAATGTTGGTATCGGAATGATGCTGGGCATGTTACTGGGACTGGCTATAGGTTTATCAAAAGAGAAAGAGAGCGATAAGTAATGGCTTTGATAGACAATATGATCCAAATACGCAGGCTGTTCGATCCTGAGATTCCTGCAGCTCTGGATCTGGCCTGGAAGGTGTTTTCAGAATATGAATCACCTGATTATTCAACAGAGGGGACTGAGGAGTTCCGTAAGTGCCTGAATGATGAGGAATACCTGTATGGTATAGATTATTACGGCGCGTTTGACAGCAGTAAGCTTATTGGACTGATTGGTATCCGCCCGAATCTGGAGCATATCTGTTTCTTCTTTGTTGACGGACAGTATCACAGAAAGGGAATCGGGACTAAGATGTTCGATCACCTTCTGGAGAATTATAAAGGCAATTTCATAACAGTCAATTCTTCGCCGTACGGCCTGTGCTTCTATAAAAAACTGGGATTTGTTTCGACTGAAGAAGAAAAGACCATAAATGGTATAAGATTCACACCGATGATATATAGGAGGAATACCAGAATGAAGGATTACATAGCATACTGTGGATTGGACTGCGAGACATGTGAAGCCCATATTGCAACTGTAAACAATGATAATGATCTACGGATCAAGGTCGCAAAGGAATGGTCAGAGCTGAATGGTGTAGAGATCACACCGGAGATGATCAACTGCGACGGATGTCGTATCGAAGGGATTAAAACACCGTTCTGCGATTCACTTTGTCCGATCAGACAGTGTGCATTGGGCAGGACTGTTGAGACTTGCGGAGGCTGCAGCGAAATGAGCACTTGTGAAAAGCTTGAAATGATAACAGGAAACAACGAGGAAGCTCTCAAAAGGCTAAAAGGATAAGTGTGGAAAGAAAACTGATCAACTGGGTGGGGCTTTGGAGCACCGGATAAATACAAAAATAAAGGAGTTAAGAAATGAACATCATTTATGAGAAGAAAGACGCCATGACCTTTATTGGTTTCCATACAGAGATCCGCCCTGAGGAGGGCTATCAGAAATGCCCTGAATTCTGGGACAGGGAATATGCCGCTAAGTATGCCCGGCTCTGGCAGACCATGAAGCCGGAAAATCCGGTTGAAGCAGCGATCCTTGCGAATGGAATCGGCATGTTCGCCATCTGCTCAGAGTCCGGGAACGGATTCGAATACTGGATCGCGGGGCTGTATCAGGGCGGCAAAGTGCCGGAAGGACTGGAGCTTTACACTTTTCCGGCAAGCGACTGGGTGTTGTTCACAACTAAAGGGTCTATTCCGGACTCTATACAGGCACTGAACACCTATGTCTGGCAGGAGTGGTTTCCTTCTGAAGGAATGAAACGTCGCGCAAATGGCAAATCAACGATCGAAGTGTACTCCGCAGGCGATCCACGGTCACCGGATTACGAGAGCGGCATCTGGGTCCCATTG
>JAFQZQ010000030.1 GCA_017405845.1 Mogibacterium sp. | reverse complement strand
TAGTAACTTGCGTTATATACCTCATCAAATCTTCCGAGCAGGCAGAGCGGGATGCTGATCGTAAAGGCTATCGGGAGCAAAACTGCATTCAGTATCTTTTCTGCGTTGTATTTTTTGCGGCAGATCAGATACAGCATGATCCCGGCAGCAGACAGTATGCCGCCTATTATCAGCCAGTAGTTATAGACCAATCTCGGCAGAGTCACAACGCCTCCGTTTTCCGTTGCTCCTTTCTCACCATAAATCAATACATCACCGCCATCAGCAGGGTAATAATACACCTCGTCTATCTCATTCTTATTACCTATTCTCACCAGGGTTTCACTGCTCTTCCCGGATAGCTGATCCCACCTCGTGCGATAACATCCTATAAAAGCCAATGATCTGCCGCTGTCCTGATCCATAAAACGGTCAATATCATAACCGCTGACATTTTTATCCAGCACGGCCACGATACTTCCGTCTGATAGTTGTTCTATAGTCAGCGCTTTACCCGGATCTTTTATGTATATAGGGCTCATCATGTGTATCACTGCAATAATGATAATTATCAGTCCCATTACGAATCCCAGTATTGTACTCGTGATCTTCCTTTTTTCAATAAGGCTTCTGGTAAGCGACAGACCGTCTGAAGCTATATCGTTCAGCTCATCTCCGGATACCGGCTCATTGATCCTTTCCCCTTTGATGAGTTCGGCGATTGAGACATCCAGACATTCGGAAAGAGCTTCCAGATTGTCGATGTCCGGAAACCCTCTTCCCGTCTCCCAACGTGAGACAGCCTTATCAGAAACATGTATAGCATCTGCCAGTTGGACCTGTGTGAACTGCTTCTCCCTGCGAAGTTCTGCGATGAATTGTCCGGTTTTTTCAATATTCATAAACATTCACCTCCTGCAGAAACATTATCGCCATACTAAAACAAAATCATCCTATGTATCATAGAGTTATCATGCTTTATCTATTAATACTTTTCTCTATACTGTTCCATCACATCCACGAAAAGTTCTTTAGTAGTCGGCGGTGTGTATGTTATAGCGTTTGCCCCGGCCCTTATCGTCTCTCTTATGCTCTCCGGCGTACTCCCTCCGGATGCTATAATCGGTACGTCCGGATACTTTGAGTCTATCATCCGGACTATGTCAGGCGTCCTCTCTCCTGCAGCGACGTTTATGATAGATGCACCATGGCGCAGTCTGTCACGTATATCTGACCTCTCGCCGGTAACTGTGATCACGACCGGTATATCGATTGAAGTCGCTACCAGTTTAAGGTCGCGGTTGCTCGTCGGGGCATTCAGCACCACTCCAAACGCGCCCTGGCTCTCAGCGTCTTTTGCCAGCCTCACCGAGCGGAGGCCCTTGGTTATACCTCCTCCTATACCGGTAAATACCGGTACTGCAGCGGCTCGTATTATAGCGTCGCTTATTGACTGCTGCGGAGTGAACGGATAAACAGCGAATACTGCATCTGCATCACAGTTTTTGATGATAGCCAGATCCGTTGTAAAGACCAGGCTTTTTATCCTGCGTCCGAAGATCAATATGCCACTGGCCTCACGTATCTCTTTTGGCATGATCAAAATGTTGTGTCTGAGCCTGCTCTGTATGGATGGTATTATCTCCTCGTCTTTCAGCGCTCTGTTCAGTTCTCCTGCAAGTCGTGATATTTCAGGATTCACACTCGTAGGACCCTTTATCACCTTCCTTATCTTTTCTCTGCTTGCCATACGTCTGTACCTCCTTTAAAGATATCAAGCTCTGACCTGAGTATATTTAGAGATACTAACATATGAGCGGAAAAGGATTATGACCGGAAGATGAATAATAATTCACGGGGCCTTCAGAAATAAACAGCCAAAATAAAACTATGGCTACATCTGGATTGACATAACCATAGCCAAAAATGTGGTGGAGATGGCGGGAGTCGAACCTGGGTCCAAGTATTGGATTTTCAACGCTTCTGATAACCTTGCGGACTCATTTGCGGACTCAGCCGCAGGTCTGAGCGATATCCGCCCAGGTCGATTCTAATTATCGATCTCCAGCATGGCCAGCAGCCTCCCGAATGTATCCTGCCCGTCCAGACAAGTATCAATGAGCCAGCCCTTTTCATTACGCCATTCGGCAAGGCCTCTGTAGTAATATGCTTTTTTAGAATCTTCGATAATAAACGGTATCACATTATGGCGAAGACATTCCTTCAGAGCCACAAGCCGTCCGACTCTGCCGTTTCCATCCTGGAACGGATGGATATATTCGAACTCTGCATGGAATGCGATGATATCTTCTATTGTGACACACTTCTTTTCGTTATATTCATCTATCAAAGCTTTCATGTTCTTATGCACTTCGGACGGCTTTGATGTTTCCCTGCCGCCGACAACATTTGCGCGCTTTTTATAATCACCGACTGCAAACCATGAAAGAGTCGAGTCTTTTGTATCATGTTTCAGGATAAAATGCAGCTGCTTGATAACATCTTCTGAAAGCATGACTTCAGCATTGTCGATCACATAATCAATGGCTCGGAAATGATGCACCGTTTCAAGAATATCATCTACAGGGATACCATCACCTATATCGATGGTATTCGTCTCAAAGATCATTCGTGTTTGTTCTTCTGAAAGCTTGCTGCCCTCTATGTGATTCGAATTGTAAGTCATCCTGACCTGAAGCTCATGGTAAAGGCCTCCGGACAGCTTCATTTCTTTTTCATCCCTAAGTGTTTGAAGGATCATGTTGTCAGAAACTTCCCGTACTAAGTCATCAGCCGGCAGGTCAAGATAATCCGCAATCTTTTGCATGCTCCTTTTGGAAAGCTTTTCGCCCTTTGCGATCTTGGCGACCGTTCTTGAGGAAAGACCCAGATCCTCAGATAGCATTGTTTTGCTGATCCCTTTTTCTTTTAAAGCTGCTTCCAGTTTTTCATATGAAAACATCTCTGCTTACTCCTCTTCTACAATTCTTTACTTATTATAGCGAATTTGACGTCTGGAAGTAAATATTCTTCGATTCAACTGATGAAAAAGTAAAGAAAAAGAGCTCCGGAGATTTCTCTCTGGAGCATAACGATGGTGGAGATGGTGGCGTTAGCTTGTAGCCGTTCGCAAGCGCTTCGCTTCTGCTTGCGGATTTGCGGTATGCCTGTCCTGGACAGGCGGTAACGCCGATCTGTATACGCGGTCTTACTACCGCGGCAAAGGCCCGCCCGTGTTAGGCTCACCATAATAGTTTCCAAGACAGAACCACGAGCTTTTGCACTAAAAATAGCATAATCAATAATAAATGGGGCTGTCGCATTTGGATAAAATGTGGCAGCCCCATTTCAGTTATGCGGGTTATCAGGGATCAGGTGAACGCAGATCAGTTATTCTGCAATTCTTGCATTGTATGTGCACTCACCGTCTGCGAATGTAAGGAGCGCGTTCTGCGGACAGGTATCGTTCAGGATCTCAACATCGAAGCTCCAGCCTTCCAGTCCGCTTCTGCTGAGGATCTGCTCACCTTCTGCTGAGCAGGTGTCTCCGAGTTCGATGACCTTATTCCACTCTGCCGGGTCATCTGCCTTTGCTGCCGCCTCGGTTCCGTCCGAGAGGATCAGGAGGACCATTCTGTTGTTGTCATAGTCTGCCCTGATGCTGACTGTCATGTCCCTGACATCCACGCTGTTCAGCATTACAGTCTCAACTTTGGCGACCGCATCAGCCTCGCCCGGCTCAGCCTTGCTGCTGTCCTCTGTCATATCTGTCGCTGCGATGCCCATTTTATCTGAATCAAGTCCGCTGAGATCCATAGCTTTGATCTCGCTGAACATTCTGAATGTGTAACCGAAAACCATAACGAACATCAGAGCCACAGCTGTAAATACCGCTACGTTTATAGCTCTTTTACTAATCTTCATATCTTTCACGACCTTTCATGAATCTTTAATTTCAGACTGCCATCTGATATCATTATCTGACCTATGGTCATCTTTTACCGGCATCATAATAACTCTCCGGGAAAGGATGTTGCACAGATAATTGTCAGGTGATGCACAGAAACCGGGCAAATCACCGGTTTTGCCTGACTTTCAGGCCAAAGCAATGAAAGGGGGTTCTCATATGGCCGCTTCTGAGCTTACCAAGAAAGCGATCAACCAGGCTTTTCTGGATATCCTTGCCGAAAAGCCTCTAGAGAAGATAACTGTAAGAGATATAACTGAGCGATGCGGGATCAACCGCAACACTTTCTACTACCACTACCAGGATATCCCCGCACTTCTTGAGGGCATCCTGTCAGATAAGGCGGATGATTTTGTACTTGAGTATCCGCAGCTCAACTCCATAGATGAGTGCATTGCTGCGGCAATGGAATTCGCCCGCGCCAACAAGCGCGTCATCATGCACATATTCAGTTCGGGCAGCCACTCCAACATTTCTTCCCTGTGGAGGATATGCGAGCACGTGATCAGAAAATACTCGGAGACGGTCTTCCCTGACGTGCCTGTATCTGAAAGCGACAGGGAGCTCTTCATCAGGTACCACAAGTGCGCATGTTTCGGGCTGATCATCGACTGGCTGCAGTGCGGCATGAGCGAAGAGTACGTTCAGGATATGCACAGGATATGCCAGCTCAAGAGAGGGTCAGCGGAGCTGATAATACAGAACGCTCTGGCTACCGGGAATGCGCCGGATAACGCCGGATAAATGGGGCTGCCACACTTTTATTGTGCGACAGCCCCATCGTTACTGGTGGAGATGGTGGGAGTATCCCGCTGTCAAGGATCTTCGACCGGCCGCGCCGGCGCTGTCGCGTCCTTGACTGCGGTTTTCCGGGTGTCCGCTTCATCATACACCCAGATACAAACCCACCTTGATTGTCTTGGACGCGGGTTCGACCTCGATCATATTCTACCAACGTAAAATGGGTCCATACGGACCCATTTTAGTTGGTGGTAGACGCGAGATTCAAACTCTCTTCCAAGGAGGCTGTACACCTTGCAAATACTGCGTTCTGATTGTCATATGCTTTCCAAGTGCGACCATTTTCGCGACTATTGATCCTCCGATTTCTAGTTCTGTGTAGTTCTGTATAGGTCTGCGTGGATAAATCATTATTCCATAAGGTAACATTTTGTGACCTTATATATTATGTAATCCTTAGCCATTAACGATTTTGTCGATTTTGGCGACTACGTCCTCAACATAGTCATCCCTGTTCAGCTCAGTCTTGAGCCCGAAGCCGTTCTTCAGATCAGCTGTTCTGATTCTGAACCCGTCTGACTCGATCGTTCCTTCCTGAATGTTAGGTGTGACCGTGATCTCATTGCCCTTGACCGAAACGAGCAGCTGAAGCTCGAGCTGAGGATGCCTCTTGAACGTGATGTGCTTTCCGAACATGCCGCTCAGCTTGAACGAAACCTCGAATTCATCCTCGTGCTGCATCAGCATGTCATAAAGCTCTTCGATCGTGACTGCACGATTCGTTTTGATCTTTCTTGGCACTGCACTGTAAGCAGCCTTTTTTACATCATCAAATAATCCCATTACTATACCCTCCTTTGATATTCAATTTGACGTTAGTATAGCACACGGTGTCAAGAGCACTCACAGTCCACCTTCTGTCATAAGAACATGTATTATCTGTCGATCACTTCCTTCATATTTATTTTTGCGATCAGACGCTGCATCATCAGCATTAAATGGAATATGACAACCAGTAAGCCGGCATATATAAGAGCTCTATAGTACTGATTCACAGGGAATATTGAGATGTCCAGCTTAAGAAACAAATAATCAGACCCCGGGAATGCATTATTAAGGCTTATTGACGGGATGACCATGATACACAGCAACACAATGCTTATCCATATATCCCTGTATCTTGGCCTCATATTGTGCACGATCATCATATAAGCAGTACAGAATACCGGAATTAGATGCTCCCCGAAATACTGGTAGTATCTAAAGTATGACGGATCAACATCGTTCAACACCGTTTGCGGGATAATGCAGGCGAGCGTTGCACCGAAAAGTGTCACATAGTAATTAAAACCAAACAACGATTCGTTCTTGCTGATAATCATATACATGCAGGAAATCAACCCAATGTCACACAGGTGCAGCGGCAGCTTGGCCATCATAAGATAATCGCCGCTGCTGTCTCCAACATAAAGCAACCAAACAAAGAAGCCATACTCCATCAGGAACATGGAGAATGACAAAACATATCTGAACGTCGCCTCATTCTTCCAGTTTCTGATTCCGTCTCTCTTGTAATAAACAAAGAGTATCGCCGCTATGCACAAAGCAATCGGCGCAAGATGCATCAGGCTATATGGTTTGAATGAACCCGGGCTCCCAAAACCGAAAAAACCATCATTGTAATAAGGATAGTTGCCACTCATTTATCCCTCTCTTCTTTCACACGAAAATAAGCATCGATATATATTTTACACAGTTCTTCAAGAGAAAGATTGCTGTGATATTTCTCTTCCATCATACTTATGATCCTTCTTGGAACGATCAATTCCCCGCCCAGATCCCTTGTTCTGTTATAATCCGCCAATGCTTTAATAGCTGATCCAATATCGGAATAGTCATATAGCTCTGAAAACTGATAATAAGCCATAACATCGTTTTTTCTCTTCTGGTGCATCTTATTGTGGGCTAACCTCAGCAGGGTCGCAACAAGAAAGTCCACCAATATCATTGCCACAATAATCAGAGGCAAGGGCAGATATCCCATCACTTCTTTGATCTGGTAATGGTCTCTCCATCCGCCGTTTTCCTCTCCGATAATGAACACCATGACAAAATAAACCGCAGCATACAGCGCCACAGGAACTGTAGCTAAAACCGATGATCTGAAGCTCACTCTGTGATCCGAATTGATAAAGATAAACAGAAGTATCGAGAGGATCGGATTAATGGTGTGAAACAGAATATTATTGGAATACAGCATCATCCGGTAATAGCTCGTCATAGGCGAAAGCACCGTAACAGCTATCAGGAATGTCACCGCAACACCTGTGGTCGCCATTAGCAAAAGATCAATGATCCAACGCGGCAAATGATAATTATTATACCTGAGACCATCAACCGCATAAGGGATACACATAGCTGAAGCTATTCCCATAAACATATTTGCCAGTATCGTAAACATATGGTACGATTTCCAGCCCACTTCCTGCACTATGGCATCCGGCTGACTCAACAATTGATCGCAGATTGCCAGAAACACAAGAAAAGAAAGAACTGAGCAGCATACAATAGCCGATATGCAGCGCTTTCTGTTATGCAACAAGATATCAACCGTTTTTCTGTCTTTCAATTTTCTCCTCCAATACCGAAAAATTGTCCTCTACCCATATTGCGATATTATCCGGATCCATTCAAATGGAATTCTCATACCATTCCATAGTCATAATACTTTAGCATAATCTTCATCCTCTATAATTAATCCGCGAGATGACAATTTTGCTATTTGTCCATTGATTGACAAGTGCCTTTTCAATTTCTTACCCATGATATCTTCTCCCTAAAAAAACAACCCCCGCATTGTACGCATTGTTAAGAGGCGTGCGAGGATCCTTATCATGTTTGTATTATAGGATATTCATCAAAGCAAATCAAGAACGTTTCAGGAGGTTTATTGTGGCAAAGTATGACGAAAATACTATCGACCGAATTATGGATATGTATCTGAAAGAAGAGAAATCCGGACAAGCCATTGCTAAGAAACTGGGAATACCACGAAGCACCGTGTACTTCCATATCCAGAAAAATATTGGGTATGACAGTCTGGACTTTACCAAGCGCAATTTCAGATTCCTGATCAACAGATCCAAACACCTCGAATCTGTTGTATCCGTACTGCAGGAATCACAGTGCAGTGCAAATGATCCACTCAAGATAAAACTGAAGGAGTTAGAGCGACTATCCGGTGGTGATTATAATGTGCACGTCTTATGTGAGGCATTGAAAGTTCCAAGAGGCACATATTATAACCATATGCTTCGCAGCAAAGGTGACGATGCATGGTTTAACATAAGGCGTGTTGAAATAAAAGAAGCTATTGCTCAGATTTTTAATGAAAGTCAGCAGCGCTACGGTGCCCCAAAGATTACAGCTGTTCTCCGCGATCGAGGGATAAGAACAACACCTGAGTTGGTTAAAGAGTTGATGATAGAAATGGGACTGGCTTGCATCAGGCAGGAAGCAAAGGCCCTGTACAAGAAAGAGCAGCAGCATACACATAATCTCGTTCAAAAAAGTTTTAATCCCAAGGCTCCTAACGAAATCTGGGTCAGTGATGTTACAACCTTGAAAATCAATGATCACTATTATTTCATTTGCATCATACTGGATCTCTTTTCAAGGCGCATACTCTCATACAGCATCGGCTATAGAAACAGCACCGCTCTCATTAAAAAGGCCTTCCTTTCGGCCTATAATTACAGACGTCCAAAAGAAGAACTCATTTTCCATAGCGACCGTGGCTCCAATTACAGATCTAAAGCTTTCGGTATCTGCCTGGATAATCACAATGTGGTGCAATCTTACTCAAAGCCTCATACACCTACAGATAATGCTGTGGCAGAAGCTTTCTTCAAAAGCCTGAAACAAGAGGAGTTATACAGGCGTGTATATCGTTCAGAAAGAGAGTTCAAAGAGTCTGTAGCAGAATACATGAGATTCTATAACGAAGATAGACCACACAAAACACTGCATTACAAAACGCCAGTTCAATTTGAAGCAGAATACTATAACGGCGGTAAACCAGTGAAAGATGAATGATAATGTACCGGGTTCGAATCGCAGCTTTTCGACATTTTTGATCAAAAATTTGCACAAATTTTGAGGGTCGTCTAAAATCGAAAAATCGCCAATCACTTGAAAACACTATAAAAGCACCTGCCGATAAAACCGCAAGGGTTCAAATCGTGCAGGTGCTTCCAACCTAGGTCCAAAACCCCTCAACCCATTGAAATTATAGCATTTTTGACTACTGCTTTCAAGGAGTGGGGACTCATTTGGGGACTCAGCCGTATGTCTGAGCAATACCCAGCTAGGTCGATTCTCTCAAGACCTCGTTTTTTCTGGTGAAGGTGACCGAAATAGAACACACGTCCAAGTATTGGATTTTCAACGTTTCTGAAAACCTTGGAGACTCATTTGGAGACTCGGCCGTATGTCTGAGCACAGCTTGGATAGGTTGGTTTTTCTTAATTGTTATGCTGTTTATCTGTTTTGCTTCTTCAAAACAATGTAGGCTCTTTCCAACAGACCAATATTTATCAATGCAAACAATAACAGATACGAAGGCATAATACCGATCCCGATGTGCTGCTGCAGATGCCCAAACACCATCGGCATGAATGTGCTTCCTACATACGCAGAAGCCATCTGTAATCCTATCACAGCAGCGCTGTACTTCTTGCCGAAGTTTGCAGGGGCCATATGCCGAATGGCAGGATATACAGGTCCCATTCCCGCTCCGATGACAACGAATCCAATTGCTGCGATAACATAACTCTTCGCGGGAAGGATCACTAAAAGGATACCGATCAGCTCAATGGTGATCCCTATACGTATAAGTCGCCTATCGCCAAGTCGATTTGAAATGAATCCGGAGATCAGTCTGCCCAGCATCAATCCTCCGAATATCAGAGAGCCAAACGACGCAATGGTTTCATCGCTCAATCCGTCCCTTGTCCCGGCAAAATAGCTAGGCGTCCACAGAAAGCAGGTTGCCTCACCTGAGCAGTAGGCAAAGAAAGCGACCAGAGTCAGCACAACACCCGGCACTTTTAGGGTCTCTCTGATACCGGCGCTGTCCCTGTTCTTTTCTTCGGCTGCCGCTTCATTCTGCTTCCACAAAGGTAGGGACAGAACACACACCAACAGGATCCCCATCTGAATATACGCTGTCCACCTATATCCCTCATTCCATCGTGCAGCCTTAAGCGCCTGCGCCATGATGCAGGGGCTGATCACGGCGCCTACACCATAGAAGCAATGCAAGAAATTCATGACCGAGGACGAATAATGATTCGCCACATAATGATTGACCGATGCATCTATAGCACCGGCACCGAGTCCATAAGGCACAACAAAAAGGAACAGCATCGCATAAGATCTTGAGAAGGAAAAACCTATAAGTCCCATGACTGTCAGCATTATTGATGCAATCACGATCCACTTAGTATGGATCTTTCTTATCATCCTCGGGCTTATCAGTGCTGAAATAATCGTCATAAAAGATATTGCCATCGATACATACCCGGCATATGAAGACGGCACTCCAAAAGCCACCTGCATCGTCGGCCATCCGGAGCCAAGAAGTGAATCCGGTAATCCAAGACTAATAAATATCAGATATATTACTGCCAGTAATAAAGAATACATTTCTACCTCAAAAAGTCATTATCTGATCTGATATTAGGCGATGAAGAAGGTTATGCTTCTGTATCCCTCTTCTCAGAGCATTTTTTATGATCTAGCTTATGTACCATGATACAATCTTCAGCATTTTCACTTATCACTTTGAATCCGAGGTTATGATACATTTTTGCTGCGTAATTTGCTTTGTGGACTGACAGTGATACGCAAGTGTAACCGCTCATGCTAAGATGATCCAGCATCTTTTCCATCAGAGCCGTTCCGACTCCATTGCCTCTATATTCATTAAGCACAGATATTGCAAGAGAAGGAGTTTCGTCATTTATATGACCGTAATCATCCATGATCCGCACCCAGACTGCACCTATGATTTTGTTTTTTGCCTCTGCAACAAGGGCATGATCATCTTTTTTGCAGCCGAAATCCCTGATATACACCTCCAGTTCCGGCTGTTTAACGATCTCTCTTGGGGGCTTCTCCATTCCGGCAGGAATAAATATAGCCTCATACAGAAACTCTTCCAGCAACGGAACCTCTTCAGTTTTCAACGTCCTGATCTTATAGTCCATTGCTAAACTGGCAATTGCAATTACTCAAGAGTGGAATAATCAATAACAATATCTCCTGATTCTTTGCGATAAAATACTGTAATCATATTGCCACCCTAAGTACAAATCTTGTCGATACTCTTAGGGACAAGACAGCAAATCATATTCAGAGAGTCCGGTGCACCATCATCGTAATAACCAGAGTCGGAAAACCCATGCTTCTCGTACAAACTTATCGCTGCGGTATCTTCTTTTTTCACGCAGACTTCTACATGATCGTAACGACCTTCACAGCGAAGCTCTTCCAATATCAGCTTAAGAGCTTCCGAGCCGTATCCTTTGCCCTGGAAATGTCTGTCGATCATAAACTGCTGCAGGTCATACCCCAACGGTTCATCATCAAACTCTCTGACCAGCGCGATACCTACAATGACTCCATCATTATCAAAAGCGTAGATTTTGGCATTACAATCACGATAGACATACCCTCTTGCCAGTATGCCTATTGCAGGTGCAACATAGCCGAGCTGATCATCCCTGACTCTCAGATCGGCTACATCAAGCCAGTTATCTTCGGTAACATCAATAAGTTTTACCATGTATTATTCCTCTTCTCAGAGCATCCCTCAATATAATCATCCCGGGTGATTTCTAAATGAATGATTCCATCAACGACCCCGGTTTCCCGAAAGCCAACCGCTTTGTGGATGTGATATGCAGCATTGCGTGTTTCTTCAAAATCATTGTGTAAACAGGCTACTCCATCTACCTCAAAAACTCGATCCAGCAAAAGGCGTAGCCCTTGCTTGCCGTACCCTTTTCCTCTTTCCGGTGCGTAAATCACGATTCCCATATCACACCAATCCTGTCCCGAATTATGATGGTAATTCACATCTCCGACAAAGACCCCGTCACTTTTTCTTTGAAGATAAGCGTAGAATCGCTCCGGTGCTTTCCCGATCCAGGACTTCTGCAGTTCCAGCCATTCAGATTCCGGGGCAGGAATGCATCCGTCAGGAGGAAACCAAGGTGCATTATAAGCCATCGTCTCCGGATCAGACATCATTTTTACATAAAACCAGCCATCCTCTGTATGAGGAATATATAACTGTAACTCGTCAACCATCTCTTGTTGCATTACTAAAGCCTGTAATTCCACATGTCTCCATCTGCTTCGTTTTGTCTGGTTCCTTATTAATAATAGCATAATCAATGCACAAAAAAGCCCCGCAGTATTCTGCAGGGCATACGGTATGAAATAACTGTATCTATCGATAGCTGGTATCAGTCTTTCAGGTATCCTCTCAGCGGACCTCCCGGAAGATTGGTCACATCCTTGATAGCTTCGGATATCGATGCAACTTCAGGGTTTTCCCTTGCGATCGTCTGGTCGACCTGTTTAATGATGTGCTCATCATACTCACGGTGTGTGACTACATAGAACTCATCCTTTTCGATCGCATCAAAGACTCTTGCGCCGAATCCTTCGATCGGATAGCCTGTGCTGATCACGAACTGGGCTGCTGCTTTACCCTTTGCGAATGCCTCACTCTGGTAGTACGGATCATCGCCATGAGCGTATCTAGGCGGACGGTACTCATCTGCATGGTCGAAGCTGGTGCGTACGAAACCAGGGCAGAATACTCCGAGGTGGATGTCTGCTCCTGCCTCCTGCATCTCATATTCGATGCATTCCGACAGAGCTACTGCCGCGTTCTTTGTCGTATAGTATGCAGCCATGCCTGTGCTGGTGATGAGTCCGGCAACGGAGCAAGTGTTCATGATGTTGCAGTGTGTGCCCTGCTTCTTCATGATAGGAATCACCTGCCTCATGAAGTAAACATGTGACAGAAAGTTTGTGCGGAAGATCCACTCCCAGTCCTGAAGCGGGATAAGGAATCCAGGTCCAGGTGTGCATGTGCCTGCATTGTTCATAAGAAGATCGATCTGTCCCCACTTATCCATTACTGCATTTACGACCTTTTCAGTCTCTTCATACAGTGATACGTCTGCAGGGATGATCATGATATCATCAGCTCCGTATTCCTTTGCGACGTCCTCTATTTTTGCAAGCTCGTCAGCCATGATATCTACCGCAGCGATCTTCATCTTTCTCTTGGCAGCTTCCTTGACGAATTCCTTACCGAAACCGAAGGCAGCACCTGTTATTATCGCAACTCTGCCTGTGAGATCCCTGTCGCCCGGCTCATATTCCTTGCGCTGCTTGCCGACATTGCGGAGATCAGGATTGACATTGTTGACGCTGTCGTAGATCTCCTTTCTGATGATCGGATCATACTGCGGATGTGTCACGATATAGAACTGATCGTTCTCGATGCCCTTGAAGCATGTTTCACCAAACCCATCGATTGGCAGTCCTGTTGTGACTACATACTCACTTGCCTTTTCAGAGGCGAAGAACTCCTCACTCTGATAATACGGATCGGTCGGATCCGAGAATCTTGCCGGTCTGTGACGTTCTGCATGATGCAGGTCGGTCTGTACGAATCCCGGGCAGAAGATGCTGAGATGGATATTCTCTACTCCGATCTCCTTGAGCTCGTTACGTGTAGCACGGCTCAGCGAAACAGCAGCGTGCTTTGTCGAATAGTAGCCCGGCATTGCATTGCTTGTAATAAGACCTGCGATCGAGCATACATTGAGGATGTTGCAGTGTGTGCCCTGCTTCATCATGATAGGAATCACCTGTCTCATCATGTAGATATGTGAGAATACGTTGGCGTACATCATCCATTCCCAGTCTCTCAGAGGCAGGTTTGAAATGGTTCCGCCCTTTCCTGTTCCTGCGTTGTTGATCAGAAGGTCGATCTGTCCCCATTTTTCCATGGCGGTCTTTACTACCTTCTGAGTGTCCTCAAACAGAGATACGTCAGCCTGCATGCATACGATCTCTTCAGCGCCGAGATCCTGTGCCAGCGGTCCTACCAGCTGCACCTCATCACCCTCGATGTCCACTGCCAGGATCTTCATTCCGCGTTTGGCAGCTTCCTTGACATATTCTCTTCCGAAGCCGTTTGCGGCTCCGGTAATGATAGCTACTCTTCCTTTAAAATCTTTCATAATACCCCCCTTGCCGGTATTGTGTCTTAATTCGTATATATAAACCCTTTTTTAAAGCGGCAGGGGGCCGCATTCAGCGGTCCCCCTTTCACAAAAACACTACTTGCGTCCTACTTCCATGAATGCAGTCCTGTCATACCATGCAGGCAGGATCTTCTTCATCGTGGATTCTGCATCAACATCCTCCAGTTTCTGGAGTGCTGTGATGAGCAGATTGTTCTCAGCGTAAGCTCCGCCGATGATCGTGTTGACCGGCAGGCAGCCCCATGGATCATCAATGCTGGACTTGAGCTCGAACTTGGTTACGAAGCCAGGCTTCCAGTCATCATATTTGTACTTAACAACATTTCTCATCAGGAATACATTAGCGAAATTCCACATACCGTTTTCATCAGGCAGTCTGTCGAAGTGGATGTAGTATCCGCTTCCGGCTGTCTCAGCACCAGGAGCCGGTGTCTGATAGAGCACGTGCATGAGCGGGTGGTTATACTGGCCGAGCTGCATCTCGAGATCGATGAGCTGTGTACCTCTTCTTGTGACACCTACAGTTACCTTGCCTGTCTCATCGTCCTTTCTGATGACGAACTCAGCGTCAAGCTTCTTAGGAATAGCCGAATTATCCCTGCCAAGCTGTGTAGCCATCTCTGCACCCTGTCCCCCGAGTACGAGCGAGATGGTGTACATGCCGAGCTGGCCCTTGTATGTGCAGTATACACCGAGGATAGCCTCATAGTAGTTGTCTGCGAATGTAGGGTTCTTGATGTGGCATGCAGATACTGTTACAACCGGTACCGAGAATGGCTCGAGTGGTTCAGGCAGTACCTCTCTGATAGCCTCAGGCTGTGTCAGGTAAGCTACATATGTGCCTTCCTGTCCGCGCATGTGACTGATCTTCGAGAATGATTTGAACTGTCCGTCGCCGATCTTGAAGCTGAGAGGCTCTTCCTTGAACAGTGACGCACCTACTTCATATCCGCCGCGTGTTGCAGGAGCGATAGTTCCGTCAACTACAGCAGAGCCGATGACCTTTGTGCAGATGCCCTTCTCCTCAAGGCCTGCCTTGAGTGACTGATCAGGCTTATAGCCGAGTGACAGTACAACTGCGTCTGCATCGATCTTCTTCTCTTCCTTCGTATCAACGTTCTCAACGATGACGCCGTCTGCAGTGATCTCCTTGAGAGCATTGCCGAGCTCATACTTGGCGCCGAGTGCAGCAAGCCTTGTCTGTACATCTACTACATTCAGTCTGTAAGCATTAGGAGCAGCTACCTTGAGCATGTCTACGAATGTTACTTCAGCGCCTGTCTCAGCGAGATACTCACCTGCTTCAAGGCCTGTGAGTCCTGCGCCGATCATGGCTACCTTCTTGCCTGCAAGGTCTACCTTGCCGTTCAGCACATCGTTTACAGCAAATACGTTATCGCCGTTTACGCCAGGGATCTTCGACGGGAAGATCGAAGTCGAACCGGTAGCGAGTACTACTGCTTCAGGCTCCATTGCTGCGATATCATCTACAGTTACTTCCTTGCCGAGGCAGATCTTTACACCGGCTTTTTCCATATCCTGCTTGAGATAGTCGATGAACCACTGCATTCTCTCCTTGCGAGGAGGTTTCTTAGCGAGGTTGACTGTTCCGCCAAGCTCTTCCTGACGGTCAACAAGTGTTACGTCTACGCCTCTCTTAGCAAGTGTTGCAGCTGCATACATTCCGCCAGGGCCACCGCCGACTACAACAGCCTTATGCTCGCCTACTACCGGCTCAAGATCTCCGTAACGGAGCTCGTTGCATGCACGTGGGTTGACTGCGCACTCATATGGGAGTCCCTGAGCGTTGAGACCGAGCAGTGACTCGAAGCATCTGAGGCATGCGATGCACTTGTTGAGCTCATCAACTCTGCCCTCCTGTACTTTCTTTCCCCACTCAGCATCTGCGATCCATGTCCTGCCCATTCCGACGAAGTCTACTACGCCTTCCTCGAGGAAGTTCTGTGCAACTTCAGGCTCACGGATAACGGATACAGCGATAACAGGGATCTTGACCGAATCCTTGACCGCCTTGACGAATGGCTTTCTCCATCCCTGAGGGAATGAGATAGGCTCTACCGAGAAGCTTCCTGTCTCATAGAGACCGTCGGAAACGTCTACGAAGTCGATGCCTGCTTCTTCCATGCACTTAACGATCCTGATACCATCTTCAAGTCTGATCTGGTCTCCCTCATATCCGAGCTTGTCGAGGAACTCGATAACGGATACTCTGCAGCCGAGTACGAAGTCAGGGCCGCACTTCTCGCGTATGTCAGCGATGATCTCAAGGATCAGGCGCATTCTGTTCTCAAAGCTTCCGCCGTACTCATCATCTCTGTAGTTGGTGTATGGCGAGAGGAACTGCTGAAGCAGATAGCCGTGGGCGCAGTGCAGTTCTACACCGTCAACGCCTGCCTTCTTGCATCTGAGAGCAGCATCTCCGAACTGACCTACGAGCTCGTGGATCTCATCGATCGTCATAGGTCTTGTCTCCTGCTGTGATACCTTACATACTCTGTCGGAAGCCGAAACGCATGGCTGTCCGCCGATCAGCGAAGAAACACCTTCTCTGCCGGGATGATGCAG
Source organism: Mogibacterium sp. (assembly GCA_017405845.1). GTDB lineage: Bacteria > Bacillota > Clostridia > Peptostreptococcales > Anaerovoracaceae > Crickella. Next base: position 28,410 of record JAFQZQ010000030.1, on the reverse strand, counting down.
CTGGATGAAGATCTTGGAACCGTGTTTGTGAACTGCTGCTGCGAGTTCTGCGATACCCTGGATGTGATAATCCTTGGTAGCAGCGATCTGTCTCATCATTCCGGCACCGGTAGCCTCATTGACTCTGCAGATCTCAGGCATGATCAGTCCGCATCCACCGGCTGCTCTGTCTTCATAATACTTGATCATTGCAGCACCAGGTGTTCCGTCGAGATTAGCAAGATTGGTTCCCATCGGGGTCATGACCAGTCTGTTCTTAAGCTCAACGTTTCCGATCCTTCCCTTTTCAAAAAGCTTATCGTACATATATTCTCCTTTCGTTCCAGTAAAAAAATGCATGCATAATAAACTGGAGATATAAGTTATCCTGAATAAATTTTATATGCCGGAGTCACGGGCCGCATTATCATGGATATCCAAAACAATGAAAGACATTTGTGCATAATACCCAAAGCCTCCGGAGAGTCGTCCTCAGACTCTCAGTTAAATGTGTTTTAAGCCCTTTAGGCACATTGCACATAGTTAACATTGGTTGCTGCGACAGTTGACTTATTGTGCATCGTACACTAATGTGTAATGGATAAGAACGCCGTTTTCTGCAGCACTCAACTACTATTTGCAGGAGGACACGCGCCATGGTATTCCGGGAACTGATCGAACATCTCAGGACTCTTTCCCCTGTAGAACTTATTGCTGACAACACCGTTTCAGAGATAACCGAGGTAAGGTTCATGGACCTTCGCCAGACGGATTTCAGCAGCAGCATCCTTTACTTCACCAACAACCTTAACGGCGTCACAGCACTCCCGCCTCAGTGCATAATCACCGATGCCGGAAGCATTGAAGACCTGTCCACAGAAGGGCACAGCATTGCCGTTGTTTCCGAGGTCGATTTCGGCTTTGTATTCAACAGCGCCTCCCAGCTGATCGCTGACTCTCACAAAGAAGGTTACTACGAATCCATGATGCGGACACTTGATCTGGTCCGCAATGTTGACGCCCTGATAGACATAGCGTCACGCTCATTCGGAGCCTCTCTGGTTTTCATTGACAGGGACTTCCGCATTCTCAGCTATTCCACTCAGATCCCTGTCACTGATGAACTCTGGAAGCATAATATAGAACAGGGATACTGTGATTATGAATTCATCAAGGCCGTTCGGTCGCTCAAGTCCGTTCAGATGGCGGATTCAACAATGATGCCTATTGAGGTGTCCTGCACATCATCCCCTTTCCAGAAGTTTTCATGCAGGGTCTACTGCCGTGACATATGGATAGGCTTTCTGATCGTTATAGAAGGATATGATTCATACAGAGCCGAACACGTTGAAATGCTCAGGGTACTCAGCGGTGTTCTCGGTTATGCCGTTATGAAATATGCTCCAAGCTATCTCTATATGACAAGCGATTATCACCGGTTCCTGTACAATCTGGTCATAGGTGCTGATGCATCCGCTCTGCCTGAGGCATACATGAATCTCAGCTTCCCTTCCAAAATGCAGGTGCTGTACTGCCGCGCAACCGGCAACCAGTCCAGCTTCCCGCAGGAGGGGGCTCTTACAGAGCTGATGACGACCATCATACCGGGCTGTCATGTCATAGGCAGGCGCCGCAGCGCCATCATTATCGGGAGCCGTGACATGCTGCAGAAGGTGGGGCTTGTTCTTTCCGCCTTCCCGGCGGAATGCGTCACAAAAATTGGCGTCAGTCTTCCTTTCTCTGACATCTCAACGCTCAAGGCTCATTATGATGAAGCTCACGATGCGCTTGAGCTGGGGCAGATGCTCGATTCGGATCTCAGCATTTATACTTTTGAGGATTACGGCATATATGCCATGTTCAGGACGGTTGAGAAAACGGAAAACCTGAACCGCTACCTTCACCCTGCTCTTCCGATACTGTCTGACTATGACAGTAAAAACGGCACACAGCTGGTACAGACGCTCTACATTTACCTCAAATGTTCATGCAGCACCACGGAGACAGCAGATGCGCTTTTCCTTCACAGGAACAGTGTGATATACAGACTTCACCGCATCGAAGATCTGTGTGATATAGATCTTTCAGATACGGATACGGGGTTCCGGCTCAGGCTGTCATTTGCGATCAGCAATGTAATAAATCAAAAGCGAACCTGGTCCGGCAAAGGCCATGCATCAGAATGAAAATCTGACAGCAATGCACAAACAAGCCATACGGATGCTTCCCACAGGAGCATCCTTTTTCTTATGTCCGGAAGGCTGTCCATACAGTCTTTGTGCAGTTATGACAATTGCTCCTTTTTGTTTTGGTAACGCTGAATATTGTGCAGAATGCACGCATCAACACATAATTAGGTATGATGAATAGTTATTGTCTGAGGCAATCGAGGTGACAAATGAAAACGATCGCAAAATGTATATTCGGATGTGCAGCAGCTCTTTGTGCAATGCACACGGCAGAATGGTTCCTTATAGGACGTAAGGTCGCAGCCGCTGCTGAGATCCCTGTAAAAGAGGCTCTTCCTCAGTGCCTTCTGAGAGGTTTTCTCTGGTGGAAGCCTATAAAGGAAGAGTTAGAACCTGAACAAACTGTATCTGATGTTTCTGAGTGATATCTGAAAAGGAGGTATCTGAAAATGGATGTTAAAAAAGTTGTAGTTGCAGGAGGCGGTGTTCTCGGAACACAGATAGGTCTCATGTGTGCGTATCAGGGTTTTGACACTACGTTCTGGCTCAGGTCTGAGAGTTCCATCGGAAGGACACAGCCGAAGATCGAAAGATACTCTGCTCTCATGCTGGAAGATCTCCTGAAATCAAAAGCTCTTATCGGCAATCCTATGGGTGCGTTCATGTATCCGAAGGGACTGATCCGTGACTGGAACGGAATCACTGCCGAAAAGATCGACGAGATGGCTGAAGAAGCAAGGAAGAGATTTGCAGAGAACGTGCATATCGAGCTCGACATGGCAAAAGCTGTCAAGGATGCGTACATAGTTATTGAGTCCATGTCCGAGAATCCTGAGGCAAAGATCGGTGTCTACAATGCAATGAAGGATCTCCTCGATGAGGATACGATCCTGGTCACTAATTCTTCCACTCTTCTTCCGAGCATGTTTGCTGAGTACACCGGACGTCCGGGAAAATACTGCTCGCTTCATTTCGCTAACACCATCTGGAAGAACAACACTGCAGAGATCATGGGCCACGCCGGAACGGATCCTGAAATATTCCAGAAGGTAGTTGCTTTTGCTGCTGACATCGGAATGGTTCCTCTCCAGCTCCACAAAGAACAGCCGGGCTACATCCTCAACTCGATGCTTGTTCCTTTCCTCAGCGCAGCTCAGGGTCTGTGGGCAAACGGCGTTTCCGATCCTGAGACCATAGACCTGACATGGAGGCTCGCAACAGGAGCTCCTGCAGGACCGTTCCAGATCCTCGACATAGTCGGTCTTGAGACAGCCTACAACATCAACCAGATGAAGCCGGCTGCACAGCAGGAAGGAACAACTGAATACAAGATCGGTCAACTCCTTAAAGAAAAGATCGACCGCGGCGAAAAAGGCGTTAATTTCGGCAAGGGATTCTATGAATATTGATGCAAAGGGAGGAAGATCGGAAATGAAAGACTTTAAAGGCAGAGTTGCTCTTATAACAGGCGCAGCTCACGGATTCGGAAAGGAATTCGTAAAGCAGGCAGCACAGCGCGGCATGAAGATCGCAGCTGTGGATATTATGGAAGATGCTCTTAATGAGATCGCTCCTCTCGCTGAGGGACTCGGCGCTGAAAAGGTTTTGCTCTTCCCTTGCGATGTAACCGAGTATGAGCAGGTTAAATGCGTTGTTGCAAAAGTCATGGAAGAGTTCGGACAGATCGACCTTCTGATGAACAACGCAGGAGTAGCCACATTCGGTCCGGTATGGGCAGTCCCGCCGATCGAATATGAGTGGATCATCGACACCAACCTCAAATCCCACATCTACTTCATGCATGAGGTCATTCCTATCATGATGAAACAGGGAACTCACTGCAATATCGTCAACACATGCTCCGCTGCAGGCACGTTCACTTCAAAGAGCGCTGCTGCTTATCAGGCATCCAAGTTCGGCGCACTGGCTCTTACAGAATCTGTATACTATGACCTTGCTGATGCCGGTGCCGACATCCACATGAGCGCGTACTGCCCTGGATTCATACAGACACATCTGGATCACTCCGAGGAGTACAAGCAGGATAAGTACAAGATCGATGATCCATACTATGGGAGCAAGTACCACCAGGCAATGCAGGGAGCAGCTGCTTACTTCATCAAAACAGGACGCGCTATCGATGAGTCAGGACCAATTGTGTTCAAAGCTATCGAGGATGACCAGCTCTACATCATCACGCATGAGCACTATGATAAATATATCCAGCTCCGTTGCGAGAACATGCTGGCGAGAAAGAATCCTGAGCTCATTCCAATAGATCATAATATCCAGCAGTAAGCGCTGCTAGGGACTAAGGAGGTTTTTATGTACGATATTCTATTCCAGAAAGGAAAGATCGGTAACGTTGAGCTCAAGAACAGGCTCGTCATGTCCCCGATGGGAAGCAATCTGGCTGAGCTGGACGGCTCCTGCGGAGATGCGATGATCGCCTACTACGAAGAGAGAGCCAAGGGCGGCTGCGGACTGATCATGCCTGAGATCTGCCATGTCAATGATGCCACGGGCGCAGGTTCATTCAGACAGCTTTCAGTCACAAAGGACCGCCACATTGCAGGCCTCTCAAAGCTCGCTGCAGCTATCCATAAGCATGGATCTAAGATATTCATCCAGCTGCACCACCCTGGCAGAGAAGGTGTATCCAGACTTATCGGGGGCCAGCCTTGTGTATCCGCTTCCGACAGAGTATGCCTGTACTCCCAGCAGCCTACCAGAGCTCTGACACATGACGAAGTGCTTGAGCTGATCGAGCAGTTCAGCGATGGTGCTGTAAGATGTCAGAAAGCCGGCATCGACGGTATCGAGCTCCACTGCGCTCACGGATATCTTCTCGAACAGTTCCTCTCGCCTTACACCAACTTCCGTGAGGATGAGTACGGCGGAAGCTTCGAGAACAGAATGCGTTTTGTAAAAGAGATCATTGAGAAGATCCGCGAGAAGTGCGGTCCTGACTATCCGGTCGGGATGAGACTCTCCGTAGATGAGATGCTCGCGCACAACGGCGTGACTGAGCCGTTCATCGATCTTGAAGAAGGCGTTAAGATCGTTAAGTACTTCGAAGAGGTCGGCATCGACTTCATCGACGTAAGCTGCGGTATCTATGAAACACTCAACTGGGCAATAGAGCCTACATCATTCCCTGAAGGCTGGAGAAGACCTATGATCCAGGCTGTCAAGGATGCAGTAAATATCCCGGTAATGGCTGTAGCCGCAATCAGAAGCCCTGAGATCGCCGCACAGTTCATGGAAGAAGGCGTATACGACTTCGCAGAGTTCGGAAGAACATGGCTTGCAGAGCCTGAATGGGGCGTCAAAGTACAGGAAGGCCGCATCGATGAGCTCAACAAGTGCATCAACTGCCTGCGCTGCTTCGAGACACTTCTTACCATCAACGCCCAGCTCCAGCCGTTCCAGTGCGCTGTCAACCCTCGCATGGGCAGAGAGCTCAAGCTCGGCGACCTTGAGCCGGTTACAGGCGGAAAGTGCGCTGTAGTAGTCGGCGGCGGCCCTGGCGGAATGCAGGCTGCCAAGACTCTTGCAGAGAGAGGCGTAAAGGTGACTCTTGTAGATCGCAAGGAAGAACTCGGCGGCACCATCAATCTCGCCAAGCTTCCTCCTCTCAAGGAAAGGATGCAGAACTACATCGACTACATGGGCAATCAGCTCTGCAAACTCGGTGTGGATGTTCAGCTCTGCAAGGAAGTAACAGCTGATGATATCGCTGCTATGAATCCTGATGCAGTTGTTCTTGCTACAGGTTCAAAGAGCATCGTTCCTAAGAGCATTCCTGGTGCTGACGGTGCCAATGTATTCACTGTAGAAGAAGCTCTCACAGGCAAGGTCGACCTCGCAGGCAAGCACGTCGCCATGATAGGCGCCGGCCTCACAGGTCTTGAAGCTGCTGAATTCCTCGGTGAAAAGGGAATCAAGGTCACTGTGGTTGACATGGTGGACCGCCCTGCTCCTACAGCCTACATTGCCAACGTGATCGATGTTATGGGCAGGATCAAAAAGATGGATATCGGTTTCGAGTTCAAGAATGCTCTGAAGGCTGTCGAGGCTGACGGCGTATGCATCGAGAACGTAGAGACAGGCGAACAGAAGAAGATCGCATGCGATGCAGTAGTAATGTCGCTTGGCTACAAGCCTGACCAGAGCCTCAAGGCTGCCCTCGAGGAAAAAGGTATCTGTGTAAAGCTGGTAGGATCAGCTATCCAGGACGGAACCATGGGCCCTGCTACAAGGACCGGTTATGATGTCGGCGCTGAGCTGTTCAAAGCTCCTAAGCCAAGCTTCGTAACACCGCCTGAGAAGATGGCTGCATTCGCAAAAGACTGCGCTATGAAGAAGCAGGAAGGCGTATACATGCTGTATGCTACCAATCCGGAAGCTATCAGAAGGATACTGCCTGCACCTCTTGAGCCATATGCACTGCCTCTTGTTTATGTATCTGCCAACCACATCAACGAGCCTACATTCGCAGATAACTACTACGAATCGATCCTCGGTGTTTATGCAACATACAAAGGCCAGCTCGGACTTTACTGCATCAGCCTCGTACTCGGAGGTCAGGGAGCTGAAATGGCAACCGCCCTCGGACGCGACGTACTTGCAATTCCTAAGAAGGTCGATGCTGAATTCGTCATCAGGAAAGATGATGAGAAGGGCAAGGTCGATGTAAGCGTTGCAAGAAGAGGTACACAGCTCATCAACATGAAGCTGAGACTCGGCGAATACAACCATCCGATGATGCACCTTATCATGCAGGCTCCTGCTCCTGGCAAAGAGACAAAGGGCTTCGGATACTACTTCCACTTCGATCAGATTCCTGATGAGAACGGCGGTTCAAAGTTCAGCACATGCCTCACCAAGGTGCTGTGCCAGTACGAGTACACGGGATGGATACCTGCATTCGTTGAGGACTTCGAGCTGAAGTCAAGCGTTGATGATCCATGGGCAGAGCTGCCTGTTGAGACCATCATCGGAGCAGGATACTCCAACAACAATCTCTTCCTCGGAAACAGCCTCTTCTGCGAAGAAGCTGATCCTGATGAAGTAATGCCTAAGATCATTCCTGCATGGTATGACCTCAGTGCGTTCGGAGTGACCGGCAGAAAATAGTTTATTCCTTCTATAGGGTCAGATCGACCTATAAAAAAAGGGCTGACACATCATTCTTGTGTCAGTCCGCTTTTTCGTAGCCTTTATATCTCAGGCATGCCTTGCACTTTTATAAGATAGTCAAGTGCAGAACTTGCACCAAAGCCTCTGCTCCACCAGTACCATTTCCCATTGGATATCTTTAGGCTGTCATGCTCCCTGGTGCAGTAAGTGTTTCCTTTTAGCTTCACCAGTTCTGCAGGCTCATATGTCTGAAGATAAGTAAGCAGATCCACAGACCTGGCCTTCTTGATCTGCTCATCTGTGTAATACGGCATAAATTATCCTCCTTCCAGTTTTCCGCAATAAAAGAGCTGCAGCTCATCGTGAACTACAGCTCGTGAGATTTCTTTCTTATTAGGTTTTTCTGCTATTTCACGGCATAGCAGACTTCTGTAACAAACTCGTCTGGGTTTTGTGTTTCATGAGGACTCACATGATATATGTTGAACATCGGCCCGGCGCATTCGTATCCGTTATCGTTGACCCATGAGATCACCGCTCCGTATACATCGGGCATCTGATCATATCCACCCTTGACCATGCAGCTTGCTACTTTCACTGCCGGCAGCATTTTGAACTTCACATGTTCTGTGTCTGGGTATTCTCCCTTTACCGTCTTCCAGGCGATGAGTTCAACGTCATTTTCCTTGTATTCATCATCCAGATATTCTGCTGCCACAAGGCATGGCTCTGCAGGGATAATATTCAGAGGACCTGTTTCCTCGTTCAGGATCTGCCATACCATTCCTTCATCTTCATAGCGCGGTATGGTCATATGGATGGTTGCAGCGTAACGTTCAGGGATCGTCTTGATCGATACATCGTAACTCATATTCTGTTCCTTTCTCAGCCTCTCTCGGGCTGTATCCAGGAGCCGCATCTGATGTTCTGTCGTTTCCATGATCTCTTTCAGTTCAAGCTGGCGATCAGCAAGATACATATCAAGCTGCTCTCTGTCTTCATAGATCTCAAGTATCTTCACAATACTCGCCAGCGTGAATCCCATATCCCTAAGCGCTGTTATGCGTCCTATGACCGGCAGCTGCTCAGGACTGTAATATCTGTAGCCTGTGAAGTTGTCGATATAAACGGGATTCAACAGGCCTATATCATCGTAATGACGAAGCATTCGGATGCTGACTCTGGAGAGTTTTGAAAATTCACCTATCTTCAGCATTTTTGTTACCTCCATGGGGTTTATTGAGCTCATCATTACCATAAAGCCTTCACTAATGTCAGAGTCAAGAACCTTTTTTGATTTTATATTTCTTATATAATTTCGGCAGAACTCCTTTGCTTAAGTCCATAGATCCTTCAGCGAACGAATGGTGCTTTGTATTCAGCGTTAATCTCGCATATTTCCTTTTGTCCATCTATATATGGCTGATATATGGATTCGACTACTCCGCCTCCGCGGTTGTCACAGCCGGAGCAAAATTCGCAGTCTATACCGCAAAAGCCCCATAATGCCTGATAAACGATCTGTTCTCGTTCCTCCCGCGTGGTATCCTTAATAAGAATTGACTTTCTCGTCTCCATACATTCCTCTTCTCAGCTATTTCTGAAAACGAAGACATGGCTCATGGATGTCTTCTTCGAAGTCCTCATCTTCCGGTTCAATCTTCTCAAGTGCCTTATCGAATGCAATCTTCACACCATCTTTTATTGTTTCATAAGGCATAAAGAGTGCTGCTTCGAAGATCTTATTGTGATCAATAAACAGACTTGGGACTGCCATGTAATCATAGTTCTCAATGATCTCGGGATGTTCGTTCTCTTCGATCATATCGATCTCTACGTTCTTATACTCAGGATTCTCTTCAGTCAGTTCCTTGATTGCCTGACGAGCATAGTCGCAGTATTTGCAATCGTATAGGTGAAACATCGTTATCTTCTTCATCTTCTCTCCATTCCTAATTTCTTTAACAATCCGATGCAGCCATCCGTGACATCGCACCATGTTGCGTCAAAGTTGCCTGTATACCACGGATCCGCAACTTCTTCGCCTGCTCTATCCGTGAAGTCCAGAAGCATCTTTACCTTTCCTTCCGGATCTCCGCCTGTGATCCGGTATATATTTCTGATGTTGTTATGGTCCATGCAGATGATCATGTCATAGTGATCATAATCAGCCTTCGTCATTTGCCTTGCATGATAACCACCACAGGAAATGCCATGCTCCGCAAGTTTCCTTCTGGCAGGAGGATATACGGGGTTGCCGATCTCCTCCCTGCTTGTAGCCGCGGATGCGATCTCAAACCGGTTTTCTATGCCTCTCTTTTGCACCATATCTTTCAGCACGAACATACTCATCGGGCTGCGGCATATTGAACCGTGACAAACAAAAAGAATCTTAGTCATATTCATCAACAACTGTAAAACCCAGCTGCCAAGTATTATTATTCGTCTTTATCGTCATCAGACTTTTTATTCTCGCGCACAGACCACGCCAGGAAGACGCACGCGATCACGAAGTCTCCGTATGCTATCGTCCTTGATACAGAACCCGTCATAAGCGCGGTTATTCCGATCGCAAGGAATACTATACCGAAAATCAGATATCTTTTTGCTTTCTCTTTCATATTGACTGTGATCCTCCTACTCATTGATCTCTCTGTATAGCTTATTGATGCTCACCTGTGCATGCTCGGATATGTGTTTATTGATAAGCCTGTCTCTGAGGTCTTTGATTGCGACCATTTCGTCAGCTACATCTTCCAGTCTGTGTTTTTCGCCGCCGATATAGCTGATCATTCTTTCCGCAGTGAAGTCCGTGTTCATTTCAGCACAAATAAGCCGGGAGAATTCTTCAGGGTATCCCTTTCGCAGCATCAATTCATACAGTAATTTGCTCTTCTCGCTCATATTGTCTCATCCCTGCAAGTCGGAATTTATCTAAATCTTTCATCTGTTACTTTTGGTCTTCTGTATATCCGCACTTAGGACATGTAAAAGTCTGTGTGCTTGCATTATCCAGATTTCCTTTAATTACGTTTCTAAGATTAGTAATACTTTCTGACACAGAGTTTGGTATTCGGTATTCCGCACCGCAGACCGGGCACTTATAGTTGCGGAAGCACGTGTCTTCTATCAGTTTTCTCTGAAACGGTAATGTTAGTATATCTAATAGTGAAAAAATATTCATAGCAAATCATCCTCTAGTAGCATCGCTTACCATGTATTATTTCTATTCTCTACAAACTGCGACTTGTCGCTATGTATTGCGACACCATAAGTTTATCACAGATGGTGCCGCCTTGTGACTACCTTGCGTAGTCGTCTCTCATGGGAGTGGAGTGTTCCTGATTAGCTCTGGATCTGTATCTGTCTACAAGAGCCTTGGTCATCTTCATTGCTTGATCCTCGGTCAGAGTGATTCCACGACTCATGCGGTCGTGGGCGCTATTCCAGTCCCTCACATCGATTTTCGGCTTACCGCCGTTCCATGCAACGACATTGACCTCTTTGGTCCACTTCTCCTCTCTGTTATCGATCGTATCGATAACTCCAATGTGTTCAACGATCTCAAAAGTTACATCGTTAGTGTTTGCCATAAAAAATCCTTTCGGCTGTTAAGAAATAAGTTGTTTACTTAGGCTTGAACATGGCACACCTCCTTGTTCTCTTTTGATTTCAGTGTATATGAAAGTCCCGGATCCAACAATTGTGCGTTTTTGATGATCACAAGCTGGTCTGAATGTGAGTATGAGTGGTATGTCTCTGTCAAGTATGCCGGCTATTTTTGCCATTTTCTCAAAAAAAGTGCAGACTCATTTGCAGACCCAAATGTAGGTTTGAGCGTGGTTTTGGCAGGTCTGAATAGGTAGATTTGCAGATTTTGTGATGCTCAGTAAATTTCATGAACTGATCGAGCTATCTTTTGACACCACCAGAATCGAATCTCTTTTTTGTTTAGATTTATCAAGTGTTTTGCTTCGGTGAGGACTTGGACATATGTCCCAAAAAGGTCCACGTAGGTAGGTTTTTGCAAAGAAAAAAGCTTGAAACCGTTGAAATTTCAAGCTTCAGGGATTGGTGGAGATGTGAGGAATCGAGCATGCTTGAAAGTATTGAATTTTTAGCATTTTCGATGACTCTGCGGACCCATTTGCGGACTCAGCTGCAGGTCTGAGTGTTGTCTGAGTAGGTCAGTTTTCCCTTTTTGAGTAATATGACGGTTCTTAACACCAGATATACCGCGATTGTCAGAAGCAGTATCCCGGTAAAATAGTAACTTGCGTTATATACCTCATCAAATCTTCCAAGTAGACAGAGCGGAATGCTGATCGTAAAGGCAACCGGGAACAGAACTGCATTCAGTATCTTTTCTGAATAATATTTTTTGCGACAGATCAGATACAGCAAGATCCCGACAGCAGACAGTATGCCGCCTATTATCAGCCAGTAGTTGTAGACAAGTCTAGGAAGGGTAACTACTCCTCCACTTTCTGTTGCTTCTTTATCACCATAAATCAAAACATCGCCGCCATCAGCAGGGTAATAATACACTTCGTCTATCTCATTCTTATTCCCTATTCTCACCAGGGTCTCATTGCTCTTCCTAGATAGCTGATCCCATCTTGTGCGATAACATCCTATAAAAGCCATTGTTTTGCTGCTGTCCTGATCCTTGAAACGATCAATATCATAACCGCTGACATTTCCGCCCAATACAGCCACGATACTTCCATCCGATAGTTCTTCTACAGTCAGCGCGTTGCCCGAATCCTTTATGTATATAGGGCTCATCATGTGGATCACTGCAATAATGATAATAATCAGTCCCAACACGAAACCCAGCAGTGTGCTCGTAATCTTTCTTTTTGCAATAAGGCTTCTAGTAAGCGACAGCCCGTCTGAAGCTATATCGTTCAACTCATCTCCGGATACCGGCTCATTGATCCTTTCCCCCTTGATGAGTTCGGCGATTGAGACATCCAGACATCCGGAAAGAGCTTCCAGATTTTCGATGTCTGGAAACCCTCTTCCCGTCTCCCAACGTGAGACAGCCTTATCAGAAACATGTATAGCATCTGCCAGTTGGGCCTGTGTAAACCGCTTCTCTCTGCGAAGGTCTGCGATGAATCGTCCGGTTTTATCATTATTCATAATCATTCACCTCCTGCAGAAACACTATCGCTACGCTACTATAAAATCATCCTATGTATCATAGAGTTGCGCTCTTCTACAATTCATATACAGCAACGATCTCATTGCCGCACATTTCTCCGTTTTCCACAAAACCGTACTTACGGTATATGTCTCTTGCATGAGTGTTTTCTGGTTCATAAGACAGCCATACTCTTTTTGCCTCGCCAAACGGATATGTGCGTATCAAATCCATGACAGCATCAATTGTCTGTTTTCCCAGACCTTGTCCTTGATACTTCTTGTCGAGCATAAATCTCCAAAAGCTATAATTCTCTTTTATCGTATTACTCTCATTTTCATTGCCCACGGTCCCTTTGCCGATCATTACAAATCCGATAAGTTCATCATCATTGTATACTGCCAGCGGCAATGCATTATTGCCCTCATTTCTCGTAGCATAAGCTTCCGCCAGGCTCTGCATGTTTTCTGCAACATAATCCTTTTGCTCATCAAAAGGCTCCAACATACATACTTTCCAAATATTCTTATTTGTTATTTCTTCAAATCTGATCAATACTGTTTCTCCTTTATCTTACTTTTTAAGATGTAATTCCCAATCTCCAGGGAACCCTAGGCAGTATAAATCTATTACTTCATCATAGTCATTTAATAACTGCTTTAACTGAGGAACAATGTATTCATTCCATTCTTTCTCGTCTGAGTACATGAACTTCATGACCATGATTTGATCAAATATTCTTCCTCTGTAAACTGCCGATGTAGGGTGGTTTTTGCAAGATGAAGGGATTCTGCCAAAATTGTAATTATAAACTCGCATATAATGAGCAAGATGATTCCTGGTATATGTAATATTCTCGACCCAGTTTTGGAGAATCACGGAGCTCGTGTTATATTTCTTAGCAATCTTCTTTTGATATGGTCCTTTAAGGTTATTATATAACGCCCTTATAGTTCCCATTGTCATGATTTCAACAGCGACCCATATTGGTAATTTGCCATCATAATGATCGATATGATGTTTTATAAAGGGCAAGCTGTGATTGTTTCTCTTTGCAGCAGCAATCATTCTCCTTGACTTCTTCAACTCTTCCTCGTCACGATATATCTTCAGTCTTGTATATATCTGAGGATCATTTGGAAACTCTGACGATAATACATATGCAAATCTGGTTTTAAATGCTTCTTCAATATCTTCCAATGCAAACATCAACAATCTGGTTAGTCTGGTGTCAAACTCGTATATTGAAACAATAGTATTAAATGACAGCCCATCTACATAAGAATCAGAACCCGGTTCTCTAAAGTCATGAAGATACCCAGTCAATCTGTAGTAACTGATTCTATCCAGCACATCTCTTGCGTAATCTTCATCCTCTATTATCAGTCCGCGCGAGGCCAGTTTTGCGATTTGCCCATCGATTGATAAATGCTTTTTCAGTTTCTTACCCATGATAGTTTCTCCTAAAAAACAACCCTCGCATGGTACGCATTGTTAAGAGGCGTGCGAGGATCTTTATCATGTGTGTATTATAGATTATTCAGCAGGGTGATTCAAGTGCGTCCTTTTGAATGGTGCTTGTCTTGAAAATTAAGAATTCTCTGTTTTCTGTCGCTTTTAATTATGCATACTTCCTTTCATGTGCTGATTATATTACAGCATTATTTCTAAACTCAATGTAGTAGAAAGGAGATCATATGTATTCAAATGAAATCAGACAACGAGCAATTGATCTGCATGCCAGAGGCACACCAGTCCCGGAGATCTGCAGCTGCCTTGGCATAGGCCGCAGTACCCTTTATCTGTGGCTGCAGCAAGCTGATCCAAATCATCCCAAAGCTATCCCGAGAAAGGAATATCTGGAGAAAAGCGAGCTGGAGAGACTTCGAAAAGAGAACAAAATCTTTCGAACCTGTGGGTACACACCATCATCACCGCTCCCGGATAAGCTACGTGCCATCGATCAGCATAAGGATGAGTTCACATTATACCGATTATGTAAGACGCTGGATGTTTTGAAGTCAACGTACTATCATCATTCTCTTCGGTCTCCGGAGAAGACTCAGATCCAGCTAATGGATGAGCAACTCAAGCCTCTGATTGCCGATATCTTTAAGAAAAGCAGAGAGACATTCGGAGCACGACGAATCAGAATAAAGCTACGGGATAAAGGATATAAAACGAGCGAAAAACGTATCAACCGGCTCATGAAAGAGATGGGACTAAGTGCCATAGGGCCTAAGCCCTTGCTCAATTCAGCAAATGATCGGGTCTATAAATACTATCCAAACAAACTGAAAGGCAAGTTCCTGACAGATTCACCGAACGAGGCCTGGGTAAGCGACATTACATATGTGAAAATCGATGAAGCCTTTGTATACCTGTGTGTAGTCATTGATCTGTATTCACGAAAAGTGATCGCTTACAGGGTGTCAAAGAACATCAATACTGATCTGGTAAAGAGAACCTTTCTTGAAGCCTTTGAAGCAAGAGGACATCCTGTCGGACTGATATTTCACAGTGATCAGGGAGTTCAGTATACATCTTATGCGTTTCGTACCCTTTTAAGATCAAAAGGCGTTACCCTCTCCTATTCAAGACCTGGCACCCCTCATGACAATGCTGTTGCCGAATCATTCTTTGCATCGATTAAGAAGGAAGTCTTTCGAAAGTACTTCTATCCCACCAAAAAGGCTGTAGTAAAAGCCGTTGATGAATATGTGAATTTTATAACGATTACCGTCCACATCAGCGACTTGGCTATCTGACACCTAACAAGGTCGAAGAGGATTATTACAGTCAAAATAAAACTATGGATACATCTGAACAGACATAACCATAGCATATTCTTTGAAGCGCTTGCGGTATGAGTCCAAGACCGTAGGTACAAAATACCGCAAGCATTCCAATTGGTGGAGATGGTGGGAGTCGAACCCACGTCCAAGAGTATTTCCGAAAGACTTTCTCCGAGCGCAGCCGATTGCTTTTGATTCGCTCACCCTTCGCCAATGCGGCAAACTCGGGGCTTCGCTATCCCGTGGATACTCTTACGCTACCGGGAGATCACGCAAGAGGTCCCTGCATGCATGACGCCGGGTTCCCGTGCTGCAGGTGACACGGGGCCGACGCGCGGAGCTGAACTATGCAGCCAGTGCGAAATTGTTGTTTGTTTTAGCGTTTCTTTTGAACGGGTACTTTTTACGTGGATCACCGCCACGGCTCGCTTATCTTTGTTCCACACACCTGTCGAAACCTTTACACCCCCACAAGTGATGAAGAGCGGCAGACTTGTCTGCCGCTCCATTATTATAATTGTTATTTTGTCCGTGTCAATATACTGCCGGTTTAATCCAGGAAATTGAGATCTTCCGGATCGATTATGCAGCTGTAGAAGAATTCGATGATCCCGTCCTCCACGATATCTTTCAGGTCATCATAGTTGTGGATCTCATGGCGGTATCCCGAATACAGCATTGTCTCTACGTCACAACCGGCGTCCGTCAGCCAGTTGGATACCTGATATACACCTGCACCATACTGTCCAACAGGGTCCTGATCTCCTGCTATGTTGTATATAGGCAGATCTTTCGGTACTTTCGCAGCCCATTCAGGTCCGGTGATGACTTCGATCATCCTGCAGAAATCGAGGAACGATCTGTTGCTTGTAGGCTTTGTGAATGCGTCGAACGGATCAGCAGCATGGTCTTTCTGCACATATTCATCATGGCAGATCCACTCATTTCCGAGCTTCACGCCCTCATCGCAGCGGGCAAACATCCATCCCATCATGACTGCTCCGACATCAGGATCAGCCTCCGTGCCTTTGCCGGCATCCACCAGCTTCTTTATATATTCAATGCTGTTGTCCAGTCCCGGAAATTCTCCGGAAGTACCGCAGATCGTCACTCCGTCAAGCTCATCACCGTATTTGGCAATGTAGTCACGTGCGATGAATGATCCCATGCTGTGTCCGAACATGAAGTACGGCAGGTCAGGATACATCTCCTTTACCAGTTTGGTGAAAGTGTACTCGTCCTCCATCATCGTGTGCGGACCCTGGTCGCCCCAGTCGCCCCAGCAGTCATTCTCCATAGCGGTCTTGCCGTGGCCGACGTGGTCATCAGCGGCTACAATGAATCCCGCATCCATGAAAGCGACTATCATGTGCAGATATCTGCGCGAATGTTCACCGAATCCATGCACCAGCTGAATGATGCCTGCAGGCGGTGCTGCCGGAACATATACCCAGCCGTATACTTTATCTCTTTTGTTATACGAATCGAAACAAACCTCGTGAAGCATACCGAATACCTCTCTTTCTGCCCAAACATCCTGACTAACAACCAATAATTTATCAAGTTATGAACATTTCCGCCTCGCGCACCGTTCTGCACAGATAGCGTATCGCAAGTACAGGATACTCCCCTGCGGCTGTCTCTCCTGTAACCATTACCGATGAAGCGCCATCCATTACAGCATTGAAGATGTCGCTGACTTCCGCTCTTGTCGGGACCTGTCTGTGCATCATGGAATCGAGCATCTGGGTCACGACCATAAAGTCTCTTCCCGCCTCCCGACAGACAGCAGCGATATGCTTCTGTACCGCAGGAAGCTCCCAAAGATCCATAGCATTTCCGAGATCCCCCCTGGCGATAACTATCTCATCGCAGTGCGGAATAAGCTCTCTGAGTCTGTCCACTCCGTCTTTGTTTTCGATCTTTGCCAGCAGTCGGACGTCTTTGCATCCCGCGTGGTCAAGTGCGCTGCGCACTTCGATCAGATCATCTCTGCTGCGGACAAATGGCTGCATAACAGCAGTCACACCGTACTCTTTTGCTCTTTTCAGCTGATCTCTGTCGTTTTCTGTCATTGCCGGAGTGCGGAAAGTGCATCCCGGCAGTGCAACGCTTTTTCTGCTTTCCAGAAGCCCTCCGCGAACGACCCGAAGCTGTATCCCCCGCATATGTGAAGAATACTCAGTCCTGAGCAGTATCTTCCCGTCATCCAGCAGTATCTCCTGTCCGGGATCCCTGCCTTCAAGAACGCTTTTAACAGTTTCAGGGAATGGGATTTCCCCGGTATCCATCAGCTCTCCCGCTGTCAGCCTGACCGGATCCTTCAGGATCCCTACTCTCAGCTCGGGGCCCTGCATATCTATAAGCAGCTCGGGTCTGACACCGCATTCCCGAGCTGCCGCATGACAATCTTCAATCAGTGCGGATGCTTCTTCAAGCGAAGTATGGGAAAGATTGAGCCTTACACCATCCATTCCCTCCCTAAACATCTGCTTCAGGATCTCCCTGTCCCTGCATGCAGGGCCGATGGTTCCGTAAACCTTCACTTGTTTCATATCTGTACTTTCTATCAATCAGTACAAAACTACCCAATCTTTACAGCCAGTACTTTGCTGTCAGCAGAAGGCATCTTAACGGTTTTTCCGTTTTGCTTGATTTTCTTATATGAGTAGACCTTTACGTAATATGTTTTGCCTTTCTTGAGGTTCTTGAGGTTCTTTATCACGCTCTTACCAGCTTTGAAGTTTGTCTTGCTTACCCATATTTTTTTAGTAATGTTCGAGAACTGTCTGTCTGTAGCTAACACAACGTAGATACCGTCGATGTTTTTAAGCTGTTTTGCAGTCATCTTTTTCCATTTTGCAGTCAGCTTATTTTTACCAATCGTGATACCTGCAACCTTCGGAGTCGTAGGGCCGATGCCATATCTTACAGTAAATGAATCCACATCGTATTTATCCTTAAACTTGTCTTTGATCGTGACTCTTAAAGTATGCCAACCTATGCTTTTGAAAGAAGGCAACTTGTACGTATACTCTGAGGCAGGAATGATTTCATCATCAGTAGTATAAACTGTGAATTTAGGCTTCTTGATAGCTGATCCCGTAAAAGTAGCAATAGCGCCAATTGCATAAACGCCGTATTTCTCCGCATTTATATCTACAGCAAACGGAAGTGATATCGGATCATCCTGCCCGTCAACATATGCATAATATGTGAACTCAACGTCTTTATTGATACCTTTCTCAAGATAGCATTCATTCTCTTCAGGCAAATCGAATCTGTCATAATCCGGGTTGCCGTTGTCATAGAATCCTTCTATTGAACCGTCCTCTGATTTATAGTACATGTATTCAGCCTCGATCTGTCCTACCGAAGGAGTAACGAATTCAGGATCGTCAGTATACTGTACGGTAACTACGAATTTGTTTCCCTCACCGTAAAAAGCTCTTTCATCGAAATTGTTATAGCCTATATTGCCTTTGATCTCGAATCCTTCGGCTGGTATGAACTTAACATCTATAGGTGTGTCAACTCCACACCAAATATGAAGTGTTTGTGTGAATTCCGCGTAATTAATATAGCCGTTTTCATCCTCACCGGTTGGAACGTTTATGATAAGCGGTACTTCATTTGCCCCTTCCTGTAAGGAATCAAAATGATCGTAGTCAATATATACACTTGCATACTTGCTAAAATCTGCCTCATCTGCTCCTTTTTCCAGGAAGCCAGGAATCACCTGCTTTTCTCCGACTTCGTCTATATACTCATACTCTCCGTATTCATAAACCTTATCAGGTGTTTCACCTGAGTCACTATAGAACACATCAATGGTTGAACCATTTGCATACATTCCCTTAAGTTCATAACCACCTACAGTGCCTTCCGGTGCTCCTGAAAAGTATGCTTTTACAGGCTGTGCAGGTGTTTCTCCCTCAGCAAAAGCCATAGCGGGCATAAGTGTCAGGATCATTACTGCGGTCATTAATATCGCATATATTTTTCGTTTAGTTTTCATTACAAGCATCCTTTCTTTCCCGTTATCTCGTCTTATCTGTGGAATACTCTCCTTACACCTACAATTTTATACTGATATTTACCATTTGGATCTATTAGAGTTTTGATAGTCGAGGTGTTGACTACCCCCTTGATTGGATCAGCATGGATGAGGCCGCCTGTGCCAGTATAGATTGCAACATGGATAGGAGTATTGCCTGCCTCTTTCTCTCTGGCAAAGAAGACCAGATCTCCGGGATATACATTTACATAGTCCTTATCATAAATCGCTCCCGGAGTAACCTTCTCAAGCTTTGACTTCATGATATTAGGAACGCAATTGTATGGCCTGGTAGATGGACTGATTGGCCAGAGATCAACGCCTGCTCCGTAACATGCCTGCATGACCAGT
Source organism: Mogibacterium sp. (assembly GCA_017405845.1). Lineage (GTDB taxonomy): Bacteria > Bacillota > Clostridia > Peptostreptococcales > Anaerovoracaceae > Crickella. The sequence goes on along the minus strand of JAFQZQ010000030.1, from coordinate 8,748 downwards.
CCGGATTCGTCTATACCCTTTCCCGGTGCACCCGATTTGCTCTGTGCATATTTGTTCCCCAGATACTTTTTTGCAGTTTTTATCATAGCATTGACATGATCTTCTCTGGTGCTCGCGCTGTTTACGAGAACAGGCGATACATAGTGACTGTATCCGTGCTTACTAATGCTGTTTTTAATTTGCACATAGTCTTTCGGGTTCTGGAAATACCTGGTTGACTTTATTGTCAGAGTTTTAGATGTATAAGTTGACGCAGTCTTATTCTTAGGGATATACAAGCGCCAATATGTTGTTCCGTTCCACCAGTCTTTAGGGAAGGTTATGCTGACCTTTGAAGTTCCCGTTCCCTTAGGAAGTGTGATGGTTTTCTTCGTAGTCCATTTTTTATTGACCTTCATCTGCAGGTAGGCTTTTCTGCTTTCAGGATATGTGACCTTGACTGAAATCTTATACGTGCTACCTGCTTTCATGGTCTTCTTCGTAGGGAATCCTGTTACCGCTGTAGGTCTCAGCTTTACAACAGCTTTCTGATTGATCACGTTGGAATTTGTGCTCTTTGCGGTATATGTTTTGGATTTTCCGTTCTTATCCATTCCCTTATGGGTGTTGACCGCGATCACATAGAAAGTATACCTATGGCCCTTTGTCAGACCTGTATAAAGGTATTTTGGTTCTTTTGTTATCTTTGGAGTCTTATCCCAATGAAGCCCGTCGTTCGATTTGTATACTTCATATGAGGTAGCATACTTCACCTTATTCCAAACGAGCGCTACTCTGTCAGTCTTCGCATAGTCAACCTTAATTGTTGGTGCTTTTGGCTTAAAAGCTCCAACTACAGTGATCTTGGATGTAACGACCTTACCGCTTGCAAGTCTGCAGCGTATCGTCGCTGTTCCAGGTGCCTTGGCAGTGACTTTACCGCTTGTAACAGATGCAACATCTGTGTTGCTCGATGACCAGCGGCGGCTGTTCGGCATGAACTTTGTCTTCGGGTTTGAAATCGTTAGTTTTAGCTGGACCGTTTCCTTCGACTGAAGCTTCGCGGTCTTCTTGTTCATCGTTCCTGTGTATACGTTCTTGAGTTTGCTAGTGGTTATCTTTCCTGCAGCCCAGTCCGAAATAGGTGAAATATAGGTACAGCCATTTTCATCATTCTTATAGTAGCTGACCAGCCTGTACGTATATGCTGTATCCTTTGTTTTAGCCGTTGTATCTGTAGTTGTTGTCTTAGGAGTGATATCGATAGTCCCGTCTTCGTTTTCCGTTTTGAACTTGACTCTTTTTACCTCTTTATATTTCTTGGCAGACTCTTTGGCTGTGCCTGTTGCTCTAAGGAGGATCACTCCGTCAACAGGATCAAGGTTAGAAGCATTGATCCAACTGACCTTCATGCTCGCCTTCTGGCCAGTGATCCAAACGCGGCCCGGCTTAATTTTGCTTGCTGTATCAGGCTTCTTTACTACAGGCTTTTTGAACTCGACCTGTATGCCGTTGAGTTTGAATGATGTCGCCACTTCTGGACCCGGCTCGACCGGCTCATCTTCAGGTGCAACTTCATCAGCGTTTGGTGCATCATTTTCAGTGGTTGCCTGAAGATCAAGGTCAGTCTCTTTTTTCGGTTGATTCTGATCAGTCTCAACAGGCTCCTGCGAAGACGCGTCTTCGAGCTCTTTTTCTATATCTGCCGAAGATTCCTCTTCGTCCACTATGGCTTCATCTTCCGCTTTTTCGATATCCTGCTCCTGCATTTCAACTGTCTGAGCATCGTTACTCTGCTCAATGCCTTCGTTGTCAGCGAAGACTCCTGCAGGCAGCATCGCGATGCAAAGCAAAAGAGACAGAAGCACAGTACTGACTCTTCTTGTTGCCTTTTTGTCTTTCATATACCATTCCTTTCCCTAACAAGTTATAACGGATATATAAAGTGAAACAGGTCTTGTAAACAGGCCTGTTTCATAGGGTTAACGGTTAGAGGTTGTCTGCTCCGTATTTGTTGAGCAGATCATGCTTGAGATTCCAGAGCGGTTTGCTGAGGTCGACATAGTAGGTCTGCGGATTCTCGAATCTGAGGAACTCGCCCCAAAGCTTGTCTACCTGCTCAGTGCATGTTGCCTTGATCTGATCGATATCCGGCTCTTCATACACCAGCTCGCCCTTCTCAAAGATAGGCACGAGAAGCTCAACTGCAGTGTAATCGTAAACGACCTTGCGCTTCCATACAGCGTTAGGATCAAATATCTCGAATGGTCTGCCGTCAGGGATAGGCTCATCTCTCAGCATGATGAGATCCGCAATTGCTTTACCTGTGTCATTTCCATAGAACCTTATGACCTTCTTGAAGCCCGGGTTTGTAATCTTCTCTACGTTCTCGGAAATCTTCATCTTAGGTACCATGGTGCCGTCTTTCCATATACCGGACAGCTTATATACGCCGCCGAATACAGGTTCCGATCTTGCCGTGATGAGTCTCTCGCCTACACCGAAGGAGTCGATCTTTGCGCCTTCAAGAATAACGTCTCTGATGATGTACTCGTCGAGTGAGTTGCTGATGACGATCTTGCAGTCCTCAAGGCCCTCAGCATCGAGCACTTTGCGGCACTCTCTTGTAAGGTATGTGATATCGCCCGAGTCGATACGTACACCCATCTTAGCCGGTTTGAGCTCCTTGAACACCTTGATGGCATTAGGAAGACCCGACTTGAGTACGTTGTACGTGTCAATCAGCAGAGTTGCGTTCTGCGGATAGAGCTCAGTGTATTTGTAGAATGCTTCGTATTCAGTGTCGAAGCTCTGCACCCAGCTGTGCGCCATGGTGCCGAGAGCCGGAACATGGTGGTTGCGGTCAGCAATGGTGCATGCTGTTCCGACACAGCCGGCAATGTAGGAAGCTCTTGCGCCATAAACTGCAGCGTCAGCTCCGTGAGCTCGCCTTGTGCCGAATTCCATTACAGGTCTGCCCTGAGCTGATCTTACGATACGATTTGACTTTGTCGCGATCAGGCTCTGGTGGTTGATCTGCATGAGAATGAACGTCTCAACGAACTGCGCCTGGATCAGCGGTCCCTTGACTATCATGATTGGTTCATGCGGGAATATCGGGTATCCTTCAGGCACCGACCATACATCGCATGTGAATTTGAAATCCCTCAGGAACTGCAGAAACTCCTCGCTGAAGCAGCCCTTTGTTCTCAGATAATCCGTATCTTCTTCTGTGAAGCTGAGGCGTTTCATGTATGCGATTATCTGCTCGAGTCCGGCCATGATTGCAAAGCCGCCGCCATCAGGAACGCGTCTGAAGAATACATCGAAGCAGGCTTCCGCATCCTTTATGTCAGAATTGAAGTAGCCATTTGCCATCGTGATCTCATAGAAATCCGTCAGCATGGTGAGATTGTAGTCATTAAGCATTTTGCTCTCCTTAAATAAACATTGTGCATTTTACGGATGCAACAGCGGATTTCGCCGTATATAGTATTCTGAATTTATTATAAAACGCTACATGCAGATTTGCAATCTGTCTCTGTTGAGGTGGAGGCTTTCGCGTGGTAGAATAAGTGCTGTTATGAGAGAGATCCAGATTACGGCGAATGACGCCGGGCGCAGGCTCGACAGGTTCCTGAGGAAGTACCTTCCCGGGGCGTCTCTCAGCGAGATATACAAGATCATACGCAAGGACGCAAAGGTCGATTCAAAGCGCAGGAACGAGTCATACATACTGAACGAAGGCGATGTTCTGACGCTCTATCTGTCCGACGAGACGTTTGATAAGTTCTCGCGCGGAAAGGGCTCGATTGGTGCGGGTTCTGCAGCAAATGCTGCAAGAGCTAAGCGCAGCTTTAAGATCGTCTACGAAGATGACAATGTTCTGATGGTGAGTAAGCCTTATGGTCTGCTGACTCATGGCGATTCGCACGAAAAGAAGGATCACCTCGCCAACCAGGTGAAGGACTATCTCATCGCCAGCGGCGCTTTTAACCCGCGCAACGAGAAGGTCTTTGTGCCGGCACCGGCAAACAGGCTCGACCGCAATACTACCGGCATAGTACTGTTCGGCAAAACAGCAGCTTCTATGCGCGAGCTCAACCGCATGATAAGGGATGATGATATACGCAAGTTTTATATGACCATTGCCTGCGGTGAAATAAAGAAAGAGCTGTGGCTCGGCGGATCACTTGTTAAGGACGAAGCCGCCAACAAGGTAAAGATAGTTGACAACGGAGACGGCAAAAGCGTTGAGACCATAGTGCGTCCTCTCGAGGCGCTCACATTCGGCGATGGCCTCAAAGCGACCCTCTGCGAAGTCGAACTTGTGACCGGAAGATCTCACCAGATCAGGGCGCATCTGGCCAGCATCGGTCATCCGCTGATCGGTGACAGCAAATACGCGAATCGCAGCGCCGCAGCCATAAACAGCTATGTGCGCGAGCGCTTCGGTCTTTCGACTCAGCTCCTGCACGCGGACAGGATCGAATTCCTTTCTTCAGCAGCAGACTCCGAGACACTCGGCTATCTGGCGGAAAGAGCTTTCGATGCGCCTGCACCTGCAAGATTCGGGGAGATATTGAAAGGACTTGGCTTCAGAAAGCCGTTCTGAAAACAGATGTAAAAGAAAAAAGGAAAAACCTATGAGATCAGACAGATACAAAACAAGCGATCTGAAAACAAACATGAATCAGGAAGACCGCGATGACTTCTGGAACGGTGCCGCTCTTGGTGAGCATGCCGAGACGCCTACCACAGGCCAGAAAGCCGGCAGCTTTCTGAAAAGCCTTCTTGTAGACATTCTTATAGCCGTTTGCCTGGCAGCTGCGGTTCTCTATTTCATAAGACCAACCATAGTAAAGCAGACGTCGATGGAAGATACCCTCCACGAGAATGACTACATGATCATGTACAGGCTTGCATATAAGAACCATGATCCTGAGCGCGGCGACATCATCATCTTCCAGAGCAGTCTGGTGAATGAGGATTCCGGTAAAGGCAAGCTGCTTATAAAGCGCGTAATCGGTCTTCCGGGAGATGAAATAATGATCCGCGACGGAATGGTATACATAAACGGCGAAGCTTACCCTGAAAGCTATCTCAAGGACGGCTACACACCGGCATTTGAGATCCCGCCTGAAGGCGGTACGTATAAGGTTCCAGCAGGCTCTTACTACTGCTTGGGAGACAACCGTGTAGGAAGCGTTGACTCGCGCCGCAACGAAGTCGGCGTAGTCAAAAGAGAGGTAATAAAGGGTAAAGTCGTTATAAGGCTCTTCCCGTTCAACAAGATCAAAAGGTTTTAGCATCAGAGGATAAGTTTTGGCAAAACGTTCACGCAAAGTAGTCGCGAATAACAAGAAAGCCTTCCACGATTACATAATCGAGGACCGCTTTGAGGCGGGCATCGTGCTGACCGGCACCGAGATAAAGTCGATCCGCAAGGGCTCCTGCAGCATCAAGGAGAGCTACGCCAAGATCACCAGCAAGGGCGAACTCGTGGTGACCGGCATGCATATCGCTCCTTACGAGCAGGGCAACCGCTACAACGTAGACCCTCTCAGGGTCCGCACTCTTTTGATGCATAAAAAAGAGATAAACAAACTCTACGGCATTGTCAAAACACAGCAGGGTCTTACCCTGATACCGCTGTCTGTTTATCTTGATGAAAACGGAAGATGTAAGGTGGAGCTCGGTCTGGCGCGTGGTAAAAAGAACTACGACAAGCGCGAGGCTCAGGCCAAGCGCGATGCCGAGCGCAAGATGGATAAGGCCATCAAGGCGTCTCGAAATCGATGATCTGATAGCCGCTGCCATTTATCAGCAGCGTTCCGGACGGGTGCCTGACATTCCTTGCAAATTCACCATATTCCTGATGTACATGCCCGTAGCAGTGAAGCTGCGGGCTGTATTTATTGAGCAGATAATTGAAGCACTCGAATCCGCGATGCGGCAGGTCATCCATGCCGCCGAATCCGCAGCACGGCGCGTGCGTGAGCAGTATGTCGAAAGCCGGTCCCAGGTCCAGACCTGCGCGGCCGCCTTTTTTTGCGGACGCAAACAGCACATCCAAGGCCCTGCGTTTAAGGAGAGCACGTTCGGCCTTTCTGACACGCGCGTACATCTCCTCTTCGGTATACATGTCTGCGGCGCCGTCTTTGTATCGCATCGATCCTCCAAAGCCCAGTATCCTGATATTATGCTGCGATTCTCCCCTGCCGCAGGCCACCTCAACGAGCTGTCCGTCCGCATTATCGCAGCCTTCAGGCGGTCTCTCGTCATAATATCCGTCGTGATTGCCTCGAACATATACCAGAGGCACGTTAAGCATGGTTACCAGAAACTCAAGGTATAACGGGTGCAGGTCTCCTGCTGACAAAATAAGGTCGATGTCCGAAAGCTTTTCGGCCGTGGTTTTCGTCCAGTCGTCCCACAGGTATTTTTCTTCGTGATCTGAGATCAGCAATATCTTCATTTCTTATCTGTAAGCTGCCTTGATGCGCTCTTTGACTTCTCAACTCCGATGTACTTTACAGTCGCCTTGGCGACGTCATCAAGAGATTCGATTTTCGGTATCTCTCCGATGACATTCTCATTAAGCCAGTCCATTGTGATGACATCCATGCTGGTGAGAGGTGCGTCCTGAATACGTCTGACCACACCCTCCTGGCTGCGGAGCTCACCATCGAACGGGTTTATGTTGGCGCTGATAATGTCGCGGCGCAGTATCTCCACCAACCTTTTTGTGTATGGCGATATGGCATCCGACAGTTCGATATCCACTACTCCGGAGATCATTCCCCACCAGTAATTCGTTGCGCGGTCTTTTTTGTCGACTGCGCTGGAGCTGTAGGTTCCATCGATAACAGTCCTGATGATTGTTTCGTAAAGCTTGCCCCATCTGTATACCGGTGCTGCGAGATGTGTGATCATGCACGATCCGGATAAATCATTTCCCGTGCCCGGCTCGCATTTTTCAACGTGACAGACCCCGTACGCATCGCTTCCGTCCTTGTTGTGCGTTGAGTCAACTGCTGATATCACGTGAATACCGTCATTAACCATATTCCACCACCAGTTGGCATCCTGTCTGGCGGACCAGTCTAGATAGACCTTCGCCTGCGGATCAGCCATTGCCGCACCGATCGCGAACGCATTGATGCACGCTACAGCTCCGAAGACTGGCACGCCTGAGCAGTATCCTATCCGGTGCGACCCGTCTGCAGCCGCAGCGGCTCCCGCAACCAATCCCGCAAGGAACTTCGCCTCGTAGAGCTTTGCATAGTATGTGCGCACAGAGTGGTGCGCAAGGTTGACCGAGCAGTTGAGGAACTTTACATCGCTGTATTTGATGGCTGCACGAAGGGTATCGTTCACCTGTCTTACCGAAGGAGTGAATACGACATCAGCACCCCATTCGACCGCAGCCTCTGCTGCATCATCGAACGAAGCATAGCCATCCCCTAAAACGAACTTCTCGGTTTTTACTATCCCGCCATATGTCTTTTCGAGATAGTGCCTGCCCTCCTCATGGTCAAAGAACCAGTTCGACGTCTCCGGACTTTTATCGTATATAAACGCCGCCTTCAGAGGATTCTTTCTCGAATAGCTTACCGCAGGGATCACCTTGCTCAGCAGCGAATCGGGACCGGTCACCAGTTTCTCAGCCTTGGTTATGATGCTTCCCGCATTTACGGCTTCATCGGACGATTCGACCAGAGAAACATTGTCCTTGTTGTGTGCAGTACGAAGCTCACTGCGTATACGCTTCAGCCTCTTTTCAACTTCCTTGTCCGACCCGCCCGTCAACGCGTCACCCTTAAAGATGCGCAGATATACAAGAAAGGCATCGCCTAGCTCCATGTCAGGGACTGTCCCCTGCAGAGTTTCGATCACCTTGCAGAATCTCCAGAAAGCAGACTTCAGTTCTTTAACGAGATCCTCAGGCCATGGTTCCGCATCAGCATCAATGCTCATCCCGAGGAGTTCCGCTATTTCCGAATAAGCTCCGGGCTCTTCGCAGACTATATCGTAAATAGAAGCCACCCTGTAGAAGTCGAGGAATTCCGCATAGACCGGGTTGTTCTTCATCACTTCAGGAGACGGTACTACACGTATGACATTAGCCATTATTGTTGGCATCTCAAGGAATCTGCTGACCGATACGCGCTTATTGCCCTCCTGCACGTAAAATTTGTGCAGGTATTCGTAGACCTTTATAGGACTGTTGAAGCCCTCATTAAGCTGTGCCTGGTAGAGGTTGCTCCATTTTGCCGCAAACTCGGTATCAACATCCAGAAGCGGCAGGAATCCCGGAGCAAATGAATTCTGCCTTGCGCGGGTCTTAGTGCCTTCGATCAGATCTACAGGTAGCTCAATAAGACCGAGATTTCTGTGCGTCAGCGTATCGTTATCCGGGCATATGTCGTCGAGTGCCGGCAGATAAGGGTACTCACCCGCCGACAGCCTTGCTTTATATTCTTTTTCTCCGGCTCTGAGAGCCTTTATATATTCATCGATCATTCAATTTCATCCTATCATCTGTTTTGTTTTATTGTACTTTGTCCATGTCTGTTTTTCGACATTTTCGCGTACCTTTTTTCGACATTTTTTGCACTATTTTCAACATTAATCTCACGGTGCCTGTTCGAAAAATGTCTGAAGTCCTTGCAAACGCGGGGCGCAAACTGTTCTTTTCCGTAATTTGACTCGCAGTGCCCTCATGGCTTACTGTGAGCCCACAGCACAACTCTTTCCATAATAGTT
>JAFQZQ010000029.1 GCA_017405845.1 Mogibacterium sp. | reverse complement strand
TGCAGTCATCATGCTTCTCGCACAGTCGGATGATATCCCTTTTCCGCACCAGCGGCTCGCCGCCAGCAAAGAGATAGAAATAGACGCCCATCTCCTTTCCCTGTCGGATGATGTCATCGAGCTCCTCAAAGCTCAGGTTCAGCCTGTTGCCGTACTCAGCAGCCCAGCAGCCAACGCAGTGCAGATTGCACGCGGATGTCGGGTCGAGCAGGATAGCCCAGGGAATATTGCAGTTATACTTTGCGCGAAGCTCTTCTTCCTTCGACCAGCCAATGAGGTTGGCGTTGATAAAAAAGTTTACTGCCGTTGTTTTCATGACCTCGGGGTCAACGTCACGGATGATATGCCGGATATAGGGATAGTACGCATTGTCGGAGTCTTCGATCGCCGCGCGCACCGCAGCGCGCTGAGCCGGAAATTCTCCGTCTGCGAATTTGTCCGCCCAGTCCATGAGCTTGACGAGGTTTGTCTCCGGGTCCTTGTACAGCATGTCAAAGGCTTTCGTGAGACCGTATTTTTTCAGTGTGGTGGAAATGGACATGGATTTGCCTCCTTTAATTTTTTGATGGTCTTATTCTACTTTGGCCTGCCGAATCCTGCCATGTGCAAAGCCGCCGATCTTCCCAATACTTGAAACAAACGGCGACTTTATCTGATTTTTGTGCAAATCTGCGTTTTTATCCGATTTTTCTTTATACTGCGTCATTTTTGTGCTTCTGCCTTATCTTTTCCATCGCCTCATGCGCCTCCCTCAGATGTTCGACGAGGGGACGCTCGGAGCGAAAAGCGAAAAGAAATGAACGCGCATGGAAGCCCGTTCCTGTGCGGCTTGGATATGGGCTTTGAGATTCTCGACCTTCACGATCAGCGTCATGCTGACGGCCATGCCGAGAAATACGATCAGTATCAAAGAATTGCATTTTCAGAGTCTCGATAATGAGAGGGAGCCGCAGATAAACACTGTTATCTGCGGCTCTGAAAAAAGGTATAACTATCTGGTCCGCCGGGGCGCGGATCAGAACGCTATTCAATTGTTTGCTGCAATCTTACCTGTTTTGACGATGATCCTGCTCTCGCCATCCATATTGTCTGCTATTCCGCCGATCAGCGAATCTCTGCCGGATACATCCGCAAGAGCGCTGAATCGATCAAACAGATCTTTTACCCCGGCTTCATCGAGAGATGCTATCAGTTTTCTGACACCTTCCCTGTCGAAAGTATCCATGCCATCATAGAGCTTGCTTGCGCCTTCATACAGATCGGACGCACCATCTGACAGCTGAGCGGCTCCATCGCTTAGTTCAGATGCTCCCTTTGATAGCTTATTTGCTCCATCAGATGCCTGATCTACTGCCGATGTGTATGCAAGGACCCCCAGATAAAATGCGTTATACTTATCTAGTGATGTCTTCAAAGCGATAACAGCTTTAGCCCCTTCTTCTGCTTCAGCAAGCTTGTTTTGTACCTCCTCAGATTCCATGGCTTCATTTATGAGTTCCTGTATCTTTGCTTCGGTCCCGTTAGCTATCTGCTGGCTGATCTCATCGCTCGCCATTGTTTGTTCAATGAGCTGACTGATCTGAGACTTAACTTCCTCACTGCTCATCTTCTTTTCTACCAGCTCTTCGATCTGAGCCTTTATTTCATCGCTGGCCATTTTTGCAGTTATCTGCTGTTCTATTGTCTCTTCAATTTGATTCTGGGCTTCCTCTGGGATCTGCCCGGCAGAAACTGCAGCTTCATAGTCCTCAACACTCATATCTACAGACTGCTTTATTACAGCTTCTTTTATTGTGGCTTCTATACTTGCTTTTACTCCGGCTGTTACCTGATCCCTGACCTTATCCTCAACGCCGGCAGTAACATTAGTCGTTACGATCTCTTTAACAGCTGCAGTGACTCCGGTCTCAATTGTGTCTCTGTTCTTTTCGACTTCAGCAGTGACCTGTTTAAGCGCCTGTTCATACACTTTATCCTTGTCAAGCGAATCGATCACCTGTCCGAGTTTATCCTTGTAATTTCCTATTGTCAGGCTGCCCACACTAAGGCCGGTCGCTTCGATCTGAGTCTGCGCTGTGGAGAGCAGAGTATTGAACACCTCTCTGGCCCCACCGTTCAATTCTCCTGACTTATCGCTTATCTTATCAAGACCGCTCGCAAGCTGATCTGCTCCTGCTGCAGCAGACGCTGCTCCATCCGATATCTTGCCTGCGCCTTCCGCTAGTTCATATGCCCCGTCAGTCAGCTGGTCAGCACCTTTGACCAACTTGTCAGATGCGTCTCCGAGTTTTTCCATACCATCCTGGAGCTGCTCTATTTTTGATTCCAGTGATTCGCTGCCATCAAAACCTATGTCAGATAGCATGCCTGTCAATGCAACTGTATAGGTACCGTCTATCTCAAAGCGATCCGTATATGCCGAGATCATGACAGTTTCCGGGATATCGAATTCGGTTGAGTGTATGTCCAGATTGTCTGCCAATCCCGGGAACGCAAGACCGAGGCAGATGCATTTATTCCCGTCGTCTATCACTTTCCCGTCGTTGACTTTGACATCTGTGAAGTGCTCATCATCCAGAATGACACCGCTGGCCATGGTATAAGGTGTTGTAAATACATATCCGCCCGATTTTTCTTCTGTATTGACTGTATAGTCGAATCTGATTGTCACATTTCCTGCTTTGCCGGCGATATCCGCGGCACTGATGCTCTTGCCATCAAGATAATATGTAACCTTCACACTGACCGGAAGCTCCTTATCAGTCTTACCTTTGTACTTGATATCGGATCCGTCCGCCTCCCAGACCACACTATTGCCGTCACGAGTGAACGGCTTGTCATTTGATGTGTTCTCTATATCATTCAGAGTTGAAACATCATTGATGCTTTCAGCTCCTGTACCGTTATGAAGCCATTCTGTGACCGAGGTATCCTGTATATTCCCATCTGCGTCCATGGCTACATAGATGACTTCCTCTTTGCTGACCTCTCCGTCCTGACAGTGTGACGCGAGGAGATCAGGATATTCTTTTTCGATCGCTTCCTGAGTTTCTGTAGTATCCTCAGCATTGCTCTCTGCTGCGCTGCTTCCTTTCTCGGCTATCCACAGCAGGGATCCGAGAACCATTACTACGGACAGCACCATTGCAATGATCTTATATGCCTTTTCTTTATTGATATTATTTTTCATTTATACCCTCTCCTTAGCATGTAGCTGCATCACCGTTTACAGGTGAGTGCCCGTTGACAGATTCTTTCATTCCTGCTGTAGTCCTGCAGATGAGCTTGTCTGATGCCATAAGCAGTGACGGCAGCAAAAATATGACCGTGAACATGCTTATCACCGCTCCCCGAGCCATGAGCCCGCATACAGTACTTATAATGGCGATGTCAGAGTAAACAGCAACACCTACAGTCGCTGTGAAGAAGCCAAGCGCGCTTACTATTATCGATGGTATTGACGTACGGGCAGCTTCTTCGATTGCATCCCTTTTCTTCTTGCCCCCGATCCTTTCCTGTTTGTATCTGGTAGAGAGGAGGATCGCATAGTCAACAGTCGACCCAAGCTGTATAGTGCTTATCAGCACAGGTACGATGAATGGAAGTTCAAGGCCTGTATAGCCGCATATACCCAAATTGAGTATTATTGCGAATTCAATAGCCGACACGAGGATCACCGGAAGCGATGCTGACTTCAGCACAAGAAGTATTATCACGAACACCATGCCAATAGATATCCAGTTGACTACCGTAAAATCCCTGCCGGTTATCTGTATCAGGTCTTTGGTTGCCGGACCTTCTCCGATAAGAGCAGCGCTTGCATCATATTTGTCCATGATCTCATTGATACGGTCGATCTGGTTATTGCATTCCTCAGTCGATACTCTATAAGCGCAGTTGACGAGGATCATCTGATGCTGATCTCCTATCAGCGCTTCACTGACCTGATCTGGCAGCATGTTCCTTGGTATAGCGGTGCCAAGAAGTGCGTCGATCCCTAGTACACTTTTGACACCATCCAGTTCTTCTATCTCTTTGCACATCGCCCTTCCTTCTTTAGCAGGAAGATCCGCATCAGCGATAATGATGTGCGATGTTCCGATATCAAAGTCCTCGCGGAGTTTGTCATTGGCGATCATAAACTGCTTGTCTTCATCTGCCATGCTCTCGGCATTGCTCGAGAACATCTTGGTGAAGTCGTAGACCACATTCTTCTGATTGTAAAAAATGACGGCCGGTACCAGAGCGATAACGAAAACCAGAATGTATGCCCAATACCTACCTGTAAGAATGTGAGCGAAACCGGTCATATCCGGTATAAGGGACCTGTGTCTTGTCTTCCTGAGAAGTCCTGAGAATTTCAATATCATGACCGGAAGAACAGTAACGCTTGCAAGCACCCCAAACACGACCCCCTTTGCCATTACAAGGCCAAGATCCCGGCCCATCGTGTATGTCATGAAGCAAAGTGCCAGAAAACCTGCGATCGTAGTGATCGAACTGCCGGCAACAGAAGTCAGGGTATCATTGATTGCTTCTGCCATAGCCCTGCGTTCCAGTTCTTTCCCATCTTCTCCGCTGTCCCTCTGTTCAGCTTCATCCAGTTTCTCGGTATACCGATGCCATAAAAATATTGAATAATCCATAGTGACAGCAAGCTGAAGAACCGCTGCAATAGCCATGGTTATAAATGATATTTCTCCGAAAATAATGTTTGTACCCATGTTATAGAGGATTGCCATGCCTATTCCGATCAGGAACAGGAACGGTATCGCAAACGAGTCCAGCAGTAGCATCATTGCGGCAAGCGCCATGACGACCGCGACCGCGACATATTTTGCTTCTTCTCTTTCACACAGGTTCTTAAGATCAAGCACAAGCGAGCTCATTCCGGAAATATAGGATGTCTTCGTAAGAATTTCTCTAATGTCTGAAACCGCGTTCAGAGTTTCCTCCGATGAGGTAGAAGAATCGAAGAATACGACGATCATGGATGCATCAGGATTGTTGATGCTGTCATTTATAATATCCGGCAGCATGCTTCGCGGTATGGAAGGGTCGAGTATGCTTTCCAAATCGATCACACTGTCGACATGATCGACCTCTTCTATCCTTTTAGACATCCGGGATACATCGTCAGACTTCATATCCTCAACAACTACAATAGAAAAGCCTCCCTTCCCGAATTCATCCAGAAGGACGTTCTGTCCCTGAACTGTTTCTATGTCCTCAGGGAGGTAATATAACATGTCATAATTGATCCTTGTGGCGATCACGCCCAGCACAGACGGAATCAGGAGCACTAAAGCTGCAATTAGTATTATTCTTCTGTGCTTGACTACAGTATTCCCAAATTTCATTCTCCCTCTCCTGTAATGACAGTACCGCAGCAAATTCACGCTGCTACTTTTTCTGTATCGACCTTACAGTTGTATATGTTCTCTCCATCAGTAAAAATCGCCAGCGCATTTTTCGGATAGTAATCATTAAGGATCACAATACTGAAGTTCCAGCCTGAAAGACCTTCTTCGCGAATGTCCTCTGTCCATCCTTTACTGCAGTCGCATGCAAGATCACATATTTCACTCCATCTGTCATCATTACCATCTTGTACTGCCTGAGTTATTCCGTCTGTAAGGATCCTGCACACAATGCATTTGTTCTCATAATCGACCGCAACATCGTTCAGTATCCCGCTGTCAGCCATGCTTTTTGTGATATAGCCTTTTGTCATTCGGGCGATTTCGATTTCCGGAGGATCTGCAAACGTTTCATCCTCGCTCGGTACAACATATGCTGCTCCTACCTCTTTTGCAGAGCAATGATACAGATCCATTGCATTCAGCTCACTGAATACGCTTCCCAGATATCCGAATATGAGCAACATAATAATGAAAAATACCGTATATACGGTTATATTCAGCACTCTTCGTCTCACTTATATCAGCTCCTTTTAAAGTCAGACATTCCGGCCGATATGTCTGTTTTTTATACACTAAAAAAGTAATACAATATTTATGTCAGTCCCATCAGACAACTGCCGTTGCCTTTAACAGGCTGGCTGTATGGTATTTCTTTTCTATATCTTTATAAATGGGTAACAAGGTCCTGCTGCCTATAAATCAGGCAGCAGAAGGAAATTGGCCAGAGAGGTTCCGGTATGTCTAATTCAAACTTAACAAAGAGAGCCATACAGAATGCTTTCCTTGAACTGCTTAATGAGAAGCCTCTGGGAAAGATAACTGTCAAAGACGTTTCAGAGAGATGTGAGATCAACCGCAACACTTTTTATTACCACTACCAGGATATGCTTATGCTGCTGGAGGATATGTGCAAGAATGATTTCGATCACATAGTGGAAATATATCCTGAGCTCAATTCGCTTGAGGAATGTCTTGATGCGATCACACAGGTAATGAAACTTAAGAAAAATGCTGTTATGCATATATACAATTCAGGGAACAGAAGCATTTATGTAGATATGCTGTGGAAAATATGTGAATATGTGGTAACAAAGTATCTGAGCACCGTCTTTCCGGATGCCCCTCTTTCTGACTATGACAAGCAATTGGTAATAAAATATTTCAAATGCTCTTGTTTTGGCCTTGTGATAGACTGGATATCGACCGGAATGAAAGATGAATATGTCGAGGATATGCACAGGATCCTGCATCAGAGCAAAGGTGTTGCAGATATCATAATTGCAAACTGTACTTTAATAACATGATTCCTTCAAACACCCGAAAGCTGTTATGAAGTGAGCCTATCGAGCGAAGCCAGTCTTTTCAGCCATTACAGAGAATAGAGCCGTTCATAGAACGGCTCTCACAAGTCAAGTACAGCAGGTCAAAAGGCATGCCTCATTTTGAGATTACGATTAGCTCTCTGTATGATTCCTGGTTTAAATCCATGAATGCTGTTGGCGGCTCTGCTGTCCACATTTTCTTTATATCGAACTGATACCTTTCCATGAGACTTCTGCAATCATTTACTTTCATTCTGCAGAAGTCCGTTTTAAAGTTGCTCACACTTCTGCTCTTTGTCAAGTCCTGCGCCCTACCTACATCTGTGCTTCTGACAATTTCATCCTCAAAATCCAGCACCTGCATCATGTTAATAACAGTAATATTGCTGCAATACTTTTTGAGCATCTCAATGTTCTTATCCAATGCTTTTCTGTCTTCAACATCAGTATCAAATACCAAACCAACCTTTGTTCTGGGCTGAATCACGACGGGCATGGACGACGCCTATGTGAGCGGAGTGTCACGGATCGTGGAGCTTATAAAAGGTGTGGATCTGCTGGTATTTAAGAACGCTCAGGACGGTCTGGCAGACATCGATATGACCACTGAGCAATAATAAGAAAACAGCGGCTTGCCTGCCCAACATAAGGGGCTGTCGCATTTGAATAAAATGTGGCAGCCTCTTAACGTAAACAGCAGACAGCTTCAGACAGAGAGCAAGTTCTCAGTCTTCAGCAGTCTGCTGTTTTGTCTTTTTACGCACAATAACACAGCGCTTGAGAAATTTAATCTGACCAGAAGAGAGCGTCAGGTTGCTGAATTGTTATTACGCGGCAAGAGTGCTGACGAGATTTCCGAAGAACTATCAATCAGTCCGAATACTGCAAAAGTCCATGTCCAGCGTATATACCGTAAATCAAACGTCACTAGCCGCGCAGAGTTCCTGTTCATAATGAACCAGTATACAGTTTAACACTGCATATCTTGTCTAGGTATTTCCTTCTATGCTTGTATATACCCAAGTCCAACGATTTTACCTGCATTAAAGATTTAATTATCAGGTAAGATAGAATTCCTTAAGGCTCTCAACGTCTGTGATTCCATAATCAGACAGACGCAGCTTATCATTTATGATTGCTATGTTGTCATACCACTCTATGAGCTTGTCTATATTAGGCATCGCTACTCCGGCAATCTTTCCGATCTGTTGTATCACTGAAAGCCCATAAGGGAAGTCTGCAGTGAAGTACCGCGAGTGAAGGTCTGGAATAAGCCCTTCTGTATTCTCTTCACGTCTTCTGTTTCGCCGTTCTTCAAGAATCTCTCTCCAGTCAGACCTTCTTTTTATATGTTGTTCTATGCGCTGCCACCTCTGTTTTCTTCTTTTCCTGAGACCTGACAGTCCTCTTCCCTTAATGTCAAGAGCATCAGAACATACCGAAGGTGTAGTGAGTCCAAGAAGAGACTCTTCTGTGCGAATGGCGTATGTCATCTCTTCCACTGTATCCGCATTATAAAATTCACGCTCAGATACCACATACTCAAGTCCAAACCACGGCAAAGCCCTGCAAATATCTTGTATCTCATCGTCGCATGCCAGCAGCAATTCAGATGAAGCATCATCCCATTCTTCATAGAACAAAGGGAGCGATTCATATGTCACGCCCGGCTCATAGTCACTGAATATGGTCATCAGCCTTGCAGTATGAAGTATCGGATTCGATGGTGTAAGCGTAAGAGCCATAAACCCCGGAAGTCTCACACACGGGATATCGTAGATGCTTTCTATCAGCGCTGCGCATTCTTCAGTATGACTCGAAGGAAGCGCAGCAACATACAGCCTGTCTTTGTAGCCCGAGCAGCATACAGTCCGGCCTCTTTCTTTAAGTCTTGCTATAGCTGGTACACGATCTATCCCGAATAAAACATTTCCTCTCTCTATGCAATCCCTGAATGCAAACTCGAATCCTCCGTTACCCGGCACAAATCCGATGACAGCATGAGGATCCGCATGTTCATTAATTATCTGCGCAAGCGGGATCATCATGGTAGGAGGCATTGTTATCATGATCATCTCTGCATCATGCAGTGCTTCATGCGGGTCGCTCGTGGCAAGTACTATCTCCCCCTCTTTTATGACATTATCCGATTTATCTACTATGAATAGATGCTTCGAAAAACGACTGGGATTAGAAGTAAACATTTTTACAGAATGCCCTTTGTCTGAACTATGAACAGCAAACTGTGTACCGATATTTCCTCCCCCTATTACTGTTATGTTCATATTTATACCCTCTGCCTAATTGTCAACCTATTAGTGTTCTCTAAATTATACGTACTGAACAGTGAATAATATGAAGATTGTCTGAAAAGAGTCATGGCAGTACGGCCAAGCCGGTCTGCCCCGATGAGAGGAACATACATGGAGAGGTGATGCATCCTCTTGCCAACCAATCACTCCAGTCCCGATAGAAAATCTCTGTACTCTTCTTTTGAAATAAGAATCCCGGCTTTGCTGTCCCATTTAGGATATTCAGGCGCTGTAATTCTCTCGCGCTTAGGAATAATCCCATTCTGCAAATTTTTCAAAACTGCCATATTTATTGAAAATTTCATCTTGGATCTTTTCGGTAATCCCTTCATAGCTGTCTTGCCTCATCCTGCCTTTCCTGCCACAGCTTATCGGCAACAGGAGTCCAGTTCTCTGCATACGATTTTGTTTTATCACACAGATGCTCAGCACTCTCCGGAGACTGCAGGTCAGTAGAATGAGCTCCTGCCGCATTGACCATTTCTGTCAGCCTGCCTGAATTCTCAAGCATCGGGCATGGCATCAGCATATTGTCATTGAACGGCATATTGTCGTGGTACTGCATGAACATCGGCGACTGCAGAGCTTCAAGAAGAGTCTTCTGACGTATGTTGGAATCTGAGTAATGAACGAATACACATGGATCTACATCGCCGTTGGCATTGATATGAAGATATCTTTTGCCGCCTGCAATGCATCCGCCGACATATTCAGCATCATTCTGGAAATCCATGGCAAACAGCGGCTTGGTCGCACGGTATTCACGGATCTTTCTGTACATGCCGGTTCTTTGCTCAGGTGTAGGAAGCAGTTCAACGCTTGCATCATTTCCGACCGGCATATAATGGAAGAACCATACGAAATATGCCCCTTCATCGATCATCAGGTCATAGAATTCCTCTGATGAGATCGACTCATAATTCTGGGATGTATAGCAGGCTGAGATACCGAACGGCAGTCTCTTCTCCTTAAGCAGTCTCATCGCTTTTATGACATGGTCGTAAACTCCCGCACCTCTTCTGCTGTCAGTGGCTCCCTCAAAACCCTCAAGAGATATTGCTGGGACAAAGTTCCCGACTCTAAGCATATCGTCAGCGAATTCCTCATCTATCAGGGTCCCGTTTGTAAATGACAGGAAGACGCAGTCATCATGCTTTTCGCAGATTTTTATGAGATCTTTCTTCCTAACAAGAGGTTCTCCGCCGGTGTAAATGTAGAAGTAAACGCCAAGCTCTTTGCCCTGAGTAATGATATCGTCGATCTCATCGTAAGACAGATTCAGCTTGTTGCCATACTCTGCCGCCCAGCAGCCAGTGCAGTGCAGATTGCAGGCACTTGTCGGATCAAGAAGGATCGCCCATGGGATGTTGCAGTTATATTTTTTCCTGTTCTCTTCAAGCACAGGCCACCCGGCCAGATTGGCATTGACGAAGAAATTGACAAGGATCTTTTCAAAAACACTTCTGTCAATATCTGTCAGCATCTTGCGGATCATGCCATTGTAAGGATCATCCTCATTCTCAAAGATCTTCCTGAACACTTCTCTCTGCTGTACAAATTCTCCCCTGGAAAACTTGTCGGCCCAGCTCATGATAGTCTGCATGCCCTTCTGCGGATCTTCATATAGCTGATCGATCATTTTCCCAAGTCCGTATTTCGCTATTGTCGTTTTGATACTCATATTTCCTCCCATTGACCAACTCATTATTCAGAAATCACTCTTCGTCTCACTTATATCAACTCCTTTTAAAGTCAGACATTCTGCCAGATATGTCTGTTTTTTTAGCATTAAAAAGTACTACAATATTCATATCAGTCACGTCAGGCAACTGCCGTTGCACTTAACAGGCTGACTGTATAGTATTTCTTCTAAGTTTTTCATAAATGGGTAAAAGGGCTCTGCTGCCTATAAATCAGACAGCAGAGGGAAATTGCCTAGAGAGGTTCCGGTATGTCTAATTCAAACTTAACTAAGAGAGCCATACAGAATGCTTTCCTTGAACTACTTAATGAGAAGCCTTTTGGAAAGATAACTGTAAAAGATATTTCGGAAAAATGCGGCATCAACCAAAATACTTTCTATTATCATTATCAGGACACCTTTACGCTTTTGGAGGAGATCTTCCAACTGGATTTTGACCAGATAGTTGAGCAGTATCCTAAACTCAATTCTCTGGAAGAGTGTCTGGATGCTATTACTTTGAACGCAAAAAAAAGAAACACGCGATCATGCATGTATATAGGTCAGACAGGAAAAACATCTACGTGGACGTACTATGGAAAATGTGTGAATATGTTACAAAGAAATACCTGAGCACCGTCTTCCCGGATGTGCAGTTGTCTGATTATGACAGACAGCTGATAACGAGATACTTTAAGTGCTCCTGTTTCGGACTGACTATTGACTGGATAAAGGCCGGCATGAAGGATGAATATATTGAGGATATGCACAGGATATTGCAGCAAAGCAAAGGTGTGGCCGATCTTATAATTAAGAACTGTATTGAATCACAGCAGTAATGCTTCGCACGCATATTTCTTTAATTGACTTGAGATAATCGAATCTTCTGTAATGTGCAGGAACCCGCCTAGGTTCTCTGATCTGCGGACTTCCCGGCGGTTCAAGCATGCCTCTGCCTGTTGTGAATTCGCCGTCTGCTGCATCGGTGCCGAGAAACAGTTTTATAAAACAATGCTTATGGAGAGAAAACGCCTTATTCTGGATCAATCACTCAGTCTGCTTAATAGAACAGAATCTTCATATTCAACTTCTATATAACTTCTTTTTGAACAAGAAGTAAACGCGAAGCGCCCTCAACCGAGAGCGCTTTTCTTCCCACAAAAGTTTCTGCCTTTTATATTTTTGCATATTTTTCTGAGTGCTGTTATTTCATGTTATCAGAGCTTGGAACAATTGCAATTGCTGCGTTACAGCTATACGAGATAACATCTGACGGCACCCTGTAACACCTTATAAAAAGGCAACTGGCGGGCAGGGTGTCCAGGGTTCGAACCCCTGATCATCCACCAGAGGCCTTGGAATTTCAACTATTCCGAGGCCTATTTCTTTCCCGGAACCGCACATTAATTATCACTTTACCAGTAAAATACCAGTCTTGTGTCAGATAAACCCAACCAACAAAATGCGCAAGCTAGACTTTTTTTCTAGCTTGCGCACTTTATTGTAATTCTGTGATCTACGCTCTTAATAGGCTCTACAGGTATCCCCCATCATCTTTGAGCTCTACCTTTTGAATCTTATCATTACCATCAAAGGTTATGATCCAGGTTGTTAGTATTTCACTAGATGCGGTGCCTCCATTATTTGAGACTGTTATTGATGCCTTAATAGTTTTAACAAGGTCATCCCCATCTTCTATTTTTATATCATTCAACTCTATTGAATCGCCCTGAATGTATGCCTCTCCTAGGAAGGCAGTTCTTTCCCACTGTCCATAGAAGGTGTCAAATCTGTCTTCAGCAAAGCAACCCCCGATGGCTTCTTTCCAGGCATTCTTATCACGCTCCAGATCTTCTTCTGTACTGCCGACTTCACTATCGTCTAATGAAATGTATGTGCCTTCGGAATCATACAATTTATCATTAGGGCATGTAAGTAATGCGTGTAGCAAAGTTTCAACATCACCTGTGACATCTCCATTGGTATCAGTTTTCCTTCCTCCGCAACCAGCAAATACAGCAACAGCCAAAACTGCAATAATAAGTAACAGCAGTCGCTTTTTCATCATTCAATACACTCCTTTCATAAAGCCATTAATAACCTGTTCAACTAATCAAACGTATTCATCGCTCTACTGGGGACAAAAAAACGGAAGAAAAATCTTCCGCAAAACATTTCAATATTAAAGTTGATTTCGTTTCTTATTCAGTAGTTTTTACAATGTCTTTTACAATATTATCTATGACTTCATAATCACAGTTACCCGCGAGCAGAAATACATACTGATCATTTTCAACTAGAACTGTGATATCAGGCTCATGAATAGATATAACAATATCAGAGCCATTAATTTTGTCTTTAACTATATTCTCTCCTTCTGAATCTATTTGGAAACTAACGCCCGTATCATGAGCATATTGGCTTATTGAAATAACATGTCCGTTTTTGTCAGTAGCTCTAACCTCATAACTGTTCTCTTCAATTTGTTCGTCAATTACCGCATATTCATCCGGCAATATAAACTTATATGGTACGAAATTGATATCGACATCTCCCTCATAAGCCGGGTCGATCAACCAATGGGTGATTTTTTCTTTAATTACATAATAGACATTAGGCTTTATTACTGCAATTGATGTTGCTGCCATAGCTAGTATCAACACTGCTGCGATCATGACAGCAATAGATCTTCTCAAAGCCTTCCCAAATATAAGCACAGTTCTATGTTCATGGGCTGAATCTTCAATTTGCACCGTCTCGTCGGTCTTCTCTTTTTCATCAATTTCCTTTATCAGCCTTGCCATCTCTCTTTCAAACTCAGGAGAAAATTGATGCTCACTAATTTCCGAAAGGCTTTTGCTAGCATTTCGTATGTCATCATCTATCACTAAAATTAAGGCTTCGTAAAGGTTATTGCATTCTTGCATGGTTCTTAATTATTTAATCTCTTTTTTAATTCAATCTGTGCCCTTTGAATTCGCTTTTTTACAGAATCATAGCTAATATCAAGAAGAGCTGCTATTTCATTCCTGTCTAGCTGTTCTACAACATACAAATACATGGTTTCTTTCAACGTATCATTAAGCTCCTTGATTGCACTCTTGATCTCATTTACGGAATAATTGTTAAAATACTCTATTTCCGGATTAATGTTTTCAGAACTATTATCAATAGCATGCGAGAAGTCCAAAGCATCATCGCACAGTTCCTCAGGCCGTGAATTCCTTTTTCTATTCATGTCTATACATGTATTCTTTGTAACAACAACGGAAAACCGTTTCATTTGGGGACATATGATATCAGATGCAGTCAGCTTAGTTTTATTGTTCTGTTTCTTGATACGCTCTATCTGCTTCTCAAAAACCTTAGCGATTTTAGCAAAGGCTTCTATTACTGCATCTTCGGCAAGTTGATAATCATGCAACTCGTCATAGGCTATTTTGAGCATAAGCCTTCTGTATTCATAATAATAAGCCTCGAACAGACCCTTCCCTTCTGGAGAGTCTATCATGCTTAAGAATAATATCAGCATTTTTATATCAGTTCCTATCAATGACAAAAGCTTATTCATTGATTGCGAAAACAACTTCTTAATGTTATTGTTTTTATTGCAAGGTATTTATAAATCT
>JAFQZQ010000028.1 GCA_017405845.1 Mogibacterium sp. | reverse complement strand
TGTTGTGTTTAAAACACATACGTGCATATTTGAGCTTGACATCGCTGAGTATCTTAGTTCCTTTTCTTCCCATATGAAAACTCCCTTCACAAGTAACAGTGTTTTTGTTTTTCACTGTCTCTCATAAAGGGAGCGTATCATCATAGCTACGGTCCAGTTTCACTTTTATCTTACTTTTACAGTCCAGGTCTTAGACCATTTTCCGTAATAAGTTTTCTTTTTTACTGTTTTGTATGCCCTCACCCTTACCTGATATTTCTTTTTTGATTTAAGATTTTTTACAGTCAGGCTGGTTTTTTCTGTCCATTTTGATTTCCACTTTCCGTTTAAGGTTCTGTACTGGATCTGATATCTGACACCACCCTTTTGAGCCTTAACAGTAGCTGTGAATGATTTTTTACCGGCCTTGATAGACTTCCAGGCAGCTTGTTTAGGAACTATTTTGAATGTTGCTTTAGCTGTTCCGGTTAGTGTTTTTTTACCTGTAAAGGTCACAGTAGCCAGACCAATGTTCGTATTGTTTTTATAGGAAGTACTGTACTTATACACATCGGAGTCAAAATACTCGAGGCCGTGATATCCGTCGCTAAGCTCCACGGTCATATCCATCGAATCTGCCGATGGACGCAGTGCTTTACCGGAATATTCCAGCACGGGAACTTCCTCCTGCCAGTAATTCCTCAAATCAACAGCTTTGGCATAATCAGAATCCCCAAGCCGGGTTGCCTCAAGGAGATCTTCCCTCTGTGCGTCGGTAAATGTTCCTCCGTTCACGTTCAGCTGTGACGACGGGATCGAATAAATGTAAAGATAAAATATGCTGTCAACACCGGTAAAATCTCCTCCGGATATCCGGTAGTTCATATCAGGAAACATCTCCCAGCTGTTTTCATATATAAGAGTAGAGCCGATGAATGTTCCTCCTTCGATAGAGACGGCGCCTTCCGAGTCGAAAATGAAGCCTCTTGATGAGTTGCTGCCTTCAAACCTTCCGCCACGAATCATGATATCGCTTTTGCCTTGTACATTGACACAGACGCTGAAGTCATCAGTCGGATAGCAGGAGAAGACTCCATCGTTAACGGTAACACTGGCGTCACTGACCGACAGAGGGTTCTTACCGATGAAGGTGCCGCCATTGACGATGAGGTTGCCCCTGACGCTGTCTTCGTAAAGCTTACTTGTATATACGTTGAGTGGGATCGCTGCCTCGAATGTTCCGTTTTCTATTGTAACATTTCCTCCGAAAATACTTATAGCTGATTGACTTTCAAGCTGACTCGAAGTTTTTGCGATGAGTTTTCCGTTTCCTGTAATAATGACATTCGCTTTATCATCAACGGTTAAGACATTGTTTTCATAGAAAACGTCTGAATCAACAGTAATAGAATGTCCGTTGAGATCAAATATCAATTCGTTATCTTCACGATTAGTAGAATATAAGACGCCTTTATTCGTTGAAATATCGGACATAAGAACAACTCTGAGACGACCGTAAAGGTTTGTATTAGCTAAAGCATCAAACAGTTCGTGCAGCTCTTCTGCACTTGCTATCTCACAAACAGCTTCTTCGCCCAGGTCATTTTCTGTGGTATCGTTTATACTATCTGCAAAGCCGGTCAAAGGCAGAGCAAGCAGCATCGAGAAAACGATCAGACACGACATTAGAACAGAGCATATTTTTTTTAATATAGTGCTACTCATTTTTTACTCCCTCTCTGATTAAATTAAGTTTTATTCTAATAACCAATTTAATACACACAAAGCGGAATAGCAAGCCGCTGAGAGGCATGCTGCGGTAAAAAAGAAAACATACAGAATAATTTATGAAACCCCTTGCAATCACTTGCTTTGGATGATATACTACTCAAGCTGTCGCTATGAGCGGCGGCTTGAAACGTTTCAAAATATTATAGAAAGAGGTACCAACATGAAGGAAGGAATCCATCCTGGTTATAAGGAATGTAAAGTTACTTGCGCATGTGGGAATACATTCATGACTCTCTCCGATAAGGCAGAGATGAGAGTAGACATCTGCTCAGAATGCCACCCATTCTTTACAGGCCAGCAGAAGTTTGCTAACAGAGGCGGCCGCGTAGAGAAGTTCAAGAACAAGTACGGCCTGAAGTAATAACAGGAAATCGAAGCCGGAGATATCTCCGGCTTTTTTCTTTTAGGAGAAAGCGCAGGCAGAAGCATCTGTGAACGTCCTCGAAAGTACGAAGCACAAGCCACTTCACCGCTCCTCCATGCGCCTCCGGAAATTCCGCTTCGCTGCAAGCGTGCGAAGCTCCAGTTTCCGGAGTTCGTTTCGTCGTCGGAGCGTTGCCGCGGTGTGCTTCAGCACTTTCTGCGGGATGTTCACCGCTGCTTCTGTCTGAGCTTTCTCTAATTGAAAATCAGGAGACATCACCGCCTTTCGAAGTGACATGTTAATTCGAAAAGTGGTATTTTTTATGTCGAAAAATAACAAATGAATGTGGGAAAAGACATAACTATTGAGCAAGGCTTCGAGCGATTTTTAAGATGGTGCAGACTTAAAGGTTTCTCAGAATACACGATAGAATTTTACGATGAAATAAGAATGAACTTTGCGAGGTTAAAAATCTTGATGAACCAATAGAAGACCTTAATAAGGAACTATTTGAAGAGTACATTCTGTTTCTTCAAAAGACAGATGTGACATTCTTCATTATTCTATGTGAATTGTTTGGACGGTGTTGAATTCTAGTTCACTTATAAAAACGCAGGCAAAAAGGTAACTGTGAAATAGGCACCCGAAGCCAGACATAAAGGCCCACCTTTGAACTATATAACGCTCAAAGGCGGCCTTTTTCTAATTCAAACACAGGCTGTACTATCCGGCTTTTTTTGATATAATTAATTGCTTAAGAATAAAAAAGGGGAC
Organism: Mogibacterium sp.; assembly: GCA_017405845.1. GTDB lineage: Bacteria > Bacillota > Clostridia > Peptostreptococcales > Anaerovoracaceae > Crickella. Next base: position 42,304 of record JAFQZQ010000028.1, on the reverse strand, counting down.
TTTATATGTTTGATAAACTTGATTTTATAACTGAAAAATACAATGAGCTTGCTGAGAAGGTCGCGGACCCGGCTGTAATCGCAGACCAGAAGACCTGGCAGAAGCACATGAAAGAAATGTCAGAGATCGAGCCGATAGTAAGAGCTTATGAGAGCTATCGCAAGATGCAGAGCGATCTTGCTGATGCAAGAGAGCTAATCGACCTCGAAGACGACGAAGAGATGCGCGAGATGGCCAAAGAAGAGGCCAAGGAACTCGAGGAAAAGATGGAGAAGGCCCAGGAGGAGCTGAAGATCCTGCTCCTGCCTAAGGACCCTAACGATGACAAGAACGTAATCCTTGAGATCAGAGCCGGCACGGGCGGTGAAGAAGCTGCCCTCTTCGGCAACGACCTCCTGAGAATGTATCTGAGATACGCTGAGCGCCGTCACTGGAAGGCAGAGATCATCGAGATCAGCGATACAGGTATCGGTGGCATCAAGGAAGCCGTAGTAATGATCAAGGGTCGCGGTGCGTATTCGAGACTTAAGTTTGAGTCGGGCGTTCACCGCGTGCAGAGAGTACCTGAGACTGAGTCATCGGGTCGTATCCACACTTCAGCTGCAACAGTTGCAGTGCTTCCGGAAGTAGACGACGTTGAGGTGGAGATCAATCCTAACGACGTTAAGGTAGACGTTTACAGAGCATCCGGAAACGGCGGTCAGTGCGTAAACACCACGGACTCCGCGGTCCGTATGACACACCTGCCTACCGGTATCGTCGTTACATGCCAGGACGAGAAGTCGCAGATCCAGAACAGAGAGAAGGCCATGAGAGTACTCAAGGCCAGACTCTACGATAAGATGCTGCAGGAGCAGAACGATAAGATCTCGGCAGACAGAAGAAGCCAGGTCGGCTCGGGCGACCGCTCCGAGCGTATCCGTACATACAACTTCCCTCAGGGCCGTATGACGGATCACCGCATCAACCTCACCCTTTACAAACTCGACCAGTTCCTCGATGGCGACATCGATGAGGCTGTCGACGGACTGATCACTGCAGATCAGGCTGCCAAAATGAAGGATTTCGGCTAAAGCGCTCAATTGAAGGCAAAAGGAAGCATTAAGAATGATCAGTAACGAAAAGTCTTGCATCTTCTGTATAGAATGCAAGGCTTTTTAGCATGTCGAATTGTTACCCTGAGTTTACGGTGCGTAAGCACGGCATAGCATAAAAATACGTAAGGAAAGGATATTGCTGAAAATGAAGAATGGAAAACGCAGAATAACACGGAGCATTGTTTCCGTGCTGCTGACACTGGTAGTCATCGCAACGGGATTCCCTCCTGCTGCAGCTTTTGCTGCGGATGAACAAACACCGAAGGACATAGTTGACGGAATGACGACCGAGGAGAAAGTGGCGCAGTGCCTGATGATGGACTTCCGCATGTGGAAGAGCAGCGACGGTGAGATACGCGACATGACATGCCTCGAGCCGGAGGTGGCAGAAGCCATCGCAGACTATCGCTTCGGTTCGATGATACTTTTCGCAAATAACATAAAAACAACTGAAGATACACTGCAGCTGGTAAAGGACATGCAGGCAGCAGCGATCAGCAAAGGCGGACTGCCGCTTCTTGTCGCAACAGACCAGGAAGGTGGTATCGTTTACAGGCTCGGAAGCGGCACGGCTCTTCCGGGAAACATGGCTGTCGCAGCGACCGGAGATACCGCCGATGCAAGGAAGTGCGGCGAGATAATCGGACGCGAGCTCAGCTCCCTTGGCATCAACACGACTCTTGCTCCGGTAATCGATGTCAATAACAACGCAAACAACCCGGTGATCGGTACCAGATCGTTCGGCGACGATGCTGAAACAGTCGGAGCCTTCGGAGCTGAGTACATAGCGGGTCTCGATGAATACAATACGATTGGCTGTGCAAAGCACTTCCCTGGCCACGGGGATACAGATACCGACTCCCACACCGGCCTGCCGCTGGTTGACAAGAGCAAAGAAGAGCTTATGGCAAATGAGCTCGTTCCATTCAAAGTCGCTATAGATGATGGCGTAGATATGATTATGACAGCGCACATTCTCTATCCGCAGGTAGAAAAGTCAAACAAGCCGGCAACGATGTCAAAGGTAATACTGACGGATATCCTGCGCAATGAACTCGGCTTTAATGGTGTTGTGGTCACAGATGCCATGAATATGAGAGGCGTAAGCGACTACTACACAAGAGAGGAGGCTGCTCTCGAGGCGCTCAAGGCAGGCGCAGACATGATCTGCATGCCGGTCGCGAAGGTTGAAAGCGGCAGCTCTGATGCGGATAAATACATCACAACTAAAGAGGAGCTGACAACTAAGCTGGACAGCCTGATCGGATGCATCGCGGATGCGGCAAACAATGATCCGGAGGTCATGGCAAGGCTTGACGAAGCAGCCGGCAGGATCGTAAAGCTCAAAATGGAAAAGGGCATACTTGATTACTCTGCAGACGACTATTCAGCTGAAAAGGCGCTGGAGGCAGTAGGAAGCGCTGAAAACAGAGGCCTTGAGCGCGAGATCGCAGCGAATGCCGTAACGGTTATCAGAAACGATAAAAAGCTGCTCCCGTACAGACCTGCAGCCAACACAAAAGTGCTGATGCTTTGCCCTAACGCAAACCAGATAGCTCAAATGATAATGGGCCTGAACCGCGCAAAGGCAGCAGGACTGATGCCTCAGAGCGTAAAGGTAGATGTATTTGCATTCACGAAGGACAACCATGAGCTCAACGGGGCTCTCAAGGAAAAGATAGACTGGGCGGACTTCGTAATAGTCAACTCCAAGGTCTATGACTCCGACGACATGTCATTTGGATGGTATACTTCCGTGGCGGCAAAGAGCATCACCGAGTACTGCAAGGCAGCTGGCAAGAAGTCTGTCGTGATGTCTGTAGACAAGCCTTATGATGTGCAGCTCTATCCTGATGCGGATGCGGTTATAGTTGTTTACGGAAACAAGGGCTCGACTATCGAAGCGCCGGAGAACTGGGCGGATTTCAAGGCCACAGAAGACAAGAACGCATGCGGCCCTAACATCGTCGCAGGAGTTGAGGTGATCTTCGGAGTGTTCGGTGCTCAGGGAGCGCTTCCTGTCAACGTACCTGTATTCGACCAGGAGACAAAGTCTTTCACGGAGAATATTGCGTATGAAAGAGGCTACGGCCTTAAATATAAGGCTCTCAAGCCGCTGCCAAAGCCTGGCAAGGCTGCAATCAAGAGTCTCAAGCGCGGCAAGCGTCAGATAAAGGTGACCATGACATGCAAACCTTCAAAGAAAGGTGCGCAGAGGTATCAGGTGGCCTACCACAGAAAAGGAAAAACCAAGTGGTGCTATAAAACGACAAGCAACTCATACATATACCTTAAGAAGCTGAGGAAAGGTGCCAACTATGTCATCAAGGTCCGCGCGTACAGCACCGTAGACGGAGTCAGGTATTACGGCAAGTGGAGCAAGCTGTGGACAAGCCGTAAGGTGCTGTGACAAGGCCGTGATTTGTGATACAATACACGCAGAATGATGTGAGGCAATAAATTAGTGGAAACTTTAAGATTATCGACAAGAGAAAGCGACCTTTTACGCGCCGGTGAGATCATCAGATCCGGCGGGCTTGTTGCTTTTCCAACAGAGACGGTCTATGGACTCGGGGCGAATGCTCTCGATGCAGAGGCCGTCGCTTCTGTGTATAAAGCAAAAGGTCGTCCTTCAGACAATCCGATGATAGTTCACATTGCCGACGCCACAGACCTTTACGAGCTCATCGACGGAGGCATTAAGGGACTCAGCGACGAAGCGTCGAAGCTGATGATAAACCTGTGGCCGGGACCGCTGACGCTCATATTCAAAAAGGCAGCTATCGTACCCGATATTACTACGGGAGGTCTCGATACCGTAGCCATCCGTATGCCTGCAAACCCTACGGCAAGGCGCCTGATAAAGCTGGCCGGCAGACCGGTCGCAGCACCGAGTGCAAATCTTTCGGGCAAACCGAGTCCGACCACCGCAGATGACGTGCTCGAGGACATGGACGGACGCATAGACGCGGTGATCATGGGCGAGCAGTGCGACGTGGGCATCGAATCCACCGTTGTCGATCTCACCGGAGAAAAGCCATACATTCTGAGGCCGGGTGCGGTCACAAAGGAGAAGCTCGAGAGGATACTGAAGCGTGCGGTTCTGTATGACCAATCGCTGCTCGAGAAACCGGCGGAAGTAGCTGACCCTGAAGACGGGGTTGCCGATACGGATTTCAAACCGAAATCGCCGGGCATGAAGTATATCCACTATTCGCCGAAAGCGACCGTGAGGCTGATCGAGGGAGACGATAATGAGTTCCGCAAAAGGATCATGAAGCTCGGACTCGAAGCCAGAGAAAAGGGCCAGACGGTAGCCGTCCTCGACTACGATAACGACCCGGGCAAGGCGGCACACAAGCTGTTCGCAGAGCTCCGTGAGCTCGACAGGCAGGGCTATGATCTGGTCCTGATCCGCACGCTCAGCGAGGTGGGCTTCGGCTTCAGCGTCATGAACCGCATGCTGAAAAGCGCGGGCTATGACGTGGTCAGATAAGTAAATCAAGGGAAAACGGGACGGTTTTCGTAATAAATTGATAATAAACAAAATTAAATTACACATTTCAGGAGGTAAGCAATGGGTAAAGTAATGATTTTCGATCATCCTCTTATTCAGCACAAGGTGTCACTGATGAGGGACAAGAACACAGCGAGCAAGGAATTCAGAGATCTGGCGCGTGAGGTCGCCATGCTGATGGCCTACGAGATCACCAGAGATCTTCCTACAAAAGAGGTAGAGATCGAGACTCCGATCTGCTCTGCAAAAGTTCCTATCCTGGCAGGCAAGAAGCTTGCTATCGTACCTATCCTCAGAGCGGGTCTGGGCTTCGTTGACGGAATGCTCGAGATAATCCCAAGCGCAAGAGTCGGACACGTCGGTCTTTACAGAGACCCTGAGACACATGAGCCTGTAGAGTATTACTGCAAGCTTCCTGAAGATATAGATCAGAGAAAGATCATCATCGTCGATCCGATGCTCGCTACAGGCGGAAGTGCTATCGCTGCTGTTGACTTCGTAAAGGCTAAAGGCGCAAAGGACATTTCACTTATGTTCCTCATCGCTGCTCCTGAAGGCATCGAGGCACTGACTTCGAAGCACCCTGATGTAGATATCTATATCGCAGCAAAGGACGATCATCTGAACGAGAACGCTTACATCGTACCGGGACTCGGTGATGCAGGCGATCGTATCTTCGGAACAAAGTAGTATTGCAACTTACATACCGGAAAGGAAAATGGGACAATGCTGGTTTTAAATGTTATTTTTAAATGTGCTCCGGGTACCAGAGAAGAACTCCGTGAATTGGTAAGATCCGAGGGGATCGATGTTGCGTCGCGTAATGAAGAGGGAAACTTCAAGTATGAGTTTTACCTGTCGACAGAAGATCCTAATGACATACTTCTGATTGAATGGTGGAAGGACGTGGACGCGTGGATGGCGCACAGGACTCTACCTCATTATTTTAAACTCGATGAAATAAAGAAAGGCCGTGTCCTGAGTGCGGAGATAAGGAAGTACTTCACCGACGAGGACGCATAGAAGATAATGGTATAATAAGCACTATACATACTATATATAGTAGAAAAGAGCCGAAAGCGAAAAGCTTCACGGCTCTTTTTTATGTAAAAGTTCGTTAATTTTTTATTTTTTGGACAAAAATCAAAAAAAGGCTTGCCCTTTGTCAGACATACGGTTACAATACAAGTGTCTTATGTCAGACAAAGGACATACGGCAATCAGACAATAAACAAAGGAATTAATTATCAAGGAGGAGAACTGATATGAGAATCGGATTTGTAGGATGTGGAGCAATCGGAAGCTGCTATGCGAGCTACCTTCTGCAGAAGCATGAAGTTTGTGTACTGGACACATATGAACCAGTAATTGAAGCGATCAAGAAGAATGGAATCCTTCTTGATAAATGCGCACCGGGATACGGCAACGGCGAGACCGAAGCTTATCATCCAACGATTGCAACAACAGATCCTAAGGAAATCGGAGTTGTAGACCTGCTCGTAGTATTCGTTCACTACAAGTTCCTGGAGGCAGCAGTTCGCAACGCACTGCCTATGATCGATGACCACACCATGATCATGTGCCTGCAGAACGGCTACGGCAACTATGACGAGATCGCAAAGGTAGTACCGGAAGAGCAGATCATCATCGGAAACACAGCTTTCGGAGCTACACCGATCGAGCCTGGTCATGTAAGACACACAGGTTACGGAGCAACAAACATGGGATCTCCTAAGGCTCCTATGGCAAAGGTAGAGGAGGTCGCTGAGGCATTCCGCGAGGCAGGCCTCGAAGTAGACGTACATGAGAACGTTCTGAATGCAATCTGGCACAAGCTTTCGGCTAACGTAGCCATCAACGGCGTAAGTGCACTGCTTGAGACTCCTAACGGATTCATCAGCAAGAACCCATACGCAAATGAGCTCGCTAAGAGACTGATCAAGGAAGCCATCGCAGTTGCAAACGCAGCAGGATGCACACTCGACTATGAGGAAGAGCTTGAGCACTGCTACGAAGTATCCCGCGCTACAGATGAGACGATCAGCTCGATGGTACAGGCAGTTACACATCACCGCGAGACAGAGATCCGCATCATCAACGGTGCAGTAGTGAAGCTCGGAGAGCAGTACGGAATCCCGACTCCATGCAACGAGATGATCCTCAACCTCGTCCTGGCAAAGCAGTCGCTTTACCTCGGATGCTAGTTAAAAAGCTATTACTTGTTGATTCTTAATTGAAAAAGGCAAAGGAGAGAATTATGAAAGACGTTTCAATCAAAGAACTCAAGAACGCCGCAACAGACCTGCGTATGAAGGTTATCGACATGATCTACAAGGCGCAGTCAGGCCATCCGGGTGGATCGCTGTCCGCTGCTGAGTTCGTAACAGCATGCTATTTCAAGTACATGAACGTTGACCCTAAGAACCCAAGATGGGCAGACAGAGACAGAATGGTTCTTTCAAAAGGCCATGTATGCCCAATCCAGTATGCAGCTCTCGGAGCACTCGGATACTTCCCGCTCGAAGTACTCGACACACTCAGAAAAGAAGGCTCCCCGCTTCAGGGACACCCTTCGATGATCAAGTGCCCTGGCATCGACATCTCGACAGGATCACTCGGACAGGGACTTGCCTGCGCAGCAGGAATGGCTCTTGCTGGAAAGATGGACAAGAAGGACTATAAGGTCTTCTGCGTAGTCGGAGACGGCGAAGCTCAGGAAGGCGAGATCTGGGAAGCAGCAAACACAGCTAACAAGTATAAACTCGATAACCGCATCATGTTCGTCGACGTCAACAGACTTCAGCTCGACGGAACTTGCGAAGAAGTAATGCCTAACGGAGACCTCGGTGCCAAGTTCAAGGCATTCGGATGGGACGTATACTACTATGACGGCAACAGCATGGAAGAAACCGTAGAAGTACTCGACAAGTGCTATGCACCAGAGGCTCAGAACGGTAATCCAAAGGCTCTCATCGGAGCAACAGTTAAGGGCAAGGGCGTCAGCTTCATGGAGAACCAGGTAGGCTGGCACGGCGTAGCTCCTAACGATGAACAGTATGCACAGGCAATGGAAGAACTCAAGGCTCAGCTGATATAAGAGGAGGACAGAACAATGAGTGAACTGAAAAAGATCCCTACAAGAAACGGCTTCGGCGATGAAATAGTAGAAGTAGGAAAAGAGAATCCGGAAATCGTAGTTCTGGATATAGATATCGGCAAGAGCTGCAAGACTGGCGAATTCAAGAAGCAGCTTCCTGACCAGTACCTCAACGTAGGTATCGCAGAGCAGAACGGCGCAGGCGTAGCAGCAGGACTCGCTACATGCGGAAAGATCCCGTTCGTAGTAACATACGCAGCATTCGGATCGATGAGGATCTGTGAGATGATCCGTCAGGAAATCTGCTACACAAACCTCAACGTCAAGATCGCTTGCTCACACGGCGGATTCACACCGGCTAACGACGGCGCTTCGCACCAGGCTATCGAGGACATGGGAATCCTCAGAACTATTCCTAACATCTCCATCATGATGCCTGCTGACTACAACCAGGCACGCAAGCTCGTCAGAGCAGCAGCAGAGACTTACGGACCAATGTACCTGAGATTCACAAGAGACGCTATGGAGCAGGTATACGGACCGGACGTAGAGTTCGAAATCGGCAAGGCATATCAGATCCAGGACGGTAAGGATGTAGCCATCATCGCAAACGGCGACACAGTAAGTCTCGCTATCAAGGCGGCAAAGGCTCTGGAGGAAAAGGGCGTTTCGGCTAGAGTTCTCGACATGCACACCATCAAGCCTCTCGACGTTGAAGCAGTTAAGGCTTGCGTAGAAGAGATCGGCAAGATCGTCACAGTTGAGGACCACAACATCATCAACGGACTCGGCAGCGGCGTATGCGAAGTTGCAGCTGAGATGGGCAAGGGCAAAGTAAAGAGAATCGGTATCCAGGATCAGTTCGGTGAGTCCGCTCCTTACGAGAGACTGCTTGCAAAAAACGGCATTACAGTTGACAATATTGTTGAAACAGCACTGGCTCTTTAACAATCGGTGACGGTACAGCTATCAAGCAAGACAGGAGACAAAGTTATGAAGAAAAGAATAAAGGCTCTGGCGTTAATGCTGGCATTCCTCATGGCTCTGTCATTGTCGCTGACCGCCTGCGGTTCTCAGGGCAGCGGATCCGGAGACAGCCAGGAGGGAGCTGCGGAGTACATCATAAGACTCGGGCACAGCGACACTGAAGATAATCTGATCAACGTCTCACTTCAGCACTACGCTGACTGGGTAAATGAACAGACCGGCGGAAGAGTGATCATCCGCATCTATCCGAATGAGGAGCTTGGCGACAACACCGACATGGCTCAGCAGCTTGTTACCGGAGAGCTTGATGCGATGATGATGCCTCAGGGTGTCGAGGCCACGTATGCGCCTAAGATCGCAACTCTGGGACTGCCGTTCCTGTTCACCAGCTATGAGCAGGCATGGGCGGTAGTGGACAACGAAGAAATCGCAAAAGGCCTTACGGAAGAACTAAGCAATTACAACCTCGTGCAGCTCGCCTTCTGGGAGAATGGCATGAGACAGCTGACAAACAGCGTACGTGAGGTAAAAGGACCGGAGGATGTAGCGGGACTCAGGATGAGGATCCCGGATGACGACATGACGGCAGCCATCCTCAAGGAGCTCGGAGCGAGCACAACGAAGTTCGCATGGAGCAAGACCTACGACGCACTTGCACAGGGAACCTTCGACGGACAGGAAAACCCTATTGCAAACATATACGCTAACAAGATAAATGAAGTCAATCAGTACATGACCATCACGAACCACAAGTACGAGTCCAAGAACCTGGTGTTCTCAGGCAGTACATGGAAGAAACTTCCGCAGGATATCAAGGATGTTCTGCTCGAAGGCGCTAAGACATACGGTAAGGAACACCGCGAAGCGGTAGCTGCAGACGAGGACGACCAGCTGGCAAAGCTTAAGGAATCCGGAATGACCGTAAATGAATCGCCTGATATCAAAGCTTTTAAAGAGGCAACACGTGATGTCTATACAAACTTCGAGATGCAGAATGAGTGGACAGCCGAACTCGTGGCAAAGATCCGTGAGGCGGCAGCTCAGGTGAAGTAGAAGGAGGACAACATGTTTGAAACAATATTGATGGATTTTGCCTGGGCGAGCGGTCTGCTCATCATCGGTCTCTTCCTGAGATCGAAGGTAGGATTCCTCCAGAAGATGTTCATACCGGTAGCCGTAGTCGGAGGCCTTGTGGGACTTCTGCTCGGATCGGAAGTACTCGGCAAGTTCTGCCCGTACTACATTCACTGGTCGGATAACGTAAGCGGATTCGCTAACCCGCTGCTCGCAATACTCTTCGTAACACAGTTCATCGCTCTGTCATTCGACAAAAGGATGATCAAGAAGTGCTCGCTGATCTTCCTGATCTCGGCAACAGTAATCGCCGCACAGGTACTTTCAGCCATGGGACTCGGCAAGGTCTTCGGCCTGCCTGACGGAGCTGCACTTCTGCCGTTCGGAGCGTTCTACGGAGCACACGGTATCCCTCAGGTCATCGCCGGTATCTACGATACACTCGGTTACTGGAACTATGACGAGGCATCCGCATTCGGAACAACATACGCAACCATCGGTATGCTCTACGGCATCATCGTAGGTATCGTGATTCTTAACTTCGGAATCCGCAAGGGATGGGTCACAGCAGAGAAATCCGGCAACCTCAGCAAAGAGGACTACACCGGAATCCTTAACAAAGAAAACAGATTCAAGTTCATGACAGCGTATACATCGGACATCGCTTTCGATCCGCTGACACTGCACTTCGGTATCGTACTGGCCATCATGCTCGTAGCTTACGGCCTCCTGCAGATCCTGCACATGGTACCACTGTTCTCAGGATTCGCCATCTACGTTCCGGCAATTCTCGTATCGCTGGTATTCGGCGTAGTCATAAAGAGGACCCCGGCCAGGGAGTTCATCGACAACGAATCGCTGGCACATGTCGGAACACTCGCACTCGAGTATCTGATCATCACAGCTATCGCTACAATGAAGCTTGATGTAATCATGAACAACGCAGCGGCAATCCTGACCATCTCGTTCGCAGGACTGATCCTGACAACGGTCATCCTGATGATTCTGCCTAAGCTCTGGCTCAAGCAGAACTGGCTCGAGAATGCCATGGTAATGTTCGGAGCATGGACCGGCTCAACTGCTACAGGAATGATGCTTCTGAGGATCGCTGACCCTGAGCTCGAGACTGACGCAGGCCCTAACCTGATCGCGGCAACACCGCTCTGGCAGATCAGTACGCAGAACTTCTTCCTGACAATCGCACCTATGTTCATGGTAACAGCCGCGGGAGCGCGCAATCTGGCTTTCGGAACAGCAGGAATGCTGTTAGTAGCGCTGATACTGGGATTTGTGATCGGACGCAAGTAGGTTTTCTGCGAAAAACCCCCAATCATATTAATCTCCTTATCATAAGTGGGCTCCCTGCCGCAGAAAACTGACGGAGGGAGCCCGCGTTACAAGAAAAAGAAAGGGTCATGGAAATGGCAAAAGTAGATAAAGCAATGATATCCCCGTCAATACTGGCTGCGGACTTCGCAAAGCTCGGTGAGGATGTTGCAGATGTCTGCAGCTGCGGTATCGACTATCTGCATATAGATGTAATGGACGGAATGTTCGTTCCGAATATCAGTTTCGGAGCCGGTGTCATGAAGAGCCTTAACTCCTACACGACGGTTCCGTATGATGTCCATCTGATGATAATGGATCCGGACAGATACATTGAGAATTTCGTCACTGACAATACTGAGTTCATTACAGTGCATTATGAAGCATGCAGTGACCTGAGGCACACTCTTGAGCATATACATTCTCTTGGAGTGAAGGCAGGTGTCTCGGTCAAGCCAAAGACAGCACCGGAAGTCCTTGATGAGTATCTAGATGACATAGATCTGATACTCGTCATGTCAGTAGAGCCGGGATTCGGAGGGCAGAAGTTCATGCCTGATTCGCTGGAAAAGATCCGCTATTACAGCTCCCTTAAAGAAGAGAAGGGATACAGCTACGTGATAGAGATCGACGGCGGCGTCGGCGAGGGCAATGCAGATATAGTAAGAGAAGCAGGAACAGAACTCATAGTTGCAGGCTCAGCTGTTTTCGGAGCAAAGTACAGAGCGGCTGCTATCAGAGCAATCAAGGGAGGACTTTAAAATGAGTATAAAGGGCAACATAATCATAGGTCAGTCGGGCGGACCGACTGCAGTGATCAATTCAAGCCTCGCAGGCGCCATTGAAGCTGCGAAGGATGCCGGCGTAAAGAAGATATATGGAATGCACTACGGCATTGAGGGCTTCCTCAACGAGAACATTGTCGATCTCAGAAAACAGGTTAAGAATGCGCAGGATGTGTCTCTCCTGAAGAGAACACCATCGGCTTTCCTGGGATCGTGCCGCTACAAACTGCCTAAGATCGAAGGCAACGAGGACGTATATGAGAAGATCTTCTCGATACTCGAGAAGTATGATATCCAGTATTTCCTGTACAATGGCGGAAACGACTCGATGGATACAGTAAAGATGCTTTCGGATTACGCTGCAGCGCACAACAAGCCGCAGAGATTCATGGGTATACCTAAGACCATCGACAACGACCTGCCTGTGACAGACCACTGCCCGGGCTACGGTTCAGCTGCGAAGTATATCGCAACATCGCTCAAGGAGATCGTTGTGGATAACGACTGCTACGGACCTTACAGAACTTCCGCAGTGATCGTAGAGATCATGGGACGCCACGCAGGGTGGCTCACGGCTGCTGCAGCTCTTGGAAACAACGCTCCTGATCTTATCTATCTGCCTGAGGTGGATTTTGATCCGGATGACTTCGTAAAACGCGTAGGTGAACTCGCAAAAGAAAAGAACTCCATAGTCATCGCTGTATCTGAAGGCGTAAAGCTTGCTGACGGCCGCTTCGTCTGTGAGCTCAGCAACACTTCGGATAAGCTGGATGCTTTCGGACACAAGCAGCTTTCAGGAGTCGGAGCATATCTCGCTTCGCTCGTAACTGAAAAGACAGGCGTTAAGGCAAGATCAATCGAATTCTCGACACTTCAGAGATGTGCTTCACATGTAGTATCCCGCACCGATGCTGATGAGGCGTATAATGCCGGATACCTTGCAGCACAGAAGGCATTTGAGGGAAGTACGGGCGAGATGATAACCATAAAGGTCAGCTCAAGAAGGCCGTATATCACCACTTACAACAGCTTCGATATCCACGAGATAGCGAACGTTGAGCGCAAGGTGCCTCGTGAATGGATCATCAACGACGGAACATATGTCAGCGATGAATTCATAGAGTATGCACGTCCGCTCATCATGGGCGAGATCGAACCATACTATTCAGAGGGCGTTCCTCAGCATCTTTCGCTGCAGGAATAGAAAAGGTTGATTTGACATTGGGTGCGAGACTTGTTATCCTAACTTTGTATTATGTCATACATAAGGGGAAAAGGGACAAAGAGCACATATATAAAGGAGAAAGTCTTCATGACACCAGCACCTACATATCTTAAAAGTTTAAAAAAGGAATCAGTAGTTCAGAGCGTCATCAATCAGCTGACGGACGCCATCAGAAACGGAGATCTTAAACCGGGGGACAAGATCCCTCCGGAACCTGATCTTGCCGATTCGCTCGGCGTTGCAAGGAGCAGCGTGCGTGAGGCCATCAAGATACTTGCTTATCTGGGGGTTCTCGAGAGCAAACGCTCGGAAGGAACCTTTGTATGCAACGGATATAAGGAAAGTATGATAGATCCGATGATATACGGCATCATACTCAACCAGGATTCATTCGATAATCTGATGGAACTCCGTGAGATGACAGAGGCAGGGATGATGAAACTTGCTATAGATCATCACGATGAAGAGGAACTCGGTGAGCTTGAGGACCTTCTGGAAGAAATGAAAGAGGCTATAGCCTCAGATGATCCTGTCAGCAGGTTCTTCGATGTGGATAACCGCTTCCATGACAAGATCGCCGAAATGGGCAAGAACCCGATGGCGGACAAGGTCAACAGAGTCGTGAGGACGCTGACGTACGCAATAAGATTCCGCACTGTATCCGAAATGATAGACGGAGGAAAGACGGAAGAACTCATAAATGCTCACAGACTGCTTCTTGACGCGATCAGGGAGGGAGATAAACATAACCTGGGCAGCAAAGTCAGAGGCAGCTACTTTGAGGAGGAGCTCTCCGGCAAGTGAGGGCACAAATGAATACAGATATAAAGACTGTAGGCGTTCTGACCAGCGGCGGAGACGCGCCGGGGATGAATGCGGCGATAAGAGCTGTAGTCAGAAGAGGAATATATAAAGGATTTGAGGTCAAAGGAATCCGCAGAGGATATCTCGGACTGCTGAACGAAGAATTCGTTGATATGGGAATGGATTCGGTCAGCAATATCCTTGAACGCGGAGGCACTATACTGGAGACAGAGCGATGCCTTGAGATGAAGCTTGATGAATATCAGCAGAAAGCTGCGGATATCTGCAGGAAGCATGGACTGGACGCGCTTGTAGTCATAGGCGGAGACGGTTCATTCAGAGGCGCACAAAGTCTTGCCCGCAAGGGCGTCAACGTAATCGGTATTCCGGGTACAATAGATGGAGATATCGGGTGTTCTGAATATACCATCGGCTTCGATACTGCGGTCAATACCGCAATGAGAGCCATTGACAACATAAGGGATACGGCTTCTTCGCATGAGAGGTGCTGCCTTATAGAAGTAATGGGACGGGACGCGGGATACATCGCACTGTGGAGCGGCATAGCCGCAGGCGCTGAGCAGGTGCTGATCCCTGAAACGTATGACGGCGATGAAGAGAAAGTGATGAAAAAAGTCGCCGCGCACAGGGCAACAGGTAAAAACAACAATATCCTCATCAATGCAGAGGGCGTCGGCCGGGCAGAGGAGTTAGCCGGAAAGCTTGAGAATGCCGGGGGGATCCGGGTACGTACTACGACCCTCAGCTATGTTCAGAGAGGCGGCAGCCCTACATGCCGCGACAGAGTATACGCCTCAATAATGGGGGCCAAGGCTATAGACCTTCTGGCTGAAGGTGCAAGTAACCGGGTGGTTGTATACAGAAACGGTATCTTCACCGATTACGACATTGATGAAGCGCTGACCATGGAGTCAACGATGAAGGATACGGAAGAGTATATCATTGAGATGCTTGAATCATTAACACGCTAAGTAAACTGATTGGAGGACGAAAGCAATGAAATTAGTTGTTGGAAGCGATCACGCAGCATATGAACTCAAAGAGGCAATCAAGGCAAAGCTGATCAGCGAAGGTCATGAAGTCATCGACGTCGGATGCGATTCAACTGAGTCGGTAGACTATCCTAAGTACGGACACGCAGTAGGACGTGCTGTGGCGTCCGGCGAGGCCGAGCGCGGCATCGCCGTGTGCGGCTCGGGAATCGGAATCAGCATCGCATGCAACAAAGTGCCTGGCATCAGAGCCGCACTCTGCACATCCGTAGAGATGGCAGAGATGTGCAGACGCCACAACAACGCTAACGTTGTATGCATGGGCGCACGCATGATCAGCCAGGAGCTCGCCTTCGATATCATCGATACATGGATGACCACGGATTTCGAGGCAGGCAAGCACTTACGCAGAATAAACGAGATCGAAGACATCTGGTTCTAAAGGGATCAAAGGCTTCGGCAAATGACAAAAGACTGCTGGCCATACGCCAACAGTTTTTTGATAGGAGGCAAACAAATGAAAAAACCACTTATTGCAGTTACTCTCGGCGATCCTGCAGGTATCGGTCCTGAGATCGTAGTTAAGACAGTTGCAGATCCGGAGACTTTTGAAAAGGCAAACTGCATAGTGATCGGTGATGCGGGTGCAGCCGGGGAGGCGATCAAAGCATGCGGTGCGGATCTGCGCATCAACTGCGTAGAGGATCCTGCTGACGGTGATTATTCAGAAGGAGTACTCAATCTAATCGATCTCAATAACATAGACATGGCGGAGTTCGAGTACGGCAAGGTCAGAGCCATGTGCGGCAGGGCGGCGTACGAATACATCGAAAAAGGCATTCAGCTCACCCTTGACGGAAAGGCTGATGCAATATCTACAGCTCCTATAAACAAGGAGGCGCTTCGCGCTGCAGGAGTCGACTTCATCGGACACACTGAGATATTCGCCGCGCTGACAAATACCCATGACCCGCTGACGATGTTCGAGACCAACGGGATGAGGATATTCTTCCTTACAAGACATGTGTCGCTTCGCAACATGGTCGATATGATCAAAAAAGAGCGCATCATCGACTACGTCGAAAGGTGCACTGAGGCTCTCGCAAGACTCGGAGTCACTGAAGGCACCATGGCGGTCGCAGGACTCAATCCCCACTCCGGCGAACACGGATTGTTCGGCTGGGAAGAAGTCAACGAGATCGCACCTGCTGTAGAAGAACTCAAGGCAAGGGGATATAATGTAGAAGGTCCTGTTTCTGCCGACTCGGTGTTCCATCAGGCAGCGCTCGGAAGGTACAACTCCGTGCTGTCGCTGTATCACGATCAGGGACATATTGCAGCAAAGACTCTTGACTTTGACCGCACTATAGCGATCACAAACAGCATGCCTATCCTGCGCACTTCCGTAGACCACGGAACGGCGTTCGACATCGCAGGCACGGGCACTGCGTCAGCAGTCAGTATGATTGAATCAGTTAAGCTCGCGGCAAAATACGCGCCGTATTTCACCAGATAAGAGATAAAGAGGGTAGTTGGGGTACAAGCAATGCTTTTGATATTCAGCAAAGTGCTGTCTGTATTCATTTATATCGGGGTTGGTCTTATTGCCAACAGACTTAAAGTGCTTCCGGAAGAATCCGCGAAGTACTTTATCAGCTTTATAATGGGGATAACCGTACCGTGCCTGATGATAAGTTCCATAACGGGGCAGGACATCAATGGGGATATGTACAGGAACACGCTCCTCACTCTGGCTCTGAGTGCCCTGATATATATTGTGACTGCAGCAGTGACGACCTTCATATCCGACAGGATATTTCCGCGGAAGGACCAGCAGGACCGGAATGTTCTGGCATCTGCAATGACAGGCTGCAATTCCGGGTTCATGGGGCTTCCGGTTGCCAGTGCGGTGTTCGGGGAGCTGGTTTTCTATTACCTGGTAATACAGACTATCGTAAATAATACATATCTGTTTGTATTGAGCCTTGTGCAGCTCCATCACAGGGAAAGCGAAAAATCATCAAGGAAGCTGCGCGAAATATTAAAGCCTCTGGTGAATCCGACCTCTGCGGCCACCGTCGTCTCTATCGCGATGCTGTTCGCCGGACTTCACCTGCCGGAATATGTCATGGGAATAGTCGAACCACTGGGAGATATAACGATACCACTGTCCATGATACTGGTAGGGATCCAGCTTGGCGGATCAGACTTTAAAAGGCTGCTGTCGGATAAGGACCTTCTTATCACAGCTGCGGTAAAACTTGCAGTAATGCCTGCGATAGCATTGCTGATCCTTACACCTTTTCCGGTCGATCCGGTAGTAAAGCTTACGTCGCTGCTTGCAGTGTGTTTCCCGTCAGCGGTGATAGGTGTGGCTGTAGCTGCTCAGGAGAACAAGAACTCAAAACTCATGTCCGAAGCAGTAGCGATCAGCACCCTGCTGTCTGTCGTCACCCTGCCGGTGTGGATCATGATAATCAGCCGCCTGTACCTGTAAACATGGCTTGATCACTGCGCTTAACGGGTTTGACAGAGGCGGGCGGGAGTGGTATATTTTTTACGTCTGCGCAGCATAATTGCGCAACAATTATAGAAAGACATCTACTATAAGGAGAAAGAAGATGAGTTCACTTATCCCTGATAATGTTAGTAAACACACCAACGTATACGATGTTCTCGTAGAGAGAGGACTTGTTGCACAGTGCACGAATCCGGAGAAGTTCAGAGAGCTGCTCGGAAATGAGAAGATCAAATTCTACATCGGATTCGACCCGACTGCAGACTGCCTGCACATCGGACACTTCATCCCGATGATCACTATGATGTACATGCAGAAGTACGGCCACACACCGGTGTTCCTGCTGGGCGGCGGCACAGGCGAGATCGGCGACCCTTCGGGCAAGGCCGACATGCGTCAGGTAATGACCATCGATACGATCGATGAGAACTGCAGACAGTTCAAGAAGCTCTTCGACAAGTACATCGACTTTGACGATGAGTGGAAGTACGAGGGCAACGAGGGTGTATACCATCCGGGACATCAGAACAGGGAGCCTATTCCGGGCAAAGCCGTTAGCGTAAACAACGCTGAGTGGATCAGACCGTGCAAGTTCACTGAGTTTGCAAGATACATCGGCTCGCAGTTCAACGTAAACACAATGCTGCGCGCTGACTGCTTCAAGACCCGTATGGAAAGAGATACAGGACTCACTTTCTTCGAGTTCTCATACATGCTTCTTCAGAGCTATGACTTCTACGTAATGCACAGAGACTTCGGCCTGATGGCACAGCTGGGCGGAAACGACCAGTGGTCCAACATCATCGGCGGTGTCGACCTCACAAGAAAGCTATGCGGCGACGAAGTATTCGGACTTACAGTTTCACTGCTCCTCAAGAGCGACGGACAGAAGATGGGTAAGACCGTTGGCGGAGCTCTTTGGCTCGACGAGAGAAAGACTCCTGTTTACGATTTCTTCCAGTACTGGAGAAACGTTGACGATGCAGACGTCAACACATGCCTCCGCATGCTGACCTTCCTGCCTATGGAGGAGGTCGAGAGACTCTCCGCTCTCGAAGGCGCAGAGATCAACAAGGCTAAGGAGATCCTCGCATTCGAAGTTACCAAGCTGGTACACGGTGAGGAGAAGGCTCAGAAGGCTCTCGAGGCAAGCCGTGCGGTATTCGCAGGCGGCGGAGTCTCCGACGACATGCCGACAAAGGCATTCGACGCATCACTCTTCGCAGGCGACGGAATGGCACTCGCAGCACTCATGAAGGAAGCAGGACTCGAGCCATCGACATCCGAAGCTTACAGAACCATCCAGGGCGGCGGCGCAAGAGTCAACGGCGAGCAGATCAAGGACAAGAGATACGCAGTCACAGAAGCAGATTTCAAGGACGGCGAGCTCATCCTCCAGAAGGGCAAGAAGAAGTTCATGAAGATCACACTCGGATAATACGTCCGAATGATAAGTAAACGGAGAGCAGGCGCATTAACGGCGTCTGCTCTTTTTATGTCTTTATTTCATTCGT
Organism: Mogibacterium sp.; assembly: GCA_017405845.1. Lineage (GTDB taxonomy): Bacteria > Bacillota > Clostridia > Peptostreptococcales > Anaerovoracaceae > Crickella. The sequence goes on along the minus strand of JAFQZQ010000028.1, from coordinate 23,347 downwards.
ATATATAGTCCGTATTTGTTGTACAATAACTGTGGGACAGATATGACAGGAGGCTGATTTGAACAATTCCAAATTCACAATGAACGCTCTGATGGTGATAGTGCTCGTCTTTTCGGTGATCGCTATGCTGTTTACCGTCGGAATATATGACATGGGAAAACACGCCTACCTGATCAGCGATTATCAGAAGATCAAGGGGACAGATCTTTCGATCAGATACAGCACGAAGGATCAATGCGGTATCTATCGTGGCTCCAAATACGATGACGCGCTTGTCGTTGAGGGAAACTTCGGATATGACCGCGGCACAACGGTTTGTAACGGACGTCTTTATCTTAATGAATACAGCTATTCCGATATGGGGCTGGTATTCTGCGATGCGGTCGTTATTGATACTGAAACCTTTGAGAAGAAGGTGCTCATGGAGAATGCCATGCTGCGCGGGCGCTGTGAGTCGGGTGAGCTGGTTTGCTGTGGAGAATTCCTGATGCAGGTAAACGCCCCGGACACAAATTCCCTGTGCAAGCTTTACGGCATGACCTCCGCGTCGATAGACCCTGCGTCCGGCAGAGCAACGGTTGCGTTCATTGACCCTGACAGCGGAGAGCTCGTGTACAGCACAGAAGATGACGATGGGCTGAAAGGAAATTTCGATAAGCGCTGGCTCTCGCGCACTCTCGAGGAGGTGCGTAAATGATGTCACGAATCAGATTTGGCATTGACGTGAGAAGACAGCTTACCGGCGCAGACCTGTATGTGCGCATATTCCAGATATGTGCTCTGCTTCCGCTCCCGTACATCTTCCTGACAGGCGTCCACCCTGCAATATTCAGCAGCCGTAATCTGCTGAGCGTGCTGTTCGATATAGGCATCTGCGCGCTGCCACGCGTCGAAGCCCTGGCACTTTCATATATCTACAGGGCAATGCTGAGCGAGGTTGCGGTATACTTCGTAGTATTGGTCATTGCGGTCGCGCTGGGGTTCGCAGCTGCCAAAGTGCTGCGCGGCAACCCGGAGGCATCTGTTAAGTTTCATAAGCTGGTGGCCGGGCTGCTCATTTTAGACCTGGCGATACGCATCATCCCCGTGAGAGCAAACTATGCATTCGGTATACCGGCCGCTGCTGCCGGCCTGCTTATAAGAGCGGTCTGCCTCTACCTCGTGATCCGCGACCTCAAAGCTGCACAATAAACCATTTAGGAGTGATAACAGAATGAGATATACAGAACTCAAGATCGAAGTTAAAAGAAACGCATCGGAGACGGTTCAGGCGATTCTGCTGGATGCCGGCTTTGACTCCATGCAGATCGACGACCCGATGGACGCGGTCGACATAGCGGAGCATCAGGACCTGTACAAGTACGATTATATAAATGAAGAGATCACGCGCACGGCTGAAGAAGCTGAATCCGGGAGCGACACGATAGCGATAACGCTTTATTTTGCGGATGATGAAGAGGGCAGGAGAGGGCTGAATGAGGCAGAAGCCCTGCTCAAATCTCTTAAAGCCGGCGCGGATGACATTGCTTACAAGACAACCATAACCGGTGACGACAGCGAGTGGCTTTACAAGTGGCAGGAGCACTTCAAACCTGCAAAAATCGGCGAGCGCATCGTGGTAAAGCCGGGATGGGAAGACTACGAGGCTGCTGAAGGTGAGCTCGTTGTCGAGATGGACCCGGGAATGGCATTCGGAAGCGGGCTCCACGAAACGACCTCGATGTGCATAAAGGCTCTAGAGAAGGATCTGGGCGGATCGTACGATCCATCGCGCTATCCGATAAAAGTCCTCGATGTCGGCACGGGCACGGGTATTCTCGCGATGGCTGCAGTGCTGCTCGGAGCGGACGAGGCTCTTGGCATAGACATTGATGACGAGGCGGTGCGTGTATCGAACGAGAACATTGTGAAAAACGGCCTCGAGGGAAGGATCAGCATCATGCACGGCAATCTGATGGACGGCGTCGACTACGAGCCGGACATAATAGTTGCCAACCTGATGGCCGACCTCGTGATAATGCTTTCGCCTGCCGCGGCTGCACAGCTCAAACCGGGCGGTGTCTACATAACCTCGGGAATACTGGACATCAAAGAAGATGCTGTAAAAAAGGCAATAGAGGATGCAGGCTTTGATATAATAGAGGTGCTTGCAGACGGAGAATGGCGCGCGATATCTGCCGTAAGGAGGTAAAGAATTGAAGATAAATTCAAAGCCGGGACCGCTCCTTGCCCCGCTGCCGACAGTAATGGTGAGCTGCGGAAGCATGGAGGAGTCAAACATAATAACGATAGCCTGGACCGGGATCATCAACTCAAATCCTCCGATGACCTACGTTTCGGTGCAGCGGTCGCGGTATTCGCACGATATAATTGAGCAGAGCGGCGAGTTCGTTATTAACCTGGTGCCGAGAAGCCTCGTAAAAGCCATGGATTTCTGCGGGGTGCGCTCGGGGCGCGATGTTGACAAGTTTGAGTCGCAGAAGCTGACGCGCGAAGAAGCAGACACGGTGTCGGCTCCGCTCATCGCTGAATCGCCGGTAAACATAGAGTGCAAAGTGAAGGACATCGTTAGAATGCCTTCACACGATATGTTCATGGCGGAGATAACAGCTGTCCATATTGACGAAAAGTATGTGGACGAAAGTGGTGCCTACGATTTCGGCGCGATGGACCTTGTGGCGTTCAACCACGGAAAGTATTACAGGCTTGTGCCTGAAGAGGTCGGCAGCTTCGGGTACAGCATAATGAAGACAAAAACCGCTAAGCGCAGAGCCGCTCAGAAGCGGCAGAAAAAAGCACGTAAAAAATAGATAAAAAGGTATGGAGGCAGACATGGTAAAAGAAGTAAACATGGAGAAAATGCTCGCTGATGCGACCGAGAACTTCACTACGGGATTCATGTGCTCGGAGTCGGTACTCGAGGTGCTCAACAGACACTATGAGCTCGGCATAGGCGAAGAGGCCATCGCGCTCTCAACAGGATTCCCATACGGATTCGGCGACGGCGGCAACGTATGCGGAGCAGTTGCAGGAGCCACGATGTGCATTGGCAAGGTGTTCGGCAGAACGGTGAAGGGCGATCCGGCGTTCAGAAAGTGCATCGATCTCGTAAGGGAGCTCAATGAGGATGTCGCTAAGGAATACGTCAGCAGCATCTGCCCTGAGCTGATCGAAGACTACGAATTCACTGATCCTGGGCGCAAGACTTACTGCACCGGAATAGTCCACACATGCATCAAATCGTTCGCGAAAATCATGGAGCGCGAGTGCGGAGTTGCGGTGAAGTAATACAATGCGAAAAGCATTGAAAAATACGCGTAAAGCGGATAAAATTTAATCACGAATGAGACTATATTTCTTGTATTTGTCAAACAACAAGGAGGATATAAACCATGGATATGGAAACCATCATGAAGCTGATGCTTCAGAGCGGCGCACTCGATCAGGTAAGCGGTATGCTCGGAGTTGACGGTAAGAGTGCAGAGTCGGCAATTGAGACAGTTATGCCTCTGCTCCTTCAGGGAATGCAGGGACAGATGAAGAACGAAGATACCAGGTATGGATTCCTTCAGGCGCTGAACGATCACAGCAAGCAGGACACAAGAGACCTGAGACAGGCTGTAAAGACTGCTGATGTTGACGACGGTGCAAAGATCGTAAGACACCTTCTCGGAGCACAGGAGGAAGAGGTAGCTGCAAAGGCTAAGAAGAGGAGCGGACTTGACACCAAGACCATCCTCAAGATCATGGCTATTATGGCACCTATCCTGATGTCCAAGATGGGTCAGACTGCAAAGGCTGAGACAGCTAAGAGCAGCTCCGGCGACATGATGAAGGTAGTTGGCGGACTCCTCGACGGTGTTGATGCTAAGGATGTTGTTAATATCCTCGGAATGCTGATGAAATAGCGGAATATTATTATACGAATCTGAATGAAGGCCGACACATGAAGTGCCGGCCTTTGTTTCTGAGAGACTGTTGAGATAGCCGCGGATTGTTGGTAAAATTTACCTATGGATCAGAACAGAAGAAACGCCGAAGCATGGGCGAAGGAGTGGTATATCAGACGTAAAAATCAAAGGCTGCTAATGGCAGTGGCTTTTGTTGTTTTGGTTGCCGCTATCGCTTTTCTGATCAACTTTATAATCGTGCACGTTGAGCGAACGACATTCAAATCCGAAGAGGAAATGCGCAAGGCGATGCAGGGCAGATTCGCTATCGAGCGTGATTACGAGGATATTGTCATTGAGGGCGACGATATCGTCCTGACATATCTGGCATACAGCCACTACAACAGGGATTACGCCGAGAGATACGGCTACAACTACGATGAGCAGGATTCGGTATATGAAGACCGCGTTGTTAAGTGGGATTACAGAAACGGCGTTATCAAAACTGCCTGGATGGGCGACATAATTGTTGACAAAAACGGAAATATCCGGCGCGGTGACGAGTACTATTTCACGTTTTATAAAACCGATAAACCTCGTCCGGAGCCGATCGATCCGGCGACTCTGAAAAACGTGGAAGGCGATGTCAATGCGGACATTCCGGAAGAGGATGAGGAAGCCTTCGAGGAGATTCATGAAGATCTGGAGGCTCTTCAGGACGCCGCCGAAGACGCTGAAATGACAGGTGAAAGCGATGTCGAATCTTAGGGTCATAAAGACGGACTGCACCGATCCATACGTGAACCTTGCCGCGGAAGAGCATCTGACTATGAATGCCGAAGACGGCGTGATGACGCTGTTCCTGTGGCAGAATGCTCACACGGTGGTGATTGGAAAGAATCAGAATCCATGGCGTGAATGCAACGTTGAGGCGATAAAGCGCGACGGCATTTATCTTGCCCGCCGCATGTCAGGCGGCGGAGCGGTTTACCACGACCTCGGAAACCTCAACTTCACATTCATCGCGAAGGACGGCCTTTTCGATATAGCAAGGCAGACTGACGTGATACTTCTGGCCTGCAGGCTGCTGGGTATCGATGCGGCCAAGACGGGACGCAATGATCTCACGGTCACAGGCAGAAAATTCTCGGGTCATGCGTACTTCTCATCGAACGGTTTCAACTACCACCACGGCACCATCATGATGGATGTAAAGGGTGACGATCTGTCGAAATATCTGAATGTTTCGGCGGAAAAGTTGAAGTCGAAAGGCGTTGAGTCCGTGCGGTCGAGAGTTACAAATCTCAAAGATCACGTGGGCGGAGATCTGGCGAACGCAGATACAAGAGAGCTGATTCTCGCCATGCAGGATGCAATGGTAAGGGCTGCTTCGAGAGAGTACGGATGCGAAGCCGTGATTGAGGAGCTGCCGGAGATCCCTCAGGCGCTTCTCGACAAATACGCTTCAGAGGAGTGGCGCCTCGGTACCAAGATACCTTTTACAAAAGAAATAGAGCACAGATTCGAATGGGGCGGAGTTGAGATACAGCTTGAGATGAAGGGCGAATACATCAGGAACTGTCAGATCTATTCCGACGCACTCGAGACAGAGGTCTTCGACATTGTCGAGGAGATGCTGAAAGACTGCAGATATGACGCAGGCGACATCAGCGGGCTAAGCGCGAAGCTGCCTGACGGCACATCTGCAACAGCACACGAGATATTGGGGCTTATAGCTAAGTCAATTTAATTCACCAAATATAACTACAGAAAGGAATTTCGAAATGAGCGAATTCAATTATGATCTCCTGATCATCGGAGCAGGTCCGGGCGGCTATGAGGCTGCATTCTATGCTGCAGAACTCGGCATGAAGGTTGCGATCGCAGAGAAGGATCGCGTTGGCGGAACATGCCTCAACAGAGGATGCATCCCTACTAAGGCTCTCATGCATTCATCCGACGTTTACAGAGACGCTGCTCACGGAGCAGAAGTCGGCGTAGAGGTTGAAGGCCTTCACGCAAACCGCCAGAGAATCGGCGAGCGCAAGGATGAGGTTCTCGACACACTGAGAAACGGCATCAGCGGACTTATCAAGAAGAAAAAGATCGACCTGCTTGAGGGCGAGGCAAAGGTTGTTGCTCCGCACCGCGTAGTGATAAACGGCGAGGAATACACCGCAGAGAACATCATGGTAGCTACAGGCTCCAAGCCTTTCATGCCTCCTATCCCTGGCTACGATCTGCCGGGCGTCGTTGACAGCACAGAGCTGCTCGACATGGGAGCGGCAGAGATCCCTGAGTTCGTCATCATCGGCGGCGGAGTCATCGGTATCGAGTTTGCAACTATCTATGCTGACCTCGGCGATCATGTAACAGTTATCGAGGGAATGGACAGACTTCTCCCTATTATCGATAAGGAAATCGGCCGCAGCATCAAGATGACTCTTGAGAAGAAGGGCGTTACAGTTCACGTTGCTTCCCCTGTACAGAAGATCGAGAAGGACGGCGACAAGCTGGTAGTCACTCTCAAGAACAAGAAGGGTGAAGAGATCCAGGTACCGGCAGACAAGGTTCTGATGTGCGTAGGCAGAAGACCTAACACAGCCGGCGTGTTCAGCGACGAGCTGCTTGCAGAGTATCCTGACCTTCAGGACGCAAAGGGCTTCATCAAGGTTGACAGCAACTACGAGACTCCTGTCAAGAGCGTATATGCTATCGGTGACTGCATCGGCGGAATCCAGCTCGCACATACAGCATCGGCAGAAGGCCGCAACGCAGTAGCACTGATCAATGGCTGCCAGGCTACAATCAATATGGGCACAGTACCAAGCTGCATTTACACAGACCCTGAAATCGCAGTAGTCGGACTGACAGCTGACGAGGCAAAGGAAGCCGGCATCGAAGTTATCACAAAGAAGTATCCGATGTCTGCAAACGGCAAGACCATCATCGCAGGACTCGACAGAGGTTTCGTAAAACTGGTAGCAAGAGCTGACGACCACAAGATCATCGGCGCACACCTGCTCTGCGGCAGAGCGTCCGACCTCATCGGCGAGCTCGCGGTAGCTATCGGCCGCGGCATGATGCTCGAAGAAGTAGCGAACATCATCCATCCGCATCCATCATTCGCAGAAGCGATCATGGAGGCAGCAAGACTGTAAAACAAACCGGGCGATAATCGCGCAAAAAAGGGATCCGCGAAAGCGGATCCCTTTTGAATTGCATGGATTGAGGTTCGTCATTCTTGTCCCAAAATGCGCGCACAGACACGAACTATCCAAATGTATATCGATGAATAGAATTTACTGATGGCTTTAGTGATCACAAGTCTGTACAATAGGTAATAGCTTACGGAGCCTTTTGGTGATACAGAAGGTGTTAATTGCGTGATTCCAGGAGTTTGGTGGCTTAATGGACAGTGCCGGCATAGTATTGATACTACTGGGAGTGTATAAAGTAAACGAAGTAACCGGAAATAATTAAGAGTAATATGTGACAAACAATCACACAACAAAAGAGCCCCGTCAGGGGCTCTTTGAATTGTTTGACTATTAGTCGAAGTCGAAGCGCAGATGCGGCTCTCTTGCTGCCTTTGTATCGTCGAGTCTCAGTACCGGTGTTGTCTGAGGTGCCATCTGTACGCTTTCCGGAGCATTGAAGATTCTCTCGTAGATCTCGCGGAATGCTGTGATAGCCTCGTCGAGTGTCTCCTTCGTCTCTGTCTCTGTAGGCTCGATCATCAGAGCCTCGTGGACGATCAGAGGGAAGTAGATTGTAGGTGGATGGATGCCGTAGTCGAGGAGTGCCTTGGCTACGTCCAGAGCCGAAACGTGAGTCTTTCTGTAGATCGGATCGAGGCCGATTACGAACTCGTGCATGCAGGTTGTATCGAATGCGATCGGATAGATGTCTTTCAGCTTCTCCTGCATGTAGTTTGCGTTCAGTACGGCGTTCTGAGCAAGTGTGTACACTTCCTTGCCGATCGTCAGCAGGTATGTGTAAGCCTTGACCATTACGAGGAAGTTGCCGTAGAAGCCTGTCAGGTTACCGATGGACTTCTCAGCTCTCTCGTAGTTCTCGCCGTCCTTGCATACCAGACCAGGTGCGAATGGAGCAAGGAAGTCCTTGTATGCGCAAGGGCCGCTTCCAGGACCGCCACCGCCGTGAGGTGTCGAGAATGTCTTGTGCAGGTTCATGTGGATTACGTCGAATCCAATGTCTGCAGGACGTACGATACCGATTACAGCGTTGAGGTTAGCACCGTCATAGTAGCAGAGTCCGCCTGCCTCATGGACGAGTCTTGTGATCTCCATGATGTTAGGGTCGAAGAGACCAACAGTGTTAGGGTTGGTCAGCATCAGACCTGCAGTCTTAGGACCGAGGTGAGCCTTGAGGTCGTCGATATCAACTGTACCGTTCTCGTTCGACTTGATGACGATGGTCTTGTAGCCGGCCATTGTTGCCGAAGCAGGGTTTGTGCCGTGAGCAGCGTCAGGTACGATGATCTCGTTACGCTCTGTGTCGCCTCTGTCTGTGTGGTAAGCCTTGATCAGGAGAAGTCCGGTGAACTCGCCGTGAGCTCCGGCTGCCGGCTGGAATGTAACTCCTGCCATGCCTGTGATCTCGCAGAGGAATTTCTCGAGGTCAGCGATCAGCTCGTGTGCGCCCTGTACAGTGTGTGCAGGCTGGAGCGGATGCAGCTTGGCAAATCCCGGAAGGGCTGCCATCTTCTCGTCGATCCTTGGATTGTGCTTCATTGTGCAGGAGCCGAGAGGATAGAATCCGTCGTTGACTCCGTGAGCTCTCTTAGCAAGAGCTGTGTAGTGTCTTCCCATCTCGTTCTCAGAGATTTCAGGGAGATGTGCCTTCTTCTCACGAAGAGGAGCGGCAGGCATCTTTACAGGAACGTCGCATGCAGGGAAGATATCTTGTCCTCTACCAGGAATGCTCTTCTCGAATATTAATTTCATCTTAGAACACCTCCTTTGCGATAGCTATGACTTCATCGATATCTTCTTTGCTGTTCAGCTCTGTGCAGCACCAGAGTATGCAGTCTGTGTCGCATCCGGCATCGCAGCATCCGCAGCAGAGCTTGAGTCCGCCGAGGATTCCTTTCTCTTCGAGAGCTGCGAGCAGCTTGTCAGCATCCGGGCATGTTGTAGCGAATTCGTTCCAGAACTCACCCTTGAAGCATCTCTTCATGCCGATCTTCTCGAGCTCTTCAGCCATGTAGTGAGCCTTTGACGAGCAGAGTGTTGCAACCTGCTCATAGCCCTTAGCGCCGATTGTCGAGAGATAAATGCCTGCTCTCAGTGCGCACCATGCTTCGTTGGAGCAGATGTTGGAGCTGGCCTTTTCGCGGCGGATGTGCTGCTCTCTGGCCTGGATCGTAAGAACGAATCCTCTTTCGCCCCTTGTATCTACAGTCTCACCGATAAGTCTGCCAGGGATCGCGCGCATGTTCTCCTGCTTTGTCGACAGGAATCCGAGGTATGGTCCGCCGAACTCGAGTCCGAGTCCGAGAGGCTGTCCCTCACCAACTGCGATGTCAGCTCCGACTTCGCCAGGGCTCTTCAGAGCGCCGAGTGCGAGTGGGTGGCAGTACATGATGAACTTAGCTCCGCCGTCGTGTGTGATCTTGCAGAGCTCTTCTGCATCTTCTACGATACCGTAGAAGTTAGGATACTGCATGAGGAAGCAAGCAGCTTCTTTATCGTCAGCAAGTGCCTTTGCAAGAGCTTCCTTGTCAGTCTCGCCGTCCTTTGTAGGGATGACTACGACCTTGCTGCCTCTTCCGAATGAGTAAGTGTTGATAACTGTCAGGATCCTCTCATCGAGAGCACCGGATACATAGAATGTGCTGTGTCTTCTGTCCTTGCACATCCAGCATGCTTCTGCAGCTGCGGAAGCGCCGTCATACATAGAAGCGTTTGCGATGTCCATGCCTGTGATCTCAGCGATCATTGTCTGATACTCAAAGATCGACTGGAGGATGCCCTGGCTGATTTCAGCCTGATATGGTGTATACGCCGTAACAAATTCTTCTTTGTTGGCGATCGCGTCAACGGCGGATGGTACATAGTGATTGTAAGCGCCGGCTCCGCGGAAGATCGAACGGAATATTGTGTTCTTTGCTGCGAGTCCCTCTACCTTGCGGGCGACTTCGATCTCGCTCAGTCCGTCAGGAAGATTGAGTTCGCCTTTTACCTTGGCTTCATCAGGGATCACTTTAAAGAGGTCATCGAAATCCTTATATCCGATCTCGTTGAGCATTTTCAGTTGCTCTTCCTTGGTGTTAGGAATAAAAGTGCCCAATTTAGTTCCTCCTTATAAAAATGTCAAATAAGTATTCTGATGAGGGGATTATCCTCTGTACTCATCGTATTCATCAGCAGTCATGAAGTCCTCACAAGCGGAGATGCTTCCAACCTTGATGAACCATGCGCCATAAGGATCGCTGTTGATCAGGGATGCATCGTCGAGAAGCTCTTCATTAACTTCGAGAACAACGCCGGAAACTGGTGAGAATACGTCAGCTACTGCTTTTACGGACTCAACATCGCCGAAAGGCTCGCCTGCAACTACCTCGTCGTCTACCTCTGGGAGGTTAACGAATACGAGATCGCCGAGTTCGCTCTGAGCATAATCTGTGATTCCTACATAAGCCTCGTCTCCTTCGAAACGAACCCATTCATCGTCCTTTGTGTACTTCAGTTCTTTTGGATCAATCATTGTTCTAATCTCCTTTTTTATATAAGTTGGAATTAAATGATATCGGTTTATCTGATCCGCAAATGCGGAAAAGTAACACTAATTATTTAGCTCTCTTGTAGAATGGGAGACCTACCATCTCGCAGTCTACCATGCGGCCTCTTACGTCTACCTGGCAAGGAGCACCGATCTCGCGTGCTTCTGACTTAACGATAGCCATAGCGTACGAAGCTCCCAGATATGGCAGGAATGTACCCGATGTGGTGTATCCAACGATCTCGCCGTCTCTGTAAACATCGAGGTGCTCTCTGAGGATGCCGCGGCCTGTGACCTTGAGGCCGACTCTTCTCTCCTTGAGTGGCTGATCTGCTTCGAGAGCGGCCTTGCCGATGAAGTCAGGCTTGTTCATCTTTACTGCGAAGCCGAGACCTGCTGTTCTTGGGCTGATCTTGTCATTGAGCTCATGTCCGTAGAGAGGCATAGCTGCTTCCATTCTCAGAGTATCTCTTGCGCCGAGTGCGCATGGGATAAGTCCATCATCCTTACCTGCAGCAATCAGAGCTTCCCAAACATCAGGAGCCTTGTCTGCCGGCATGTAAATCTCGAATCCATCCTCGCCTGTGTAGCCTGTACGGGAGATCATTACAGGAATTCCCTGGAAGTCTCCGTCGAAGATGCATGTGTAGTATCCTGCAGGGATGTATCTCTCATCTACAATCTTCTTCAGAATGATCTCTGCGTTAGGACCCTGAAGAGCTACCTGGCCCCACTGATCGCTTACGTTTGTGAGCTCTACGCCGTCGATCTTGTGATCGCACATCCATGCGAAGTCCTTATCGGTGTTAGCGGCATTGACTACTACGAAGTAGTCGTTCTCTGCCTTCATATATACAATGAGGTCATCGACGGTACCGCCGTTTTCATTGCACATTGGGGAATATCTTGCGAATCCCGGCTGAAGGTCTGTGTAATCGTTTGTCAGAAGCAGGTTGAGGAAGTCCTTTGCCTTCTCACCCTGAACGAGAATTTCGCCCATGTGGGAAACATCGAACAGTCCACACTGAGTTCTGACTGCCATGTGCTCTGCCTTGACACCTGATCCGTACTGTACTGGAAGCAGGAAGCCGCCGAATTCGACGATCTTGCCACCATACTTAACGTGGGTATCATAGAGCGGGGTTTTCTTTTCCATCGCTGTATACCTCCATGAAATATATATTTAGCGCAAGCCAACATGCCCAAAATCGGCGCATGGGCCCACTTGTCTAACGTATCTTAATAATAGCACCGCGGCAACGAGCCGTCAAATTATTTACAAATCCGCAAAGCCTTGCAATTACTGGAATTCAATGTATTTTCTTGCACAAAAAAGATACAATTTTCTGTGATGTCAAACAATTCATATTTACTATTATTTAATACTCACTACAAAGGAAGATATATGTGGTAAAATATGCGCATGAATACTATAGATTGGTGGATGATAGACGGAGCCGTAGGGCTGATAGTTCTGGTGGCGATCTTAAGAGGTGCCATCAAGGGCGTCGGCGATACGCTGCTCAAAATGATTTCTATTATAGGCGGTATTGGACTCGGTTTTTACTACAAGGATAAACTGAAGGACTATCTTTTGAAGACGAAGCTCGAGAAGACGATGCACAGCCACATCTTTGAGCTGATCCGCGGGGATGAGACCGTGACGGGCAGCTCGTCAGATGAAGGCGTGAATTCGTTCTTCGGGTCGATATTCGGACCAAACGGATCCGGCGAGGGAGTACTTTCAAAGTCGCTGGCAGGGATCTTCAAGGATGCCGCAGACAAGGCCGCAGATTCGGCAGCGGAAAGACTGACAGAGATTGCAATGGGCGTCATAGCTTTTGCGTGTATTATTCTGGCAGTCAGCATTGTGTTGTTTCTTATTAGGGTGATAATAAAGAGCCTGCGCGATCACTCGATAGTGATAGGTTTTGCCGACAGGGTGCTTGGCATGGTTCTCGGTCTGGTGAGAGGCATCATGGTCGCGTGGATTGCCGTTGCCCTTCTGATACCGGTCACAACACTCGTGTCACCGGAGCATGTTCCGGCTATGATGGAGGCACTCCAGCTGAGCACTGTCGCCAAGGTTCTTTACGACGTGAACCCGTTCTTTTATGTAATCAAATACGCATTTATCTGACCCGTGTTTCTTGCTATTTTAAAAGGGTTTGTGATACAATATTTCGGCTATGGTTTTTGACGAAATTATATGCGCAAGTGATGATGAAAAATTCATGCTCGAGGCTCTGAAAGAAGCAGCCCGGGCCGCCGAAGAGGGCGAGGTGCCCGTCGGCGCCGTTGTTGTGAAAGACGGGCAGATCATCGCGCGGGCGCATAATATGGTGGAGACCGCGCGGAGGTCATCAGCGCATGCTGAGATGCTCGCCCTCGAGGCAGCTGAAGCATCGCTTAAGGCAAAATGGCTGCCTGGCGCAACCATGTACGTGACACTCGAGCCATGCAGCATGTGCTCAGGCGCAATGGTACTCGCAAGGATGGCAAGGCTGGTGATCGGCGCAGACGATCCTAAGACAGGAGCCTGCGGATCACTTTACAACATAGCAAACGACGAAAGGCTTAATCACAGCATAGAAATAACAAGAGGCGTGCTGGCCGGCGAATGCTCGGCACTTCTGAAGGACTTTTTCAGGAGAAGGCGCGGATAACGGAGGAATACTTAATGAAGAAGATAAGTCTGATCGCAATACTTACGTCGATCATGATAATGGCAGCTTCGGCATTCTGCTTTGCCGATGGCGGATTCGATCTGGTGTCATCATACCCTGAAGACGGCCAGACAAACACGTCTATGGAAAACCTCGGCGTTAAGCTTAAATTCAGCAATGCCATGGATTCCGCAGAAGCAACTGCTGCCAACGCCAACAAATTTACCATCTATGATCCGGACGGAAATACCATCCCTGTTCAGGTCCTTTTCAGCGATAAGGAAAAAGGTCTTGTACTGGTTCTCGCCGACACGGATAAGGGCTTTGTTGCAAAGAACAATTCGGAGTACAAGCTGGTGGTAAGCGGCGATCTCATCGACAACGAGGGTAACACTCTCGGCGCAGACAAGACTGTCACATTCAAGACTTACAACCAGCGAGTAAACAACATGGTCAACATGGCCATGATGTTCGTGATGTTCGGAGGAATCATGGTTCTCTCCCTCCGCCAGAACAACGAGAAGGAAGAGGAAGAGCCAAAGGACGAGCCTAAAGAGGCTGCGTTCAACCCTTACAGAGAAGCCAAGAGGACAGGCAAGAGCATCGAGGAAGTAAAGGCAGAGCAGGCTAAGAAAGAAGCCAAGGAGGCAAAGAAGAAGGCCCGCAAGGCTAAGAAGAATTCCGAGCAGCCTCAGGAGAAGAAGATTGAGAACTGCGCAGAGCTCCTCAATAACGTATATCACGTACATGCCCCGGCACCCGTAAGCAAGGAAGACCGTTCGGTCGAAGCTCTTAAGGCTATGAGAAAGACCGAGAACAAAGCTTCCAAGAGCAAGAACACAAAGAAAAAATAAAAAAAGGGGACGACTTCAGGGGGGACTATTACTCCCCTGTTTTCATTGACCATGGATAAGATCACGCTTAACGCTCACGCGAAAATCAATCTGTCTCTCGAAGTCACCGGAAAAAGACCTGACGGCTACCACGACATAGTCTCGTTTATGCAGGGTCTGGGTCTTCATGATGTGCTGAAAATAGAAAAATGTACTCAAAAAGCAACAAAATACAAGTTGCCTCATTGCACTGTAAATGGCATTGTTGTATATTTATGTACGGATGCAAAAACAATTCCGACTGATATGGACAATCTGGCATTCAGAGCGGTAAAAGCTTTTACTGATGCCATCGGGAAGGATGATCCTGAAGAGTATGGGCTGACAGACACATTGCTCATAGATATCCGCAAGGATCTCCCGGTCTCTGCAGGAATCGGCGGGGGCAGCGCCAATGCGGCGGCCTGCCTGCTTGGCCTTAATGAGATGGCCGGCAGACCGTTCACGCTGAGACAGCTGATGAGCATAGGTGCGGAATTCGGAGCTGACGTACCGTTCTCGACGTTCATGAATGCCTATCGCAATCGCGAAGTGCTCGCCGGTCTTGAAGGACTCGAGGAAGCGAGCGATTCGGCCTGGACTTACGGCATAGGCGAGATAGTCGAAAGAGCAGAAAGCATCCCGAGATATGTCGTTCTGGCGAACCCGGGCACCGCGGTTCTTACGAAGGCTGCTTATGAAGCCATGGATGCGGTCGGTTACACTGACAAAGACAGTGCCGGACACAAGCTCTTCGTCAATGACATGGAAGGTTATACGCTCTTCGCAGATAAGAAGGCAGCGACTCTCAAGAAGTTCATGCTTGACAGACTCGATGCCGAAGAGGTGCTGATGAGCGGAAGCGGCCCTACAATGGTCGCATATTATGGAGATATCAATAAAGCCGGCAAAGGTATTGCCGCTTTAGCTGAGTTGGCTGTAGCAGACGCTTCAATAAGAGCGTGGCTGACTGACACTGGCAGATAGTATAGGGGGAAAAAATGACTGACATACAACTTAAGGTACAGAAGCCGTTAAAGGACCTGGTGTATCTGGAGTTAAAGCACAAGATCCTTACAGGGGAGATCGTATCTCAGACAAGACTGATGGAGATCGACCTTTCGGAGAAGATGAACGTGAGCCGTACGCCAATCAGAGAAGCCATCAAGAGGCTCTCCGATGACGGACTGGTTAAAGTTGAGCCGAGACGCGGCGCTTACGTCGCAAACATCTCTATCAAGGACATGCTCGACGTGTTCGAGGTAAGAGAAGACATGGAAGGCTTCGTAGCAAAGCTGGCGGCACAGAGAATCACCGACGAAGAGAAGGATACGCTCAGAGCGATCGCTGCAGAGTATGAGGAAGCCATCGAGAAAGCTGACGATAAGGAACACATCATCGAGCTTGATGAGAAGTTCCACAACTTCATCGTAAAGTGCAGCGGCAACGAGACACTGAGCGAGCTGGTTAAGTATGTTCAGGAACTCTCGCTCAGATTCAGATATCTGTACTACGAGGACTTCTCGCTTTATGAGTCTACAGCTGAGCAGCACAATCGCATTATGGAAGCCATTAATGCAGGCCGCGATGCCGAGGCAAGAATTGAAGCTGACGCACATGTGAAAGCTCTCAAGGAGTTCGTCTTTGCCCTTGGCAAAAAGATGGAGGCCATGGGCGACAACGAGTAGCCCCGAATTTTTACCGGAATTCAAAATCCCGCGCTTACGCGCGGGATTTTTCTTTTAGCGTCTGCCGACCCTGATTAAGGCTGCTGTTGCTGAAGCTCTTCTAGAACTGTCTTGATCTCGATCTGCTGGCCCTTTCTGCTGACCACGATCGTTACAGTATCGCCCACCTTGCACTTTCTTACAAGTGTGATGAAGCTGTTGCTGTCTTTGATCTCCTTGCCATTGAAGGATACGATCCTGTCCTCAGGCTGGAATCCTGCCTTCATGGCATTCTCGCCTGTAACCTGCGCGATGTATACGCCTGCGGATTCAAGTCCGTAGTACTGCGCGTTCTCTTCCGAAACGTCGCTGATAACGACGCCTACTGCAGGCGTTGCGTTTGCTGTCTGCGCATTGCCGCCGTTCTCGATCAGATCGTTGATTATAGGCGATACAGTGTTGATCGGGAGCGCAAATGCGAGGCCTTCGACTCCGACCGCGGATGCCTTGGACTCTACGATGCCGATCAGCTCTCCCTTGCTGTTGAAGAGGCCGCCGCCGGAGTTTCCGCCGTTGATAGCAGCGTCTGTCTGCATCAGAGTGAGAGTGGTGCCTTCCACATCGAGAGTTCTGTCGAGAGCACTGATGATGCCTGTTGTCGCGGTTCCGCCGAGCTGTCCGAGCGGGTTGCCGATCGCAACTGCGAGGTCACCTACATCTACGGTACTGCTGTCGCCTATTGTGGCAGTTGTCAGACCTTTTGCTTCAATTTTTACAACCGCAATATCATTTGCCGCATCACTGCCGACTATCTGTGCAGGGTAGGATTCGCCGTTATGAAGCGTTACCTGCACTTTGTTGGCTCCCTGAATGACGTGGTAGTTTGTGGCGATATAGCCGTCTTCTCTTACGATGACGCCGGAGCCTGCACCCTGTACAAGCTGCATCTGTCCCCACATGTTCTGCTGAGTTCCGGATACAACGATCTCGACGACCGCGTTCTCGTTCTTGTCGACTATCTGCGAAACGGTCATATCGCTGCCGGTAGCATCGCTGAGGTTGAGCTGCGACAGCTCAGAATCTTCTCTGGCGGTCCTGCCGTCAGCTGAAAGCTTTGATACATACGTTCCGGCGAGGAAGGCGCCAAGCAGCGAACTAATTATCATCGTCAGTATCATGCAGACGATGAGCGCGCCTTTTGTTACATACTTTTTCTCTTTCTTCTTTGTGTGTGTAGGGCCGACCGGAGCAGCGTGAGCCGGTTCAACTTCGACTGTCGTCTGAGGATAGTCTATCTCGACTGTTTTGACGACCGGCTCCGGTTCTTCGACCGGGCTGTCAAAACTGACTAAATTTTTATCTTGCTCGTCCATATTCATTACCCATAGGGCAGCCTCCCTGCTGCCGTTTCCTTTCCATATATGATAGTAAAGATTGAAACTAAAATTAAACTTAAATAACGAAGTAATTGTACATCAATAATTAAAGATTTCAAATATGTCGATATTGTGTCAGTTGTGTCAAATGTTATAAAATATTCCTGTTATGAAAAAAAGCGTAAATCTTAAGATCAAAAGCACTCAATATATCGAGAATCTCAAACCGAGCGGTGAGGCTTTCCGCCGCGAGCTCGAGCTTGAAGACTCGATGGAGATCCTTACCGAGGGTACCGTGTATTCGCGCAACAACGCGACTTACATCACATATGAGGAAACGGAAGCCATCGGTTCGGAAGATATCCGTACCCTGTTCAAACTCGAGGACGGCACTATTCGCATACGCAAATACGTCAGGGATGAGGACGATGAAGGAATGGATATGACGCTTAAACCGGGCATCCTCAACATAACGAGATATCAGATCCCAAAGATGACATCAGTAAATCTTGAGGTGTACACCAACAAGATCGAAGATAATCTCGACGAGGAAGGCTACGGCAAGATTTCCGTTGACTATAAAATCAAATTCGACAAGTTTTTTTCGAGGCGAAACATACTGGAAATAGAGGTAATGCCTTCATAAGCAGAGGGGGTGAATATGTACAAAGAGGGTTTCAGCGCAGAGCAATACATTGAAGAACAGTCAAAATACATTCTCGAGAGGATAAGCAGCGGCGAAGGCCGTCTCTACCTTGAGTTCGGCGGCAAGCTCGTCGAAGACAAGCACGCCATGAGAGTGCTCCCCGGTTTTGACGAAAATGCCAAGATCAAACTCCTGCAGAGGATGAGCGATCAGGCAGAGATAATCATCTGCATCTATGCGGGCGACATCATCAAGAGCAAAACGCGTCAGGACTTCGGCATCACATACGACCTTGAAGTAATGAGACTGATAGACGCGTTCAGAAGTTATGACCTCTCGGTCAACTCCGTTGTCGTCACAAGATATGAGGACGCACCATCTGTAAACCAGTTCATGGCCAAGCTCGAGAGACGCGGCGTACGCACCTACAAGCACATGTTCACAAAGGGCTACCCTACAGACGTGGATACCATCGTATCCGAGGCGGGCTACGGAGCTAACCCGTACATCGAGGTTTCGAAGCCTCTGATCGTCGTTACCGGCCCGGGCGGAGGCTCCGGCAAGCTGGCCACATCGCTCTCGCAGGTCTATCACGAGTACAAACGCGGACGCAAGGCCAGATACGCAAAGTTTGAGACCTTCCCTATCTGGAATCTGCCGCTGAAGCACCCTGTAAACATCGCTTACGAGG
The DNA here is from genome assembly GCA_017405845.1 of Mogibacterium sp. GTDB lineage: Bacteria > Bacillota > Clostridia > Peptostreptococcales > Anaerovoracaceae > Crickella. Next base: position 4,792 of record JAFQZQ010000028.1, on the reverse strand, counting down.
CAGCAACAGCAGACCTCAAGGACTTCAATATGATCGACCCGTTCCATCTGGACGCTTACGGACAGACTGCGGTCAACTACAACAGAGACGTGGACGCGTTCCCGGTACTAAGGAGAATACTCCACGCCATCACCGGATCGGATGACGGCTATAAATCACCTACCGACATGGGAGTAAACAGATGCGGCTTTGCTATTACAGATGACGAGGTATGCAGAGAGGCAGCGATCCAGGAGATCATCCGCAGATATCTGATTGCTGAGTGCTCCTACAGAAAGGGAACTATCGAGGCATCGACACTTGAGAGGTGCAAGCTGCTGATGGAGGAAGTCGGCGCGTCAAGATACGACAGACCTGTCGTAGCAGCAGCAGAGGAATATGCAGACATCAAGAGGGCGCAGAACCCTGAGAGATACGAGAACGTAGTTGTATCCGCCATGCAGCTGCCTGACGGCACCATCGTGACCGGCAGATCTTCGCGCAGAATGGTGGCAACAGCGGCCATGGTGCTCAACGCAATCAAGAAACTGGCAGGCATTCAGGATGACATGCTGATCATATCGCCTCCTATTTTCGAAAGCATGTCGAGCACAAAGGCGAGCATCCTCCACGACAAGACCAGCCTCAACCTCGAGGAGGTCATTATGGCGCTCACGCTCACCAAGCTGATCAACCCGTTTGCAGAGCTCGCACTCAAGGAGATCCCTAACCTGAACGGATGCATCGCGCACTGCACCGCCATCCTTTCAGACAAAGACGAGCGGGCGGTAAGAGCGCTCGGTATCGACATAACTTCGAATCCGGAGTTTTCAAATAATAATCTGTATTCAGTATAAATCTGCTCATTGAATCTGCGCTGAGCGCAGGCGAAAGGGGGAAACATGAAGCTCGATACAAGCAAGATAATGAAGAAGGCAGCCGGCGCATCGACCGGACTCACAGTAGCTATCGCATTCCTTAACGTCGCACTTCTGGTAACAAAACTGGTACAGGTCGTATCCGAGGAAGCACCGAAACTCGACCACGACAAAGAATAATATTGAATTATCAGTCGCGCTCTGTTATATTTACAGAGCGCGATGCGCTGATGCTGATGTAGCTTAATGGCAGAGCATCTCATTCGTAACGAGAAGGTTGGGGGTTCGACTCCCCCCATCAGCTCCAAGAATTGGTCTCCGAAAACGGAGACCTTTTTTCTTGAAGCCGTTGATTTTACTGGGGTTGACGCGCTAGAAGAATACACGTGAAGTCGCGTGGTTGTATCCATATTTCTGGATACACTTGGATACACTTTGAATACACTAGGTGTTTTTGGGGTGTTAACTGGTCAAAGCGTATGTGATCTGAGCAAGTTTTTCATCATCCTCGCTCCTGTCATAGCAGTAATTGTTCAGAGTAGTCCTCTCATCAACATGCCCGGCAAGCTGCCTGGCTGTGTTGATGCTGACACCATTGCTTATAAGAGCAGAGGTGAAGGTCTTTCGCTCCTTATGAGGACTGCGCTCTTCTATGCCAAGATTTTTACAGTACTTCTTCAGCGCTCTTTCGATCGCATTGTAGGTGCTGACAGGTTTTCCGTTTGGGCAGAATATATAACCATCTATATCAAGACCTTTTTCCTGCCGGTGAGTCCTTATCAGATCAATGATTTCCGCTGCTTGAGGTATGAGCGGAACTGTTCTGCTGCCATAGGTTCCCTTGGTGTGATCAACGATTTCCCCTGTCGGGAAGCGGACCAGCCTGTTTACCAGCATATTGTTACCTGTAATATCCTCAAACTTAAGAGCAGATATCTCACCTATCCGAAGACCTGTATAGAAGAGAAAGATCACTGCAAGAGGCACATACCACTGTTTATAGTTCTCTCTCTTATTGAAGGCTTTCCACGCTCTTTCTATGAGCATGATTTCTTCTGACTTGGTGAACACCTGAGTATGGTCAGGCTTTTTCACCTCCGGAACCAGAACCCTTCGCCTGTTGATCCTGACATCCAGAAACAGATTCTTTTCTATGATCTCGCTGTCTACAGCGAATTCGAGCATCTGTCTGAGTATGACTGAGAAATTGCCGTACTTATGAGCATTCATCCCATGCTCGCGGATCATCTTGTGGACCCAGGTGTCTATCTCAAGTTTAGTGATCTTCCTGATGGGCTTCTTGACTATCGCGGCATTCTCATAATACTTACGCCAGTCTTTCTTGATACGTATTACTGTAGTTTCACATACGTGAACACTCTTATATTCGATCCATGCAGGGTACAGATTTTCAAGAGTACATACATCTTTGAATTTATCAGCTTTGATAGATTCATAGTGTTGGCATAATAATGCTTCCAATTCCTCAAGCTTTGTTTTTACGATCAGCCTGCGACCTTCCGCTTTGGAATCATCCTGCAGATAAGTTCTCCACCTGCCATCTTTGCCCTGATATATCTTATAAGGGTGTTCTTTAAGAATCTTCTCCTTTCGTGCTTTTCTCATATTATCTTCGACGTCCCTCAAATCAATGATACCATTGTTCTCAAGGAACGCCAAAGTTTCTTCGGGAGTAAAAGACACCGAAGGATCATGCGTGTCGGTCGTGACAGCTGTGACAGTGTTAGCGGGAGTAGCCCTCCTGACCGTCACGACCGTCACAGCCGTCACAGATTTGGAAGGAGAGAACTCTGCCTTCAGAATGGTTTCTTCTGTAGGTGTACTCTATCCCTTCATCAAGTAAGAGGCTCAGGCGGTACTGATTCACATACTTGGTAAGAACATTTGGCGCGACCGACTTATCGCCAAGCTCCTCAAGTAATTCGGTAGCTGAACCTCTCCATGATCTGCGTTCCTTCAGGAAGTCTATGAGTGTAAACATTATCTCAGGCGTGTGCTCCTGGCTTATCTGCTCCAGAGTCTTCTCACTGATCAATTCCCATTTGAAGTCAGTGAAGCGAATCGTGAGCTCGCGGTATTGAAGATCTCTTCCCTTGATGCAAAGAGTAGCTTTGTCTGAGTATTCATTCTCCTTATCCAGTAGAAACATAGTATCAACAGCACCTGTGATCCCTTTTGTACCATTGAATCTGTTGAACATGTTGCGGGAGTCTCCCTGCTTTCTCAGGTGGTGGACCAGGAAGATCGACAGTCCGTATTCCATCGCGAACTCTTTGATCTTTGCTATGTCAGCATAGTCATTGGCATAACTGATGTCTTTATCGCTTCCTCTGACCAGCTGCAGGGTATCTATTATGAATAACCTTACATCAGGCATCCTCTCAACGATCCTGGTCAGCTGCTCTATTAGACCGTCTGCAAGTGAAGCACACTTGGTAGAGAGGTAGAGCTTCCCAAAAGACATTTCATCTGCCAGCTTGAACAGCCTGTCCTGAAGCCTGCCTATCGAATCCTCAAGACTTAGATAGAACACGATGCCCTGATTTACATGGTGACCAAGAAAGTCCTTTCCCTGTGCCACGCAAAGAGCCAGATGAAGCATCATCCAGCTCTTGCCGGCTTTTTCATCGCCGGCTATTATACTGACCCCGCTTGGGATCAGATCATCCACAAGAAACTGTGGCTTGTTCACAGGAGTCATTAGAAGCTCCTGCGCATCTATAAACATTAAATTATCGATCATTAATAACCTCTTTCTTTTTTGTTCAATCAAAAAAGCTCCCGGTAAAGGGAGCTCCAGTGTAATAACATATTCAATTAAGGGTCAGAATCCGAAGTTCAGACCTGAGTAGTTCTCATACATTCTGCCGATCTTGTTTATCCGCTTGCCGACTGCACTGTGCGTTTTGAATCCGACCTTTTCAGCGATCTCTTTATAAGTGTAGCCATCCTGGCGTAACTGAAGTATTTGCTTATCTTTCTCATCAAGTTTGGACAGGAACTTCTCCACGTCAACGTTCTCTACGACTTCATCTTCAAAAGAGCTGATGGGATCCTCAATCTCAAATTCATCATCATATGATTCTCTGTACCACTCCTGATATCCTTCAAACGATACCTGAGGGTGTTTAGTCCTCGTGTGATACCACTTGCGAATGAAGTCGTTCTTCTGATTGCTGTTTCTGTCATCAAAGTCTTCGAAGCACCTATATTCCTTAGCAGTATCTATTATTGGCTGCAGATTATAACGCTCTACTGCACTTGACACTGCTGTTGACATGATATAGCTCACAACTTCAATTGGTGGATAGGGAATAAAGGCTTTCATATCCACACAGTATTCCCTGAACGGAGGTATCAGGTCGAGTTCAAATATTTCGTTGATCCATATATGAATAGCCTGAGCTAGCCTCCAGGAAGGCTCATTGATCGAGAAGATCTCCTTGAATGGGATATCCGGACAAAGATACTTCCAGGCCATATACGCATAGCAATCCATGATGCATTGCATGAACAGGTCGCTCTCCACGATATCTATCGCAACAGGATCGCTAAACAGCACACAAAGAATACGCTCAATGCGGTTCAACTCAACACCACACTTAGACAGGATCTCTTCAGGGATCAGATAGTAGAGCGGCAACAGTTCAGCATGCTTCATCACTCTGATGCTGCCGTCTGCCATTCTGACCCCTACGGGAGAAATCCTGAGTTTCAGATTGTCCAGGTCATCTTTTGCTACAACTTGCTTCATATGTGGCTCCATAAATAACAGTGCTGCTATTCTAAAAGTGGACACGGCGAATGGATTAATTCACAGTAGACTGCTATCATTTAATCACTCAGAGAGATCACCGCGATCCTCATAAAGGAGAAACCAATGAGCAGAAAACGTCTTAATCCATTTGAAAAAG
>JAFQZQ010000027.1 GCA_017405845.1 Mogibacterium sp. | reverse complement strand
TTGCAAAAATACTGTCTGAGAAATGCACATAATCTCTTTGAACATCTATCAGAATTAGCATGGCACCCTGTTTCATCAGATCACTGATAAGCCCCATATGATCCGGATGATAATGCGTCGCCAGTACATATTTTATGTTGTTAACCTTGATACCGTTTTGTTTCAGCGCCTTATAGAACGCAGGTAAAGTCCCGGCATAATCGGTATCTACAAGCAGGCCTCCGTCATTGCCTTCAATAAAAAATGTATTGGTGTTTCCGTACCTCAATATAGTCATTATTCCGTTACTTACCAAATATGTGGTATCAGCTTGCTTGTTTTTCTGCAGTATTCTTCGTATGCTTCACCAAAGTCCTGTTTAAGGCGCTCTTCTTCTCGTTTGACCTGGATCATCATAATCGCAAAGTAGGCTGCAAATACTGCGGCGGATTGCCATGTTCCCAGAAAAATGATAACGCCAGCATAATATATGAACACGCCTAATAACATAGGATTCCGACATATTCTGTACGGGCCATCCGTCATCAGGTTGACCGTGCGCGGTGCTACCTCATGATTGAAAGCATCCATCGGATTTCCCTCGCCCACATTTTTCATATAAATGATGGACCATATACTAAGTCCCATCCCGATGGCTGCCATTACTCCTAAGCAAATCAACCGCGCTGCATTCGGATGCACTTCTCCCGAAAACTTCCACATTATCAGCGGAATCAGTATCACAAACAGGATCAGCCCCATCAGATAGCCTATAAGTTCTCTTGCTTTCATACGCTCACTTCTTTTTCTTTGGATCAGGAAGTTCCTTATACATCGCCTCACGCAATTCTCCCAGGAATTCCCTGTTTTCCACATCATCAACAAGGATCATCTCCTTGGCACCTTCATACGGTACTTCCATGTCTGCATTTGGCATCATGGTCAATGCAGATTTTGTAGGCTTAACAAGAAAACGGTCATCATAAACACCGCCGACAACCTTGCCCCGAAAGTAGATAATGAACTCCCCCATCATCACACGATAGGAAATATCGTCTGATCCGGGAAGCTGTTCCAAAATAAATTCCAAATAGTCTTTACTTGATGCCATTATAGCTCACCTCTGCAAACTGGAATTTGTATCAATGATTTGCTTTCGAGAATGGACAGCGTTTACCGATGCACTGATTGTTCTGTGCAGAAAAGCGGCAAACAACTTCCGGTTTTTCCATCTCAATGCCAAAGTGAGCCTTCACAAAAGCGATAGCTGCCAGGATGGACAGGAATGAATCCCTCTTGCAGCAGCGCGGACCTCCAACTTCGCCGATCTGTCCAAGCGAATCAGCCGTCATCTTGTGTGACAGCGCAAATGGTTCATTAGCCAAAGGTGTGGACTTTGAAATAATGGATATAAACATGCCGGAACTAATTCCTGCCCCGCAGGCTCCCCAGAATCCACACGCACCACCCGGAACGCTTTTTCCACGATTCATCATTTCTATCAATGCGCTGTGCAGGTCAATGTCTCCACCTGCGTTTTTATATGCTGTAAGCAGGGCAGCTCCGACCATAACATGATGTTCCGGCCCATGCATATGGCAGAACGACATCGCCATCATCTTTTCGATAATAGCTATCGGATTCTTTGAATTTTCCTTCATACATAATCCGATAATGGAATCAAGCCCCTGTGTATGGCAATCGTTGCATACATAGTGTCCATTCACGCATCTTGTCTTGCTGTTTTCTTTTTTATGGCAAATCTCGCATTCCATGAGAACATCTGTCTCAAGGTATTCCAGCGGAGCTTTACAGATTAAGCATTCTTCTTTCATCAGCTATCTCTCACATATTTATCTTGTTCTTCTTCAACGATTCCAGAATATCCCTTTATGCAAACCGGAATTTGCAGATCCTTTGATAAACGGGAATATTATATTTCAACGGAGTATGTAAACTGAAATCCGCCAAGCTCGAATCTCTTTCCTTTTTTCATAGGCTCTATCGTCTTGGCAAGATGGTGAATCTCCATAAACTCATCAGTAATCAAAACAAGATACTGTTTTTCTTCTTCCGTCACCAAATAAAAATGCTTATCGGTATTCTGGAACGCTTGCATAATCTCTACTGTGTTTGCAATAGGCGTTGTCAGCCAAAATGCCGTCTGTACCCCTTTCTCCTTATTGGTCATGATCTGCTTGTGTTGAAGATAATTGATCCTGGCTTCCGGAAACTTTGCTCTGACAGCTTCATCGCACCATTTGTCCTTCTTCACCAATCGCTTCGTCCTTGCGGAATTGTACCCTGCATAATCTTCAAGATTGATGGGTTCTCTCGTACAGGACAAATCCAGCATTCCTTCATCATCTAACAGATAATCAATGCTCACATCCAGCACCTTTGCAATTAGCTTCAGATTTTCCACATCGGGAACGCCCTTGTCGGATTCCCATTTGGTAACTGCTTGTCTCGAAACAGACAACACCTCCGCCAACTGCTCCTGTGTCATGCCGGCTTTTTTGCGTGCTTCTCTTAATCTTTCTCCAAATGTCATGGTAGTACCTCCTTCATCTTTTCGGTTGTCCGATAGCTGAATTATGGCAGAGGTCTATGTGACATTAAAGAAATCCTCTGTAGCAGCTATGCAACGCCCCGTAGCAGCTTGTATTTATTCGATAAACTTTTGTTGTATTGCAAAAATCTTTCATTTAATATACCTCCATAAACCGAATTTGTTAGTTTGATCAAGAGTTTTTCTCATATACGCAAATGACAGATCTCTGTCTCCCCGTTATCTTATATTCCACACCTCCCCATTCGGCATTATCCTTACATCTCCCGGTAATACATCTGTCACATCCCCGTTGAGGTTCCGCACAACAGTCTCTTCCCAGTATCTGTAATCTGCGTCATCACCTTCTTCATACCACCTGCTGAAGTACAGTTTATCGCCGTCTCTGAGGAAGAAGCTGTCATGATCGCCCATCTCAAACTGCACTTTCTCAGGCCATACGATTTCAAATTCATTTGAGCCGACGCACTGCCGGGTAAGTGTCAGCGGAGCAATATCCAGATGCAGGTTGTAGCAGTCTTTTACGCTGCTGAGTGGCAGTTCCTCTATTGTGTCGATTTCCCTGCTGTCACAGTCGAACTTCATTATCTGAATCAGGCTCTTTAGGAAATCCACAGTAAGGATGTAAATACTGCCTTCATAATAGACGGGTTCAGCAGGATAGACGCCCTGCTGCTTTGGCACAGGTCTATATACATCACCGTCAGGATAGTGGATCAGGCAGAGATTCCTGCCCTCGACATTTTTCCCCTCTTTGAACACCTCTTCAGCTTCATATAAGTCGCCATGCTCATAACTGATTCCGTAGTACCATTCATCCGTTCCGTAAGGAATCAACTCTATATATGTTATCCCACTGGTTTCTATCGTTTTCATATAGTCATTCTGTCCTTTTTCTGTTTATGTAAGGTCTAGATTCGGGATATTTGCTAGCGAGTTCATTGACATCTTTAAGATCATCCACCAAAATCACGCATATGCCAAGCTCGAACGCGAACATTGATACAGCATTATATCACCTATCAGATCACTATGTACAAACATGTTAACGGCACAGGCTGATTGAGCACCGCCGGTATGGTATAATCGAAAAAATTGGGAATTAATGAAAAAAGGGGAAAAATGGATATTCAGTTCAGACTCGGAACGATCGATGACGCAGGCATGATAGTCGGTCTCATCAATGAGCTCGCCGAATATGAAAAGCTGCCGGATAAGATCACAACGACAGAAGAAGACATCCGTACGGCAATAGCAAACAAGGACATAGAAACGCTGTTCGCCAGCTCAGACGGAAAAAACGTGGGATTCGCGATGTTCCTCGATAACTACGCGTCCATATTCGGCGCCAAAGGCATGTTCATTGAAAACCTGTATGTCAGGCCTGAATACAGGGGTAACGGTATAGGCGAAGCCATGATGAGGGAGCTCTGCCGTATCGCGGTAAGCCGCGGCTACAAGAAAGTAGAATGGCACTGTCTCGAATGGAACGAACCGGCAAATCAGCTGTATCTCAAACTTAATGCTACCCAGAAGAACGACTGGATATTCTACCGTTTGTTTGGAGAAACTCTTGAAGAACTCGGCAAAAGATAAACTGAACGATATATTCTTTGAAAAGGAGTTTTAGGAAAGTCCATATGACAAGCAAAGGAGCTCACCGCGTATTTGCGATGAGCTCCTTTTAACAGCAGTTTAATTCCCTTTATCATTAACAGAAGTCTCTGACCCTATTTCTAAACGAAAAGCTCTTCATAATACATCTTATCTTCGTCCTTAAACACATTGAATATCACTCTATCCACCGTTCCCGGGTTTGCATTCAGCCAGTCTGTAACCGTATGAACTGCAATCTCAGCGGCGCGTTTATTAGGAAAATGGAACACCCCGGTAGATATGCAGCAGAACGCGACGCTTCTGAGTCCGTTCTCCTTGCACATATCCAGTGTGTTTATGTAGCAGTCTGCCAGATCTTTTTCGAGCTGCGGTGTCAGCTCATACTGCACGATCGGACCGACGATGTGTATTACGTTCTTTGCCGGCAGATTATACGCATCCGTCAGCATAGGGACCGCTGTCGGCTGTTCATAGCTTTCCCCGAACTTTAGTCTCAAAGAACCCATGCGTCTGGCACATTCTTCCCGCAGCTGCACGCCTGCGTACGTATGGATGCAGTTATCTATACAGGCATGCATTGGAATGAAGCATCCCAGCATCTGCGAATTCGCAGCATTGACTATTCCATCCGCTGCTATACGGGTGATATCTCCCTGCCAGATGGATATATTGTCAGCAAACGCGTGAGTGCTTCCAAGGCTTTCCCTGACTGTCGGCATCTCTGAAATATTAACTATTCCCTTTTCAAGCGCACGGCCTCTGAGGTATTTATCCTGTACTGACAGAACTGCTGAAGATGCAGGTTTCGGCATCCTTACATTCATCAGTGATCTCAGCAGACGCTGCTTGCCTTCTGTATCATTTGGTATTACCACTCGTCTGTATTCCGGTGCTTCATTTTTGAAGCTTTCCACCAGATAATCAAGTCTCTGTTGCTGACTCGTGTTTTCTCTCATAACCTGTCACCCATTACCATTCTGACATGTAAAGTGTTTTGCTGATTTTATCGTGTGGCATAAGTTTGCCTTTTCTTAATACTACATTGATAAAGTACCAAACGAAATATATGCGCGAGACGGCGGTCAGCCCCAGTATGATAAAGTCTATTATGACAGCGGTCCGTACATACATCAGCTGTCCGGCGATGAGCAGCGGCAAATCAGTAAACAGCCACAGATACAGATAGCGCTTTATAAATATTATCGATATAAGCCATTCATTATTTTTTTGATTATTACAGAAGCGGTGCCAGTGACTTGGTCACAATACCGGTGATCTTCATTGACAGTTTTTCCTTCCCTATAGTCTCCGGTGTCACCTCACAGCATTTTGACATAGTATACAGGAAATCCTTCTCAATTTCACTTATGCAGCTTGTTTTATACATATATGTAGCACACTCGAAGTGATGATACAGGCTCCGGTAATCGAGATTGATGGTTCCGACAACCGCCTTTTTATCATCGCTCACAAACACCTTCGCGTGCACGAAGCCCGGAGTATACTCATATATCTTAACACCGGCCGAAATGAGCGACCTGTAATGGGTCTTGGCAAGAGAATAAGCCAGCTTCTTGTCAGGGATACCCGGCAAGATCAGCCTCACATTTACTCCGCGCAGAGCTGCGTATTTCAGAGCTGCTTCGAGCTCTCCATCCAGTATCAGATAAGGAGTCATGATCTGGCTGAAATGATGTACTTCCTCTCTAAAAAGATTTCTGATTTTTAGTATTTTATAAATTAGAACACCTATTTGAGCGTCTATTTTATGAAACAAAACAATTTTAATGTGGATATTTGTAGAGTTTCACAATAATTTCGTGTATTATCAATAACATCCACGTAAGTGGGTAACAAGTTATTAGGGTATAGAGACTGAAAGAGATTATTTATGAACTTCATTTTTATTGCGCCGAATTTCCCCGAGAATTATCGGCACTTCTGTGACAGGCTGCACCTTAATGGTGTTACCGTTCTTGGTATTGGAGATGCTCCTTACGACTCGCTCAGCGAAACTGTGAAAAATGCTCTGACAGAGTATTACAAAGTTGACTCTCTCGAAGACTACGGGCAGGTCTACCGCGCCGCAGCTTTCTTCGCTTTCAAACACGGACGTATAGATTGGATCGAATCCAACAACGAATACTGGCTTGAACTTGACGCCAGACTTAGGCGGGATTTTAACGTGACCACAGGAGTTATGCCGGACGAGCTTGCTCAGTGGAAGAGCAAAGCTGCCATGAAGCCGGTGTATAAGTCCGCAGGTATACCTTCCGCGCGGCAGCATCATGTATCAACCATCGAGGCAGCACGCGTTTTTATTGAAGAGTCCGGTGGATATCCTGTTTTTGCAAAGCCAAATGTCGGAGTCGGCGCAAGCGCCACTTATAAGATCGACAATGATGACGATCTCAGGGCATTCTTTGCGGAAGCATCAGGCTTTGATTATGTTATAGAGGAATTTGTCGTAGGAGACATCTACTCTTATGATGCCGTCTGTGATGAGACCGGAGACCCTCTATTCGAGTCTTCTTTCATGTGCATAAATGTAGCTGACGCTGTAAACAACGGAACTGAGACCGTCTACTATGTGCTGCCTGAAGTCCCTGAACAGCTCAAGGCATATGGACGCAAGGCGCTGAAGGCATTCAACGTAAAGCGCAGATTCATCCATTTTGAATTCTTCAGACTGACAGAAGCAAGAAAAGGACTTGGGGATGTTGGAGATTTTGTAGGATTGGAGGTCAATATGAGACCGGCCGGAGGTTTCACTCCGGACATGATCAACTTCTCCCATTCAACAGATGTATATCAGATATGGGCTGACATGATCAGCACCGGTACGAGTTCAGGCAGAAAGAACGGGCCTGACCGTTGGTGTGTCTTTGCCAGCCGCAAGGACAGATTTATTCACGTGCACACTCATGATGAGATCCTTGCCCGCTACGGAGACAGGATAGTTATGTGCCAGCGGATGCCGGATATCTTCTCTGTTGCCATGGGCAACCAGATGTATGTAGCTCTGTTGGATACGGAAGACGAAGTCCGCGACTACGTCCGGTTCATACTGGACGAGCAGGCGGAGGTAGTCATTCCGAGCCTGTATAAATAAAAGCTGCGCTTTATAGCGTTTGTGGCGACACATCCGGGTCGTGGCTGCATAAAAACGCAATGCAGTCCGGGTCGGATGTTGCTTTTTTTAGCCATTTAAGAGTTTTCTTTTGCAGGGCTGCATCTGCGCCAAGCCCCGCCGGACGCATGGTTTCCCAGTTATGAGATGAAATTGCAGAGTCGGCTGCGATAAGAACATACTTCCCCTCCTCGCTGATCATCACTCCTGCCTGACCATCCGTGTGTCCGGGCAGGCTGACCATCATGATGCTTCCGTCTCCGCTGATATCGAATGCTTTATTCATTGGTCCAAGCAGGTGCCCTCTGTAAAACACGCGCTCATATCCAACTGTTTCCCACAGCTCCCTTACCTGGCGCATCCTGTATTTAGTACGCACTGACCAGTAGGCTTCATCTTCGGGAACGATTATCCTCTGAGCTTCACTCACTGATCTGAGTCCGGCAACATGATCCGCATCAAAGTGCGTGATCAGGACGGCCTTAATGTCTTCAGGTCTGATGCCTCTCGCGTCCAGCTGTTCTCTGACCGTCTTACCGTGTGGAACGCAGGGATGATACAGCAACGCAAGGTGCCTTGGCAGCACCTTGCAGGCAGCTTTGTAGTCGTAGACCCCATCCGGACTGATATCCCGGCTCCACCCGGTATCCACAAGATAGATGCCGGTGCGGTGCTCTATAAGATAGGCGCTGACCGGCAAAATGATCCTGTTTCTGTCCGGAGTCATCATCGCTTTTGCGATGTCTGTCGAGAATCGCCCTGCATTATCCAGAAGCTCCTTTGCTATTCTTATATATCCGCAATGCAGTAAGTGTATCTTCGTAGTCATTTTGTCCATTATTCTTCTTTTATGTCACGTTCACGCAGCCTCGTCCCGGCTTCAGGCATCAGCTCTTCGCTGATGATGCCGAGCATCCTGCTGAAGTTCTCCACCTCTTCAGGTGAAAACCGTTCTTCTATTCTCTCGCAGACTTTATGGATATAGTCGAAAATCTCTCCGTATTCCTCCCTGTAACGGCCGGTAGCCTTGACGTGGAATTCGCGTTTATCCTGCTCATTCTGTATTCGGACTATATAACCCTTTTCTTCCAGCTTGCGCAGTCTGTAGGCAGTATTGGAGCCAGACAGTTTTGCATATCGCGAAAACTCCGCAACAGTCGGGTCAACAAGCGCGATGATGATCTCCATATATATCACTTCCTGAAGACTCAGCTCTCCCGGTACGCTCTTACCGCGCTCCTTTAAAGCTTTGTCATACAGCATGAGCTTGAATTTGTGATACATACTGCTGAAATGCTGCTCCATTTCCTTCATGTCACACCTGCCTGTTTTTCTCCTCATAACGCTTGACCTTGCCGGTAGTGGTCTTGGCCATCTCTTCTTTCTGGACTATGAATCTGTGAACATGCTTGTATTTAGGCATGTTAGCGTTTATCTGCTCCAGATCACGGTCGATCACCGCGCGGATCTCATCCATGGTCTCAGCATCGTATCGGTCTTTCATCATGTCCTCGTCATAGACGATCTTGGCAACAAGCACATGATCCTTGTCGTCCGCGCCTTCACGCCTGACTTCGCCGAAAACGATGTTTTCCTTTACATATGGCAGAGCATCTATCAGACTTTCGATCTCTTCCGGATAAACGTTCTTGCCGTTTTTGAGAACGATAACGTTCTTGGATCTTCCTGTTATGTGGATATACCCATTGTCATCCAGATATGCAAGGTCGCCCGTATAAAGCCAGCCGTCCCTGATGACCTTTGCGGTCTCCTTCTCATCCTGATAATAGCCCATCATAACGCTCGGGGAGCGGACAATGATCTCACCAATACCCTCTTCATTAGGGTTCGCGATCTGCACATCCATGCCCGGCAGGCCAAGGCCTATCGATCCCGGCGTGCGGTTTTTGAGATTCTCTGCCGATATTACCGGTGCCGACTCTGTCATGCCGTAACCCTGTACCACATATATGCCCAGGTCCTCATATCCGCGGTTGATCTCACTGTCGAGCGCCGAAGCTCCGCTTACTACCATACGGAGATTTCCGCCCAGCTCCTTGAGTACATCCTTGAACAGTCTGCGTCTGACATCGATTCCCGCTTTACGCAGCACGCGTGAGACCGCGACCGCCCTTCTGAAAGTTTTCTCTTTGCCCTGCTTGCGGATGCCCGCCATGATCTTATTATACATCGCTTCCATCAGGAGAGGCACGCCGATAAATACCGACACATGATATTCGACAAAATTCCTTTGGAGGTATTTGAGACCGTCACAGAAAACAGTAGTCACTCCGCATGCGTACATTAACAACTGACCCGAAGCGCCAAACGTGTGGTGGTAAGGCAGGAGCGCTATATTGACATCTCCATGCTCTATGTTCTCCACAAGTTTGAGGCTGTACACGTTGTACATGATGTTCCTCTGGTTTAGCATGACAGCCTTTGCAAGGCTGGTGGTACCTGATGTGAAGATCAGATTTGACAGGGCTTCGCGGTCGATCGGAAGCTGCATGAATTCCTTACTGCCCGCGTTGAGCAGCTCCCTGCCGCGTTCCAGCAGCCTGTTCATGCTCAGATATCCGTCAAGATCATCCATGCAGATATATGTCGCAACAGCCGTCGGTGTGTTGATCGGATTTGCTGCGTCCTGCTTAAGCTGCTCAGCCAGGGCTGCATGCTTCTTATCGAATATCAGGACATTGCTGCCACTCTTCTGTATGGAAGTCTTGAGTTCAACATAAGGCAGCCCCTTGTCCAGAGGGACACAGATGCCCAGGCCGCTCATTGCCGCAAGATAGGCAAGCTGCCAGTGGTAGGAGTTCTCGCCAATGATAGCGATTCTGGCATTGCGTACGCCAAGATCCAGCAGCGCCGTGCCCAGGCGGCGGACATCGTCTCTAAGTTCAGTATATGTTATGTATCTGTACTCCGGTGCCTCTTTCCGGCCCGTCTTCTTTTTCAGGATGAAGGCATTATCCTTTCCGTATTTTTTGGCTGCATAGTCAAGAAGGGCACGTACATGTTCATGCTCTTTAGCTTTATAGATAGGTTTAAGCTGTCCTACCTGTATATTTTCTCTCATTTCCCCGATCCTTTCTTTCTTGGTTAAGATTATGTCCCGACAGTATAATTCCTGCCGAACAATATTTCAATATTTTTAACTAAAATAATTGATCAAAAAAAGAAAGCTCACTACGTGAGCGCAGTAAGCTTACTGATCAGCATCACTTCTCGGTGGAAAGGTATTCGTACAGCTTATCCACTTCCGCAAAGCCCAGCTTTTCATATATTTTTCTTGGGTAGTCGTCCTGATCCGCATGGAGAAAGACCACATCTCCGGAGGCCTCGCTCACAGCGTGTTTCAGCAATGTCGTTGCGATATGCCTGCACCGGAAATCTTCATCCACTATAAGCCCGTCCACACAGGTGTATCCGTCTGAAGAGTAAAAATAATAGGCTCCTACCAGTCTCTCTCCTATGTACGCGCCTCTGAAATCCAGATATTCAAATAAGTGATTTATATTACGTACAGCAAAGTCTTCCCCGTATAGCGGTCCGTAATGCTTAAGCTCTATTTCTTTGATATCTTTATATCCGGGTTCTCTTATTTCGATTTCATCATTTACTATCCATCTGTCAGTTGGACCAGTAAGCTGCATGGTAAGTGTGACACTTGAGTCGAGTCCGAAATCATCTGCCAGCGGAAAGTCTCCTTCGAGCTTTATGAACGAATCGCCTCGTTCCTTCTGATAGTTCAGTGCGCGTTCAAACTCTTCCTGTGTCGGCTGCGCGGAATACTCGAAGCAGTTATTATCGTACTTATCAGGGAGCTCATTGTCTTCCCAGCGCTTCAGATGTTCAGAAAAAGATCTCCTGACAGAGAAAAGCATAGCCATTTCTTCTTCCGTATTGCGTATCGACGCAGGCGACTCCAAGAGCTCCACGCTCTCGATTTCTTCATCTCTTATCAGATACTCACCAAGCTGAAGGCACTCCGCATCCACGCCAAATTCAGCATAGCTGTACTCAAACGAATTATGTGTGGCAAAACCTTCGAATGTACTGCCGTCATGCAGAATTACCTTGATTTTCTTATCGTTATAAGGGGAAAGGTTCATTATATATCGTATTGTTCGTTCAGCTGTCTGATCAGGTTTTTCATTCGCGCAACTACTCTGTCGGGACCTGCTATGCGGACTCCTCCACCCAGCGAGATGATCCATCCGAGGAAGTGGTCGCTTACTGCCACGGTGACAGTGGTCCTGAAGTGTTTCTCATCCACCGGGGCTATTATGATATCCTTTCCGAACCTGTCTATGAGCACGCCGACCATGTGGTTTTCGCCCTCAAGGGTGACCTTGGTCTCATCTCCCACATACATTCCGAAAAGAGATTTGGTGTAGTCGGCGAGATTGAATTTCCTGAATGCTTCCTTACCCTCTCTCGGGTCATCCAGGATCTCTATCTCTTTCATCTTATCGACCCGGTAATGTGTGACCTTGTCATGCTTTGTATCATAAACAACGAGATAGTACATTTCATCATCCCAGATCAACGCCCACGGGCTCATCTGATACCACATGCCGTCATATCTCGGCTGCAGTTTCTTCTCCAGATTCCAGTCATAGTACCTGAATTTGATTTTCCTGTCAGAGTTAATGGCTGCATGCAGCTTATCCACGTTATAGTAGATGCTCTCGTTCATCGTCTTTACACGGCCCGCTATAAGCACCTGCCTGTGCAGCTGCGTGGCCTGGTGCTTGCTGACTAGGTCTTCCAGTTTTTTGATGAGCTCGCGCGACTTGCTCTCGCTGATAAATTTCGACGACTGCACGGCATCTACAAGCAGCTTGAGCTCGGCCATCTCAAAGTCCCTGCCGCCAAGAAAGTAGTAATAGCTGCGCCCTTCCTGAAGCGTGAGAATATCCATGCCAAACTTCTTCAGTTCAGCTATGTCCTGATAGATCGTCTTGCGGTCTGCGTTAACTCCGTATGCCGCCAGCTTCTTAATGATCTCCGGCATGGTCAGATAGTGGTCATCATCTGACTCCTCGGAAAAGATTTTTGCCAGATAAAGCATCTTCAGCTTTTGGTTATCACCCTTGCGCTCAGCCATTGCTCCTCAACTTTCTGTTCGTCAGTATTTTAAGATTTTTTAATTATATCACATGCGCTTTTGACAGAGCCTGATAAACCGCCAGAGCTATAAATATCCCGGCGGCAAACTGTCCTATGTTCCAGGGTGTGCCGATCAATGCAGCTGCCCAGCTCCCATACATAAAGCGTTCAACGATCAGATAGCCGGCGCACATTATCAGTCCGCCCGCGGTCATGCCCGTTATGTACAGCAGCGTCCTGCGGAAAGTGCCGGGCTCATGTTTTGAGCTGTGGATCTCAATGATGGATCCTGCAGCAAAGGCCATGGCAAACTTAATTACAAGAGTAAACGGAGCCCAGAAAGCGTAACCTCCGACGATGTCTCCGAGCGCAGAACCCAGGCAGGCTGCCGCTGAGCCATGCTTTTTTCCAAGCATCAGAACTGCGAGGTAGATCATGGCGTCCCCCAGGTGAATATATCCTTTTGTCATTGGAACAGGAATCCGGAATACTATCGTTCCGAGCACTATCAGGCAGATCATAAGCGCGGTGATCACCAGTTTATCTGTTTTCCTGTCCTGATCGTTCTGTGGTTTCATGACATGCATAATACTGTCCTCCGATATAATTGACCGATCATAGTATATGCACTATAATATCCACAAATTGTAATTGGAT
>JAFQZQ010000026.1 GCA_017405845.1 Mogibacterium sp. | reverse complement strand
CTACTCATGTTTGAATCCTCCTTTGTTACAAGATGCGGTTGGTAGCCACATCCATGGTAGCATTGGAGGTTTTCTTCTTGAAGCTAAAGCTTTTTATTCTCACCGGCATAGCCGGTGGTATATTCGCGCTGAAGCTACAAAAATAAGACGCAGGTCCATGTCCGGGCCTGCGTCTGCTATATTCTATCGTATTATTCTGCCTGTTCTATTGCACGGATCATGTCCTCGGGCAGGGGTGCTTCGAAGTGTACGCGCTCTCTGGTGACAGGGTGGTCGAATTCTATATAGTGAGCGTGAAGTGCCTGATGGTCTATAAGATCGGTGCTGCCTCCGTAAAGAGTATCGCCTGCGATTGGATGACCGATGTGGGACAGATGCACTCTTATCTGATGTGTGCGTCCTGTATGGAGCGTTACTTCAACAAGTGTATGATCTCCATATAACGCCGAAGAATATCGTTCGCATATGCGGACTTCAGAAATTGCGTTCTTACCGCCTTCAGCCATCACTGTTCTCTGAATGGACTCCTGGGTAGGGCGGCCTATAGGAAGATCAATAGTGAAATGGTCTTCCGGTACATTGCCTTCGACCAGCGCATAGTATTTCTTGACTACAGTACTGCGCCTCATCTGCGATGAAAGATCGTTTTGGGCGTTTGCATTTTTTGCAACGATTATTATGCCGGTAGTATCCATGTCGATGCGATTGGCAAATCTGATCTTGAAAGACTGCCCGCTGTCGAGCATGTATTTCATGACGGCATTTGCAATGGTGTGCGACGGATGCCCTTTAGTAGGGTGAACTATGATACCCGGTTGCTTATTGACTAATATAAGGTCATCATCCTCGTAAAGGATGTCGAGCGGAATGTCTTCAGGCTCAAAATCGCTTTTTTCTTCCGGTAGACGTACGCCAATAATATCACCGACAGCGGGTCTGATATATCCCGGTGTCGGTGTTCCGTTAAGGTCTACCAGCGACTGATATTTCATCTTGGTTTTGAAACGGGATGAGAATTTGTAGTTTAGCCGCAGTATAGTGTTAATGGTAAGACCAAGTTCTTCTTCAGTTACACGGTGTTCGTATTTTGCCATATTGTGAATATTTAGAGTAGTTTACTTGAAAGTTTGCTCCAGTGATCGTATATGTTAGTGCGGATAAGACGGATCTCCTTATCGGAATGTGTTATTTCAATCCTCAGAACACCTCCGAATTCATGAGTACGTCCGTCGAAAGATACCAGCACTGTTCCGCCTTCACATCTGCCTGTACCTGCGATGGTTATTGTCTCACGGGACGGAAGTATAAGGCTGGATTTGAAGCACCTGTAGGCACTCGTGCTCATTGGGGCAATAGGGGTGAGCTGCAGCACATCAAGTTCAGGTGAAATGAGGGATCCGCCGAGAGAATAGTTGTACGCGGTAGATCCTACAGGAGTGGAGATTATGATACCATCGCCCGAGAAGTCCTGTATTTTGGTTTTGTCGATAGATATCTCATAATGAGATGCATGCGAATATGGACCTCTGACAACAATTTCATTGAGTCCGGTACGGAGAAACTCACCTCTGCGCGTTATTATCTTTGCCTGAACAGGGCTGATATGCTGAAGCTGATATTCACCGCGTGAAATGTATTCCAGGGTTTCTCTTAGATTGGTAGGGAGTGCTTCCTGAAAGAATCCAAGGTGTCCGGTATTTATGCCAATGATCGGTATCTTAGGGAATCCGCACTTATGAACGAAACTGAGGAATGTTCCGTCACCTCCGATGCAGGCCAGAAGATCCTCATCGCCGGTAAACTCCTCAACTACTTCATAACCGAACTCCTTAGCCAGCGGAATGAACTCGTTGTACGCAATTCTCGATCTGTCTTTCTGATTACAGAACACGTATATCTTCATTTTACACTCTCCGTATGCTATAATAATCTGTCAGAATATGGAATTTGAGCGATATTGCTCCATCATTACAGTTATTATAGCACCACAATCAACGTATTTGAATTATAAATGGACAAGGTTAGATTTTATCGTGTACTTGATATAGACTCTGCAGATGAGTTTCAGTACTTCGAAAACCTCGCAGCACTGCTCGAAGAGGATGAATATATAGATGAGAATCTGATAAAGGATCTTCTCCGCAATATCGACAAGGAGAAGCTTGCAGAACATATGAGCTCATACTTCGATGGCTTTCTTGACCATCTTCCTGACAATGAGACCGATCTGTATGTGATGGTCGAATCGATGGGAAGGGTGTTTGACGGGCTTATAGCAGATGACATGAGCGATGCAGATATCGATGCTCTGACTTCAGAGATAATGAAATTCCGCAAATGGTATGTTCACGACCTCAATGCTTTCAATAAGCTGACAGGCGAAGAGTCGAGCGTCAGGGATGCCAGATTTGATATTGCTGCGGCAAAGCTACTGGGAGATGATGCCGATTATGACTTCAGGTTGGCTCTTGATTATGACATAGACGGATTTGACGTAAGGATCGCTGATATGATCGGCGCATCATTTGCGAAGGAGAACGGACCAGATAATGAATAACAGAGAGGCGATAGAGAAAAGAGAATATGAGTTTCTTTCGCCACTCGCATGCAAAGCTGCAGAATCAAAGGGGAGACGCTTTGAGGAAGAGCAATGCGAATTCAGGACGGATTTTCAGAGGGACAGGGACCGTATAGTACATTCCAAAGCGTTCAGAAGACTGATACACAAAACACAGGTATTTCTTGCGCCTGAAGGGGATCATTACAGAACACGCCTGACCCACACTCTCGAGGTTGCGCAGATAGCACGTACGGTTGCGAGAATACTCGCATATAACGAAGACCTCACAGAGGCCATAGCTCTTGGACACGATCTCGGGCATACGCCATTTGGTCATGTTGGAGAGAAGGTCCTGAACAAGATACATCCGGGCGGGTTCGTTCATAACGAACAAAGTCTCAGAACAGTCGACCTCATAGAGGATACATCCAGAAGAAGAGGTCTTAATCTTACTTACGAGGTAAGAGACGGCATCCTGAATCACAGAGGGAATGTGCTCCCAATGACTCTAGAGGGACAGGTTGTAAAGATTTGCGACCGTATTGCATATGTCAATCATGATATCGACGATGCAATCAGGAGCGGAGTAATCACATTTGAGCAACTGCCAAAGCGTGAAATAGAAATACTCGGAAGTACTCATTCAGATCGCATAAACAATATGATCATCGATCTCTGCAGGAACAGCGAAGGAAAGGAAACGATTTCATTATCGCCTGAATTTTCGGACTCGCTCGGCAGACTCAGATCGTTTATGTTCAAAAATGTATATAATTCGCCGGATGTCAGAGGAGTATCGGATCTCGACAAGGTCGAGCGGATAATAAGCTCGCTTTACAAGTATTATATTGAGCATTCCGATGAGATACCGGGAATCTATAAGAAGATAGAAAAGGAAGAGGGTACAGAAGTCGCCGTCAAAGACCTGATTTCCGGTATGACTGACAGATACGCTCTTAACCTGTATGACAAGTTGTTCGTACCTCAGGGATGGAGGCAGTTGTGATCCATGGCTTATGACAACTTTACAGAAGAACTGAAAGCTCAGCTGAACATAGTTGACGTAATAGGCCGTGAGGTGACACTGAAAAGGTCGGGTTCCAATTACATGGGGCTTTGTCCGTTCCACCACGAAAAAACGCCTTCATTCAGCGTAAACGAAGGCAAGCAGTTTTATCACTGCTTCGGATGCGGCAAGTCAGGTGATGTTATCGGCTTTGTGCAGGAGTATTACAAGCTGCCGTTCATGGAGGCTGTCGAGAAACTTGCAACAGAGAATGGTATAAAACTTCCTGAGAGAAGAAGCAGCGGACCGAAGATAGATTACGAAAAGTATCACGGCATTAATGCCAAGGCTGCCAGATTCTTTTATAACTCGCTGGGTATGAGGGGTAATAAAGGCCTTGCGTATCTGAAAAAGCGTGGACTCAGCAAAGAAACCATTACAGCATTCGGCCTGGGCTATGCTCCTGCAAGCGGACATGCGCTTGTAGACCATCTTAGGAACGAGGGTGTTTCTGACGAAGACATGCTGAAGCTCGGGCTGGCTAACAAGGGTAAGGAAGGCTTGTACGATAAATTCCGCGACAGGGTCATGTTCCCGATAATAAGCACTCAGGATAAGGTGATAGGCTTTGGCGGGCGTGCAATCGGTGACTATAAACCGAAGTACCTCAATTCGCCCGAGAGCGAGATATTCCTTAAAAAGAACAACCTGTTCGGACTAAACCTTACAAAAAAAGAGATCGATAAGGAGCAGCGGGCTATCATAGTCGAAGGCTATATGGATATGATATCGCTGTATCAGAACGGCATACGCAATGTGGCCGCATCACTGGGAACCGCTCTTACGCTCAATCAGGCACGGCTTCTATGCAGATATTCCAAGAATATCGTGCTCTCGTATGATTCCGATCAGGCAGGTATTAATGCTGCACTCAGGGGAATCGATGTTATAAGCGAGGCCGGAGGCAAGCCGAAAGTGATGCATGTCACAGATGGTAAGGATCCTGATGACTATGTCAGAAAGCACGGAAAGGAAGCTTTCCTGAAACTGGCAGACAACGCGATGCCTGCTACAGACTATAAACTCAGACTTGCAAGACGCGGGTTTGACTTAAATAACGACATGGATGTACTCGAATATATTAACAGAGTAGTTCCTGTACTGAGAGGTCTTGGCCCGGTAGAGCAGGATATATATATCCGCAAGCTCTCCTCTGAGTTCGGGATATCAGAAAGTGCCATCAGCATGGCCGTAAGAGCAGGTGGCGATAATAATAAAATGGTCAACAATTTCAACAGCAATGCCGGAAGGGAGAGAGTTGTCAGAGATTCGGTCAGAAGAGCTCAAAACAAAGGCTATTATGACCGATTCGAGATGGCATTCGTAATTCTGGCAATGCGCGATCCAAGATATATCAAGCGTTTCAGTGAGGACGGCATAGTATTCGGCAGCGCGCTTGCGAATAAAATATTGCTCGTAGAAGAATCGCTCTGCAATGACGCACAGACAGCGGTCCACGGGATAAGTACGGAAAAGATATTCGAAGCGCTGGACCCGGATGAAGAAGCCGAATTCACAAAACAGCTTGGATCCATACAGACAGGACCCGATGATGAGGTCTTCTACAAAGAAACGAAGGCAGGGTACCTGACCGGTAAATACCGGGATGAAAAGGCCGAAGTCACAAACAACATAGCGGTAGCAGAAAAGATGGGACGGACCGATGAAATCGAGAGGCTTGTGACAAGGCTTATGGAGCTTGATTCACTCATCAATGAAACAATGGAGGACAGTAATGCCTGAGAAAGTCAAAAGCAAAATCAACGAATTAAACGACATGTTCATCAACGATGACTCTAACGATGATGCGTTTGAGATGTCAAAAGTTGAAGAAGCGGCCAATACGATAGTCGAGGCTGCAAAGACTACCGGCAACGAGATCACATACAGTGAGATCAACACAATGATTGCCGATGCAAACTTTGACAAAGACGCTCTTGAAGAGATATACGACATCGTTGAGAGCAAAAATGTAAGCATCATCGAAACAAGAGAGCCGAATGCAAGCGAACTCGAGGACGATGATGTTGACGATGATGAGATCCTTGAGCTTGAGCTTGAAGAAGATGACCTTCTTAATGACGAGGAGGACGAAAAGAAGAGCGGTGTCATCATCAAGTCATCCGGAGAAATCGAAGTAAGCGACTCCGCAAAGAACATTCCGACAGATGACCCTGTCAGGATGTACTTCAAAGAGATCGGTAAAGTGCCTCTGCTCACTGCTGATGAAGAGCGCGACCTTGCTATCAGAATTGAGCAGGGAGACGAAGAAGCGAAGAAAAAGCTTTGCGAATCCAACCTCAGACTCGTAGTCAGCATTGCCCGCAGATACCTCAACAGAGGACTTTCTTTCCTTGACCTTATCCAGGAGGGCAACCTCGGACTGATCAAGGCTGTTGAAAAGTTCGATTACACCAAGGGTTATAAGTTCTCGACTTATGCTACATGGTGGATCAGACAGGCTATTACAAGATCGATCGCAGATCAGGCCCGCACCATCCGTATTCCGGTACACATGGTTGAGACTATCAACAAGCTGATCAGGATATCAAGACAGCTCCTGCAGGAGTATGGACGCGAACCGACCAGCGAAGAAATCGCTAAAGAGATGGGCATCAGCGTAGAAAAGGTCAGAGAAATCAAAAAGATCAGCCAGGATCCTGTATCGCTCGAGACACCTATCGGCGAAGAGGAAGACAGCCATCTCGGAGATTTCATACCTGATGAAGACATTCCATCACCTGTAGATGCTGCAGCATATTCGATGCTTCAGAAGCAGCTCCGCGAGGTGCTTGATACTTTGAGCGAGAGAGAAAAGAAGGTACTTATCCTCAGATTCGGGCTCGACGACGGACGTCCGCGTACTCTTGAAGAAGTTGGAAGAGAATTCAATGTTACCCGTGAGAGAATTCGTCAGATCGAAGCCAAGGCTCTCCGCAAACTCAGACACCCGAGCCGCAGTAAAAAGCTGCGTGATTACCTGGAGTAATGCGATTAAGTAAACGTATATACGCTTTAGCAGATGTTATAAAAGAAGGCGACAGTGTCGCAGACATAGGGACGGATCACGGATACGTCCCTATGATTTTAATGAAGCAGGGTAAATCTCCGCACGTGATTATGTCGGATATCAGCGAAGGATCTCTTTCGAAGGCAAAAGAGACTTTTGCTATCTGCCATCTTGAAGAAAAAGTAAGTGAAACTGATTTCCGCATAGGCGACGGACTTCAGACTATCGGTTCCGGAGAAGTTGATGAACTGATAATCGCAGGGCTCGGAGGTCATACGATTAAAAGTATACTTGCAGACGACGAGGCAAAGAGCAAAAGCTTCAGCAGGATCGTTCTCCAGCCGAGAAAGCATTCAGGCACCCTGAGGTATTATCTGTACACTCACGGATGGAATATAGAAAGTGAGCTGCTTGCAGAAGAGGGAAAATTTGCTTGTGAGATAATAACAGCCGTGCCTTCATCAGATTCGCACAGAGAGGCTCCTTATCCTGAGGATGACATCAGGTGGAAGTATCCTGAAGAATTAGCGGAAGCCGATCCGGAACTTGCCCTTAAGAGAATACGCTGGAAAATCAGCAGTCTTGAGGAGCAGGCAGAAAACCTCAGTCAGTCCGGAGAAGACCATAAGGTACTAATAAAAAAGATAAGAGAAGATCAGGACTTCCTGATAAAACTTGAAGAAAAAGCAGTTAACGCGTTGAAATCTTTTTAAACTTGATTATAATATAGCAGTATTTTGGGCAGACCAGACGATCGCGTGCTATTGCATGAGGAAAGTCCGGGCTCCGCAGGGCATGGATGACGGATAACGTCCGCCGCAGGCAACTGTAGGGAAAGTGCAACAGAAACATTCCGCCGAAACGGGTAATGCCGTGGCAAGGTTGAAATGGTGAGGTAAGAGCTCACCGGGGCTGTGGAGACACAGCTGCCGTGTAAACCCCATCCGGAGCAAGACAAAATGGGCAACAAGTGGTGCGGCCCGTACCCGCCCTAAGGTATGTCGCATGAGGCTGCAGGCAACTGCAGTCCTAGATGGATGATCGTCAAATACAGAACCCGGCTTACGGTCTGCCCACAGTATTATTAAAAAAGAAGGGGAAAATGGTAAGACTAGGAATTGATGTAGGGTCTACAACCGTCAAACTCGTACTTCTGGATGAAGGAAATAACATAGTTTATTCGAAGTATGAGAGACATATGTCGAATGTCTTTGAGAAGGCAGGCGAGCTGATAAGGGAGCTCCGCGATTTCAAAGGCAATATTTCCGTCAGGCCTGTAATTACAGGATCCGGCGGTCTTTCGCTTGCAGATCTTTTTGGCATCAGATTTGAGCAGGAAGTAATTGCCTGCAGCAAGGCTGTCGAAGAGATCATTCCTGAAACAGATGTAGCGATTGAACTTGGCGGTGAAGATGCAAAGATAACATTCTATGGTTCAACTGTCGAACAGAGAATGAACGGCACCTGCGCAGGCGGCACAGGTGCTTTCATTGACCAGATGGCCGTGCTTCTTAATACTGATGCATCAGGTTTAAATGAGGCTGCAAAAGAGCACACTATCATTTATCCGATTGCATCAAGATGCGGAGTATTTGCAAAGACAGACATTCAGCCTCTAATCAATGACGGTGCAAAGACTGCAGATATAGCAGCATCTATTTTCCAGGCTGTAGTCAATCAAATGATATCAGGTCTGGCATGCGGTCATCCTATCAAGGGAAAAGTAGCGTTCCTCGGTGGACCTCTTGAGTATCTTTCAGAACTCAGGAAACGGTTCATAGAAACGCTCAACCTCAGGGATGAAGACGTAGTATTCCCGGATAACGCAAAGTTCTTTGTAGCTCTTGGTGCGGCTTATCTTTCCGAAAATGAAGAGCCTGTTGAACTTGATTCTCTGATTTCAAAGCTCGAGAATGCTTCGCCTGATGAGATTTCGGATACAAAGTATCTGAGACCACTCTTCGAAAACGAAGAAGAGCTTTCAGAATTCAGACAGCGTCATGCGAGAGACACAATAACGAGAGGCGATTTATCAAAGGCCGAGGGAGCTGTATTCCTCGGTATTGATGCCGGTTCAACAACTACTAAGGCAGCTCTTATCAACAAAGACAAAGAACTCTTATACGAGCACTACAGCAACAACGAGGGTGATCCTCTCGCGGTAGTTAAGCAGGTACTGAAGGAGATCTATACATCTCTGCCTGAAAATGCCTTTATAGGCAGATCAGTAGTTACCGGATATGGTGAGGGCCTGATCCAGGCTGCATATAAGATTGACGCCGGAGAGATAGAGACAATGGCTCACTACAAGGCTGCAAGGCAGTTCCTTCCTGAAGTGAGTTTCATTCTCGATATTGGCGGACAGGACATGAAGTGCATGCAGATCCATGACGGAGCAATCAGCAGCATCATGCTGAATGAAGCGTGTTCGTCCGGCTGCGGTTCGTTTATTGAAACCTATGCAAAATCGGTAAGCCTGAGCGTACCGGAATTCGCAGCCGAAGCGCTTAAGAGCCGTAAGCCTGTAGACCTTGGAACGAGATGCACCGTGTTTATGAATTCAAAGGTTAAGCAGGCGCAGAAAGAAGGATCTTCTATAGCTGATATTTCTGCAGGACTTTCGTATTCCGTCATCAAGAACGCGCTTTATAAGGTAATCAAGCTGAGGAATAATTCCGATACCGGCGATCACGTAGTTGTACAGGGCGGAACATTCCTCAATGAGGCTGTACTCAGAAGCCTTGAGCTGATACTCGAAAAAGATGTTGTAAGACCTGATATCTCCGGACTCATGGGCGCTTACGGATGTGCCATCATCGCCAGCGATGAATATGTTGAAGGTGAGCGCTCAGGCGTACTTCCTCTCGAAGAGGTGGACAGCTTCAGCGTCACAACAACGAACGCAAGGTGCGGAGGCTGCGGCAACAATTGCCTGCTCACGATATCCAAGTTCGCTGATGGTGGCAGATATATAACCGGAAACCGCTGTGAGAAGGGTGCCGGTGGTACAAATAAAAAATCTAAACTCCCGAACCTCTACAAGATAAAGAGCAAGCTTCTTTTTGACAGACCTGTGCTTGCAGAGGAAGATGCCAAAAGAGGCGTTATCGGCATACCGAGAGTACTCAATATGTATGAGAACTATCCGTTCTGGCATGCATTTTTCACAAAGCTTGGCTTCAGAGTAATACTGAGCCCTCCAACAAACAAGGAAATGTATCAGAGCGGCATGGATACCATATCTTCGGATACAGCATGTTATCCTGCAAAGGTGGTACATGGGCACATCAAGTGGCTTGTAGAGAGCGGAGTGAAACGCATATTCTATCCTTCAATTAATTACGAAGCGGTAGAGGATAAAACAGCGCCAAATCATTATAACTGTCCGGTAGTTGCTACGTATCCTGAAGTAATCGATAAGAACATGGCCGATTACTTCTTCGATAACGGCGTGGAGTTTTACCATCCATTTGTGCCTTACGATGACGACCAGAGATTCATTCGCCAGATGACCGGTTTCTTCTCGGGAAGCCGCAGCGTTGATACTGAAGCTACCGAAAACATAGTAAAGAGCTACGGCCTTGGTGAGGACAAGCGCGAATACTCGCTTTACGGCATAAATACCGATATTCTTGAAATCGAACATGCGCTTTATGCAGGCCGTACAGCTCAGAAAGCTTACAAGAGAAGGGTGGCTGAAGCCGGCGCTGAAGCAATAGAATATATGAGGGAGCACGGCAAGAAAGGCATTATTCTTTCCGGAAGGCCATATCATATCGACCCTGAAATCAATCACGGTATCGACGAGCTTATAACACAGCAAGACATGGTAGTACTGTCGGAAGACTCTGTTAGCTCGAAGATCAGGGCTGCAAGACCGGTCCGTATACTTGACCAGTGGGTGTATCATTCAAGGTTATATAAGGCGGCTATTTTTGCAGGTCAGAATGACGACATTGAAGTCATTCAGCTCAATTCCTTCGGATGCGGACTTGACGCAGTCACTACAGACGAAGTTGATGAACTGCTTCAGCAGAACAATAAACTCTACACTGTGCTTAAGATAGACGAAGGCGCAAATCTCGGAGCAGCAAGGATAAGAATCAGATCTCTCAAGGCTGCACTTGACGAGCGTCAGAAGCTTGGCACAAAAGCCAGCAAAGTGAACAATCCTTATAAGCGCAAGCTTTTCACAAAAGAGATGCGTAACGACGGATACACGCTGCTGGTACCGCAGATGTCGCCTATGCACTTCCAGTACTTTGAGCCTGTGCTGAGGGCAGCCGGTTACAATGCAGTACTGTTACCTGCAGTAACTAAGGAGTCCGAAGAGGAAGGCCTCAGGTACGTTAACAACGACGCATGCTATCCGACAATCGTAACTCTCGGGCAGATCATCTATGCTCTGAAATCCGGTGAGTACGATCTAAGCAAGACCGGAGTGTTCATGTCGCAGACCGGCGGAGGATGCAGAGCCAGCAACTATGTTGCGCTCCTCAGAAAGGCACTGAGAGATCTTGGAATGGAGCAGATTCCTGTAATATCTTTCAACATGGTCGGACTCGAACGCAACCCTGGTTTCTCTATAACTCCAAGGCTCGCGCTCTCGCTCGTATACGGTGCTCTCTACGGAGATCTTATGATGAAGTGCGTATACAGAATCAGGCCATACGAGATCGAGAAGGGAACGGCTGAAGCCGTCATGAATTCATGGTTTGACAAAATCGTAAAGAACTGCATGGATCTTAACAAGAAGACGTTCAAGAAGAACCTGCAGCTCATAGTAAAGGACTTTGACAGCATTCCTATCCATGAGGACATGGTCAAGCCTAAAGTCGGAATAGTCGGTGAAATACTTGTAAAGTATCATCCGAATGCAAACAACAATCTTGTTGAGACCATTGAAGAAGAGGGCGGAGAGGCTGTTGTGCCGTCGTTCATCGACTTCTTTGAATATGGATTCATCAACAAAGTATTCAATTACAACAATCTTTCCGGAACATGGAAAGACATGGCGATAAACAAAGCTTTGCTCAGCTTCATTGAATCCTACAGAAAGTATTCAAGAGAAGCATGCAGAAAGAGCAAGCGCTTCGAGCCGGACTGCCGCATAGAGGAAACAGCCAAAAACGCCGAGAGGTTCATCTCAATCGGTAACCAGTGCGGAGAGGGATGGCTTCTTACAGGCGAAATGGTAGATCTCATTGACAGCGGGGTAAAGAACATCCTTTGTCTGCAGCCGTTTGCCTGCCTGCCTAACCATGTAGCCGGAAAGGGCATGCTTAAGGCTCTCAGACAATACGATGAGAAGGCGAATATTGTCGCTATCGACTATGATCCGGGTGCTTCGACAGTAAACCAGCTAAACCGTATAAAGCTGATGATGTCGACTGCGTTCAAGAATCTTGAAGATAATAAGGCCTGAGCGTATAATAATAACTAAGAAAGAAAATTCAAGAATTAAGGAGGCGACTACCCATGGGTAGACACGGGACAATAGCAAACAGAAAATCGGCACAGGACTCAAAGCGTTCTGCAATGTTCACAAAGTATTCCAGACAGATCATCGTTGCAGCAAAGGCAGGAGGAGATCCGGATTTTAATCCTTCCCTCAGAGTGGCGATCGATAAGGCTAAAGCTATCGGAATGCCTAATGATAATATCAACAGAGCTATCAAGAAGGGTACTGGAGAACTCGGCGGCGAGCAGTACGAAGAGCTGCAGTTTGAGGGATACGGTCCAAGCGGAGTAGCTATCATCGTAGAAGCTCTGACAGATAACAAGAACAGAACAGCTTCTTTCGTAAGATCTGTCTTTGATAAGAACGGCGGAAACCTCGGAACACCGGGATGCGTATCATATATGTTCAGCCGCAAGGGTGTTGTAATCGTTGACTCAGAAGACCTCGATGAGGATGAAGTCATGATGGTAGCACTTGATTCCGGCGCAGACGACATGATCGTAAATGAGGACAACTTCCAGATCATGACAGATCCTGCTGCATTCAACGATGTGCATCAGGCTATTAAGGAAGCAGGCTATGATATCTTCGAAGCTGAAATAGAACAGATTCCTTCGATGGAAGCAAACGTCACAGATGAGAGCGCTATTAAGTCTCTTACAAAGCTTATCACGTCACTCGAAGATAACGATGACGTACAGAAGGTCTACTTCAACTGTGATCTCGACCTCGAATAATATATAATTAAATAAAAAACAGAATTCCTGGGATATGCGTGAAAGTCTTCATAATTGAACCTACACATACTTAAAGGGATTCCGATGCGGACGCATTATGTAAAGCCTCCTCAGAGTGGACTACAGAAGCCAGGCTCAGGAAGTACCCACCTTATCAATACTGATAGGGCGTCAATTAAAGGCTTAACGGTATTCCGGGTTTTAATTTGTTTTGTATTTATGTGTATTTTGTGCTACATTACTTTGTGACGGATGGTATTCCATATGGAAACTATACCGGGCACAACCCGATAATGATAACCACACCACCCGTTTTCGAGTGGTGTTTTCTTTTTCAGGAGTTGTGCCAATATTAAGAAAGGAGAGCATTTCAAATGAAAATGCAAATGAACAGAGAGCAGAAAGAAAAACAGATTAGAAAAGAGGCGAAAGCCACACTGATACTGTTCGCAATCTGCTTCGTATGGAATGTAGGCTTTGCTTATGGCTTGTCAGGAACGGGTGCGAGATTATTTGGTCTGCCGGTATGGTGGCTCATCAGTACACCGGGAATGTTTATCATCGCTGTTATCGGAGTAGTCTACCTTCTGAAAAAAGTATTCGTTAATTTCGATCTCGAAGATACAGAGGAAGGGGGCGATCTGAATGCTTAGCAAAAAAATCGCAGTATTGATCATCCTTATCTTTTATCTTCTGATCAACCTTTGGCTCGGTATCAGAGCAAGCAGAAAATCTGCAAAAGAAAATGCAGAACAGGGTTTTCTTTCAAACTATTTTGCAGGATCCCGCAGCATGGGCGGAGTAGTGTTGGCTATGACTCTTGTAGCTACTTACACAAGCGCCAGCTCGTTCCTTGGTGGACCCGGACTTGCATCAAGCTTCGGCATGTCGTGGTCGTGGGTCGCCGGAGTTCAAATCGGAGCAACCTTCCTGACGCTTGGAGTGCTCGGCAAAAAGTTTGCTATGATATCGCGCAGAACCAATTCAGTAACTATCAATGACTATCTGCGTGCACGTTATAATTCGTCAGCTGTCGTTATCATATGCGGCGTGGCAATGGTCATATTCTTCATAACTCAAATGATAGCTCAGTTCATTGGCGGCGCTACTCTGCTTCAGACAGTGACCGGACTTCCGTATTGGGCAGGACTGCTTCTG